>CATOIK010000003.1 GCA_951800645.1 uncultured Eubacteriales bacterium | reverse complement strand
TGCCGCTGACAGCCGCCTACGAGGGAGCTTCGGCATCCATCACCGTAGATGTGCTTGTAAAGGGAAGCAATAACGGCGGAACAGAGGTAGACGATGACATTCTGGTTATCACAGCCCATGGTTTTGTGAAGCCGGAAGAAAATCTGGATGCAGCTAAGGCCAAGGAACTGTCTGAGGTTAAGGCAAAGCTGGCAGGAGCCGGAACAGATTTAACTGATGGTGTTACCGTAGATGAGAATCAGCTTACTGCAATCAACGGCGGAACAGACGGAGTATATCCGCTGACCTTCTCCGTAAGCAGAACAGATGCTCAGGGCGAAGCAAAGACAGCCACTGTTACCGTAAATGTAGTGGTGAAGGGCGACCAGACCGGAACTGATGAGACAGGAACCATTGCCATCACAGCAGACGGCTTCAGACTGACCCAGACGGAAGCCAAGTCCTTAACAGGAGAGACTGCAGCAGGAAAAGCCAATGCAAAGGCCTTCATTGTGAAAACCGGAGAGGAGCTTACGGTTACCGCAGCAGCCGCTGACCTTACAAAGATCCATAATGTAACGAAGGAAGGCGGAATTTTCGACCTGACCTTTACGGCAGAACATGACGGAAAGCGTGCATCTGCCAAAGTCAAAGCAGCCGTAGACGGCGACCAGACTATCATTGATCCGGAAGAACCAGATACAGGAATGAATGTAGTCATTACGGCTCAGCCAGTGCTGTTAAACAATGGTGTAAATAAGACTATTGAAGAACAGGCACTGATTAAGGTAAATGCCAAGGCAAAAGCCTATGTTCTGGAAACTGGAGAAGAACTGCCCGTTACTATGGCAGCCGGTCACTTTGCCGCAATCCAGGTAATTGGAGATGAAGGCGGCATCGCTCCCATGACCTTAAGTGCCCAGAAAGACGGTGTAACCGCAGAGATTACTGTACAAGTAGTAGTCAAAGGAAAGAACACTGACGGCATTGTTGTGGACGGCGACATTCTGGTAATTGAAGCAAAGAACTTTGCCAAGACTAGGGAAGAAGCTGATTTAACAGCAGAGATAGCGAAGGGAGATTCCAAGGCAGCTGCCAAAGCTTACTGGATTAAGAAAGGCGACATTGACAGAGGAGAGATTCTTGTTGATAAAGAAAACAAGCAGCTTGCTGCAATCAACCAGAACAAAGACGGCATTTATCCGTTAACCTTCAGCATTACGAAGCAGAATCTTGCAGGAGAAGATAAGAGTGCCAAAGTGACTGTTGATGTAATGGTAAGCGGAGATGGAACCTCCATAGACCCGCATAATAAGATTGCGCTTAGCGCTCATGGATTTACCCTGGAGCAGAGCGAGCTGGCAGACTTTGATGAGGCAAAGGCAATAGAGAAAGCCGGAGCGTCTGCATACGAGGTAGAGAGTCTCAAGGCTATCATACCTACAGCGGATGGGAACCAGATTCAAACAATCAAAGACGCCGGAACAGAAGGCGGAGTTTATGATCTGACCTTTACTGCTGAAACAGAGATTGAGGGACAGATCTATACCGTAAACAGAACTGTGAAGGCAGCAGTAAAAGGCGACCAGACTGGAACCACAGATCCGGAAGGCGATGTAACTGTAGCGATTACAGCAGACCATGTGCTGGTAGACTATGAGACTGCCAAGGCCATGGATAACAATGCTCTGGTAGCTGAAGCTCATGCTCAGGCCTGGATTGTGGAGACAGCAGTTTCCTTAGATCAGTCCAATATCAAAGTAACAGACGACACCTTTAATGCATTCAAAGCCATTACAGAAAAAGGCGGAGATACTGAGATTACTTTGGCAGCAACTGACCCGGCAAGTGGAGCAACTGCCAGCGTCACGGTAAAAGCAGTAGTCAAAGGTACAGCAACCGGAGGCGGAGAAGGCGAGAACGACATCCTGGTGATCACAGCCAATGGCTTTGTGAAACAGGAAGCTGTTCTGGATGCAGAATCAGCCAAGACCAATTCCAAGGTGGCAGCGAAATGGTTAAAGAGTAACCAGTCTGTAGATGCAGGTAAGATTGCCGTAAGTGACCTTACTGAAATCAACAGCGGAAAAGAAGGTATCTATGACTTGACCTTTACCGTAACGGATACGGATGAAGCAGGAGCGGAGGTTACTGCTGATGTTACCGTTAAGGTAGTTGTAACTGGCGACCAGACCGGAACTGATGAGACCGGAACCATTGCCATTACCGCAGATGGATTTAACATAAGCCAGACAGACGCTAAGGCCTTAGATTCTGCTAAGGCAGCAGAAAAAGCCAATGCGAAAGCTTATGTAATTGCAACTGGAGAAGCACTGGATGTGGAAGCAAAAGCTGCTGACCTTGATGCGATCAATGCTGTAACCAGGGAAGGCGGAATCTTCGATCTGACCTTTACCGCAGCCCATGAAGGTAAGGATGCAGAAACGGAAGTCAAAGTAGTTGTAGAGGGCGATCAGACGGTTATCGACCCCACCGACCCGGATGAGGAAGATAAGCTGGCAATTACAGCCCATGGCTTTACACTGGAAAATGCAGATGCAAAGGCATTGACAGAAGAAGCTGCAAAAGAAAAAGCAGAAGTAAAAGCAGTGCTGATCAAGTCCGGAACGAAGGCAGAGGATATTACGGTAACAGGTGTGGAAGCTATCAACGATGCCGGAACAGACGGCGGCATTTATGAGCTGACCTTTAAAGCGACTCATGGAAAGCAGGAAGCAAGCGTAACTGTGAATGTAGTAGTAAAGGGAAGCCAGACCATTATCGACCCAACCGACCCGGATGAGAAAGATAAGCTGGCGATTACAGCTCACGGCTTTACTCTGGAAAATGAAGAAGCAAAAGCATTAACAAAGGAAACCGCAAAAGCCAACGCAGATGTGAAAGCGTTGCTGACCAAATCCGGTACAGAAGTAACTGATATTACTGTGACAGGTGAGGTAGCTATCATGAATGCCGGAACAGACGGAGGTATTTACGACCTGACCTTTACAGCAGTTCATGGAGAGCAGAAAGCAAGCGTAACTGTGAATGTAGTGGTAAAGGGAAGCCAGACGGTTATCGATCCTACCGACCCGGATGAGGAAGATAAGCTGGCAGTTACAGCCCACGGCTTTACACTGGAAAATGCAGATGCAAAGGCATTGACAGAAGAAGCTGCAAAAGAAAAAGCAGAAGTAAAAGCAGTGCTGATCAAGTCCGGAACGAAGGCAGAGGATATTACGGTAACAGGTGTGGAAGCTATCAACAATGCCGGAACAGACGGCGGCATTTATGAGCTGACCTTTAAAGCGACTCATGGAAAGCAGGAAGCAAGCGTAACTGTGAATGTAGTAGTAAAGGGAAGCCAGACCATTATCGACCCCACTGACCCGGAGGATCCGGATGCAGATAAACTGGCAATTACAGCCCACGGCTTTACTCTGGAAAATGAAGAAGCAAAAGCATTAACAGAGGAAACCGCAAAAGCCAACGCAGATGTGAAAGCGTTGCTGACCAAGTCCGGCACAGAAGTAACGGATATTACTGTGACGGGTGTGGAAGCTATCAACGATGCCGGAACAGACGGAGGCATTTACGATCTGACCTTTACAGCAGTTCATGGCGAGCAGAAAGCAAGCGTAACTGTGAACGTAGTGGTAAAGGGAAGCCAGACTGTGATCGACCCAACCGACCCGGATGAGGAAGATAAGCTGGCAATTACAGCCCATGGCTTTACACTGGAAAATGCAGATGCAAAGGAATTGACAGAAGAAGCTGCAAAAGCGAAAGCAGAAGTAAAAGCAGTGCTGATCAAGTCCGGAACAAAGGCAGAGGATATTACCTTAGAGGGTATGGAAGCTATTGTAACTGCCGGAACGGATGGAGGTATTTACGATCTGACCTTTACTGCAGTTCACGGCGAGCAGAAAGCAAGCGTAACTGTAAGCGTAGTAGTAAAGGGAAGTCAGACTGTGATCGACCCGACCGACCCGGAGAATCCGGATGCAGATAAGCTGGCAATCACGGCTCATGGCTTTATTCTGGAACATGCGGAAGCGAAAGGTTTGACAGAGGAAACTGCCAAAGCCAATGCCGAAGTAAAAGCAGTGCTGACTAAGTCTGGCACAGAGGTAACCAACATTACCGCAGCAGGTGTGGAGGAGATTACCGAGGCAGGAGAAGACGGCGGCATCTACAAACTGACCTTTACCGCAGTCTATGGTGAAGGCGATAAGCAGCAGACAGCATCTACGACTGTAAATGTAGTAGTAAAGGGAAGCCAGACTGTAATTGACCCGACTGACCCGGAGAACCCGGATGCAGATAAGCTGGTAATCACGGCTCATGGATTTACTTTGGAAAATGAAGAAGCGAAGGATTTGACAGAGGAAACTGCAAAAACCAACGCAGGCGTGAAAGCGCTGCTGACTAAGTCTGGTACGGAAGTAACGGATATTACCATCGATGGTATGCAGGCAATTACAGAAGCCGGCAGGGACGGCGGCATTTATGACCTGACCTTTACCGCAATCTACGGCGAGCAGAAAGCAAGCGTAACCGTAAGCGTGGCAGTAAAGGGAAGCCAGACCGTAATTGATCCCATTGATCCGGATGAGAAGGAAACTCTGGCTATCAGCGCCAAAGGCTTTACGCTGGAACATGAAGAAGCAGCCAAGTTGGACGAGACTCTTGCCAAAGAAAAATCCGGCGTAAAAGCAGTGATCGTGGAAACCGGAAAAAAGGTGGATAACATCACCGTAACCGGTCTGGAAGCAATCAAGGCAGCAGGAGAAGACGGCGGCGTTTACGAACTGACCTTTGCTGCAGAAACAGAAAGTGGAAAGAAAGCATCCACATCTGTGAAGGTAGTAGTCAAAGGCAGCCAGACTACCATTGATCCTCCGATAGACCCGGATGAAAAAGAAACTCTGGCAATTACCGCGTTCGGATTTGTAAAACCGGATGAAGCAGTACTTACAGCAGAGGATGCAAAGGTTCTTTCTAAGGTTCAGGCATGGTTTGTAGAAAGCGGAGAGCAGCTCAGTCAGGAACAGATTTCTGTGGATGAAGTACAACTGGCTGTTATCAACCAGAATGCAGAAGGAATTTATGAGCTGACCTTTACGGCGGCGGCAGCTGAAAGAGCAGTTGGTACAAGAAGCGTCAGCACCACAGTCAATGTAGTGGTCAAAGGCGATCAGACCATTGTAGATCCGATTGATCCGGAAGATGATGCACTGGTACTTCGCGGACATGGTTTTGAGCGGCCGAAGCAGCAGATCACAGCAGAAGAAGCCATTACTCTGGCAGGTGTGGAAGCATGGCTGGTAAAGAGCGGAATCAGACTTCCGTCCAGCCTGATTCAGGTAAATGCAGAACAGCTGACCGAGATCAACCGGAATCGTACAGCAGAATATCCGCTGACCTTTACCATCTCTTATGGTGATGCTTATGCAGAACTGACCGTTACAGTATCTGTAAAGAGACACGGTTCTGGCGACGGCGGAAGCAGCGGTGGTTCTGGCGGCAGTGGAACCGGCGGTTCCAGCGGCAATGGCGGACCTGGAGTACCCACTCCGATTATTCCGCTTGTACCCGGCGACAGCGGCATGGGTGCAGAGACTGGACAGGGAGCCGGCAAGACTGAGGATAGTGAGTTTAGCAGTACCATTCCGAAGACGGGTGTAGAGACCAATGAGGATCTCTATCGTAACGGATTCCTGATTATGTTCCTTGCAGCGCTTCTTGCAGGAACCGGTTACACAAGACGCAAGAAGCGGAAGGAGAAATAATTGAAGGAAAATCTGTGGAAACTAATTATCTATATGGCCCTTATCGGGATGCTTGCCTTTGGATACCTGTATCTGAGGGAAATGGGAATTCAGAAAAACAGCCTGGATTTTTATGAAAATCTCCGAGAAGCGGCACAGCAGAAACAGGAGGAGACCCCATCTGGGGTTTCCTCCTCTGTTCCTGAGGAAAGTGAAGGTACAGAGAGACGAAATGTGAATTTTGATCAGTTGTCGGAAATAAATTCTGATATTATCGGATGGATCTGGGCGCCGGATCTGCCGATTGATTATCCGGTAGTACAGGGAACAGACAACAGCTTTTATATGAATCATATGTTTAATAAAGAAGAAAATCCTTCCGGAAGCATTTTTCTTTCCTATGACAACAGCAGCGATTTTTCTGATGATGTCAGCTCCATATATGGCCATCACATAAAAAACAATTCTATGTTTACCAGCCTGACGGGGTATAAGGATCCGGGATTTTATCGGGAGCATCCGGTACTTTATCTGGAAACAAAGGATCATAGCTATGAAATCCGGCTTTTTGCAGGATATTTGCTGTCAGGAAAAGGGAACCCCTTTCCCATTAACTTTAAAAATGGGGAGGATCGACAGGAATTTATCTATGAATGTATTGGAAAATCCACATTTACCAGTGAAACCACACCGGGGGAAGATGACAGAATTGTGATCTTATGTACCTGTACTTATGAATTTGAGGATGCCAGATATGCGGTGGCCGGGTATCTGGTGGAGCGGTAAATAAATTGTACAGGAAGTGGATCAGACGAAAAAGACAAATTTTAAGAAAAATCGTGTATTGTTTTTTCAAAATTCACAGGATATAATGGAAACAGCAAAAGGAACCAGGGCTCGCCTGACGGGCTCAGGACGGTAAAAGGAGGGCATTTTATGGCAACGATTCTTGTGACTGGCGGCGCCGGCTATATTGGCAGCCATACCTGTGTGGAGCTTTTAAATGCAGGCTATGATGTGGTGGTAGTGGACAACCTGTGCAATTCCTGTGAGGAATCCTTAGCTCGTGTGGAGGAGATTACCGGAAAGAAGCTGACCTTTTATGAGGTGGACCTTCTGGATGAGACAGGTTTAAGCCGTGTATTTGACAACGAAAAGATTGACGCAGTAATTCACTTTGCCGGGCTGAAGGCAGTAGGAGAATCCGTTTACAAACCTCTGGAGTATTATCACAACAACATTACCGGCACCCTGATTCTCTGTGATGTTATGCGCCGTCACAATGTAAAGAGCATTGTATTCAGCTCATCCGCAACTGTGTACGGAGATCCGGCGTTTGTGCCCATCACTGAGGAGTGCCCCATGGGAGAGATTACCAATCCTTACGGCCGCACCAAAGGTATGCTGGAGCAGATTTTAACCGACCTGCACACTGCAGATCCGGAATGGAAGGTTATGCTGCTGCGTTACTTTAATCCTATCGGCGCACATGAGTCTGGCCGTATCGGAGAGGATCCCAAGGGAATTCCCAATAACCTGTTCCCCTATATCACCCAGGTGGCAGTTGGAAAGCTGGTATGCCTCGGTGTATTCGGAAACGACTACGACACCCCGGACGGCACCTGCATCCGAGACTATATCCATGTAGTAGACCTGGCAGACGGCCATGTAAAGGCTCTTGGAAAGCTGGAAAAGGAAGATGGCGGTGTCTGGATCTACAACCTGGGAACTGGACACGGGTACAGCGTTCTGGATGTGATCCAGGCCTTTGAGGAATCCAATAACTTAAAGATTAACTATGTATTCAAAGAGCGCCGGGCAGGCGATATTCCCCAGTGCTATGCAGATCCTTCCAAGGCAGCCAAAGAGCTGGGCTGGACTGCAAGACACGGCATTAAGGAAATGTGTGAGGACGCCTGGAGATGGCAGAAGAATAACCCCAACGGTTACGAGCAGTAAAAGTCAAACAGATAAAAAGAAATCCGCCCTTCCTAAACGGAGGGCGGAACTTTTTTGTCTGATGATTCCCGTATTTCCAGGGTTGCAGGAGAATGCCTATGTCTCCCCGCTCATCAGCGTCTTCATAATGTAGGCGTAAATCTCCTGGCTGCAGTCGCTAAAGCGGCTGCACATGGCCTGAGCCTGTTCTTTTTCCGGAACAGACAGATCCAGGCTGATTAACTTGCTGCGGCCTTCCCGGATTTCACAGTGGACAATGTAGTCCTGGTTGGTGGATTTATAATAATCCGCTACAGTGCCTACTTCCTCCCGCATCCGGAACCGGTTTTCCTTTAAGTATTTGTCCATATCCTCCACAATGGCAGGAGAGATATTTTTTCCAAAAAAGGACAGGGTTTCCTCTCCTTCCCTGGTGATCACATAGCGGGTGCTGTTGTGGGTGGATTCTGTGCGGATCAGTCCTGCCTCCTGCAGCTCATTTAAGGCCTGCTGAAGGGTAAAATAGCTGGTGTACTCGTGCTGAAGGAAGAAGTCCGTCAGTTGGGCATTGGTCAGGGGAAAGTTCACCTGCTTCAGCATATATAAATTCATCAGTTTATAGAGGGTCATTGGTTCGGATAACATGCTTTTTCGCCTCGCAGTTTTTATAATAAACATCTTTTTTTAATCATACCAATTTAATTCTTTTAAATCAAGTGAAATTGTGATATTATAGTATGGATATAGGAATGATGTGCTGACGGGTGATACTATGAGAGAAAAAATAAACCGGCTGGCAAAGGGAATGGTGGAAGGGGAGACCCTGAAACTGTCCGCTTTCCCGGAACGAATTGAGGATACGGTGCAGGCCGGGTGCCTGACTGGAAAAGAAATATTTGTGACAGATGTGCAGGGAAGATTTATCAAGGGACTGGTATATTCTTCCAGCATGCGGGTCCTCGTTCGGGAAAATGCCTTTGGCGGGGGGAGAAACCGCATCAGCTATGAGGTAGACAGCCGTAATCTGACCAAAGACGATGTGATCGAAGGGTTCTTCTGCCTTGTAACCAACGGTGGAGAGCAGAAGATACCCTATTCTTTTTCCATAGACGCCGGAGCCATTGAAAAAGTAATCGGCGCTCTTAAGACACCGGAAGACTTTGCTGCCCTGGTGCGGCGGGACTATGACCTGGCTCTGAATCTTTTTGAATACCGGGATTTTGCAGACGCCCCATTTTTGCAGGATCTTCATACGAACGCTCTTTACCACGGCTTAAAGGGCCGTTTAAACCGGAAGAATCAGTTGGAGGAATTTCTGGTGGCCCTTCATGTGAAGGAGCCGGTAGAATTAAAAACCGAAGAAAAGCCCCGCAAATATGACCGGCCAGAAACTGCCTTTCAGGACGACATGATCGTTACTGCTTCTACCTGGGGCTATGTACAGTTTGAGGTTGTGGCAGACGGAGATTTTCTGTCCTTCCAGAAAGAAAGCTATACTTCCCAGGATTTTGAAAAGGGAGCCTGCCTGATTCATTATCAGATCAACCCGGAAAAACTTCATCAGGGCCGCAACTTAGGCGCTATCCACATCCGGAACATCCGAAAAACCATTACGGTGCCTGTGGAGGTGGTGGCGGAGGAAACGCCCAGAGAGCATGTCCAGAACCGGTGTCAGGACGCTTTGATGGAATACCTGACCCTGCGTTTGAAATATGATTTTGGTCTTTATGAAGAACAGTTGCTGCTGAATCAGATGAAGCAGCCTTTAGAGCGGCTTAAAAAGCTGCAGGGAGATACTCTGGAAAATCTGCTGCGGCAAGGGGAAATAGCCCTTTTGGAGAGGCAGAAGAACCGCGCTCAGGTACTTTTGGAAAACGCCAGAGGAGAATTGGAACGGAGGAAGGAGCAGGGAGTACCCAGGGAAATCGCCTGTTTTTATCAATATCTCCGCGCTATGGCCTATGAGGATGAAGGAGCATTGTCCTCTCTGCTTCACCGGATCACCCAGTATCTGGAACAGGATCCGGCAAACGCAGGGCTTTATCTTTTGAAACTGAAAATGGAGCCGGAGCAGGGGGAAGCCCTTCCTGCCCGGCTGGAAGAAATGCGCCAGATGTATCAGGCCGGATGCCACAGCCCTTATCTCTATGGGGCGGCGTTCCGCATTTTTGAAAAGAATCCTCTGCTTTTAGGAAAAATGGGAGACTACGAGGTACAGGTGATGTCCTTTGGCGCCCGGTACGGCCTGATAAATGAAGAACTGGCTGTCCGGATTGCAGAGCCGGCGTCATCGTCCAAGCATTACCGGAAGCTGTACTGCCGTCTTCTGATGAAGCTATATGAGACCTACCAGAACAAGGAGATCCTGGCAGCAGTCTGCAGCATGTTAATTAAGGGAGAGTGCCGGACGCCGGAATATTTTGTCTGGTATCAGAAGGCTTTGGAGGCAGGAGTCAGCCTGACCAGGCTTTACGAATATTATCTCTATTCCCTGCCTTATGATTATCCCTATCTGCTTCCCAAAGAGGTACTTCTCTATTTTTCCTATGAGAAGTCCATGGATGATTTCAGCAGGTCTATCCTGTATATGAACATCCTAAAATATATGAATCCGGGAAGCTCCCTCTACAGGCAGTATGAGCGTGATATTGAACAGTTTACCATGGAGCAGCTTTTGCACTCCCGGATCAACCGGCGGTATGTGGTTCTTTACCAGCACATGATCTACAAAGAGATGATCGATGGAAAAGTGGCCCGTGTGCTGCCTTCCATCCTAAGATCCTACCGGGTGCAGGTGAAAAATCCTAATATCCGGTATGTGGTCGTCTGCTATGAGGAGATGGAAGGAGAGTACGCCTTTCCGGTGAAGGACGGAGCAGCCTATGTGCCTCTGTTTTCCGAGCGTCCGGTGCTTTTGTTTGAGGATGATTTTGGCAGCCGCTATGCAGGAATTTCCTATCGGAAGCTGCCTGCCATGGACGGAAAGCATCTGGCGGAATTAGAGGAACAGTGCTTTGAGATTTACCCGGGGCATCCCATGCTCCGGCTGCAGGAGTGCGGAGAGCTGGCAGAAGCCGGCATCTCCTGTGAGGCAGATCTTTTCACCTTAAAGCGGGCTGTCAGCGAAATGGATTTACGGCCTCTCTTTAAGCGGCAGATTTTAAGCCGGATGATTGCCTATTACCGGAAACGGCTGGAGTCGGGAGAGGAAGAAGCTGCAGATGATGTGGACTATTTCATGGATCTGGACTTGGCGGCTTTAAGCCGCAAAGAGCGGGCCGGCGTCTGTGAGACCCTGATTCAGCAGGATTATATCCAGGAAGCTTGGGAACTGGTAAAAACATACGGCTGTGAAGGGATAAAAAACAGCCGTCTCTTAAGGCTGTGCACCAAGCAGATTCTGCACCCTATGCGGGAAGATGAAGAAGAACTTCTGGCTGTAGCCTGGCAGCTATTTCTGGCCGGACAGGCAGACAGTGTGGTGCTGGACTTTTTATGCGAGCATTTTAACGGCTCCACAAAGCAGATGTTTGAACTTCTTTGCCAGGGCATGAAGGAGCATGTGGAGGTTTACGACCTTCCAGAGCGGCTTTTGGCCCAGATGATGTTTACCGGGGAAACATCCAGGATGGATCAGGTGTTTGACTGGTATGCGTCTGGAAGAAAGACCAGCGACCAGGTGGTAAAAGCTTACTTTACCATGAAGTCGGCAGATTATTTTCTGTGGGAAAAGGAGACGGGAGCTCAGGTGTTTGCATACCTGGAAAGCGCCGTTTTGGGCGCCGGAGCCAAGTACCGGATCCCCACCATCTACCTGCTGGCCTTAACCAGGTACTATTCCACCTTAAAGGAGCTGGATGAGGAGCGAAAAGAGCTTTGCAGCACTATGGTAGACTTACTTTTGGAGGAAGGCCGGGTCTTTTCCTGGTTCTATGACCTGGGCAGACTGATTCCCATGCCGGAGTCGGTCATGGACAAGGCAACGGTTGAGTACCACGGCGGAGCCGGCAGCGAGCCGGAGTTGGAGGTACGGATTCTTCCGGAGGACGAGACCTGGAGACCGGAAGACTTTAAAAAGGTTTACCCAGGAATTTATGTGCATCAGAAGGTGCTGTTTTCCGGCGAGACTCTGGAGTACCGGGTCTGGGAGCAAAAGGACGAAGAAAGGATTCTGGCAGAGGAAGGCAGCCTAAGCTGCCATCCCTTTGCAGAAGGAGAAAAAGGCAGCCGTTTTGCCATGCTGAATCAGATGAGTATGGCAGCGTCAGAGAAAGATGAGACTGCCTTGAAAGAGAATATGAAAAAGTATGTAACGGACAGCGCCATGATGGAGGAATTGTTCGGTTTGCTTTAAAGATAAAGGGGTTTTTATGGAGGAACTGGTTGTTGGCATAGATCTGTGCGACGGATATACACAGATTAACTGTGCAGAGGAAGAAAAGACCTGGACAATCCCAACGGTGATCTGCCGTCATAAGACGGAGGATCTCTGGTTTGTGGGAGAGGAGGCCTACGCCCATACCTTAAAGGGAGACGGTCTGATTGTGGACAAGCTGGTAAAGCTGGTCCGCAAGGAAGGCCATGCCACCTTAGTGGAGATCCGGTATGAGGCAAAGGAGCTGCTTAAGCTTTTTATTGAGCGGGCAGCGGCCCTTCCCATGCGGGAGTATGGAAAGGATAAAATCAGCCAGCTGGTGTTTACTGTAAACTGGCTGGAACCTAGGCTGATCGAGGCTCTTTACAGTTGCGGGGAAGCGCTTGGCGTCAGCCGGGAGCAGATTCATATTGAGAGTCATTCGGAAAGCTTTATTTACTATATTTTAAGTCAGAAAAAAGAAATCTGGACCGGAGTGGTAGGCATGTTTGACCTGTCAGATGAAAAGCTGCGCTACTACGAGATGAAGGTACAGCGAGGCATGAAAAAGAGTACGGTGGTGGCGGAGTGCGAGGATCTGGATGAAGGGTTTAACCTGGACATCTTAGGAACGGCCTCCGGCGGCAGACTGGCAGATACCATTCTCTGTTCCTGTGCCAACCGGATTATGCAGAAAAAATCTTATTCTGCTGTGTTCCTGACAGGAAAGGGATTTGAAAACCGGGACTGGGCAGAGGATTTTATGAAGCTTCTCTGTACCAAGCGCCGGGTGTATATGGAGACGGCTCTGTTTTCCAAAGGCGCCGCTTTTAAGGCGCTGGACTACACCCAGGAGCGGACCTCCTATCCTTTTACGGTCATCTGTGACGGACGGTTAAAGCACACTATTTCCATGAATGTGCTTCACAAGGGACAGGAGACCAGCGTGGTGCTGGCGGGAGCCGGAGAAAACTGGTTTGACCGGGTAGCTACAGTAGATGTGATTCCAGACCGGCAGGACACGGTAGACTTTACAGTGACGCCTCTGGACATACGCCGGAAAAAGCAGGTATCTATCAAGCTGGAAGGCTTCCCCCTGCGGCCGGAGCGGACTACCAAGGTACAGGTGCAGGTGTCCTTTTTGGATGATAAGACCATGGATGTAAAGATTAAGGACCGGGGCTTCGGAGAATTGTTCCCCTCCTCGGAAATACAGATCAGACAAGAGGTTATGCTATGAGTTTATTGCTTTGCAGACAGGAGCAGGTAAAGCGCCCTCTCTATATAGAAAGCCTGGGAATCCGCATTTATTCTTCCCAGGAGCTGGCCTATGTGATTTACAACCATCCCCTGTTGGTGATGGACGGCTTTTTAAATGAAGCGCTGTTTACCTTCCTGCGGGAAGAACTGAATCTGGGATTTCTGGCCCTGAAGCTGGAACGGTGGTTAAAAAGCAGCGATGATCCGGATGAACCCCTGATTATGCTTTTGCAGGAAAGCGACTACTACAGCGCCGGAGAAATCAGCCGTTACCGGAACCAGATTTCCGGAATCCGCAGAAAGCATCCGGCAGAGTACCGGAAGATGCGGGCAGACGAGCTGTTTTACCTGCGCCAGTACGGCAGGGCGGCAGAACAGTATAAGGATCTTTTGGAGCTGCCGAAAAGTCAGGTGGTGAACGATGAATTTCTGTCCGTTGTCTGGAACAACCTAGGTTCCTGTTATGCCCGGATGTTCCGGATGGAGCAGGCCTTTGACGCTTACCGCCAGGCCTATTCAAAACAGGCAGATTTAAGGATTCTCCATCAGATGTACTGCCTGACAAAATTAAACACCAATTTAAAGCTGGGAGACAGGTTTAAGGCTCTGATAAGCCAGGAACTTCAAACGCAGTGGGACAGTTCCATTGAGGCAGCCCAGGCCGGGGCAGAGGATTCCAGTCAGGTGCGCCAGTTGGAGGATCTGTTTAACCGGGATTCCATCCGCCGCCAGGAGGGGGAAGCCAGGCTGCTTCACAAGTGGAAACAGGAATACAGGACTATGGCATAAATGCATTGTCTTATATAGATTACATTGTTTGGAAAGGAATTGAATTGTCATGAAAGAACTGGAAAAAACCTATAACCCTTCCGCCATTGAGGAGAAGATTTATCAGAAATGGCTGGACAACAAGTACTTTCACGCAGATGCTGAGCGGGGAAAGCGGGAAGGCAAAAAGCCTTTCACCATCGTAATGCCGCCGCCTAACATTACGGGACAGCTGCATATGGGTCACGCCCTGGACAACACCATGCAGGATATTTTAACCCGCTATAAACGGATGCAGGGCTATGAGGCTCTCTGGCAGCCGGGAACAGACCATGCAGCCATCGCTACGGAAGTAAAGGTAATTGACAAATTAAAGAGCGAAGGCGTTGATAAGCATGACCTGGGCCGGGACGGGTTTCTGGAAAAGTGCTGGGACTGGAGAAAAGAGTACGGCACCCGCATCATCAATCAGCTTCACAAGTTAGGCTCTTCTGCAGACTGGGACCGGGAACGGTTCACCATGGATGAGGGGTGCTCTGACGCAGTGTTAGAGGTGTTCTGCAAGCTGTACGAGAAGGGCTATATTTACAAGGGTTCCCGTATTATCAACTGGTGCCCGGTCTGCCAGACCTCTATTTCCGACGCAGAGGTAGAGCATCAGGAGCAGGACGGCTTTTTCTGGCACATCAATTATCCGATCGTGGGAGAGGAAGGCCGGTTTGTGGAGATTGCCACCACCCGTCCGGAGACCTTGCTGGGAGATACGGCAGTAGCTGTAAATCCGGAGGATGACCGCTACAGGGATTTAGTAGGAAAGATGTTGGAGCTGCCCTTGACCGGCCGTCAGATTCCGGTGGTTGCAGATTCCTATGTAGATAAGGAGTTTGGAACCGGCTGTGTAAAGATTACCCCGGCTCACGACCCTAACGACTTTGAGGTAGGAAGACGCCATGATCTGCCGGAGCTGTGCATCATGCACGATGACGCTACCATTCACTGCCCAGGCAGCAAGTACGATGGTATGGAACGCTACGAGGCCAGAAAGGCCATGGTAGAGGATTTAAAGGAACAGGGACTGTTAGTAAAGGTAGTTCCCCATTCCCACAATGTAGGAACCCACGACCGGTGCAAGACCACCGTAGAGCCGATGGTAAAGCAGCAGTGGTTTGTTCGTATGGACGAAATGGCAAAGCCGGCTGTTGAGGCTTTAAAATCCGGCCAGCTAAAGTTTGTGCCGGAAAGCTTTGGAAAAACCTACCTTCACTGGCTGGAAGGCATCCGGGACTGGTGTATTTCCAGACAGCTGTGGTGGGGACACCGGATTCCCGCTTACTACTGCCAGGAATGCGGCGAGATCGTAGTGGCAAAATCCATGCCAGAGAAGTGTCCCAAGTGCGGCTGCGTCCACTTTAAGCAGGATGAGGATACCTTAGACACCTGGTTTTCCTCTGCCCTGTGGCCTTTCTCTACTCTGGGATGGCCGGAAAAAACAGAGGAGCTGGATTATTTCTATCCTACCGATGTTTTAGTAACCGGATACGATATTATTTTCTTCTGGGTAATCCGTATGGTATTCTCCGGCATTGAGCAGACCGGAAAGACTCCGTTCCATACGGTGCTGATTCACGGTCTGGTAAGAGACAGCCAAGGACGGAAGATGAGCAAATCCTTAGGAAACGGCATCGACCCTCTGGAGGTGATTGATAAATACGGTGCAGACGCGCTCCGTATGACCCTGATTACCGGAAATGCGCCGGGCAATGACATGCGCTTTTACTGGGAGCGGGTGGAGAACAGCCGGAACTTTGCCAACAAGGTATGGAATGCTTCCCGGTTCATTATGATGAACATGGAGAAGGCAGATCCGGAGAAGCTGGCGGCAGAAAATCAGCAGCTTACCATGGCGGATAAGTGGATCCTCTCCAAGGTCAACACTCTGGCTAAGGATGTAACGGAAAATCTGGACAAGTATGAGCTGGGCATCGCCCTCCAGAAGGTTTACGACTTTATCTGGGAGGAGTTCTGCGACTGGTACATTGAGATGGTGAAGCCTCGTCTGTGGAACGATGAGGACGCTACCCACACGGCGGCTGTTTGGACCTTAAAGACGGTGCTGATCAACTCCTTAAAGCTTTTGCATCCCTACATGCCGTTTTTGACAGAGGAAATTTTCTGCAACCTGCAGGAGGACGAGGAGTCGATCATGATTTCTTCCTGGCCGGAGTTTAAGGCAGAGTGGAACTTTGAAGCAGAGGAGAAGGCTGTGGAAACCATTAAGGAGGCAGTCCGTGCCATCCGTGGCGTACGCACTTCCATGAATGTGCCTCCCAGCAAGAAAGCAAAGGTTTTTGTAGTTTCTGAGAATCAGGAGCTGCTTGCTATTTTTGAGTACAGCAAGGTGTTCTTTGCTGCCTTAGGCTATGCCAGCCAGGTGTGCCTGCAGAAGGACAAGGCCGGCATTGACGATGATGCCGTATCTGCAGTTATTCCGGGCGCAGCCATCTACATGCCTTTTGCAGAGCTGGTAGATGTCGCTAAGGAGATGGAACGGCTGGAAAAGGAGAAAGAACGGCTTTCTAAGGAGCTGGCGCGGGTAACTGGTATGCTGAGCAATGAAAAGTTTGTAAGCAAGGCTCCGGAGGCCAAGATCAACGAGGAAAAGGCGAAGCTGGAGAAATATACCCAGATGATGGCTCAGGTAGAGGAGCGTCTGGCCCAGCTTCAGGCATAAAAGGGGAAAAACCTGCATATAAATTAACAGACAGAATTATGAACAAGCAGAATGCGCGGGAGTATCTGTTAGAGATTCCCTTTTGGACAAGAAAGAAAAATACTTTGAAAGAGGTTCGGGATTTTCTGGAAGAACTGGGAAATCCCGATGAGGCCTTAAATTTAATTCATGTGGCGGGAACCAATGGAAAAGGTTCTGTCTGCGCAGACTTGACGGCAGTGCTTTTAGAGGCCGGTTATCATGTGGGAACCTTTGTTTCTCCCCATCTGGTGGATGTGACAGAGCGGTTTTTGCTGGATGGAAAGCCGGTATCGGAACCTTTGTTTGAGGAATGCTTTCAGGAAGTTTTCCAGGTGACAGAGGCTATGATAAAAAAAGGGTACTGCCATCCTACCTTTTTTGAGTTTGTGTTTCTCATGGCTATGGTGCTTTTTCGGAAGCAGAAGCCGGACTATGTGATTTTGGAAACCGGGCTTGGGGGAAGGCTGGATACTACCAATGTGATTCGCCGCCCCTTAGCCTGTATCATAACTTCTATCAGTCTGGACCACACCCAGTATCTGGGAGATACTGTAGAGCAGATTGCAGGGGAGAAGGCGGGGATCATTAAGCCGGGAGTTCCGGTGATTTACGATGGATGCAGTCAGGAGGCTTCCGCAGTGATAAAGGCCCAGGCGCTTAAGATGCATGCAGCCGCCTATCCGGTAACGGATGCGGAGGAACGGTTTACCCATCTCTTTGCAGCGCCCTATCAGGCTGTGAATGGATCTTTGGCTGCAAAGGCGCTTCAGGTGCTGGCAGTGCCGGGAGCAGATGAAACCGCCATATTAAACGGATTTTCCAGAGTTTCTTGGCCAGGCAGAATGGAGCAGGTCCGTCCTGGCATCTGGCTGGACGGCGCCCACAATCCAGGCGGCGTCACTGCTTTTATCCAGGCGGTAAAGCAGCAGCCGGATACGGAGGGAGAGCTTCATCTGCTGTTTGCTGCAGTTTCGGATAAGGACTACCGGGAGATGATCCGGATGCTGGCGGAAGGGCTTTCCATAGCCCATGTTACAGTGGTGCAGTTAGAAAGCAGCAGGGGACTGAAAACAGATACCCTGGCAGACGCCTTCCGGGCGGCAGGATGTCCCCTTGTGGAGCAGTATGACAATGTAGGACAGGCATTATCCCATGCCCTGGCCTGTAAAAAAGAAACAGACCGGCTTTATGTGGCCGGTTCCCTCTATCTGATTGGAGAGATTAAGGCGGCGCTGTCCGCTTTGGAGGCGTAAGGAGGAAGAACCATGCTGGATTTTGAGACGGAGATTACCCGCTTCAAGCCAAGCCTGGAAGTAGGCGAGGTGGAGGAGGCCATCGTCCGGGAAGATTTAACAGATATGACGGATCTGATGGTGGAATTTTTAAAAGGCAGCAAAGAATAAGGCGGGGACAGAATGGATATTAGAATAAAAAACCGCCGGATTGCCAATGCATACTACAATCTGGGACTGGAGCGGGCCGGCCACCGGGATTTAACCGGGGCAGTGGCTGCTTTGAAAAAAAGCCTGCGGTTCGATAAGTTCCAGACAGACGCAAGAAATCTGTTAGGCCTTATCTATCTGGAGATTGGAGAGGCGGGGGCGGCCATGATCCAGTGGGTCATCAGCCTGAATCTGCAGGAGCAGGACAATCTGGCAGAGGAATATCTGCATGCCGTTCATGCCTCCAGAAGCTATCTGGAAGCGGCGGATCAGGCGGCGAAAAAATACAACCAGGCGCTTCAGTACGCCAAAAATGACAATGAGGATTTGGCAGTGCTGCTGTTAATGCGGATGCTGGACGAGTTTCCTAACTATGTGAAAGCCCAGGAACTGCTGGCTGTGTTATACATTCACCATGAGGACTATATCAAGGCGGGAAGCTGCCTTTATCAGGTGCTGAAAGTAGACCATTATAATCCCACGGCGCAGCGGTATATGGCGGTAGCTAAACGGAACACCGGCCGGGCAGAGGTAGAGAAGCGGAAACTGAAGAATGCCTTTTCCCACCGGCAGATGCAGGACGATGACATCATCATTCCGCCCAGCTACAAGGAAAATACTGGCTGGCAGTCTGTTTTAAACATTCTGACAGGTTTGGTGCTGGGGGCTATGGTTATTTTCTTCCTGGTTATGCCGGCCAAGACCGAGTCCTTAAATGCAATGCACAATCAGGAGCAGGTTGCAAACCTGGAGATCATCAATCAGAAAAGCATTGAGATTGACCAGTTAAACAAAGACATTGAAACTGCGAAGGCGGCCAGGGAGCAGGCGGAAACCCAGTTGGCTTCCTTAGTCAGCGACAACGGCGGCGTCTTAAGCCAGTACCAGAATCTGGTGAAGATTTTAGAGGCTTACCGGACAGAGGACGCCAGAACTGCGGCGCTTTTATATGTGTCCACAGACATGAATGTGTTAAACGATGGCGTTTTGGACAATACGGTAGCCTGGATTCATGCCGATATGGCGGAAAACGGCTGGCAGACCTTACTTGCCATGGGGGATGAGGCCATGAACGGAAGCGGCGGCCCCGCCCAGGCGATTGACTATTACAACAAGAGCCTGCAGATCCGCCCCGGAAATACGGAAGTAATCTATAAGTTGGGTCTGGCTTATGCAGCTTTAGAAGATACGGACACTGCCAACCAGTATTTCGGCGATATTATTATGAACTACCCGGACAGCGAATACGCAGACGATGCAAAGGAGCAGCGGGGATACTAAATATTTAAGAAGCAAAGCTTAAAGCACGACAGAGAAAGAAGAACGAAAAGCGTTCTCTTATCTGCCGTGCTTTTTTTCAATATATAGAAAAGCTGGTTTTATGAATCATTCACTGCAGCAATTTATCTGAAAGGAGCAATTTTTATGACAGAACAGACTTTTACCTACGAGGCCAGAGGCCAGGTGCTGGTAATCCACCTGCCTAAGGAGCTGGATCATCACAACTGCCGCAACCTGCGGTATGAAACGGATTTATTGTTCTCCGAAAACTACATAAACAAGGTGGTGTTTGATTTTTCCAAAACTCAGTTTATGGATTCCTCTGGTATCGGCGTGCTTTTAAACCGTTACAAGCAGATGGCGGGAAGCGGGGGAAAGGTTACTTTGTACGGCGTCAACGCTCAGGTGGGCCGGGTGCTGGCTATTGGAGGCATTCATCGGCTGATGGAGCATTTTGATTCCAAAGAAGCAGCGATTGCAGGTTAGAGAACAGGAGGATAGGAGAAATGGAACGCTTTCGGATGGAGCTGGAGAGCCGGTCAAAAAATGAAGAATTTGCCAGGGTGGTGGTGGCTGTGTTTATAAGCCGCTTAGATCCTACCTTAGAGGAGTTAAACGATGTAAAAACCGCTGTGTCGGAGGCGGTAACCAACGCAGAAATCCACGGCTACCAAGGGGCAGAGGGCATCATTCAGGTAGAGGTGGAAATAGAAGGACGGGAGCTGACTGTGAAAATCCGAGACAAGGGAATCGGAATTTCCAATGTGGAGGAGGCCCGCCAGCCCATGTTTACCACAGACAAAAGCGGGGAGCGGTCAGGCATGGGCTTTTCCTTTATGGAGGCCTTTATGGATCAGGTAACAGTGGAATCCTCTCCCGGACAGGGCACTCTGGTCGTTATGAAAAAGAAAATCGGCAGGTGAGGGCATGGACGAGTTAAAGGAACTGATTCGGCTGGCCCACGCTGGAGATAATCAGGCCAGAGACAAGCTGGTGACCGACAATGTAGGCCTGGTGTGGAGTATTGTGCGCCGGTTTGCAGGCAGAGGGTACGATCCTGAGGATCTGTTTCAGATTGGCTGCATCGGCCTCTTAAAATCCATAGACAAATTCAACCTGGATTTTGAAGTGCGGTTTTCCACCTATGCAGTGCCTATGATTACCGGGGAAATCAAACGGTTTCTCCGGGACGACGGCATGATTAAGGTGAGCCGCTCTGTGAAGGAGCTGGGCGTGCGGGTGGCTGCCGTCCGGGAACAGATGACAAAGAGTCTGGGGCGGGAGCCGGGGCTGGACGAGATTTCCCGGGAAATGGGGGTAAGCCGGGAGGAAATTGCCGCCTCTTTAGAGGCAGGAGCTGAGGTGGAATCTCTGTACCGGCCTGCAGGCGGCGGAGAGGATAAGAATCTGTGTCTGATGGACCGGATTTTAGATGAGCGGCAGGAGCAGGAGGAGATGATGAACCGGATGGTCTTAAAACAGCTTCTGGAGCAGCTGTCGGAAAAAGACCGGAACATCATTATCAGGCGGTATTTTGAAAATCAGACCCAGAGTAAAATTGCGGCAGATTTAAACATTTCCCAGGTGCAGGTTTCCCGGTTGGAAAAAAAGATTCTGAAACAGATGCGGGAATATTTAAATGGTTAACCAGCCATACTATCCTTTGAAAACCGGACTGACCGGAGAAAAAGGATGTGAATGAGATGAGATTTTTCAGAGCAAAGGGCGGTATATTTCTGGCTCTTTTAGGGGCTTTGGCGGCAGCAGGCGTGCTCTTTTTGATTTTAGGCGGAGACAGCTTCCAGACACAGCCGGAAGGCACTCTGGTGCAGCGTAAGGTAGTGGAGGCGGTGCTATGAGCGCCCAAAAGACGGTTTATCTGAATCTGCGGGAGATGACGGAGGTTCCGGGACAGGATATTTATTTAAAGGATGTGGCAGATGTCTACTGCAGTGACAAGACCATAGAGGCTAAATGCCGGGCATTAAAGGTAAAAACCGTCCGGGGCAAAAAGGAACACAGGTATGTGGAAAGCGCGCTGCAGGTGATCGAAAAGCTGGAAAAGCTGGATCCGTCCATTCAGGTAGACAATGTGGGAAGTGTAGAGTATATCATCGACTACCATCCCCAGAAGGTGCCGTCTGCCCTCTGGCAGTGGACGAAGACCATTTTTGTCTGTATCGTCTGCTTCTGCGGAGCCGGGTTTGCCATTATGACCTTCAACAATGATGTCAGCGTCAATTCTGTGTTTCAGGAGGTGTACCGGCTGATTACCGGACAGGAGAGCACTGGATTTACGGTTTTGGAGGTGTCCTATTCCGTTGGGCTGGCTCTGGGCATTCTGCTGTTTTTTAATCACTTTGCCAAGTGGAAGCTGAACACAGACCCTACGCCTTTGGAGGTGGAAATGCGCCTTTATGAGGAAAACATCAGCAAAACCCTGATTCAGAATGACAGCAGAAAGGAGCGGGAAGTGGATGTTTCGTAGCGTGCCCTGGCTGGGACAGCAGGCTGTTTTGATTTTCATCGGCGTAAGCGCCGGAGGCATGGTGGCAGCCGGTGTGTTTGCCTTTCTGGCGATCATCGGCGTGTTTCCCAGGCTGATTGGAAAAACAGGAACAAGGCACCATATTATGCTTTATGATACGGTTATTATCTTAGGCGGTGTTCTGGGCAATATCTATGACATTTATGAATTTCCCATTCTGTTTGGGGGAAAGATAGTTTTGGGCATATTTGGCCTGTCTGTGGGGATCTTTGTAGGTTGTCTGGTAATGAGCCTGGCGGAGACCTTAAAAACAGTTCCCATTCTGGCGCGGCGGATTCATCTGGCAGTAGGGCTGCAGTACATCATCTTTTCCATTGCAGCAGGAAAGCTTTGCGGAGCGCTTGTGTACTTTGCCAGGGAGATGGGAAGCGGATAAGCCGCCTGGATGGGCCAGGTGCAGGAAAAGGTGCGAAAGGAGAAGAAAAATGGAACTGAACAAACAGGCGTATGACGAATATATTAAGGAGATCACTCCCAAAAACAGTCTGCCTATGGACATGGCCAAAGCTTTTCTGTGCGGCGGCCTGATTTGCGCGCTGGGCCAGCTTTCCGCCAGCGGAATGATGAAATTCTGGGGTATGGAAAAGGAAACAGCCTTTACCTGGATGCAGCTGGAGCTGATTCTTTTGAGCGTGGTGCTGACCGGCTTCGGCATCTATCCGAAGATTGTAAAATGGGGCGGCGCCGGGGCGCTGGTGCCTATTACCGGATTTGCCAATTCCGTAGTATCTCCTGCCATTGAATATAAGACAGAAGGCCATGTGTTCGGCATCGGCGTAAAACTGTTTACCATTGCCGGGCCTGTGATTTTATTCGGCGTATTTGCCAGTTGGGTGCTGGGAATTATTTATTGGATTGGGGGAGTGATGGGGGTTATTTGAGAAGTGGAGATAAAGAATTAAGAAAATTAGGAAATGATTTTTAAATAAGTAATTATGAGCAGGGCGATGGATGAAATAGTTCATTGGCCTGTTTTTACTATGAAACAGAATATTTGTGGATTATGATACTCATTCAGGAATTGATGTGATTGTCAAAGCTCAAGATAAGATGCCAATTAAAGTATGCTGGTACATTGATCTGAAAGAATATAATTAATTGACAATATTTTAATATTTGATATAATGTGATTAGAATATTTTGTACGGATATTCAAACAATTATATGGTTCATTCTCATGGTGCTTATTCTTTATAGTTTTTATAAGCAATTAGTTTATATTTAACTATAATGAAAAAATGAGAAGTTCGTTGTGCTTAAGGTATAATCAGGAGGGGGACTTATGAAAAGCTTAAGAAGAAAAATTTTATTATTTGGCTTAACTGCCATGATGTCCGTTAGCCTAGTAGCTTGTGGTTCAAAAGAAGAAAGTACCGGTGAAACATATACTGCAGGTACATATACTGCAGGTACTTATACTGCTACAGCTAAAGGGAACAACGGAGATGTAACTGTAGAAGTTACTTTTGATAGTGACACGATCAAATCAATCGAAATTAAAGAGCATGGTGAAACGCCAGGTATTTCTGATGCTCCTATTGCAAAAATTCCAGAATCGATTATAGCAAATCAATCATTAAAGATTGATGCTATTACAGGTGCAACTAACACAAGTAATGCAATCCTTAATGCTGTTGCTGATGCTGTAAACCAAGCTGGTGGAGATGTTGAAGCACTTAAGAATGCAGAAGTTGCTGATAACGAAGCTGCAGGAGAAGCAGTTGTAAAAGAAGCTGATGTTATTGTAGTTGGTGCTGGTGGAGCTGGTTTAGCTGCTGCTGTATCTGCTGCTGAAGAAGGTGCATCAGTAATTGTGATCGAAAAGAACGCTTATATCGGTGGTAATACTGTTCGTACAGGCGGTGGTTATGCTTCTTGTGATCCGGAAGCTATCTCGATTCATGAAATGACGGATGGTCAAATGGCTGAAATTGAAGGTTTAATCGCCAGAGAAACTGATAATGAAGTAGTTAAGAGTTGGCAAAAGAAAGTAGCCGAAGATATAGAAGCTTATAAAGCTGAAGGTAAAACTCAAGTCTATGATTCATTAGAATACATGTCATTGCAATACTTCTTCAGATTCAGTCAAGCTGCTGATCCGGAATTATTATATGATTTAGTATCTAAATCTAAACCAACGAAAGAATGGTTAGGTGAACTGGGATTTGACTGGACTGATTCACCAAGTTTATTATTAGGTGATACATGGCCGAGATGGTTCTCATCAGTTTCAGCACATGGCGGAAATTTATTCGTTTCAGTATTTACAGATGAAATTGAAGAAAAGAATTACAATGTAGAAATCATTAAGGAAGTTAGAGCTAGTGAATTACTTACTGCTGATGGCAAAGTTGTAGGCGTTAAAGGTACTGCTTCTGATGGAACTGAATATACATTAAACGCTAACAAGGGCGTGGTTTTAGCTACTGGCGGTTTCTCAGCAAATAAAGAGATGTTAATTGAATATTCTGATGGAAGATGGGCCGATGTTTCAAAATTACAAACTGACAATGATCCGGCTATGGTTGGTGATGGAATTAAAATGGCATTAGAAATTGGTGCGGATGTTGTTGATATGGGACATTTACAATTAGTACCAACTTGTGATCCAAAAACTGGTGATGCATATCCATTCATCGGTACAGGTACAAACTTGTATGTTAATAAAGAGGGTAAGCGATTTGTAAATGAACTTTCTGATCGAGATACACTTTCAAATGCCGCTTTAGCTCAAACCGATGGAATTTTCTATATGGTATGTGATAAAAATAATGCTGGCATTGGCGAAGACGGTATCACTTATGGCGGACAAAACATTCAGGATTTATTAGATGCGGATATTGTTGTGAGGGCTGATACTTTAGAAGAATTAGCCGAATTAATCGGTGTCGATTCTGCAACTTTTGTTGAAACAATCGAAAAATTCAACGAAGCTGTTAAGACAGGCGTTGACCCGGAATTCAATCGTGCTTCTTTTGGAGGCGACTTTATTAACCCTGATGGTAACCCTGGTATCTTTGAAGCGCCTTTCTATGCTGGTGCGAGAACTCCTTCAGCTCACATTACGAAAGGCGGCTTAAAGGTTAATACAAGTGCTGAAGTCATTGGTACTGATGGCAATGCAATTCCTGGATTATGCGCCGCTGGTGAGGTTACTGGTGGACGCACAGTTGCCGGTTTACTTGAGGCTATGACATCTGGCCGTACAGCTGGCAAAACAATTATGGGTAAATAATTAACGATTATTATTATTTTTAGAAAAGATTTCAATTATTTACTAAAAATAAAGCATATATACATGATTGATATAAGTCATTGTATATATGCTTTTTAATTTGCAAACAAATACAAAATTCTTATGATACACTTAATTTATGTAATAGATAGAGAAGTATTCATATACATTTAGTACCTGTATAACATATATATGTCGTCTTTATTATTGAAGAAAACTAAGGCGATATGATCCATATTTGGTATAATTTTAGTTGATGAGATGTATTTTATATATAATTTTTGTCTCTATATTGACTCACTCGGAAGGCCATGTGTTCGGCATCGGCGTAAAACTGTTTACCATTGCCGGGCCTGTGATTTTATTCGGCGTATTTGCCAGTTGGGTGCTGGGGATCGTGCTTTGGTGCGGGCAGATGCTGGGGATTGTATAAATGAAACGATGAGACGCAAGGTAACGGAGAACTGGCGGAAAGAAACGCCGGAGGAGAGAAGAATAAGAGCATTGGAAAAGGGCTGGTTTCTTAGGAACCAGCCCGATTTTTACTGATTTATTTTACTGCAGCATCAGATTCACATTCTGGAATGTCACATCTGCATTCCGTGCAACAAACAATCCAACATACACGAAGTCAGAATCTACACTGGTCAGTGGGAAGTCAAACCCTGCGCTGATGGGGGCGTTGTCGCCGAAGATGCAGGTGTAGCCGTCGGGGCCCTTGCGGATTTCTAAGTGAACGGTCTCGCCAGGGTTATAGATGCGAGAGGCTACATCGCCGCCAATCAACTGTCCGTTTTTTCTGGCAAAGCAGTTCCATGGAGCAGAGGTGTTCATCTGCAAAGGTCCGGCTGCCACGAAATCTCCCATGGTGTCGCCGATTACCGTATCCAGATAAACATCGTCCCGAACCATCAGGCCAAAGGAGTTCTGGTTGCCTTTGTCCAGGTGGTTGATGGTTACATCAGCAGAGAGGGTGAAGTTCTGACCTGCCGGAATCTGCTGATAGTACATGGCGATTCCATCGCTGCCTGCGCTGATCTTGCCTACATCTGCATTGCGGGTAAGAGGCGATTCACTGCCTGCCGTCATACGGATAGAGCTGTCGGATTCCTGGCCTAAGCTGAAATACATGTTGTTCAGATATTCATAGCCGTCAATGTCTCCAAATACCGTTCCTTTCCAGGGACCGATGGCGGGCCACAGACTGCTGACAGCAGCAGGAGCCTGGAATGCCTGAGGCACAAAGTTTGCATTGACAGCACTTTCCGTGTACTGAGGAACCTGCAGGTCTGTAATTACATAGTTTTTGAGGTCACAGTTGGTCTGCTTTAATTCATCGGCAATAAACCAGGCGTTGCACATGGCTCCGTAAAGGTTTGTATGGGTGTTGTCGATGCTGGCTTCCCGCTGAGAGGTCCAGGCGTGGCGGTCCTTTACGCCGTGTGCCCCCAGCCGTTCATACACATCCCTGGTGCGGGCGGTCAAATCCAGTACAGGAACACTTTTTCCCACACCCAACTGCCGGATGGCTTTGGCATAGTCGCCGCCTGCAAAGGTGCCTTCCTCATTGGTTACGGCAGAGGTAATGTGGCCGCTGGCTCCAGTGTAGTTGTTGCCCAGGTCCCGGCGCACCATGGGAGTTACTAAAATGGGGGTGACGCCCCGGTTCCGTGCTTCCATAATATATTTTTCATAGAGATAATACTGGAAGGAACCGACCACAGAGGGAGAGCCGTTGGGATTGGTGTAACGGCCCAGCTCCGCCCGCTGGTCGTTGTGGCCGAAAGCAATCATTAAATAATCCCCGGCCTTCATACTGGCCAGCAAGGTCTTGTACTGTTCCGTTTCAATATAGCTTTTGGAACTGGTGCCGGAAACTGCCAGATTCTGAATGGTAATGCCCTGGATGTAATTACCTAACTGGGTGCCCCAGCCATAGCGGGGAGAGTAGTAGTTGGTGTCGTTGAAAGCCGCTGATATGGAATCTCCCACAATCCAGAGGGTGTGGTGCTCCGGCGCCGTGTCAGCCGTAACACTTCCGGCAATGGCTCCGCTGCCTGCAGGGCTGGCCGGACTGACTGCGCCGCCTTGGGGCCCTCCTGCTGATGGGGAAACCATACCGGAAGGGGAAACTACAGCCGATGCGTTTCCCACTACGGTATTGATTTTGGGAGCATGATTCAAAAGGCTGCCCATACCAGGCGAAGTCATAGCGCCTGCCATGGCAGGCACTGCAGAAAAGGCAGTGGTAAGGGCACAGACGCAGCCCAGAATCAGGGCCTTCCATGTACGCGTATTCTTTTTCATATTGTATCTCTCCTGAACATTCGTATTTGATATTGTTTCGTTATATAACATGGAATCATAAAACAAGGGAACACCGGCCATAACCGAGTGCTCCCCTTGTCTGCTGAACACATACATCAGTATACAATATTAAAAATTGATTGCCAAGTGTTTTCAAAAATGGTAAGAGAATTGTAAAGACTGTCGTTACTGTTCAGAACCGGATCTATTTTTCAGCCAGCCGGTTAAAATCCCGGAAAAACTCCGGGTAGGAGATGCCTACGCATTCCGCTCCCAGAATCTGGGTTTCTCCTTCTGCAAGAGAACCGGCCACTGCAAAGGTCATGGCAATGCGGTGATCCATCCGGCTGTCGATGACTGCTCCGCAGAGCGGCTTTCCACCCCGGATGATCATACCGTCCTTGGTTTCCTCCACATCTGCTCCCATGGCAGTTAAGTTCTTTACCATCACCTCAATCCGGTTGGATTCTTTTACCTTCAGTTCCCCGGCATCCTTGATGATGGTTTTCCCTTCTGCAAAGCAGGCCATGGCGGCAATCATGGGAAGCTCGTCAATCAGGGTGGGGATGATGTCTCCGCCGATGACCGTTCCGTGAAGGCTGCTGTGGCGCACCAGAAGGTCGGCGGTTGGTTCTCCCTCGGTCTGTACATTTAAGAGGGAAACATCGCCGCCCATATCCCGGCATACCTTTAAGATGCCGTTCCGGGTAGGATTGATGCCTACATTCCGAATAAGAATTTCTGAACCGGGAATGAGCAGGCCGGCAGCCAGAAAGAAGGCGGCGGAGGAGATGTCTCCCGGCACGGTAATATCCTGGCCATAAAGCTCCCCGGCAGGCCGGATGATGGCAGTGGTTCCCTGGCTGCGGATGTCAGCTCCAAAGTTTTTCAGCATAAGTTCCGTGTGGTTCCGGGAGAGGGCAGGTTCCGTTACCTTTGTCTCCCCTTCTGCATAGAGACCGGCTAAAAGCACCGCTGACTTTACCTGGGCAGAAGCCACAGGAGAGTTGTAGTGGATCCCGTGAAGCGCTGTTCCAGTGATGGAAAGAGGTACGCAGCCGTTGTCCTTTACGCTTGTGATCTTTGCTCCCATCTGGGTAAGAGGCGTCATGATCCGCTTCATAGGCCGCTTCTTTATGGAGTCATCTCCGGTTAAGGTCACCGGAAAATCCTGTCCCGACAAAATTCCGGAAATCAGCCGGACTGTAGTGCCGCTGTTTCCGCAGTCCAGTATGTTTTTCGGTTCTTTTAAGCCTCGCAGGCCGTTTCCGTGAACCAGCACATTCGTTCCATTTTGTTCAATCTCCACCCCCATAGCCCGAAAGCAGGAAATGGTAGAGAGGCAGTCTGCACCCTGGAGAAAATTGGAGATTCGAGTGGGGCCTTTGGCAATAGACCCGAACATGACGCTGCGGTGAGAGATGGATTTATCTCCCGGAATGGTGATTTCGCCCTTCAGGCTGCCGCATTTTTTAAATATCATAGCTTATCCCTCTTTGATCAGTTCATAATTGTATTTCTTAAGCGCTTCCCAGGCCCGGTTCATGGAAAGCTCATCGTAAAAGCGAATCCGCAAAGCCCCTTCTCCGTGTTCCCGGTTGTGGTTGATGCCGATGTTGCTCATGCTGATGCCTCTGGCGCTTAAGATGCAGGCCAGAGTAGCAATGGCGCCTGGCTCGTCCACAATGTCTACAGTGAAGGAGTAGTCCGGCGTAAGAGGGCCGGGGGCGGCGTCAGAGATGGAATTCCGGTAGTTCCGGGAATCTGCAAACAGTTGATGGACAGCCGCCTCATCCTTATTTCGCAGAGAGGCCAGAATTTCCTGGAGAGACCTGATATAGTCCTCCATCATCTGAGCGATATTATCTGTATTAGCCATACAGATCTGCTGCCACATTTCCGGCGATGCAGAGGCGATGCGGGTAATGTCCTTAAAGCCTCCGGCAGCCAGCCGTTTCATCAGCTCATCCCTGTTGTCTGAATCCTTTACCAGATTGACTAGGCTGGATGCAATTAAATGGGGCAGGTGGCTGATGGCTGCCACAATCCGGTCGTGCTCCTTATAATCCAGTACAATGGGAATGGAGTCTGTCAGATGTGCCACCGCGATCATCCGGTCTATATTTTCCTGACTGGAGATTTCCGTAGGAGTGATAATATAGTAGGCATTTTCCAGCAGATGGTCTGTGGCATTTTCCCAGCCGGTCTTTTCCGAACCTGCCATAGGGTGGCCGCCTACAAAGGCGTCCTCCATCTGCAGCCGGACAGCAGCCTGGTGAATATGGGTTTTGGTGCTGCCTACATCCGTTACCAGGGCGCCAGGCTTTAAATAAGGCTTTACTGCCTCTAAGTAGGCGGCGTTATACTCCACCGGCGTGCATAAAAAGATAATATCGCACTGGGAAAAGCCTGGGCCAACACAGTCTGTAATCCGGTCTGCCAGACCATCTTCCTGGGCTTTTTTTAATTTCTCTGCGGAGCGCATATAGGCCAGAATCTGAGCGTCCGGCATCTTCTTTTTGATGCTTTTCGCGATGGAACCGCCAATCAGTCCAAATCCGATAAAGCCAAAGACCGTATCTGCCATGGTAAAATCTCCTTAATTTGTAATCATTGTTCAGAAGTTTCGTCCTTCCAGCTTTGCATAAGGCTTCAGCCGTCCCATCAGTCCTTCAAACTGGTCGAAGGTGAGAGACTGGGGACCATCGGAAAGGGCTCTTGCAGGGTCTGGATGGACTTCAATCATCAGACCGTCTGCTCCGGCAGCGATAGCAGCCTTGGCTAAGGGCTCCACATAGTCCCGGACGCCGGTGGCGTGACTGGGGTCTAAAATAATGGGCAGGTGAGTGCGGCTTCTCAAAACCGGAACTGCACTGATGTCCAGAGTATTTCGGGTAGCAGTCTCAAAGGTGCGGATGCCCCGCTCACAGAGCGTCACATTGGGATTTCCCTCTGCCATGATGTATTCTGCCGCATTGAGCCATTCGTCAATGGTGGCGGACAGCCCCCGCTTTAACAGCACCGGCAGTCCGGCTCGTCCGGCTTCTTTCAATAACTCAAAGTTCTGCATATTCCGCGCGCCAATCTGCAGCATATCCACATACTTTACTGCTTTTTCAATGGCATGCTCGCTGGTGACCTCGCAGATTACCCCAAGGCCGGTGGCCTCTCTGGCCTCCTTCATATATTTTAAGCCTTCTTCCTCTAATCCCTGGAAGGAGTAGGGGGAGGTTCTGGGTTTGTAGGCTCCGCCCCGCAGGAAAGAGGCGCCTGCCTTCTTTACGGCAAAGGCAGTTTCTAAAAGCTGTTCCCGGCTTTCCACGGCGCAGGGACCGGCCATTACCGTTAAGGTTCCCGGCCCTATAACCGTGTTTCCTGCCGGAACTGCAGAATTTTCCGGATGGAATTTCCGGTTGGCCAGTTTGTAGGATTCTGTAACCGGAACTACCCGTTCCACTCCTTCAGAAACCTCAAAATTGACGCCTTCCAGCAGAGATTTATCTCCCACCACACCGATGATGGTGACCTGATGGCCCTGGGAGAGATGAACCTGCAGTCCTTTTTCCTCGATCACTCCGGTAACTCGTCCAACTGCTTCTGGGGATGCCCCCGGTTTCATAATAATAATCATAATTGTATTCTCCTCATTCAAAATTAACCCCATTCTACTCCATGGAACTTTAATTGTCAACGCTTTATTGCTTTAAACTTCAACGCTTTAAATTACATGAAAAAGTTTTTTGTGCAAATCGTCTCTTTTACTTGAAATTTTCAAACTTTTTTAGTAAAATAGCATCATGATTTAAATTTGATGTATAGGAGGGATTTATATGAACACATATGGAACACAGCAAATCCGTAATGTCGTATTACTTGGCCATGGCGGGGCCGGAAAGACGACGGTTGCAGAGGCCCTCGCCCATGTAACCGGCGTCACAAAACGAATGGGTAAAGTAACTGACGGAAATACCATCAGTGATTACGACAAAGAGGAAATCAAGCGTCAGTTTTCCATTTCCACCTCCCTGATTCCCATTGAGTACCAGGGTGATAACGGCATGATTAAGATTAACCTGTTAGACACCCCCGGTTACTTTGACTTTGTGGGAGAAGTAGAAGAAGCAGTCAGCGTTGCTGACGCTGCTATCATTGTAGTAAACTGCAAGGCCGGCATCGAAGTCGGCACCGAGAAAGCATGGGAGCTTTGCGATAAGCTTCGCCTTCCCCGCGTGTTCTTCGTTACCAATATGGATGACGACCACGCATCCTTCCGCGAGCTGGTTTTAAAACTGGAGCGCCGCTTCGGCAGAAGTGTTGCACCGTTCCAGCTGCCAATCCGTGAAAACGAAAAATTTGTAGGCTATGTAAATGTAGTAAAGATGGCAGGCCGCCGCTTTACCAATCTGAGCGATTACGAAGAATGTGAGATTCCTGAGTACTCCCAGAAGAACTTGGGCATTGCAAGAGACGCTCTGTTAGAGGCTGTTGCAGAGACCAGTGAGGAGTACATGGAGCGTTATTTCTCCGGCGAGGAGTTTACTCTGGAAGAAATCCAGGGCGCTCTGCGGGAACATGTAATAGATGGTTCCATCGCACCGGTTTTAATGGGTTCCGGCATCAACTGCCAGGGCTTTAAGACCCTCTTACAGGTTATTGACCGCTATCTGCCCACTCCGGATAAATTCGAGTGTATTGGTGTGGATGTTTCCACCGGCGAGCGCTTCACTGCAAAATACAACGACCAGGTTTCTCTGTCTGCAAGAGTATTTAAGACCATTGTAGACCCCTTCATCGGAAAATACTCCTTAATGAAGATCTGCACCGGTACCCTGAAACCGGACAGCACCATCTACAATGTAAATAAAGACGCAGAAGAAAAGATTGCCAAGGTTTACCTGCTCTGCGGAAAAGAGGTTATTGAGGTTCCGGAGCTGAAGGCCGGAGACATCGGCGCAGTTGCAAAACTGAATGTAACCCAGACCGGCGATACCATCGCTGTGCGGACCGCGCCTATCGTTTACCACAAACCTCAGATTTCCACCCCTTATACATACATGCGGTACAGCACCGTTACCAAGGGAGATGAGGATAAGGTTTCCAGCGCGCTGGCAAAACTGATGGAAGAAGATCTGACTCTGAAATCCGTCAATGACAAAGAGAACCGTCAGCTTCTGCTGTACGGCATCGGAGACCAGCAGTTAGATGTGGTTGTATCCAAACTGCTGAACCGCTACAAAGTAGAGATTACCTTAAGCAAACCGAAATTTGCTTTCCGTGAGACCATCCGCAAGAGAGTGGAGGTACAGGGCAAGTATAAGAAGCAGTCCGGCGGCCACGGCCAGTACGGCGATGTTAAGATGGTATTTGAGCCTTCCGGAGATCTGGAAACTCCTTATGTATTTGAGGAGAATGTATTCGGCGGAGCAGTTCCCAAAAACTATTTCCCGGCAGTAGAAAAAGGTGTCCAGGAAAGCTGCGTGAAGGGCCCCATGGCTGCTTATCCGGTAGTTGGCGTGAAAGCCACTCTGGTAGACGGCTCCTATCATCCGGTAGATTCTTCCGAGATGGCGTTTAAGACCGCTGCATCCATGGCCTTTAAGAAAGCGTTTATGGAAGCAAATCCGGTTCTCTTAGAGCCGATTGCCTCCCTGAAGGTAACTGTTCCGGATAAGTTTACCGGAGATGTAATGGGAGATTTAAACCGCAGAAGAGGCCGCGTGCTGGGCATGAATTCCGACCATCACGGCAAACAGGTCATCGAGGCAGACATCCCCATGTCTGAGCTGTTCGGCTACAACACCGACCTGCGTTCCATGACCGGCGGCATTGGACTTTTTGAGTATGAGTTTGCCCGCTATGAGCAGGCTCCCGGCGATATACAGAAAAAGGAAGTAGAAGCTCGTGCGTCCAAGTTGGATAACGGCGAGGCTTAAAGGCTTTACAGGTTTTGGGGAGCTGCTGCAAAATTACATTTTGCGGCAGCCCCCTTTGCTGTTTTCAGCAGTACAGGAGGTGAAGCAAAAATGGAAGCAAAACAGATTTTTTCCCGGATTGCATGGGCTTATGTGGCCTATCTGGTTATTTCCGCAGTAGTCCAGCTGCTGCTTGGCATCATGCTGGGCACGGTGCAGACATTCATTCCCGGATTTGAGACGGGAGATACCTTGATTCTTTTTCTCTCCATGTTTTCCATGTACGCCGTGGCTTTTCCTGTATTTTGTCTGCTGATGAGCCGGATTCCTGCCTGGCATAAGATCGATCCTAAATCCGTGTCCCTTCCCCACATGGTTCTGATCTTTTTAGTCTGCGCAGGAGTCAGTATAGCTGGAAATTTAATCGGCAATATGCTGATGTTTACCAGGGAGCTGGTTTTCGGTACAGAGACAGTCAATCCGGTGAACGATCTGGTGCAGAGCATGGACCTTTGGACCATGATCCTTTTTACAGTGGTGCTGGCGCCGGCGGTGGAGGAAGTGATGTTCAGAAAGCTTCTGATAGACCGGCTGATTCCCTACGGACAGGGCTTTGCAGTGGTAGTATCCGGGTTGAGTTTCGGACTGTTTCATGGAAACTTTTATCAGTTTTTCTATGCCTGCGGCCTGGGCATGATTTTTGCCTATCTTTATAGCTGCACTGGCCGGCTCCGCTATAATATCATACTTCATATGGTTTTCAATACAGTAGGCGGGGTACTGCCCCTGGCTCTTTTACAGGGGATCGATGCAGGAAACGGCCTGGCCTATTTTGGAGTTTTGCTGCTTCCTGCCTGGCAGATGGTTGCGTTTGTGGGAACCATCGTCATAGTTTGCCTTTGTTTTAAAAAGCTGTCCTGGATGAGGGCATGGAAGATTCCGGCAGGCGGAGCAGGAAAAACCCTGTTGAAAACGCCGGGAGTGTGGGCGTTTCTGTTTGTGTCCATTCTCCAGTTTCTGGCGGTGTGACCGGGGAAAGAAGAAGTTCCTTCCATTGACAAAGGCCGCCTGTTTTGGTAAATTTGAAAAAGCATTCATTCAAAGGAGAAACGAACATGAAGTATATTATCAAACGGATTCTTCAGATGATTCCATCGGTGCTCCTGGTTCTGTTGATTACTTTTTCCCTGTCCCGCATTGTACCCGGCGACCCGGCCAGGATGATGGCAGGAGAGCAGGCGCCGGAGGAGGCAGTGGAACGGATTCGGGAAGAAATGGGGCTTAACAAGCCCATTCCGGAACAGTTTGTGGTTTATGTAAGCGAGGTGGCAAGAGGAGATTTAGGAACTGCCTGGCACACCGGACGGCCGGTTGCGGAGGACTTTGCCATGCGCTTTCCTGCATCTTTTGAGCTGGCGCTGTGCGCCCTGCTTTTGGCAGTGCTGATTGGCGTTCCAGTAGGCATCTATGCGGCAGCGAAAAAGGATTCAGCAGTGGATCACATTTCCAGGGTCATTACCTTGCTGGGAACCAGTGTGCCGGTGTTCTGGCTGGGCTTTATGCTGATTTATCTACTGTACGCCAAATTTGAGATGATTCCCGCACCTTTCGGGCGGATTTCTGATGAGATTTTTCCGCCTACCCACATTACCGGACTGTATTTGCTGGACAGTATTCTGACTGGGGATATTGTGGCTTTTAAAAGCGCCATTTCCCACATTTTCCTTCCTGCACTGTGCCTGTGCTTCGGTTCCCTGGCTATTATTTCCAGAATGACCCGCAGCAATATGATTGAGGTGCTGAATCTGGATTATATCCGCACTGCCCGGTCCAAAGGCATTAAGGAGAGCAAGGTCATCGGAAAACATGGTTTTAGGAATATTCTGGTTCCGGTGCTGACGGTTATCGGCGCCCAGTTAGGCGGCTTGATCGGTAATGCAGTAGTGGTGGAAACCATCTTTAACTGGCCCGGTATAGGAAGCTACATAACCCAGTCTATTCTTCAGACAGATTATGCGCCGGTACAGGCGTTTACGGTTATCAGTGTTCTGATTTACATGTTTATCAACTTGATTCTGGATATTCTGTACACGGTGGTTGACCCAAGAATTACATATTAGGAGGCAGAGGACGGAAGATGAAGAAACAGAATAATGCAGGGTTTGACAGACCCTCCTTCTTTCAGAAGCTGCTTCGGCAGAAAATGGCCCTGGCCGGAGGCGTCTGTATTCTGGCCTGGCTGGTGATTGGTGTAGTATCCTTTTTCTACACCCCCTACAGCCCTACAGAGGTTGCCATGGGAGACAAGCTTTTAGCGCCCAGCATGGCCCATCTGATGGGTACCGATAACTTTGGCCGGGATATTTTAAGCCGTATGATGTGCGGCGCCAGAATCTCTCTTTTGCTGGGGTTTGTGGCTGTGTCCATTTCCCTGTGCATCGGCATTCCCTTAGGCGCTTTTTCCGGTTACTACCAGGGAAAGTTATCCGGCCTGATTATGCGGGTTATGGATTCCCTGCAGGCATTTCCTATGCTGATTCTGGTTATGTCCATTTCCGTGGCATTGGGCCGCAACAGCTTCAGCGCCATGCTGGCTGTAGGCATTGCCGGCATTCCAAACTTTGCCCGTCTGATGTACGCCCAGACTCTTTCTGTAAAGCAGAGCGCATTTATAGAAGGAGAGCACGCCATCGGACTTCCCAGAAGGCAGATTTTGTTTCGGCACATTCTGCCCAACTGTATTACACCTATTCTGGTGCGGCTTTCTTTAAGCCTGGGCAGTGCCATATTAACCATCTCCAGCTTAAGCTTCTTAGGCATCGGCGTACAGCCGCCTACTCCGGAGTGGGGCTACATGATTTCCGAGGCTAGAGGCTACATCCTGACAGGAGAATGGTGGATGATTTTCTTCCCCGGCCTGGCCATTGCCAGTTTGGTGCTGTCTTTCAACCTGTTTGGAGACGGCCTGCGGGACGCATTGGATTACCGGATTCAGTAGCATCGTAAAAAATGAAATGGAGGAATATATTTATGAAAAGAAAACTGACAGCTATGGCACTTTCAGCAGTTCTGGCCCTTTCTCTGGCCGGATGCGGAGCCAATGCCAACGCCAATGCTAACGCCAACAGTGGAAACGCTGCTGCAGGCTCTGAGACAGCAGGAAACGGAGAAACCTCCGCTGCTGGCGAAGCAGAGGCAGGAGATAAGATCCTGACCGTAGCCTTTGCAGAGGGGGGAAGAACTTTAAATCCCAGCCAGGCTACTGACGCTACTTCCGCTGTATTTATCAACGCAGCCTATGACCAGCTGGTAACCTACGGCAGCACCACCAACGCAGAAGGCTACGAGGTGGCTGACACCAGCGACATTCAGCCTTCTCTGGCAAAATCCTGGAAAGTGTCTGAAGACGGCATGACCTATACCATTCACCTGGATGAGAACGCCAAATTTGCAACTGGAGACCCAGTAACGGCAGATGCGGTTATCTTTTCCTTTGAGCATGTAAAGAACTCCAATTACACCGGATTTTTATACACTCTGGCAAACATCGACACCATGGAAAAGGTGGATGATTTAACCATAATCTTCCACTTAAACAAGCCCTGCACCATTTTCTTCAACCTGCTGCAGATGCACATTTTCTCCATCTTAAACCCGGCAGAGTTAGAGGGTATGACGGACGAGGAAATCGACGCCTATTTAACAACGGCTACTGCAGGCTCCGGCGCATTTGAGATTGAAAAGTGGGAGGCTACCACAGAGGCGGTCTTAAATGCCAGAGAGGACTACTGGAAGGGGAAAGCAGACCTGGACAAGGTTCTGGTTAAGATTATTCCGGAGGCTTCCAACCGGGTGCTGCTGGCAGACAAGGGCGATGTAGACATTGCCATGGTAATTCCGCCGAAGGATTTGGTTACTCTGGCTGATAATGAGGATCTGGATTGCCGTTCCTATGAAAGCGTATCCATTACCTATCTGTCTTTAAACAATGAAAACGAGGCGCTGAGTAATGTAAAGGTGCGCCAGGCCATCAACTACGCAATGCCTTACGATTCCATCGTAAACGATGTGTTAAGCGGCCATGCCAAAAAGCTTGATCATGTTATCCCCAGTGCAATGCCGGGACACTTAGATACGGATGAAGGGGTTTACACCCAGGATCTGGAAAAAGCCAGGGCGCTGCTTGAGGAAGCAGGCTATGCATCCGGCCTGGAGTTAAACCTGCTGGTCAGCAGCGGAAACCAGGACAACGCCGATACTGCCATTCTGGTTCAGGACGCTTTATCCAAGATTGGCGTGACCGTCAACATTGAAAAGATGGAGCGGCCCCAGTATCTGGAGGCTACCAGCAGCCACAACTTTGACATGGCAATTTCCGCCTATTCTTCCTTTGTAAACGATCCGGGCTATTTCTTCGGAAACTGCCTGTATTCCAAGGGCGAGTATAACTACGGCTCCTACAAAAGCGACCGGGTTGATGCCATCTGGGAAGAAGCAGAGGCTTCCAATGATTTAGAGGACCGCTACAGCCTTTACCAGGAAGCTCAGATGATTGTAGCCGGAGACGCGGCCTGGGCGCCGTTATACGAGAAGGCCAACATTGTCGTTATGGACAAGAACCTGTCCAGATACAAATACTATCCGGATGGATCCATTCGCTTTGCAGAGATTTCCAAATAGACCGGAGCAACTATACAAAAATTTGAGGTAGGCTATGGAACCGATTTTAAAGGTACAGAATTTGCATACAGAGATAAAAATGGATTACGGCACTTTTGAGGCTGTAAATGGGGTGGACTTTGAACTTCAGAAGGGAGAGACCTTAGGACTGGTGGGAGAGTCAGGCTGCGGAAAGAGCCTGACATCCCTTTCCCTTACGGGCCTGTTAGGACCCAAGGTACGGGTGTCCCAGGGCCAGGCCATTTTTGAAGGCAGAGACATTCTTCATCTGCCGGAGGCGGAAAAACGGGCGCTGCGGGGCGGAAAGATTTCCATGATTTTTCAGGAGCCTATGACAGCCTTAAATCCTCTTTTCACCATCGGAAACCAGATGGTGGAGATGATGCTGCCGCACATGAAAATCTCCAGGAAAGAGGCACTGGCCCGTGCAGTAAAGCTTTTGACGGACATGGGCATTGAGCGGCCGGAGCGGATCGTGAAATCCTATCCCTTTCAGCTTTCTGGCGGTATGCTGCAGCGGGTCATGATCGCTATGAGTTTATCCTGCAATCCCCGGATCCTGATTGCCGACGAGCCTACCACAGCCCTGGATGTGACCATTCAGGCCCAGATCTTAAAGCTGATGAATGAGCTGAAAGAAAAGTACGATACTTCCATTATCCTGATCACCCATAACTTAGGGGTAGTGGCCCAGATCTGCGACCGGGTTGCAGTAATGTATTTCGGTCAGATCGTGGAGACAGCGCCGGTGAAGGAGCTGTTTGAAAATCCCAGACACTTCTATACGAAAGGGCTGTTGGGATGTATTCCCAAGCTGGATGAGGACGAAGAACTGTTAAATACCATACCGGGCATGGTTCCTGCTGTGACGGAGAAGATTGAGGGCTGTTCTTTTGCGCCCCGGTGTTCCAAATGTATGGAAAAATGCAGACACAGCATGCCGCAGTTGGAGCCCGTTTCTGAGGGCCATAGCTGCCGGTGCTGGTATGTACTGGAGGGCGGGAAATGAGCACATTACTGGAAGTAAAGCATTTAAGCAAGTTTTACATCAATAAAAAGAGAATTTTCGGCGGCACTCCGGAGACAGTAAAGGCAGTCAATGACATTTCCTTTCATGTAGATGAGCAGGAGACCCTGGGCATTGTGGGAGAGTCCGGCTGCGGCAAGTCCACCACCGGGCGGGCGGTGCTGCGGCTTCATGAGCCTACTGCAGGAGAGGTGCTGTTTCGGGGAACCAACATCCTGGATTTAAGCGAGGACGAGATGCGGCCCTACCGTCAGAAAATGCAGATGGTGTTCCAGAACGCCAACTCCTGTCTGGACCCCAGGTGGACAGTGGAACGGTCTCTGGCAGAGCCTATTCTACTACACAATCCGGGCATCGGCAAAGGGGAGCTGGATGACAAGATCGACACTATCATGGAGGAAGTAGGCTTCTCTCCCATGTATAAGAAGAAATATCCTCACGAGTTTTCCGGCGGACAGCGGCAGAGAATTGGAATTGCAAAGGCCATTTCCGTATCGCCGGAGTTTGTGGTCTGCGACGAGCCGGTATCTGCACTGGATGTGTCGGTGCAGGCTCAGGTGCTGAACCTGATGAAACGGCTGAAGGAGGAGCGGAAGCTGTCCTACCTTTTTATCTCTCACGATTTGTCAGTTATCCGGTTTATCAGCGACCGGGTAGGAGTGATGTATGCAGGCCGCATTGTGGAGCTGGCAGAGACCAGAGAGTTCTTTAAAAATGCCCTTCATCCTTATTCCAAGGTGCTGATGGCAGCAGTGCCCAAGCCTGTGATAATGGAAGACAAGAATGCGCTCTATCAGGGAATTGGAAAAATTTCGGAGGTATCCAGAAGCGGATGTCCCTTTGCAACCCGCTGTCCCCACGCAATGGACATCTGCCGCCAGCAAATGCCTGAGGAGCGGGAGGCAGCGCCGGGTCATAAGGTAATGTGCCATTTGTACTAGGCGGCAGAAGAATCTTGACACCGGCTCATGATTGTGATACATTAAGAATCAGCGTAAATGCAGTGATGGGAAGGAAGTAGGCTGTACAGACACGGACAGAGAGCCGCCGGGTGGTGCAAGGCGGAGATGGAAGGCAGCTGAACTGGTCCCGGAGCAGCCGGGCGAACGGTACAGGCAGAATCTCTGCTGTTCTTAGTAGTGCAGGACGGGCTCTCCCCGTTACAGGAGAAGCGGTTTGTTAAAACTAGCAGACCCATAAGAGCACACGGCACATGTGTGAATCAGAGTGGTACCGCGCAGAGGTAAATGTATAGCCCTGCGTCTCTGGGAAATAAGCCCGGGGACGCAGGGCTTTTTAGGAGGAAAAAATCATGGCAAACTACAACCACAGCGCTATTGAAAAGAAGTGGCGCGAAAACTGGGAAAAACATCCCATCAATGTAAATGACGGCAAGAAGCCGAAATACTACTGTCTGGATATGTTCCCATATCCGTCCGGCAGCGGAATCCATGTAGGCCACTGGAGAGGCTATGTTATCTCTGATGTATGGAGCCGTTACCAGATGTTAAAGGGCCACTATGTCATCCATCCCATGGGCTGGGACGCCTTTGGTCTGCCGGCAGAGAACTATGCCATCAAGATGGGGGTTCATCCGGCAAAATCCACAGAGGAGAACATTAAAAACTTCAAGCGTCAGATCAGTGAAATCGCAGCCATTTACGACTGGGATATGGAAGTAAATACTACGGATCCGGAATTTTATAAATGGACCCAGTGGATTTTTGTACAGATGTTTAAGAAGGGTCTGGCTTACGAAAAAGAGTTCCCCATCAACTGGTGTCCTTCCTGTAAGACCGGCCTGGCCAACGAGGAAGTAGTAAACGGCTGCTGCGAGCGCTGCGGCACTGCGGTAACCAAGAAAAACCTGCGTCAGTGGATGCTTAAGATTACCGCTTATGCAGACCGGCTTTTAAACGATTTGGATAAGCTGGACTGGCCGGAGAAGGTAAAGAAGATGCAGACCGAGTGGATTGGCCGCTCCTACGGTGCAGAGGTAGATTTCCCGGTAGAGGGAAGGGATGAGAAGATCACCGTTTATACCACCAGACCGGATACGCTTCACGGCGCTACCTTTATGGTACTGGCTCCGGAGCATGCTCTGGCAAAGAGCCTGGCTACGGACGAGACCAGAGAGGCAGTGGAGAAGTATATCTTTGATTCTTCCATGCGCTCCAATGTAGACCGTATGCAGGATAAGGAGAAGACCGGCGTATTTACCGGTTCCTATGCGATCAACCCCTTAAACGGCGCAAAGACGCCTATCTGGCTTTCTGACTATGTGCTGGCAGATTACGGCACCGGCGCTATCATGTGCGTTCCGGCTCACGATGACCGTGACTTTGCTTTCGCAAAGAAATTTGATATTCCGATTATCCAGGTTATTGCCAGAGACGGCAAGGAGATTGAGAATATGACCGAGGCCTACACCGAGGCAAACGGCGTGATGATTAACTCCGGCGAGTGGAACGGCATGGAATCTGCTGTGCTTAAAAAAGAAGCTCCGGCTATGATTGAGGCCAGAGGCCTGGGCAGAAAGACTGTTAATTATAAGCTGCGGGACTGGGTATTCTCCAGACAGCGTTACTGGGGCGAGCCTATCCCGATCATCCACTGCCCGAAATGCGGCAATGTGGCAGTTCCGGAGGACCAGCTTCCCCTGACTTTACCGGAAGTAGAAAGCTATCAGCCTACCGGCACCGGCGAATCTCCCCTTGCAGATATTGAGGAGTGGGTAAACTGTACCTGTCCGGTGTGCAAAAGCCCGGCAAAACGGGAGACCAATACCATGCCTCAGTGGGCAGGTTCTTCCTGGTATTTCCTGCGCTATGTGGACAGCCACAACAAGGAAGCTCTGGTTTCCAAAGAGAAGGCAGACAAGTACCTGCCGGTAGACATGTATATCGGCGGCGTAGAGCATGCAGTACTGCACCTTCTGTACTCCCGGTTCTACACCAAGTTCCTGCATGACATCGGCGTGGTAGATTTTGACGAGCCGTTTAAGAAGCTGTTTAACCAGGGCATGATTACCGGCAAGAACGGCATCAAGATGAGTAAATCCAAAGGAAATGTGGTTTCCCCGGATGACCTGGTACGGGATTATGGCTGTGATGCTTTAAGAATGTACGAGCTGTTTGTAGGCCCGCCGGAGCTGGATGCAGAGTGGGATGAGCGGGGCATCGAAGGTGTTTCCCGGTTCTTAAGCCGGTTCTACAACCTGATTCAGGACAGCCTGGATAAAGATATTATGGCTACGAAAGAGATGGTTCGACTGCGTCACAAGCTGGTATACGACATTGAACAGCGCTTTGATCAGTTTAACTTAAATACTGTAGTTTCCGGCTTTATGGAGTACAATAACAAGTTTATTGAACTGGCTAAGAAGACCGGCGGCATCGATAAAGAGACCTTAAAGACCTTTGTAATCCTTCTGGCTCCCTTTGCGCCTCATATCAGCGAGGAGCTGTGGCAGCAGCTGGGCGGCACAGACACCGTATTCCATGCTCAGTGGCCGGAGTGGAACGAGGATGAAATGAAGGACGATGAGATTGAAATCGGCGTGCAGGTAAACGGTAAGGCCCGCGGCGTTGTGTCCCTGCCGGCAGATGTGTCCAGGGAGGACGCCATTGCAGCAGGTAAGGCAGCCGTAGCAGATAAGATTACCGGAGCTATTGTAAAAGAGATTTATGTTCCGGGACGGATTATCAACATCGTTTGCAGGTAAGAGAGGAATTGCATGAGAAAATTCGGAAAGAAGGCAGCAGCTTTTGTCCTGGCTTTTGGCAGCCTTGCAGTCTGGGGAATGGCAGCATTTGCAGCTTCATCTCCGGTCATTGTATCTGGGCAGGGAGCCAAAAGACAGGCGGAGCCGGCGGCGGTTCAGAGTACACAGGAGGAAGCGGAAATGGCAGCTTTAAATGGACTTGGAATCCGGCTGGAGGAATTGGATGCGGCAAAGGATCCGGCTGTAGAACAGCTGGTGGTGGTAGTTGGAAACGGCATGGACAGCTCCCAGGTGAAGCTGGGGTACTATGTAAAAAACAGGGAAAACTCGGCTGACTGGAACGAAGAATTTGTAGTAGACGGCTACTGCGGCCATAACGGCATGTCTGTGGATAAGCGGGAGGGAGACCGGCGGACGCCGGTTGGCACCTACAGCTTTATCCAGGCTTTCGGAACCCTGGAAAATCCGGGGGCGAAGCTGCCTTATAAGCAGCTGGACCAGTATGACTACTGGGTAGATGATTCTGACAGCATCTACTACAATCAGATGGTGAGCACCAGACAGGTGGAAAAAGACTGGAAGTCTGCAGAGCATCTGATGAGCGTAGTGCCGCAGTATCGTTACAGTCTGGCTCTTAACTACAACACCCAGGAGCGGACGCCGGGAAAAGGCTCTGCCATATTCCTGCACTGCTATCACGATTGGAAGACCTGGACGGAAGGCTGTATTGCCATTCCGGAGGCAAATATGAAGCCCCTGGCACGGCAGCTGGACGGAGCGGCAAAGATTGTAATTTTGCCGGAAGTTACCGGGGCTGTACTGGAGTAAACAAGAGTGCAGAAACAGCAGCATGGAAAACTGGCTGTCAGGAAGACCTGGCAGCCAGTTTTTTAGCTAACATGCGAAGGGTTTCCAGCTTCTTTTTTTCCGCCGGCGTCATGCCGGAGCTTAGAATGGACACCAGAACCTCTGTCTCAGCGTCGGAAAAGCGGATGTGCTTATTGGAAGCGTCCATCTGCAGGTTTAAGAAGGCAGGAAGAATCTGCTCCTTGGGCATGGTGGAGATGCGCTCGGCGAAACCGGTAATATACTGAAGCTTTTCCGGATCCATCTGCTGTAAACGGGGGTCTTTTTTTAACTGTTCAAAATTCATGGCTCCTCCTGAAATTATGTGGTCTGCATGGCCTGAAGCATGATCTGGAGATTTTCAAACATCTCAATCATTTCACGCTCTTTTGGGCCTGCGTAAGGTTTCATAGCCTGGATGATTTCTACAAAAGAGGTCTGGCGGGAACCTGATGACAGGCCCATGGCCGACAGTTCTCCTTCTGCATACAGGGAACGAATATGGTTTAATTCCTGCATTTTTACCATTATGGACATGAGCCGCTGCTGAGGCAGGGGAAGGTAGGGGATGGCCGCCTTGATCATCTGTAGCCTGGGCTCTGCCACCATGGAATCAAATTCTGTCATCTGAATATTTGGTGTTTTTTCTTCATTCATAGAGAGACAATCCTTTTCTGCTTTGAAACAATATATGCACCGTTTCCCAGAAACATGCGGAAGCATAAGATGTAAGTACAGGAGGAGAATATTATGAGTACCCGATTGATTATAGATGGCAATGCCGTGTACGAGATTGATGAAGCCTGCGAGGCCGGAAAGAAACGGTTTGCAGAGGAGACAGCAGAGAGCCGGAAACAGAAGTGGAGCCGGGGCAGGGGAGAAAGGCAGGAAAACACCAGAGAGAAATGACGGCTGTCATAACAGGGAAAGGGCCCCCTCGTTTGGAGGGGGCCCTTGTTCCGTTTTAGACTGCTTTCAATTTAGCAGAAGAAATTGTTGTGTCCGCCGCAGCAGCACAGCAGCAGAATAATCCAGATCCAGTCGCAGCCGTTATGTTCGCATCCACATCCGCCGCTGCTTCCGAAGCCGTTACCGCAGCAGCAGCACAGGATCAGAATCAGCCAGATTGCGTTGCCGCTGTTTCCTCCAGCATTACACTCGCATCCACATCCGCAGTTGGTAGCTGCTAAATCACTCATAATTTGTTCCTCCAAAAACTTATTTACACTCCATCTTATGTCAGGCAGCCTGTCACAGTTGCCATGTTTTTGTGAAAAAAAGTTTATTTTTTTCGGTTGCAGAAAAGGACAGGCAGTGTATAATTAGGAATAGACTGGAAATAAATGATACAGAAAGAGGGAAACGCTTATGGAACTGAGTAAAGACACAGTCCGCAAAATCCGCGGGCTGATTCTGTTTGCCGTAGCCGTAGTGGTGGCGGCAGTCAATTATCAGGTTGTGCTGTTAATCTGCACCTATCTCCTGAAAATTTTAACGCCATTTTTAGTGGGTGGAGCTATCGGCTTTGTGCTGAATGTGCCTATGCGGTTTTTGGAGAAGCACATCAGCCCTAAAATGAAGCATAAAAAGGCGGTCAGGCCATTGTGTCTGGTGCTGACTATTTTTCTGGTAATCGGCCTGATAGCCATTGTGATGGTGCTGGTTGTTCCGGAGCTGTTCCGCACTGTTATGAGCCTGGAGAAAAGCGTGCCTCTATTCTTTTCCAAACTGCAGATGAAACTGGAGCGGGTGTTTGTGGATTATCCGGAAGTTGAGTATTACATCAGCAGTGTTCAGGTAGACTGGGGAACACTGATGCAGGAACTGCTGACCTTTTTAGGCCACGGCGCTGGTACCGTGCTTTTCAACACTGTATCTGCAGCAGTCAGCATTGCAAACGGCGTTACCAGCTTTGGTATCGGCCTGGTGTTTGCCATTTACATTCTGCTTCAGAAGGAATCCCTGTCCCGCCAGGTAAAAAAGCTGTGCCATGCTTTTCTGCCGGATGAGATGTCTTTCCAGGTTGTGAAGGTGGCAGCCCTGACTGAACACATTTTTTCCAATTTCCTGACCGGCCAGTGTCTGGAAGCGGTCATACTGGGAAGCATGTTCTTTGTGACCTTAAGTATTCTGCGGATGCCTTATGTATTGTTGATCGGCGTACTGATTGCCTTTACTGCGCTGATTCCTATTTTCGGCGCATTTATCGGATGTGCGGTAGGCGCATTCCTTATTCTTCTGGTAAGTCCGGTACAGGCATTGATTTTTATTGCCGTGTTTTTGGTGCTGCAGCAGGTGGAGGGCAACCTGATCTACCCTTATGTAGTAGGCGGTTCTGTGGGACTTCCTTCTATCTGGGTGCTGGTGGCAGTAACCCTGGGCGGCAGTCTGATGGGCCTGGTAGGCATGTTGATCTTTATTCCTCTGACCTCTGTATTTTACGCTCTTTTGCGGGAGAATGTAAATGCAAGGCTGGAGCGAAAGAAGGCGGCGCAGGAAGCTGAAAAAGGGCAGGAGCTGTAACGGCTCCCGCCCTTTCCCTCTGTTTTTGAGAAAGGAAAGGAACAATGAAAAAAGGGATTCGGGATTATGGTATTGTGATTGGCTCCGGTCAGACCGGGCCTATGAATAAGATTACGGATGTGCCGGGGGTGATGGTAGGCCACTGTACGGTGGATACGAAAGAGCACAAAACAGGAGTAACGGTGATACTGCCCTGTGAGGATAATCCCTTCACAAACAAGCTGACAGCAGCCGCCTATGTCCACAATGGCTTCGGAAAGACGCAGGGGCTTTTGCAGGTGGAAGAGCTGGGGGCTTTGGAAACGCCTATTGCCCTTACCAATACCTTAAATGTAGGTCTGGTTCACGACGCTCTGGTGGATTACATGATTGACCGATGCAGCCGGGACGGCATAGAACTTACCAGCGTCAATCCGGTGGTAGGAGAGTGCAACGACGGCAGCTTAAGCCGGATTCAGAAGCGGGCTGTGGGAAAAGTCCAGGTAAATAAGGCCATTGCATCGGCCTGCAAAGATTTTGAAGAAGGATGTGTGGGAGCCGGAACCGGTACAGTCTGCTTTGGGTTAAAGGGCGGTATCGGTTCTGCGTCCCGGATAATGACCTATGATGGGACGGAATACACCCTGGGAGTGCTGGTTCAGTCTAATTTTGGAAAGACTGCAGATTTTATGTTAGGCGGGAAGCATGAGGGGAAGGAGCTGGCTGGCCGGATTGAGGAGGCGAAACTGGATGCAGGTTCCATTATGATGATTGTCGCTACAGATCTTCCGGTCAGTGACCGGCAGTTAAAGCGAATCATCAAGCGGGCCGGCGTAGGCCTTTCCCGGTGCGGTTCCTATATGGGCCATGGCAGCGGAGATATTGCGATTGGATTTACTACAGCTAACCGGATACCGGTAAATTCCGGCAGGGAAATCCTTTCTGTGAAGGTTCTGCGGGAGGACCGGCTGGAAGCGGCGTTTCGGGCAGCGGCAGAGGCCACAGAGGAAGCAATTTTAAATTCTCTGGCATCTGCTGAGACTACAACAGGTTATCAGGGAACCGTCCGGTATGGGCTTTCTCAGGTCTATCCAAAATATACAGAAAAAGCAAGAGAAATTTAAAGAAATTTGCTAGTTCTTTTCGGGGAATTTATGTTATACTGTCTTAGTATAAATTTGGAACACAGTAAGATTAAACATAACAGGTGGAAATATGGGTCAATATGAAAACGGAAGAGGTTCCGGAGCAGGTCGCTCCAGAGCAAAAGGAAGTTCCCGGAACGCAGGCCGGGGCGCTTCAGGGAAAGGCAGCCGGAGCAGCGCAGGATCCGGGGCAGGAAGAACATCTTATAACAGAAATACTTCCGCCGGAAGGGGAAACGGAGGCCGGAGAAACGGTTCGGACTCCGGATATTTTAAGCTGGCTATCGGCGGCGTAGTGCTGATTTTAGCTATTGTATGCATCGTGTATCTGGTGAAGGGCATGGGAAACGCCGGATTTGGCGAAAAAGAGACGGAAACCACAATTCCGCCGGAAACAGAGCTTCAGCGGGAGGTTATGGTGGAAGGCATCAACATCACCGGCATGTCCAGAGAGGAAGCAAAAGAGGCTCTTACAGCCAAATTTAGCTGGGAGATGCAGGTGGTCTGGGAGGATCAGAACTTCCGGATTCCGGATTTGATGGCTGGAAATATTGACGCCCTGCTGGAAGAAATTTATGCAGGGGAGCCGAAGGAAAGTTATTCGTTGGATACCAGCGGTTTAGAAGACGCAGTGACTGCAGAGGTAGCCAAGGTGGCGGAGCAGTTGGATAAAAAACCGAAAAACGGTTCCATTTCCGGCTATGACAAGGAAAACAATACCTTTACATTTGCAGGTGCAGAAAACGGTCAGGCCGTGGATCAGGAGCTGTTAAAGCAGGATATGCTGGCAGCCGTAAACGCCAAGGATTTTGACGCTCAGATTCAGGCGGCTGTGTCTGTTGTAGAGCCGGAGATTTCCGAGGCGACTGCCAGGGAGAAATACAAGACTATTTCCAGCGTTACCACAAAGACCACTTCCAACTCCAGGAGAAACACCAATGTGAGGCTGTCCTGCGAGGCTATCAACGGCATCGTGCTGCAGCCGGGAGAGGAATTTTCTTTTAACGAGCGGGTAGGAGAGCGGACGGAGGCCAAGGGCTACAAGGGCGCGGCAGCTTACAATAACGGCGAGGTAGTAGAGGAAATTGGCGGCGGCGTCTGCCAGACATCCTCCACCCTGTATAACGCTGTGCTGAAGGCCGGCCTTAAAACCACCATGCGCCGGTCCCACACCTTTGAGCCGTCCTATGTGACGCCGGGAACGGACGCAACCGTAAGCTGGGGCGGCCCGGATTATAAGTTTGTAAACAACTCCAGCACTGCCATCGGTATTCAGGCCAGCTACGCTGACCAGAAATGCACGATCTCCATTTACGGAATCCCGGTTTTGGAGGAGGGTGTAACCTACTCTCTGAAATCTACGAAATTAAAGGATATTGATCCGCCGGCTCCCACCTATGAGGAGGACGGTACACTGCTGCCGGGTACTGAGAAGGTAAAGAGCTCCGGAAGCAAGGGAAGCTACTGGGAGACCCGCCTGGTTATTACCAAGGACGGCGAGGTCATCAGCCAGGAGGTTGACCACAATGCAACCTATAAAGGGCATGCGCCTGTAATTCTCAGAAACACCTCTGAAACTATGGATCCGGCAGCAACTATACCGTCTACGGAGACCATTGTAGACCCCAATACGCTGCCTTCCGGTTCTCCGGATGAGACTACAGCCGGCGCTCCGGCAATCGGTCCAAACGGCGGCCCCGGCGTGGCAAACGGCCCTGGCGCAGCGGATAACAGCGGAAGCGGTTCCGGTGCAGTAAGCGGCCCGGGCGCACCGGTGGAGACACAGCCTACGGTTCCTGCACCCACCAATCCGGCTCCCACTACTGCGCCTACTGCAGCGCCTGTCCAGCCGGAAGCACCTACTGCTCCGGCAGCGGCGCCGGGAGACGGAGCCCAGATAGTATCTCCAGGCCCTACAGCATAAAATATGGTTAAGAAAAAGATAAGTCGGACAGACAGGAATATATGTTTGTCCGACTTTTGTTTTTTATTTCATAGGAAAGTTCGCCCTATGAAACAAAAATGCTTCGCGGGATGCGCACTTCGCGCCTAATGGAAATGTCTGCTGACGCAGACGCGCTCCGGCGCGAGAATCCAGTAAACCGGACTCGTTGTTCTTGTATGCAAAATAATACTTGATTTTACTGTTTTCTTATTTGCATTTCCGGTAAAAGTTGATATAATATGCTTAGGTCAGTTCCTCTTTAACAAGAGGGACTTGAAAGTTCGGCCTTTTTGGCCGAAAACCATTCCCGGAGCGCCTGTCCGGGACAAGCATATACATATTTTATGTAGGAGGAAATCAAAATGGCAAGAAAAATGAAAACCATGGATGGTAATCAGGCTGCCGCTCACGCATCCTATGCGTTTACCGAAGTAGCAGCTATGTATCCCATCACCCCTTCTTCCGTAATGCCTGAGCATACGGACGAGTGGGCTACCGAAGGCAGAAAGAACATTTTCGGCCGCACGGTTCAGATTACGGAGATGCAGTCTGAGGCAGGTGCAGCAGGTGCTGTTCACGGCTCTCTGGTTGCAGGTGCTCTGACTACCACCTATACCGCTTCTCAGGGTCTGTTACTGATGATCCCGAACCTTTACAAGATTGCAGGCGAGCAGCTTCCGGGCGTATTCAATGTATCCGCTCGTGCGATTGCAAGCCATGCACTTTCTATTTTTGGCGACCACTCTGATGTATACGCATGCCGTCAGACCGGCTGCGCTATGCTGTGTGAGTCCAGTGTACAGGAAGTTATGGACTTAACCCCGGTTGCTCATCTGGCAGCTATTAAGGGCAAAGTTCCGTTCATCAACTTCTTTGATGGTTTCCGTACCTCCCACGAGATTCAGAAGATCGAAGAATGGGATTACGCAGATCTGGCTGAAATGGCTGACTGGGATGCTATTGCAGAGTTCCGTAAAAACGCTCTGAACCCCAACAATCCGTCTCAGAAGGGATCCGCTCAGAACCCGGATATTTTCTTCCAGGCTCGTGAGGCCTGCAACACCTACTATGAGGCTCTGCCGGCTATCGTGCAGGAGTACATGGACAGGGTAAACGCTAAGATTGGTACTGACTACAAGCTGTTCAACTACTACGGCGCAGCAGATGCTGAGCATGTGATCATCGCTATGGGTTCCGTAAACGATACCATTGAGGAGACCATCGATTACATGGTAAAGACCACCGGCGCTAAGGTTGGTGTAGTAAAAGTTCGTCTGTACAGACCGTTCTGCGCAGAGGCGCTGTTAAATGCAATTCCGGATTCTGTAAAGAAGATTACCGTTCTTGACAGAACCAAAGAGCCGGGCGCTCTGGGCGAGCCGCTGTACTTAGATGTTGTGGCTGCATTAAAGGGCACCAAGTTCGATGGCATTGAGATCTTTGCAGGCCGCTATGGTCTGGGCTCCAAAGATACCACTCCGGCTCAGATCGTTGCAGTTTATAACAACGATAAGAAGAAGAAATTTACCATCGGTATCGAGGATGATGTGACCAACCTGTCCCTGAAGCTGGGCGCTCCGTTGGTTACCACTCCGGAGGGAACCACCAACTGTAAATTCTGGGGTCTGGGTGCAGACGGTACCGTAGGCGCTAACAAGAACTCCATCAAGATCATTGGCGACAACACCGATATGTATGCACAGGCATACTTTGATTATGACTCCAAGAAATCCGGCGGTGTGACCATGTCTCACCTGCGTTTCGGCCATAAGAAGATCAAATCCACCTACCTGATCAAACAGGCTAACTTCGTTGCATGCCACAACCCGGCATACATCCGCAAGTACAACATGGTTCAGGAGCTGGTTGACGGCGGCACCTTCCTGTTAAACTGCCCGTGGAACGCTGAGGAGTTAGAGCAGCACATTCCGGGTCAGGTGAAGAAGTTCATGGCTGACCACAACATCAACTTCTACACCATCGACGGTGTAAAGATCGGTATCGAGACCGGCATGGGTCCGACCCGTATCAACACCATTTTACAGTCTGCATTCTTCAAGCTGACCGGCATTATCCCGGAGGAGAAGGCTATCCAGCTTATGAAGGACGCAGCTCAGAAGACCTACGGCCGTAAGGGTGAGGATGTTGTTAAGAAGAACTGGGCAGCTATCGACGCAGGCGCTCAGGGCGTAGTAAAAGTAGAGATTCCGGAGTCCTGGAAGAACGCAGCAGACGAAGGTCTGGACTATCAGGTAGTAACTGAGGGCCGCAAGGATGTTGTTGATTTCGTTAATAACATTCAGACCAAGGTTTCTGCTCAGGAAGGAAACAACCTGCCGGTATCTGCATTTAAGGCTTATGTAGACGGCGATACTCCGTCCGGTTCCTCCGCTTACGAGAAGCGCGGTATTGCTGTAGATGTTCCGGTTTGGAATTCCGACAACTGTATCCAGTGTAACTTCTGTTCCTATGTCTGCCCGCACGCAGTTATCCGTCCGGTTGCTCTGACTGAGGAAGAGGCAGCTGCACTTCCGGAGGGCACCAAGGTGCTTCCTATGACCGGTATGCCCCAGTACAAGTTCACCATGAGCATTTCTGCTCTTGACTGTACCGGATGCGGTTCCTGTGCAAATGTATGTCCTGGCAAGAAGGGCGAGAAGGCTCTTACCATGGACAAGCTGGCAAACCACTTAGACGAGCAGACTGTATTTGATTACACTGTGAAGCTGCCGGTTAAGCAGGATGTTATTGAGAAGTTCAAAGAGAATACTGTTAAGGGCAGCCAGTTCAAGCAGCCGCTCCTTGAGTTCTCCGGCGCATGTGCAGGCTGTGGCGAGACTCCGTACGCAAAGCTGATCACCCAGTTGTTCGGTGACAGAATGTATATTGCAAACGCAACCGGATGTTCTTCCATCTGGGGTAACTCCTCACCGTCCACTCCTTACACGGTAAACGCTAAGGGTCAGGGCCCGGCATGGGATAACTCCCTGTTCGAGGATGCAGCAGAGTTCGGTTACGGTATGCTGTTGGCTCAGAACGCAATCCGTGATGAGTTAAAGGAGAAGGTAGAGGCTGTTGCAGCAAACGAGAACGCTTCTGAGGAAGTGAAGGCAGCTTGCAAAGAGTGGCTGGATACCTTTGGTATTGGCGCTCTGAACGGTTCTGCTACCGATAAGCTGGTAGAGACTCTGTCCGGCGTTGACTGCGACGCTTGCAGATATATCGTTGCCAATAAGAATTACCTGGCTAAGAAGTCTCAGTGGATCTTCGGTGGTGACGGCTGGTCCTACGATATTGGTTTTGGCGGCGTTGACCATGTTCTGGCAAGCGGCAAGGATGTAAACATTATGGTATTCGATACCGAGGTTTACTCCAACACCGGCGGTCAGTCCTCCAAGGCTACCAAGACCGGCGCTGTTGCTCAGTTCGCAGCAGGCGGTAAGGATACCAAGAAGAAAGACCTGGCAAGCATTGCAATGTCTTACGGTTATGTATATGTAGCACAGATCTCCATGGGTGCTGACTACGCTCAGACTGTTAAGGCTATTGCTGAGGCTGAGGCATATCCGGGTCCGTCCTTAATCCTGGCATACGCTCCGTGTATCAACCACGGCATCAAGAAGGGCATGAGCAAGGCTCAGACTGAGGAGAAGCTGGCTGTTGAGACCGGTTACTGGAATAACTTCCGCTTCAACCCGGCTGCAGAGAACAAGTTCACTCTGGACAGCAAGGCTCCGAACATGGAAGGCTATCAGGACTTCTTAAAGGGCGAGGTTCGTTACGCATCTCTGGCTATGAAGAATCCGGAGAGAGCTGCAAACCTGTTCGCTAAGAACGAGGCTGAGGCTAAGGAGAGATACGAGTATCTGTCCAAGCTGGTTGCTCTGTACGGAAACAACTAATAAACAGATAAAAAAGAAGGGGGCTGCAATTAGCAGCTCCCTTTTTGATGGATAAAATGTCTGTCAGGCATTGCCCAGAATATGTTTTTTTAAGGCTTCAAAGCTTTCTGTGCTTAAATCGTGTTCTACCCGGCAGGCGTCTGCGGAGGCGGTTTCTGGAGAAACTCCCAGGCTGACCAGCCAGCGGCTGATTAGGGTGTGGCGTTCCAATGTTTCGGATGCCAGCTTTTTCCCCTCCTGGGTCAGTTGAATGTAGCCGTCTTCTCCAACGGTGATATACTGTTTGCTTTTTAAATTCTTCATGGCAACGCTGACGCTGGGCTTGGAGTAGGACAGCTCGTTTGCTATATCAATGGAGCGGACGCCGGGAAGGCGCTGACTTAAAATCAGGATTGTCTCTAAGTAATCTTCCACAGATTCCTCAGATTTATGTTTAATGTACCCCATGAAATTCCTCCTTAATCAGTCCTGTTTTTATTATGGTATCATTTCCAAAAGGAAATTGCAAGAACAGAAGGGGAGCGGTTTATCCCCGCAAATGCTTTAAAAGCTGACTGACATAGGACTGGAAGCACTGAGCGTCTTTCAGGCACACATCGGTCAGAGCAGCGTAGGAAATTTTGTCTTTGAAATCCTCTTTCAGGGCCGGCTCCCAGATGGGCTCAAACTGAGGCACAAAGCAGCCTTCCATGGGGGTATAGCAGGTTTTGGCAGTAGCTTTTATCCGGGCGTCCTTGCTTACCAGATCTCCAATGCTTTTGTGAACAGCCCGGTCCTCGTGAATCAGATAGTAGTAGTCCTTGTAGTTGGGATAAAAGTGCTTCAGGGTTCCGTCGTAAAGGGCTACCAGGAAGGTGACGCGGTTTTGGTTTACCTGGCAGGTAACCGGCTCTGCAGTCTGGGAAAAGGAAACCGGCACTGGATAGTCGGTTTCACAGACCAGCTCCAGCAGGTGGCGGAAGCTGCCGTCCGGGTAGGTTTCAATAAGAATCTGCTGACTGAAAAGCCGCATGGGATGCTCCAGAAAATCCGGGTAGTTTAAAATGGGGAGGATGACCGGCATGCCTTTTAAATCATCTTCGTTGTGGAGCATTAAAAGATCGTACAGGTGCTGGTCGTGGGTGGACAGGTAACGATGGTAGACTTCAATCAGCTCTCCGCCGGAGTATTTATCTGTCCGGGAAATGCCAAGAAACTGCTCAATGGATTTCTGCTTTAAGCTGTCCAGGCCTAAAAGCTTCCGGTAGGGCTTGATCTTTTTATAAATGTCTACGCTCTGGACACAAGAAAAGTCGTAGGGCTTTTTATACTTTTTGCAGCGTTTTAAAAGAAACGGAATATCAAAGCCGTCTCCGTTAAAGTGAATCAGGATCTTGTAGTTTTCCAGAAAGGAGAAAAAACTGTCTAAAAGCTCCGGTTCCGACTCCTTTGTGTCGGCGAACCACTGGATCAAATTCCAGCAGTTGTCCTGAAAATAAGTGCAGCCGATCAAATACAGATTTGCATAATCTCCGGAAAAACCAGTGGTTTCAATATCAAAAAAAAGCAGGTCTTTCAAGGCGCCAATCCGCTCTAAGGGATAGGTGTCCGGAAGCTCTAGTTGTTTGCGTATGGTAAGCATAGGGGGCCTCTTATGTTCAAAATAGCAACTGTTTCAGATAATATGATTATAAGGGACAGGAAAAAGAAAGTCAACAAAAACGAATGTTTGTTCGGTATTTGTCTTGCATTCATTTCTGCCATATGATATACTTTTTCAAAGAGCAGAGGTAACTGGAAAGGCAGGAAACCGCTGCTGGCAGGATTTTGGAGGTAATGAGATTGTTTTCATATATAAAAGGCCCTCTTACGGAACTGTGGGAGGACATGATCGTGGTAGAGTCAGGAGGAATCGGCTGGAATATCCATGTGCCGCTGGCGGTGCTGGACCGTCTGCCCAGAATCGGAGCAGAGGTAAAAATTTATACATCCCTTCAGGTGCGGGAGGATGCCATGACTCTGTACGGTTTTTTCAGCCGCCAGGATTTAAAGATGTTTCATCAGCTTCTGGGGGTAAGCGGAATAGGGCCTAAGGCGGCGCTGGGAATCCTGTCCGCACTGCGGCCGGATGATCTTCGGATGGCGATTCTTTCTGAGGATGCAAAGGCCATTTCCCAAGCGCCGGGCATCGGTCCCAAAACGGCAAAGCGGGTCATTCTGGATTTGAAAGACCGGATCCGCATGGAGGATGTACTGCCGGAATCTTTTGGAGGAGCAGCAGTTCCGGAAGCAAATACAGCCGTTTCCGGCGTAGAGGGTGTTGGAAAGGATGCAGTAGAGGCACTGACAGCGCTTGGCTATTCTCTTACAGAGTCTGCAAAGGCAGTGCGCCAGGTGGAAATCACAGAGGATATGACAGTGGAGGCCGTGTTAAAGGCATCCCTGAAATTTTTGGCGTTTTAATCCAGGCCCTTTAAGCGTGCAGGCGGAATGACAGATAACGGAGAGAAACATGGAACGAAGAATTATCACAACGGAGATTACCCAGGAAGATAAATATATTGAGCCCAATCTGCGGCCTCAGATGCTGGAGGATTACATCGGTCAGGAAAAAATCAAAAACAATCTAAAGGTGTATATGGAGGCGGCCAAGGCTCGTGGAGAGTCCCTGGATCATGTGCTGTTTTACGGCCCGCCCGGACTGGGAAAAACCACCTTGTCCGGGATTATTGCCAATGAAATGGGAGTGCATATGAAGGTGACCTCAGGCCCGGCTATTGAAAAGCCGGGGGAGATGGCAGCTATTTTAAACAACCTCCAGGAGGGAGATGTACTGTTTGTAGATGAGATTCACCGGCTGAACCGTCAGGTGGAGGAAGTGCTTTATCCGGCTATGGAGGATTTTGCCATTGATATTATGCTGGGAAAAGAATCCTCGGCCCGTTCCATCCGGCTGGATTTACCTCATTTTACCCTGGTGGGAGCTACTACCAGGGCGGGACTTTTAACGGCGCCATTGCGGGACCGGTTTGGAGTGGTGCAGAAGCTGGAATTTTATCAGCCTTCGGAGCTTCAGATCATTGTGGAACGGTCTGCCGGTGTTTTAGGCGTGGAGATTGACCCGGATGGGGCAGCGGAAATTGCCCGCCGGTCCAGAGGGACCCCTCGTCTGGCTAACCGGCTGTTAAAGCGGGTGCGGGATTTTGCACAGGTAAAATATAGCGGCATTATCACAAAAGAGGTGGCAGAGTTTGCCCTGGACATTCTGGATGTAGACAAGCGGGGCTTAGACAACAATGACCGGAGCATCCTTCTTATGATGATTGAAAAGTTCGGCGGCGGCCCGGTAGGACTGGACACTCTGGCTGCAGCTTTGGGAGAGGATGCAGGCACTTTGGAAGATGTGTATGAGCCTTATCTTCTGATGAATGGGTTTATTAACCGAACCCCCAGAGGACGGGTGGCTACGGAGAGCGCTTATCATCATCTGGGAATTCCCTTTGAGGGATAATGGTGCCATCCTGCAGATTTTTGGCTTGTTGATTCCCGGCAAATATGGTAGACTGTTTTTGTATGTATAAAAGCCGATAAGGTATCGGCAGTACAGAAAGAAAAAAATCAGGAGTCAAAAACATGAGTGATAAGAACTACGCAGAAGTTTTAATAGATGGCACTGTATTTACTCTGGCAGGAACCGAGGACGAAGGGTATCTGCGCCGGGTGGCAGCCTACTTAAATGAAAAAATCGGGGAAGTGAAGAAGGTGCCTGGTTTTTCCCGGATGAACGCAGATTATCAGACGCTGATGGTGCAGTTGAATCTGGCAGACGACTATTTTAAGGAGCAGGAGCGGGCAGATACCTTAGAGGCCCAGAAGGGGATTCTGGAGAAGGAAGCCTACAGCCTGAAACATGAGCTGATCACAACGCAGATGAAGCTGGAGTCACTGGAGAAGGAGCTGGAAGCGGCAAAGGATAAGAAAGAGCCGGAAGCCGGTCAGGAGGCGGCAGCTTCCCAGACAGGGAACCATGGAGATTCCGGCAAAAAGGGCAGACGGTAAGAATAGCAGGGGGTGTTTTCCGGTAAAATCGGGACATCCCCATGTGTTTTTGATAGGAGAACACTGGGGAAACAGGGAGCAGTGACAATAGGAGGCAGATTTGAAACCACAAGTGGAAATCCTGGCGCCGGCCGGGTCAATGGAAAGTATGAAGGCGGCTATCAATGCGGGGGCAGACGCAGTTTATATGGGCGGCAGCCGGTTTGGAGCACGGGCCTACGCAGATAATCCGGAAGAAGACCAGTTTTTAGAGGCCATAGACTATGCCCATCTTCACGGTGTCCAGCTTTATATGACGGTAAATACCCTGGTAAAAGAAGGCGAGCTGGACCAGCTTTATGATTTTTTGCTTCCATACTATGAGCGGGGGCTGGATGCAGTGATTGTCCAGGATTTGGGAGTGTTTGATCTGGTGCGCAGGTGTTTTCCGGACCTTCCGGTTCACGCCAGCACTCAGATGACAGTTACCGGGTGGCGCAGCGCCAGGATGCTGAAGGAGATGGGAGCCAACCGTATCGTAACAGCCAGGGAGCTTTCTCTGGCAGAAATTCGGGAAATCCGGAATCATACAGACATTGAAATTGAAAGCTTTGTTCATGGAGCGCTCTGTTATTGCTATTCCGGCCAGTGCCTGTTAAGCAGCCTGATTGGAGGAAGAAGCGGAAACAGGGGACGGTGCGCCCAGCCTTGCAGACTGCCTTATCAGACATCAGGAGGGGAACAGGCGCCGGGTGCAAAGACCAAAGACAACCGCCATGTTTTAAGCCTGAAGGATTTGTGCACCCTGGATATTCTGCCGGATATTATCGAGGCGGGGGTATACTCCTTAAAAATAGAGGGACGGATGAAAAGTCCCCGTTACACAGCCGGGGTGGTAAGTATCTACCGGAAATATGTGGATCAGTATCTGAAGCAGGGCCGGGACGGTTATCAGGTGGACCCGGCAGACCGGCGGATTCTTCTGGATCTGTTTGACCGGGGCGGCTTTACAGACGGTTATTATAAGCAGCACAATGGCCGGGATATGGTGGCCTTAAAGGAGAAGCCGGCATTCCGGGAAGGGAACCAGCAACTGTTTGACCGGCTGGATGCAGAGTTTGTGAATGTTTCAAAGCAGGAGCCGGTAATGGGGCATGTAACCTTAAAGGAAGGAGAACCGGCGAAACTTTCCCTTACCTTTGCGGCTGCTCATGGGATTTCTTCGGAAGCTGCCGGGGAAATCCAGGCAGAAGTATTTGGAAATCTGGTTCAAACTGCCAAGAATCAGCCGCTGACAGAAGAAAAATTGTTAAAGCAGATCAATAAAACCGGAGGTTCCGCCTTTTATTTTGAAAAGCTGACTGCAGAGCTTGAAGGAAAATGCTTCCTTCCGGTACAGGCTTTGAATCAGCTTCGGCGGCAGGGCATGGAGCAGTTGGAGCAGGCTGTTTTAAGTCAGTACCGGAGGCAGACGCCTGACTGGAGGGAACGGAAGGAATTTTGCAGCAGGACAGAACGGCCATCGAAAGAGACATTACCGGGCTTTGTCGTTTCTCTGGAAAATCCCCACACCCTGGAAGCAGCAGTAAACAGTCCGGATGTAAGTGCGGTTTATCTAGACAGTACCGGTTTTGGAGCAGAAACCTGGGAAAAAGCAGTAAAATACTGTCATCAGGAAGGAAAATCCTGCGGGCTTATTTTACCTCAGATTTTCCGCCGGGAGGCAGAGCAGTATCTGAAAAAGCAGGAGACTGCCTTAAAGGCCGCCGGATTTGACTGCTTTGTGATCCGCTCCATGGAGGAACCGGAATTTTTGCGTCAGATGGGACTTAGGGATACAGCCATGATTTTTGACGCCAATCTGTATGTGATGAATCACAGGGCAGCAGACAGGATGAAGGAGCTGGGGGCGTCCCGGCTGACATTGCCGTTGGAGCTTAACAGCCGGGAACTGGAAGAACTGCTGAAACAGGCGGAGGAGAGTCTTCCCTGGGAGATGGTAGTGTATGGCCATTATCCGGCTATGGTGTCGGCTCAGTGCATTGTAAGAACCACGAAGGGCTGTAAACATGAGCCGGAGCTTCTGATATTAAAGGACCGGAAGGGAGCGGAGCTTCCGGTAAAGAATCATTGCCGGTTCTGTTACAACACCATTTATAATCCCAGTCCCTTATCTCTTTTAGGACAGGAGGATATTGTAAGACGGCTTTCTCCGGAGAGTTTGCGGCTTTCCTTTACTGTAGAGGAGCCGAAACAGGTTGAGGCCATCATAAATGCCTACGGTGCTCATTTCCTGCGGGGAACAGACTCCCCGTCTCCGGTAGAGGATTTTACCAGAGGCCATTTGAAGCGGGGCGTAGAATAGGGCAGAAACAGGAGGAGTATGGTAAATGTAATTATTGAAGTGTCCAAGTACCTTTTGGTACTGCTTATGGCACTTTATACTTATTGGAATTTCAGCTATTTCCGGTTTCGTGAGGAATGGCAGCAGAACCGGGTGTGCGGGCGGCAGGATGCAGCCATGTTTCTGATGCATTTTGTGGCCTATGTGGTGCTGTATTTAAAATCAGAGGATGAGCGTGTGGTGCTGTTTTACATTGCCCAGGTAATCTTCTTTGGCGTATATCTGGGATTGTACCGGCTGTTTTACCGGAAGATGTCCCGGATTCTGGTAAATAACATGTGCATGCTGCTTACCATCGGCTTTATTATTCTGACCCGGCTTTCTTTTGAGAAGGCAGTGCGGCAGTTTGTGATTGTGGCGGCTGCGGCTCTGGTGACCTGGATTATTCCGTTTATTCTGGACCGGGCATGGCAGTTAGCCCGGATTCCCTGGGTTTACGGAAGCCTTGGACTGGGACTTTTAATTCTGGTCTGGATTGTGGGCAACAACAGTTTCGGCGCCCAGCTTTCCTTAAGCATTGCCGGATTTCAGTTCCAGCCGTCGGAATTTGTAAAAATCAGCTTTGTCTTCTTTGTGGCAGCCATGTTTTACCGCTCCACGGATTTTAAGACGATTGCAGTTACTACGGCCATGGCTGCGGCCCATGTGCTGGTTCTGGTGCTGTCCAAGGATCTGGGCAGTGCACTGATTTTTTTCCTGACCTATCTGACCATGCTGTTTGTAGCCACCACCAACTGGCTTTATCTGGGAACAGGACTGGCTGGAGGCTGTGTGGCCTCAGTGCTGGCCTATGCCCTGTTTTCCCATGTGCGGGTGCGTGTGACAGCCTGGAGTAATCCATGGGCAGACATTGACAACCAGGGGTATCAGATTACCCAGTCTCTGTTTGCCATCGGAACCGGCGGATGGTTCGGCATGGGGCTTTACCAGGGAATGCCCTACAAGATTCCGGTGGTAGAGAAGGACTTTGTGTTTGCTGCCATTTCCGAAGAACTGGGAGGCGTGTTTGCCATCTGTGTGCTGCTGGTATGTCTGGGCTGTTTTCTGCAGTTTATGATGCTGGCTGCCCGGATGGAGGCCATGTTTTACAAGCTGATTGCTTTTGGCCTTGGCATGGTTTACGGCACTCAGGTGCTTTTGACGGCAGGCGGCGTAACCAAGTTTATTCCTTCTACTGGAGTGACCCTGCCTTTTGTCAGCTACGGAGGCAGTTCCATTTTAAGCACCTTTATTGTTTTTGCAGTGATTCAGGGACTTTATATTCTGAAGCGGGATGACGAGGAGGACTATGAATAGAAAGGCGCCAAATCCAAAAGCCAACAAAAGCATTATGATCATTACCTATGGGGTAGTGGGAATCTTTGTCTGTCTGTTAGGCTATATGGGATATTTTCTTCAGGTGAAAAGCGAGACTGTCATCAACAATTCCTACAATGCAAGGCTGGACCGCTTTTCTGACCGGATTCTGCGGGGGGAGATTCTAAGCAGTGACGGCCGGGTACTGGCGGAAACCTTAGTGGGGGAGGATGGCAGCGAGACTCGTAATTACCCCTACGGCTCCCTGTTTGCCCATGTGGTAGGATATTCCGACTATGGAAAAACTGGTCTGGAAGCTCTGGGGAATTTCTATCTGCTGTCTTCCCATATGAATCTGGTGGAACAGACCATCAATGAGCTTTCCGGTGTGAAAAACATCGGAGACAATGTGGTTACTACTCTGGATGTGGATTTGCAGCAGGCAGCGTCGGAGGCACTGGGAGACCGGAAAGGGGCCGTAGTGGCAATGGAGCCGGACACTGGGAAAATCCTGGCTATGGTTTCCAAGCCGGGATTTAATCCAAACACCCTGAGGGCGGATTGGGAAGCGCTGATTTCCGGAGACAACAAGGAGGCCCAACTGTTGAACCGGGCAACCCAGGGGGTGTACCCGCCTGGCTCTACCTTTAAGATGGTTACAGCTCTGGCCTATATGCGGGAATATCCAACAGACTGGCAGGATTTTACCTTTGACTGCGATGGTACTTTTGAATGGAAGGACTACAAAATTTCCTGCTACCATGAAAATGTCCACGGAACCCAGAATCTGGAGGAGGCCTTTGCCAATTCCTGCAATGGCGCCTTTGCCAGTCTGGGTCTGGAACTGAACCTGAACAAGATGATGGATTTAACCGGTCAGCTTCTGTTTAACCGGGAACTGCCTCTTGCCATCGCTTACAGTAAAAGCTCCTATGCCATGGGCAGCGGAGCAGACGACTGGGAGCGGCTGCAGACTTCCATCGGACAGGGGAATACTCAGATGACGCCTATTCACAATGCTATTTTGACATCGGCCATTGCCAACGGCGGCGTAGCCATGAAGCCTTATCTGATCGACCATGTAGAGAGTGAGGCAGGGGAGGAAGTAAAGAAGTTTCTGCCATCTGCTTACGGCAGCTTGATGGAGCCTGAGGAGGCAGATATTCTGTCTGGGCTGATGCGGAAGGTGGTGACAGACGGAACTGGTTCTGCTGTGCGGACTGAAGATTATGCAGTGGCAGGAAAAACCGGCTCTGCAGAATTTGAAACCGGAAAAGAAAGCCACGCCTGGTTTACCGGCTTTGCTCCGGCAGAGGATCCTCGTCTGGTGGTAACCGTCATTGTAGAGGAAGGGGGCGCCGGCGGGCAGGTGGCTGCTCCCATTGCCAGAACCCTGTTTGACCTTTATTTTTCCAGATAAGGGAGAGATTGTGACAGAAAAGGTCAGACCCATGGACAAGCCAGATTTGTTTGTGCTATACTGAAAAAGATTGTGATAGATTTGAAATACAGCAAACAGACGCGTACAAAGGAGGAAATCCGGTGTTTCGAGTAAAAGAGTATGTGAAAGCAGGAAGCCTGGAAGAGGCATACCAGTTGAATCAGAAAAAAAGCAATGTGCTTTTAGGTGGTATGATGTGGCTGAAAATGGGAAGCAACTACAAAATGACAGCCATTGATTTATCCGGCCTGGGCCTTGATAAAATTGAGGAAACAGAAGAGGAATTCCGAATCGGGTGTATGTGCAGCCTGCGGCAGTTAGAGCAGCATAAAGGGCTGAACGAGTATTTCGGCGGTGTGTTTAAAGCGTGTACCCGCCACATTGTAGGAACCCAGTTCCGCAACGGCGCTACCGTAGGAGGAAGTGTTTTCGGCCGTTACGGATTTTCCGACATTCTGACCTGTATGATGATGCTGGATACCCAGGTAGAGCTTTACAAGGGCGGCATTGTATCGTTGGAGGAATTTGCAAAGATGCCTTATAACCGGGATATTCTGGTGCGGGTAATCATTAAAAAGGATGGACGGAAGGCAGCCTATGTTTCCCAGCGTCCTTCTAAAACCGATTTCCCGGTTATCGCCTGCGGCGTTGCAAAGAAGGAGGACTGCTGGTATGTGTCCATTGGAGCCAGACCGGGAAAGGCAGCCCTTGTAAAACTGACTGCAGGGGAAAGCTCTCTTGCAGAGCAGGCACAGGCGGCAGCAGAGCAGTTTGCCTACGGAGATAATCTGCGGGCCAGCGGCCAGTACCGGAAATATCTGGCCGGGGTGTATGTGAGACGGCTGATGGAGCAGCTTAAGGGGGAGGAGCAGAAATGAATATTGAAATGACATTAAATGGAAAACTGGCGAAAGCAGAAATTGAGCCGGGAACCCTGCTGTTAGACCTTCTGCGAAGCCTTGGCTGCTACAGTGTAAAGCGGGGATGCGAAACCTCTAACTGCGGTCTCTGCACCGTTTGGATGGACGGCGTTCCTACTCTGTCCTGTTCTGTGCTGGCAGCCAGGGCAGACGGACATGAGATTACTACTTTGGAGGGCGTAAGAGAAGAAGCAGAGGCTTTCGGCGCATTTCTGGCGGCAGAGGGAGCAGACCAGTGCGGATTCTGCAGCCCCGGTCTGATCATGAATGTGCTGGCTATGGAGCGGGAGCTGGAAAGCCCTGCTATGGATGAAATCCGGGAATACCTGGCAGGAAACTTATGCCGCTGCACTGGCTATGCAGGCCAGATGCGGGCCATTGAGAAATATTTAAACCGGAAAAAGGAGGCGTGATCGGCATGGAGAAAAAAGAAACCTTTGTAGGAAGTTCCGTTTCCAAAAAGGATTACCGGGCGCTGGTAACCGGAAAGCCGGTTTACACCGATGACATCGCTCCCAGGGACTGCCTGGTGGTGAAGGTGCTGCGTTGTCCTCACGCCCATGCATGGATTGAGGAGATTGATACCTCAAAAGCTGCGGCTTATCCGGGAATAGAAGCAGTATTTACCTGGGAAGACTGTTCCCAGAAACGGTTTACCCTGGCAGGCCAGACCTATCCGGAGCCCAGCCCTTATGACCGGCTGGTGCTGGATAGGCGGATGCGGTTTGTGGGAGATGCGGCTGCCATTGTAGCCGGCGCAACCGAGGAAGCAGTAGACCGGGCTTTAAAGCTGATTAAAATCAAATACCAGGTGCTGGAGCCGGTGCTGGATTTCCGCACGGCCAAAGACAACCCGGTGTTAATTCATCCGGAGGACAGTTGGCAGAGCCTGTGTACGGTAGGAGCAGATAACAAACGGAACCTTTGTGCTGCAGGAGAGGAGGCTCACGGAGATGTGGACAGTATTTTAGCCTCCTGCGACCATGTGATTGAGCGGACCTATCACTGCAAGGCCAATCAGCAGGCAATGATGGAAACCTTCCGCACATATGCAGAGCTGGACGCTTATGGACGGCTGGTGGTAACATCCTCCACCCAGATTCCCTTCCATGTGCGCCGCATTGTGGCCAATGCCCTGGACATTCCAAAATCCAAAGTGCGGGTGATCAAGCCTCGTATCGGCGGCGGCTTCGGCGCCAAGCAGACGGCAGTTTCCGAGATGTATCCTGCATTTGTCACCTGGAAGACCGGCAAGCCTTCCAAGATGATTTTCAGCCGTTATGAATCCCAGATTGCTTCTTCGCCCCGTCATGAGATGGAAGTGACCGTTCGCTTAGGAGCAGACAAAAATGGCGTGTTCCAGGCAGTGGATCTGTATACCCTGTCCAACACCGGCGCATTCGGAGAGCACGGCCCTACCACCGTAGGCCTGTCAGGACATAAGTCCATTCCCTTATATTCTACTATAAAGGCGTTCCGGTTCCACTACGATGTGGTCTACACCAATACCATGTCTGCCGGCGCTTACCGGGGTTACGGAGCCACCCAGGGAATCTTTGCTCTGGAATCTGCTGTAAATGAAATGGCTATGGAGCTTCATATGGATCCGGTAAAGCTTCGTGAGATGAACATGGTTCACGAAGGGGATGTAATGCCGGCCTATTATGGGGAGACTGCCAATAGCTGCGCTTTGGACCGCTGTATGAAGCGGGCCAAGGAAATGATTGGCTGGGATGAAAAATGGCCCTGTAAGGATATGGGCAACGGCAAAGTCCGGGCTGTAGGCGTAGCTATGGCTATGCAGGGCTCCTCCATTTCCAAGGTGGATGTGGCAGGCGCTACCTTAAAATTAAACGACGACGGCTTCTACAGCCTGATGATTGGCGCGTCCGATATGGGTACTGGATGCGATACCACCCTGGCTCAGGTAGCTGCAGACTGTCTTGGCTGCGACCTGGACAATATTGTTACTCACGGCGTAGATACGGATGTATCTCCCTATGACTCCGGCTCCTATGCTTCCAGTACGGCTTACCTGACCGGTATGGCTGTGGTAAAGGCCAGCCAGTCCATGGTGGAAAAGATTAAGGAGAAAGGCGCAGAGTATCTGGGCTTAACCGCAGACGATGTAGACTTTGACGGCGACCGGGTATACTGTGTAGACGGAGATGCTTTCATCAGTCTGAAAGACATCGGGAACCAGGTTATGTGCAATAACGGAAAGGCTCTGGAAGTAACAGAATCCCATTCTTCCCCGGTTTCTCCGCCTCCGTTTATGGTAGGTATGGCAGAGATTGAGCTGGACAAGGAAACCTGTGCCTTTGAACTGGTAGATTATGTAGGCGTTATCGACTGCGGAACCCCCATCAACCCCAATCTGGTACGAGTGCAGACAGAGGGCGGCTTAGGACAGGGCATCGGCATGGCGATGTTTGAGGATGTGACCCGTTCTGAGCGAGGCCGGGTATACGAAAATTCCTTTATGCAGTACAAGCTGCCGACCCGGATGGATACAGGAAATATCCGGGTGGAAATTGAGAGCAGCTACGAGCCTACCGGTCCCTTCGGCGTAAAGTCTGTAGGAGAGGTGGTTATCAACACCCCGTCTCCGGCTATTGCAGGAGCAGTGGCAGCAGCTACCGGCGTACAGATTCGGGAACTGCCTGTTACTCCGGAAAAAATTTTCAGAGAGCTTGCATCTTCTATCAAATAGAGGTATACTAAAAGCAGTCTATGTGACACACCAAGCCAGTGCTGCCCGGCACTGTGCGACCAGGAGGAATTGCAATGATAGAAGCAACGAGCTGTGGAGGTGTGGTCATTTTTCGCGGCAAGATTTTAGTCCTTTATAAGAATTATAAGAATAAATATGAGGGCTGGGTTTTGCCGAAGGGAACTGTAGAGCCAGGAGAGGAATACAAGGAAACTGCTCTCCGGGAAGTAAAAGAGGAGACCGGCGTCAGTGCCTCCATTATTAAGTATATCGGGAAAAGCTCCTATTCCTTCAACACGCCTCAGGATATGGTGGAGAAGGATGTACATTGGTACTTGATGATGGCTGACAGCTATTACAGTAAACCGCAGCGGGAAGAACATTTTGTAGATTCTGGATATTATAAATTCTACGAGGCTTACCATCTGCTGAAGTTTTCCAATGAAAAGCAGATTCTGGAAAAGGCGTATAATGAGTATCTGGACCTGAAGAAGGCAAACCTTTGGGGAAACAAAAAATATTTCTAAAACTAAATGACCAGACAGAGGAAGAACCAGGCAGGGCGGAGGGCTCTGGCTGGTTTTTTCTTTGTTTCATAGGAAAGTTCGCCCTATGAAACAAAAACGCTCCGCGGGATGCGCACTTCGCGCTTAAGGAAAATGTCTGCTGACGCAGACGCGCTCCGGCGCGAGAGTCCGGTGAACCGGACTCTTTCATAATTTTGAAAATAAAGGAGTGAAGGTTATGAGATCATCTAATGAACTGCGTACTATGCTGCGCTCCATTGACAGGAAAAGCTATCCGGCTTATAAATCCCTTTCTGGGGCATATGAGTTCGGAAGTTATAAGTTGGTTATCGACCATGTGCAGGGAGACCCGTTTGCTTCCCCATCCAGTGTTCATGTGGAGATCCCCTTAAAGCTGGCCGGATTTCCGACAGAGCTTTATGAGAAGGACTGGGGAAGGATTGCACTGCAGGACTATCTTACCAGACAGTTTGCAAAGCAGGTGGAGGCCTACAATTTCAAGGCAAAGGGTTCCGGGAAAAGCGGCCTGATCTCTACTGCCCGGTGTGGGCAGGAGGTACTGGAACGAAGCGCCTGTCAGATTGGCGGCGGAAAAGTCACTGCCCGGTTTCTTGTAGGATTTCCTGCTTTTGGCCGGACTATCGATGCAGGTGGGCTGGAGAAGATTCTGTTTGGGTTTCTTCCCAAGTGTGTGGAGAACAGCTTTTTTTACAGGTGTCTGGACCAAAAGGCCGTTCAGGCGGCAGTGTATTTGGCAGAAGACCAGCAGGCAGTGCGGGAATTGTTAAAGAAGGAGAAGCTGTCTGCCTTTGTGGCCAACGGCTCCATTCTGCCTCGGAAAAGCGGCGTGTCTGACCAGCCTATGAACGGCAGCGTGCCCTTTGTTTCTCCAGTATCCATGGAGCAGACCCTTGTTTTGCCTCATCGGGGGAAGGTAACCGGCATGGCTGTTCCTCAGGGTATTACCCTGATTGTAGGCGGCGGGTATCACGGAAAATCCACCCTGCTTTCTGCGCTGCAGATGGGGGTATACAACCATGTGGCAGGAGATGGCCGGGAATTTGTGATTACCGATGACACGGCAGTGAAGCTGCGGGCAGAGGAAGGACGGTTTATCCGCCGGATGGATATTTCCCTGTTTATCAACGACCTGCCCAATAAAAAAAATACTGCCTGCTTTTCTACTATGGATGCCAGCGGAAGCACCTCTCAGGCTGCAGGGGTGATGGAAAGCATAGAAGCAGGCTCTAATCTGTTCTTGATTGATGAGGATACCTCTGCTACCAATTTTATGGTGCGGGATGATTTTATGCAGCAGGTGATCAGCCGGGATAAGGAACCTATTACGCCGTTTCTGGAGCGGGCCAGAGATTTGTATGAACAGGCCGGGATTTCCACCATTCTGGTAGCAGGCAGCTCCGGGGCTTTCTTCTACATTGCAGACAAGATTCTTCAGATGGACGCATACAAACCGGTGGATATTACAGAGAAGGTGAAAGGACTGTGCAGGGATCATAAGGCGCCTCGTATCCAGGCGCCGGGATTTCAGCTTCCATCCTATGATTTTCCGTTTCAGGTAAGAAAGCTTCCATCGGATCGGGTCAAGGTAAAAACCTTTGGCCGGGATTCCTTTTCCATTGACCGTGAAACCGTAGATCTGCGGTATGTGGAGCAGCTGGCAGACGGAGAGCAGACTCAGGCGCTGGCATCTTTGCTCCGCTATGCATTGGAGCAGGCTGCAGACGGACGGCGTTCTTTGCGTCAGGTGGTTCAGGTGCTTATGGATACCCTGGATAAAAAGGGCTGGGAACCGTTTTGCGGCTCCTTTGTGCCCTGCGGTTTGGCAAGGCCCCGCAGACAGGAGATTTTTGCCTGTTTAAATCGTTACCGCGGGCAGTAAGGATGTATAGTTTTGCATCGATGGGAGAGACTGGAATCAAAGAAGACAAAGCATCGAGAGAAAACAGGAGGAAGCAGATTGATGGGAGAGAACTGTTTGTCAGGAAAAAATAATGGAAATAAGGGTTCCGGAACGGAAGCGTATCGGGAACTGGAAGGATATTTAGAACAGGCTATGGCATTTCAGACGGCCCTGATTCTTTTAGAGTGGGATAATGAAACTCTGGCGCCGGAGGCAGCAGGCGGAAATACGGCAAGAGTCCAGGGAACCTTATCGGCGGCTTATCAGAAGGCGCTGACAGAACCGAAGGCGGCAGAGCTGATTGGCCGGTGCCAGGATGAAATTCAGAAGGACGGCGATGGCCAGGCTTATACGGAAGCACAGCGGGCCGTTGTCCGGGAGGCAGCGGAGGAACTGCGTCAGCTTTCCTGCATTCCGCCAGAGGAATACAGGGCTTATCAGGAACTGGTCAGTGAATCTGCCAGAATCTGGGCCAAAGCCAGGGCGCAGGGTGATTTTGAGGCTTTTGCTCCCACTCTTAAGAAAATTGTTGATTACCAGAAAAAGTTTGCCGGTTACCGGGCCAGAAATGGGCAGAAGCTTTACGATGTAATGCTGGACACCTACGAGAAAGGCTTCGGCATGAAGGAGCTGGATGAATTTTTCGGAATTCTGAAGGCGGAGCTGGTACCCTTTCTCAGAAAGGTGATGGAAAGCCCGGTGCGTATCCCGGATGATTTCCTTACCGGAAATTATTCGGAGGAAGATCAGCGGAAGCTGGCGGAATACCTGGCAGAGTATGTAGGCTTTGACTTCTCAAGGGGTGTGCTGGCAGTCAGCGCCCATCCCTTTACTACGGCCCTTCACAACCGGGATGTGCGGATTACCACCCATTATAAGGAGCAGATGGACAGCTCTCTTTTCTCCGTGATCCATGAGGCTGGTCATGGGATTTATGAGATGGGAATTGACGACAGCCTTACTCAGACCCTGGCCGGTCAGGGAGCATCCATGGGTATGCATGAATCCCAGTCCCGATTCTTTGAAAATATCATCGGACGCAGTGAAGCTTTCTGGGTTCCACTGTATGGGAAAGTGAAGGAGCTGTTTCCGGAACAGCTAAAGGGCGTAGGCCGGGAAATGTTTGTAAAGGCAATTAACCGGGTGGAGCCGGGACTGATCCGTACGGAAGCAGATGAGCTGACCTACAGCCTTCATGTGCTGGTGCGCTATGAGCTGGAAAAGCTGCTGATTGAGGAAGACCTGGATGTAGAGCAGTTGCCAGGGCTTTGGGCGGACAAGTATGAGGCGTATCTGGGGGTTCGTCCGGAAAATGAAACGGAAGGCGTACTGCAGGACATTCACTGGGCTCAGGGTTCTTTCGGATATTTCCCCTCCTACGCATTAGGCAGCGCCTTCGGCGCCCAGATGTACTTCCATATGCGAAAGGTTCTGGATTTTGACGGCGCTCTGGAAAGCGGCCATATTGAAGAAATCCGGGAATATTTAAGAGAGCATATCCATCGGTTTGGAAAGCTGAAAACCAGCAAGGAGCTGTTAAAGGACATGACTGGGGAGGATTTTGACCCGAAATACTATGTGAAGTATCTGAAGGAGAAGTATGGGCGGCTGTATCAGATTGAGAATTGACCGGATAGTGCTGACAGCCTGGCTCCTGTCATAAGATAAAGGGAATTTATTATGTACAGGGGATTAGTATGCCGAATCAGAAACTGGAAAACCTGTTAAATCTTGCCCTGGATGTTTCGCCGGAGGAGCGGGCCAGATCTTCGGAGCTGGAAACTGGCTATCTGCCGGAGGAGCGGGCCTGGGAATTGATTGTAAAATACTCCGGCAGTCTGGAAACGGTGCGGCAGATGGGAGTTCAGGTGGAGGAAATGCGAAACGAGTATGCCATTCTGACGGTACCGGAGGATTTGATCGATCAGGTAAGCGCCCTTCCTCAAATTGAATATGTGGAAAAACCAAAGAGGCTGTTCTTTGCCGTAAATCAGGCAAAGGCGGCCTCTTGCATTAACATTTTGCAGGAATCGGTTTTTGGCCTGACTGGCCGGGGCGTGTTGGCGGCTGTGTTGGATTCCGGCATTGACTATCTTCATCCGGACTTTCAGACAGAGGAGGGAACCACCCGGATTGCCGCTTTGTGGGACCAGACTCTGAACCGGGTGTTTACCCAGGAGGAAATCAACCAGGCCATTCAGTCAGGCAGCAGGGCAGCAGCCAGACAGATTGTGCCGTCTGTGGACGCCAGCGGTCACGGAACTGCTGTGGCCGGGATTTTGGCAGGGGGAGGCAGAGGAGAAGGCGGGGCTTTATACCGAGGCATCGCCTATGAAAGCCAGCTTTTGGTGGTAAAGCTGGGAACTGCCCGGGCGAATGGATTTCCCAGAACCACGGAGTTGATGCGGGCGGTAAATTTTGTGGTGGAAAAGGCGGTGGAGATGGGGCGGCCTCTGGTGGTAAATATCAGCTTTGGAAATACATATGGCTCCCACGACGGTACCAGTCTTCTGGAAACCTTTTTAAACGACATCAGCAATTACGGAAGAACCACAGTGCTGGTTGGCAGCGGAAATGAAGGAGCTGCGGCGGGGCATGTGTCTGGGGTGATGCAAAATCCGGGAATTGGCGGAAGCAGGCAGAGTTCAGGAGGAAGAAATGCAGGAGCAGGTATCGCCGGCATAGGTGTTGGGCAGACGGCATACGGAAATTTCATCCGGGAGGAATTATCTATAGCGCCTTATGAAACGGGAGTCAGCGTTCAGCTTTGGAAAAGCTATACGGACCAGTTTTCCATTCGCCTGATGAACCCATCCGGGGATGTTTTAGGTCCCCTGGCGGAACAGCTTGGCCCTTTGCGATACCGCTACCGGGAGACAACCATTCTGATCTATTACGGAAAGCCCAGCCCCTACAGCCAGGCCCAGGAGATTTATTTTGACTTTGTGCCGGACGAGGGCCGGTTTGTGGAAAGCGGTCTCTGGACCTTTGTGCTGGAGCCTCAGTATATTGTAGAGGGCCGTTATGATTTTTGGCTTCCTGCAGCAGGTATCTTAAACTCTGACACCCGCTTCCTTCACGCTGCCCCGGATACCACCCTGACGATTCCCTCCACTGCAGCCAATGTTATTACAGTAGGCGCTTACAACAGCGCCGTTGGGTCTTATGCCGATTTTTCCGGCCGGGGCTTTACCCGCCGTACCAACCAGATAAAGCCAGATCTGGTTGCCCCTGGAGTGGGGCTGATGGCTCCTGCACGAAATGGCGGTTACCAGTCTGTCACCGGTACTTCCTTTGCCACCCCGGTAGCAGCCGGAAGCGCCGCATTGATGATGCAGTGGGGGATTGTAAACGGAAACGATCCTTTCCTCTATGGGGAGAAAGTCAAAGCCTACCTTCATCGGGGAGCCAGACCCTTGCCTGGGATTTCTGTTTATCCCAATCCGATGGTAGGGTATGGGACGCTGTGTGTGGCGGAGAGTATACCAGAGGGGTAGGATATTCTTTTTAGGTAAGCCAGGAAAAGGTTTGCCGTTTTCCCATGTTTTCTCTTGTGTTTTTTTGTATGCTGCGATAAAATTGAGCTATAAGAATGCAGGTGGTACAGGAGCTTAGAGAGAGGCTGGAGGAACTTGACAAATGGTCAGGAAAAGGGCGGCAGTTGACCGCTCTTTTATGTTTTTAAACTTCGGGAAATTGATGTGGAAAAAAACTTTATTATGGCGCTAAGGAGTACAGGATTATGAAACAAAAGCTGGATCTGACCCAGGGATCCATTACCAAAACCTTATTACTGTTTGCCCTGCCTATGACGATTGGGAATCTGCTGCAGCAGTTTTACAATATTGCAGATACGCTGATTATCGGGCAGTTTGTGGGAGCAAATGCGTTAGCGGCGGTAGGATCTTCCTACACCCTGATGACCTTTCTCACATCAATCCTTTTGGGGCTGTCTATGGGAAGCGGCGTGGCCATTTCCATTTCTTTTGGAAAAGGGGATTTGGAGCAGCTTAAGCAGGGCGTATTTCTTTCCTTTGTAATGATTGGTCTGACAGCGGTTCTGTTAAGTATAACTGCATTTTGGGGCATAGACGAAATCATGGGGCTTTTGCAGGTGCCGGATGAAATCTATGGTCTGATGAGGGAGTATCTGCTGGTGATTTTCGCCGGTATCGGCGGAACTTTTCTGTATAATTATTTATCCTGCCTTTTGCGGGCAGTGGGAAACTCGGTGGTGCCTCTCTGGTTTTTGGGATGCTCGGCAGTGCTGAACATTGTGCTGGATTTGGTGTTTGTGCTGGTCTTTGACTGGGGCGTATGGGGCGCCGGGTTTGCCACCAGCATTTCCCAGTGGCTGTCCGGCATCGGCTTAACTCTTTATGCTGTGGTTAAGGTGCCGGAGTTTCGGATTGGCAGACGGCATATGCGTTGGAACCGGCAGACAGCGCAGAATCTGTTTCATCTGTCCTTTATCACCAGCGCGCAGCAGTCCATTATGAATTTTGGCATTCTGATGGTGCAGGGGCGGGTCAACAGCTTTGGCCCTGCAGTTATGGCGGCCTTTGCGGCAGCAGTGAAGATTGACTCTTTTGCCTATATGCCAGTGCAGGATTTCGGAAATGCATTTTCCACCTTTATTGCACAGAACTATGGAGCTGGAAAGGGAAAGCGGATTCAGGAAGGCGTCGTCAGCGCAGTAAAGACCAGCATGATCTTTGGACTGACCGTCAGCCTGATCATTTGGATTTTTGCAAAGCCGCTGATGATGATTTTTGTAAATCCGCAGGAAACTGCCATTTTGGCGGAGGGCGTCCGGTATCTGCGGATTGAAGGCGCTTTTTACTGTCTTATCGGCCTGCTGTTTTTGCTGTACGGATTTTTCCGGGCAGTTGAGCGGCCCGGCATGTCTGTGGTGCTGACGGTGATTTCCTTAGGCCTCCGGGTGGTGCTGGCCTACAGCTTATCCGCCATCCCGGCCCTGGGAGTTACCGGTATCTGGGCGTCTATTCCTATCGGCTGGCTTATAGCGGATATAACCGGGGTAATTCCTGTGATGAAATTTTATAAGAAAATGGGAGGAGAAAAGCTATGACATCACTCAGCACACTCTGCTATATGGAGCAGGACGGAAAATATCTGATGCTGCATCGGACTGTAAAGAAGAACGACATAAATAAAGATAAGTGGATTGGCGTTGGCGGCCATTTTGAGGCAGACGAAAGTCCGGAGGAATGCCTTTTGCGGGAGGTGCGGGAGGAGACCGGATATACGCTCACTTCCTGGAAGTTTCGGGGACTGGTTACCTTTGTGTCCGGAGGCGGAGTTACAGAGTATATGTCTCTGTTTACGGCAGACGGCTTTGCCGGCGAGCCTGTTGCCTGCGATGAAGGGGAGCTGGTGTGGATTGATAAAGAAGAAGTGCTTGCCTTAAATATCTGGGAAGGGGACAAAATCTTTTTCCGCCTGTTGAATGAAGGACGGGAGTTCTTTTCTTTGAAGCTGGTTTATGACGGTGGAGATAACTTGGTAGAAGTCGCTCTGGACGGAATCCCCATGGAACTGCCCTAGAGCCGGAAGCTATTTGTGAAGCTCCCGCTCCTGCATTTCCAGGGAATAGTTAAGCTCTGCGCCAATAAACAGAATGCAGATGCAGACATAAAGCCAAAGCATTAAAAGAACGATGGCAGTCAGGCTTCCGTACATGTAGGAGTAATTGCTGAAATTGTTAAAGTAAATTGAAAACAGGTAGGAAAACAGCACCCATCCCACTGCGGTGAAAATGGCTCCTGGAATCTGATTCCAGGGATCCTGTTTTTTCTGGGGCAGAATGGTGTAGAGGCCTACGAAGCAGATTAAAAACAGTACCATAGCCAACAGGGTGCGAAGGCTGATGATGTGCTGGATAAAGGTTCCGATCACCGGAATCCACCGGACGATAAAATTCTGCAGGGTGGTTCCGAATACCAGAAGAACCAGAGAGACAATGCACACAATCATAAATACAAAGGTGTAAAAGCTGCAGACCAGCCGCCGGACAAAGTATCCCCGCTGGGTTGGCGTTTCATAGATCCGGTTCAGTCCCTGTTCAATGCTCATAACGCCCCGGGCTGCAGACCAGAGGGCCAGAAGAGCGGTAATGGAAAGGATGGTCCCCGGAGACTTTACATAGAGGTCGTCTACAATGCCGATTACCAGGGAATCCAGCATATCCGGCATAATCCGCACCAGAATGGCCAAAAGGTCAGATTTTCCTACCTGAGGGATAAACTGGATCAGAGTCAGAAGCAGCATGATAAACGGAAAGAATGCCAGCACGATAAAAAAGGAGGCCTGGGCCGCATAGACGGTGATTTCATCCTCCTTATATTTTTTCCAAAGCTGATAGATACTGGAAAAAAGCTGTTTCATAACGATTCCCCTGTTTTACAAATGGATTATTGATTCCTGAACAGTTGCGATTATTAAAATATAGTACCATGGCGGCAGAAAAATAGCAAGACGGCCGATGGATTGACCTTGTCAGGAAATTTTGGAAATGGTATAATCCTTAGAATAGTTTGTGCGTCATCTCTTGCTTTGGGAGGTTATGAAAGAACATGAAACGATTATTGCGGTATTTAAAAGACTATAAGCTGGAGAGTGTGCTTGGCCCTCTCTTTAAGATGCTGGAGGCCAGCTTTGAGCTGTTTGTGCCTTTGGTAATGGCTCAGATTATCGACATAGGCATCCGAAACAGGGATATGTCCTATATTATGAAGATGGGCGGCGTGCTGCTTTTGCTGGCAGCGGTGGGGCTGACCTGCTCTTTGACTGCTCAGTATTTTGCCGCAAAGGCAGCCGTAGGCTTTTCCACAGCCCTGCGAAATGATCTGTTCCGCCACATCAACAGCCTGTCCTACAGCGAGCAGGACGCCATCGGAACAGCCACCTTAATTACCCGCATGACCAGTGATGTAAACCAGGTTCAGTCCGGGGTAAACTTAACCCTGCGGCTGCTTCTCAGGTCTCCGTTTATTGTGTTCGGCGCCATGATTATGGCATTTACAGTCAATGCCAGGGCGGCCATGGTGTTTGCTGTTGCCATTCCGGCTTTAAGCCTGGTGGTGTTCGGTATTATGACTGTCAGTATGCCCTTATATAAGAAGGTGCAGAGGCAGCTTGATACGGTAACCAGGGCCACCAGGGAAAATTTAACCGGAGTGCGGGTTGTTCGGGCCTTTAACCGGCAGGAAAGCGAGATGGCCCGGTTTGAGGAATCCAACGGACAACTGGTAAGATTCCAGGTGTTTGTAGGGAAGATTTCCGCCCTGATGAATCCGGTAACCTATGTAATTATCAACCTGGCTATTGCAGCAGTCATCTGGATTTCCGGAAAACAGGTAGACGCCGGAATCATTACCCAGGGAGAGACGGTAGCTCTTGTCAACTATATGTCTCAGATTCTGGTGGAGCTGATTAAGCTGGCAAACCTGATCGTGTCCATCTCCAAAGCCCTGGCCTGTGCAAACCGCATCAGTCTGGTGTTCGAGCAGGAGACCAGTATCAAAGACCCATCAAAAGAAGATGGCGGCCAGGCGGCAGCTTCTTTAAAAGATGTACCGAAGGTACAGTTTAACCATGTAAATTTCGCCTATAAAAACGCTAAGGCAGATTCTCTTTCCGGCATCGATCTGAAGGTGGAAAAGGGTCAGACCATCGGCATTATCGGCGGCACCGGTTCTGGAAAATCCACCCTGGTAAACCTGATTCCCCGCTTTTACGATGTGCGGGAAGGGGCAGTGTTGGTGGATGGAAAAGATGTGCGCCAGTACGGCCTTTCTGAGCTGCGGGATAAAATCGGCGTGGTGCCTCAGAAGGCGGTGCTGTTTAAAGGAACCCTGCGTGACAACATGAAATGGGGCCGACCCGACGCTTCGGATGAGGAGATTTACCACGCCCTGGATATGGCCCAGGCGCGGGAATTTGTAGACGAAAAAGGGAAAGGCCTGGAGCTTTCTATTGAACAGAACGGACGGAATTTATCCGGCGGCCAGCGCCAGCGGCTTACCATTGCCAGGGCGCTGGTAAGAAATCCGGAAATCCTGATCATGGACGACAGCGCTTCTGCCCTGGATTTTGCCACAGACGCGGCCCTTAGAAAGGCTATCCAGGAGGGAACAAAAGACATGACCGTATTTATCGTATCCCAACGAGCGACTACCATTCGGAATGCAGACCAGATCCTGGTACTGGACGACGGAGCTTTGGCAGGTCTGGGAACCCACAGAGAGCTTCTGGAAAACTGCCAGGTTTACCGGGAAATCTGCCTGTCCCAGCTTTCCAGAGAGGAGGTGCAGTAAAATGGTAAACGCAAGGATGAAAAAGCACAGATCTGCCGTAAAACGGATACTGGATTACATCGGAGCCTATAAATGGCTGGTGCTGTTTTCTCTGGCGCTGGCAGCCGTGACAGTGGCAGCCACCCTGTATGCCCCGATTCTGATTGGCCGCAGCGTGGACCTGATTTTAGGCCCCGGTCAGGTAGACTTTACCGGTTTGCTTTCTATTTTAAAACAGATTGTGATGGTGGTGGCAATTACCGCCCTGACCCAGTGGCTGATGAACCACATCAACAACCAGATTACCTACCGGGTGGTGCAGGATATTCGGGTGAAGGCCTTTAACCATATGCAGACTTTGCCATTAAGCTATCTGGACAGCCACCAGTCCGGCGACATTATCAGCCGGGTAATCGCAGATATTGACCAGTTTTCCGAAGGTCTTTTAATGGGCTTTACCCAACTGTTTACCGGTGTGCTGACTATTTTGGGTACTTTAGGCTTTATGCTTTCTGTAAATCCCCTGATTACTCTGGTGGTAGTGGTTGTGACGCCTTTGTCGCTGTGGGTGGCCAGTTACATCGCAAAAAAGACCTTTACCATGTTTAAGCTTCAGTCGGAAACCAGAGGGGAGCTGACCAGTCTGGTGGACGAGATGGTGGGAAATGAAAAGGTGGTTCAGGCCTTCGGCTATGAGGACGACGCCCAGGCCCGGTTTGAGGAAATCAACCAGCGGCTTAGAGGCTACAGCCTGCGGGCCATTTTCTTCTCATCCATCACCAATCCGGCCACCCGCTTTGTAAACAGCATGGTCTACGCCAGCGTAGGCGTGGCAGGCGCTTTTGCTGCTATTCATGGCTTTTTGACCGTGGGACAGCTTTCCATCTTCTTAAGCTATGCTAATCAGTATACCAAGCCGTTTAATGAGATTTCCGGCGTGGTAACAGAGCTGCAGAATGCTCTGGCATGTGCAGCCAGGGTGTTTGAACTGATTGACGAGCCTTCCTTCATCCCAGAGAATTCGGACGCTGTGGATTTAAAGGAGGCAGACGGCAGTGTATCCTTAGACCATGTGGCATTCTCCTATGTGCCGGAGATTCCCTTAATTGAGAATCTGAATCTGGATGTAAAGCCAGGCCAGCGGATTGCCATTGTAGGGCCTACCGGCTGCGGAAAGACCACCATCATCAACCTGCTGATGCGGTTTTATGATGTGAAAAGCGGTTCTATTCAGGTGTCCGGCACGGATATTCGCCATCTGACCAGAAAAAGCCTGCGGACCAATTATGGTATGGTGCTGCAGGAAACCTGGCTGAAATCCGGAACTATCCGGGAAAATATCGCCTATGGAAAACCAGACGCTGCAGATGAGGAGATTATCAAGGCGGCTAAAGAGGCTCACGCAGACAGCTTTATCCGCCGGATGCCCCAAGGCTACGACACGGTGATTTCCGAAGACGGCGGCAATCTGTCTCAGGGCCAGAAGCAGCTTTTGTGTATCGCCAGGGTGATGCTGTGCCTGCCGCCTATGCTGATTTTAGACGAGGCCACCTCCTCCATTGATACCAGAACGGAAATACGGATTCAGAAGGCCTTTGCCAAGATGATGGAAGGACGCACCAGCTTTATTGTGGCCCATCGTCTGTCTACCATTAAGGAGGCGGATGTAATTCTGGTAATGAAGGACGGTCACATTATTGAGCAGGGCACCCACGAGGTTCTTCTGGAGAAGCAGGGATTCTATGCAAACCTGTATAACAGCCAGTTCGCAGTGTAGCTTATTGTAATGCATGAGGAGGAAAAAGGATGGAGATTGAACTGAGAAAGTGGACTATGGAAGGAAAGGATGACATCCGGAGTCTGTGCAGCCAGGTAGACCGGTCTTATCTGTCTAACCGTCTGCCGGATCCTTACACCGATGCTGATGCAGAGTGGTGGATTCACATGGTGGAGGAGAAGGACGGAAAAGAAGGGCTTTGGCGGGCTGTTTTCGCAGATGGGAAGTGTGTGGGAAACATTTCCATCGAGAAAAAAGACGATGTTTATCAGCGGGATGGGGAAATCGGCTACATGATGGAGAAATCCCAGGAAGGCCGGGGAATCATGACCGAGGCAGTAAAGCAGATGTGCCGTCTGGCTTTTAAAAGCCGGGAACTGAACCTGTCCCGTATCACCGGATGCGTGTATGCCCCCAATACCGCTTCCCGCCGTGTGCTGGAGAAAAGCGGGTTTCAGATGGAAGGAAACTTGCGGAATGGCGTCTGGAAAAATGGAAATCTGTATGACCTTTGTATATATGGGATTTTAAGAGAAGAAATATAAAATCGGATATAAAGATATGCTCAGACGAAACAACCCGGCGGAATTTAATCGCCGGGTTGCAGATTTTTTAAAGGCAGAAAGTTTTGTTACGGTTTCATTCCAACGCCGCCCTGGATAAAGAGGGTGTCGCCGGTAACATACTTGGCATCGTAGCTGGCCAGGAATACACAGACCTTTCCAATATCTTTCTGAGCATCGCCGTAGCGTCCAAGAGGAATGGAGTCCAGATTCTTTTTGAACATTTCCGGATTTTCCTGACCCCACTGAGCCAGTTTATCAGTCATAACCAGAGGCAGAACTACATTGACATTGATGTTGTAGGCGCCCCACTCGTTGGCAGCTACCCTGGAAAGGCCGCGGATGCCTTCTTTGGCAGCGGCATAAGAGCTTTGACCCGGTTTTCCGGAAATGCCTGCGCCGGAAGCAAAGTTGATAACAGAGCCTTCCGTCTCTTTTAAGTAGGGGAACGCATATTTCATATAGAAGAAAGTGGCGTAAAGGCCGGAATAGATGGCTTTGTCAAAGTCAGCCGCTGTGTGCTGGATCAGGGTCAGGCCAGAAGCTGAGGTTTGGGCGCTGTTGATCAGTACATTCAGTTTGCCAAAATGGGCGATGCCTTTTTCAATAGCAGCCTTTACTTCCTCCTCTTTGGCTCCGTCAGCCTGGCAGATTACCACATCAGTGCCGTAATCCCGCTCTAATTCAGCCTTGGTCTTTTCCATACCTTCCATAAACAGATCCGTAAGGATCATGCTGGCCCCTTCCTCAGCAAATGCCCGTGCAACGCCCCTTGCAATTCCGCCGCCTCCTCCGGTCAGCAGTACAACACGGCCTTCCATTCTTCTCAGTTTCTGCATACAAACCCCTCCTTAAATTTGTTTATTTGTGTATAAATTTTCAGATAATATCTGATAACTATGATTATATAGAGCTAAAAATTTTTGTCAACTCCTCATAATTTGTTTGTTTTTTAATTAACTGGTAATTTCGGGAAAATAGGTAGCAACTTCCCAGAGGGATTACACAAAATACGCAGAATTGCGCAAAATAAGAAGAAAAAAATTTAGAAAAGAGAAAATAATAACAAAGTTTTTTAGGGGAAAGAAGCAAAAACAGGCGGAGGAGAACACTCCATCCGCCGCAGAAATCATCTTATTGATCTCCCAGGAAATAGGCAGCTACGCCGCATACTACAGCAATCAGCAGTCCGGACAGGATCAGCAGAAGGTTTAGCTGTCCCAGTTGTTCAAACAGACCGGTGTTGTAGAAAATGGCAATGGGAGAGGACAGAATCAGCCCCAGGATTGCGCAATAGGTCTGCACTCCATACTTTTCAAACAGGAATGTAATCAGCTTTGCAATCAGGAAAATCCCTAAAAGGATGCCGACGCCGAAGGGCGCCAGAACCAGGGCCCTATCCACAAGGACTGGAACCTGGAAGGTTTTCAGGGCGTCCAAAAAGCTGGTGATGGAATCCAGGATGCCGTAGTAATAACCCAGGATCATCAGTACCATGGAACCGCTGACGCCGGGAACTACCATGGTGGCTGAGGCAATGATGCCGATGAAAAACAGGGCGATCATGGTGCCTGGGGCGGCAGTCAGGGTTTTCATGACATCGTTTCCGGAATCCATGAGGCACATGCCGATTGACAGGGCAAACAGGATTACGAAGGACAAAATACCGGAGATGCCGATGGAACGGCCCTGTTTCCTCTGTTCTTCCTTTAATTTCCGAATCAGCATGGGAAGTCCGCCCAGGATCAGTCCAATAAAGGCCATGCAGGTGGCAAAGGTCTGTTCCGACAGCAGGTATTCAATCAGGTAGCTAAAGCCGATAATGCCGATACCGCAGCCCAGCAGAATGGGAAACAGAGTGGCAATGCTTTTTTTCCAGTCTTTAAACAGATTGGAAACAGCGCCGATCAGCTTGTCGTAAATCCCCATAGACAGGGCCATGGTGCCTCCGCTGACACCTGGGATAATGTTGGCGATGCCGATGACCATGCCTTTGACAATATCCATAATTCGATTCATAGAAATTCCTTTCTCATTTCATATAAAATTAGACTCATGGAGTATTATACGAGGGGAAGTTTGCAAAGTCAAGGAAAGCAGGCTCATAGAAAGTAAAGAAAGCGTAAAGGAAGCTGGAAGGCTTGTGAAAACGGCCGGGATGTGATAGACTGTAAGAAAATTTCTGTTTCGATTTCTGCAGGAAATTGTCAGCATTTAGGAGGATACGGACATGGAAAAGAAACAATCACTGGATACCATCTGCATTCAGGGGGGATGGAAGCCGAAAAACGGAGAGCCGCGGGTGCTTCCCATTTATCAGAGCACTACATTCAAATATGAGACCAGCGAACAGATGGGCCGTCTGTTTGATTTGGAAGAAGACGGATATTTTTATACCCGCCTTGCAAATCCTACCAACGATGCAGTGGCAGCCAAAATCTGCGCCTTAGAGGGCGGGGCGGCAGCCATGCTGACTTCCTCCGGCCAGGCAGCCAATATGTACGCTGTCTTAAATATCTGCTCTGCAGGGGATCATGTAGTCAGCGCAGCTACCATCTACGGAGGAACCTCTAATTTGTTTACCGTCACCTTAAAGCGGTTCGGCATCGAATGTACCCTGGTAGACCCGGACGCATCGAAAGAAGAACTGGAAAAGGCTTTTCAGCCCAATACGAAGGCGGTGTTTGGCGAGACTATTGCAAACCCGGCCCTGGTAGTGCTGGACATTGAAAAGTTTGCCGATTTAGCCCACAGCCATGGCGTGCCTCTGATTGTGGACAATACCTTTGCAACCCCCATCAACTGCCGTCCTTTTGAGTGGGGAGCGGATATTGTGACCCACTCTACCACCAAATATATGGATGGTCATGCCATGTGCGTAGGCGGCTGCATTGTGGACAGCGGAAGCTTTGATTGGGAAGCCCATGCAGACAAGTTTCCGGGACTGACCACACCGGATGAATCCTATCACGGCGTGGTTTACACCCAGCGGTTCGGAAAAGGGGCCTACATTACCAAGGCTACGGCCCAACTGATGCGGGATATGGGTTCTATCCAGTCTCCACAGAATGCCTTTCTGTTAAATATCGGCCTGGAGACGCTGCATTTGAGAATGCCCCGCCATTGTGAAAATGCCCTGAAAGTGGCAGAATACCTTAAGGGAAGAACCGATGTGGCCTGGGTGAAATTCCCAGGATTAAAAGGAGACAGGTATTATGACCTGGCTCAGAAGTACATGCCTTCCGGCACCTGCGGCGTTATTTCCTTTGGCTTAAAGGGCGGAAGACAGGCAGCGGCGGAATTTATGGACAAGTTAAAGCTGGCGGCCATTGTTACCCATGTGGCAGACGCCAGAACCTCTGTGCTGCATCCGGCCAGCCATACCCATCGTCAGTTAAACGATGAGCAGCTAGTGGAGGCTGGCGTAGACCCGTCTTTAATCCGGCTGAGCGTGGGTATTGAGGATGCGGCAGATATTATTGCGGATCTGGAGCAGGCATTGGCATAAGACAGAGTTCCCTTTGGGGGACTTCGGCGCCGCAGCGAAGTTGTGCAGGCAGCAGAAGAACGAGGTATCAAGGTGGAACTGAAAGAGCTAAAAGATCTGAAGGACCAAAAACTGAATAAGAAAACCCTGGGAAAACCCATGCGGATCATTTTTGGACGGACGGCCTTTGTAGCGGTGGCTGTGCTTTTACAGTTGGCAGTTTTAATGGCCTCCTTCCAATGGCTTAGCGACAATGTATTTTATATTTACGGCGGATTTACTGTCTTAAGTGCGGTGGTGGTAATCTACATTTTAAATAACCGAAAGAATCCGTCCTATCAGATGGCATGGATTATTCCTGTGCTGGTATTTCCGGTGTTTGGCGCATTGTTTTACCTGTTTATGGAGCTGCAGCCCGGCGTCCGGATGATTAACCGGCGGCTGCAGCAGGTGACGAAAGAGACAGAACCCTATCTGAGACAGGATCCGGCAGTGATGGAGCGGCTTTGGAAAGTCAGCCGGGGAAACGGCCATCTGGCTCTCTATATGCAAAAATACGCCGGATTTCCGGTTTATGACAACACCTATGCAGAGTATTTCCCTCTGGGTGATGATATGTTTCCCCGGCTTCTGGAGGAATTAAGCCAGGCGAAGCGATACATCTTTCTGGAATTCTTTATCCTGGAGCGTGGGGATATGTGGAATGCAGTTCTGGAAATTCTGAAGCAAAAGGTAAAGGAAGGAGTAGAGGTGCGGGTGATGTATGACGGCACCTGCAGTCTGACGCTGCTTCCCTATGGCTATCCCAGGCAGTTGGAGGAGCTGGGCATCCGCTGTAAAATGTTTTCTCCGGTGCGGCCTGCTTTAAGTTCCTACCAGAACAATCGGGACCATCGGAAAATTGTGGTGATTGACGGCCACACTGCTTTTACAGGCGGCGTGAATTTGGCAGATGAGTACATTAACAGGAAGGTGCGGTTCGGCCACTGGAAGGACACAGCCATCATGTTAAAAGGCGATGGCGTGAAAAATTTCCTTATGATGTTTCTCCAAATGTGGAACATTACAGAGCGGAAGCCGGACGATTACGGAAGCTATCTGATAGGCCCGGACTGGAAGATTCCGGCTGGCCTTAACACCGATGGATTTGTGATTCCCTACAGCGACAGTCCCTTAGACGAGGAGACGGTGGGGCAGCATGTGTATCTGGATATTTTGAACGAAGCCAGATACTATGTGCACATTATGACGCCTTATCTGATACTGGACAGCGATATGATTACAGCCTTGACCTTTGCAGCCAAGCGGGGGATCGAGATCATCATCATCATGCCCCATATCCCGGACAAGATGTACGCCTATGTGCTGGCCCGGTCTTACTATGAGGAGCTGCTGCTGGCCGGCGTCCGGATTTTTGAGTATGTCCCCGGCTTTATTCACGCCAAGGTGTTTACCAGCGATGATACCAAGGCAGTGGTAGGCTCTATCAATCTGGATTACCGCAGTCTCCATCTTCATTTCGAGTGCGCAGCTTATCTGTTTAAAAATCAGGCAGTGCAGCAGGCAGAGCAGGATTTTATGGATACTCTGAAGCTGTGCCAGGAGATTACTGTGGAGGACTGCCGGAATTATCCTCTGCCAAAACGGATTGTAGGCCAGGTACTGCGGCTGTTTGCGCCTTTGATGTAGGAATGAATAGGTTTCCCGGCCTTCGGGCAGACTAAGACAGATAGAAACACAGAACTGGAATGTCTGCAAGGAGATGGGAATATGAAAGAGAAGAATACACAAAAGCGCAAGGACGAGCAGGAGATTGAGGAGAAGGAGAATCAAAAACTGGAAGACTACGGCCAGATGACTCTGGAAGGGAATCAGCGGCACAGGAAAATTCATCTGCTTTCCATTATCGGAGAGGTGGAGGGACATGAAAATCTGTCGGGAAATTCCAAGGCTACCAAGTACGACCATGTGCTTCCTCAACTGGCCCAGTTGGAGGACGATGACAGCGTAGAGGGGCTTCTGGTGCTTTTAAATACCTCTGGCGGAGATGTGGATGCAGGACTGGCTATTGCTGAGATGATTGCCTCCATGAGTATGCCTACGGTGTCTCTGGTGCTGGGGGGAAGCCATTCTATCGGCGTGCCGCTGGCTGTATCTACAGATTACTCCTTTATTGTGCCTACGGGAACCATGATGGTTCATCCTGTGCGGATGAACGGAACTGTTATCGGCGCTTCCCAGACCTACGAATATTTTGACATGATCCAGGACCGGATTTTAAGCTTTGTCAGCGAACATGCCAGAATTGCCTACGACCAGGTCAAACGGCTGATGTTAAACACAGAGATGCTGACCCGCGACCTGGGAACGGTGCTGGTGGGAGCGGAAACGGTGCGGGAAGGTCTGATCGACCAGGTAGGCGGCATCCGGGAGGCCCTCAGAAAGCTGTATGAATTGATTGATGAAAAGAAGGCAGAGTAGCTGCTGGAAAAAGAAAAAACAAGGGAAATGGAAGCATTCTCAGAAAACCGGGAGTGGCTTGCATTTCCCTTTATTTTTTTGTATACTATCTACATTGGGAAAGAGGAGGCAGAAATTCGTGGCAGCAAGCAGCAATCGCAGAACCAGTACAGGAAAAAGAAAGAAGACCCAAAGCACGGGAAGGAAACCGGGCAGACCCAGAAAAAATCCGGTGCCGGAGGTTCAGGAAGACAGCTTTATCCGGGCAGAGGTTTACATCATTCTTTCTTTTGCACTGGCAGTTCTTTTGTTCTTAAGTAATTTTCACCTGTGCGGTGTAGCAGGTGATTTTTTACGCAGTGTTCAGATGGGAATTTTCGGCATGGCAGGCTTTGTAGCGCCCCTTCTTTTGTTTGTGGGCACCTGTTTTGCCATGTCCAACCGGGGAAACCGGACGGCAGCCCGGAAGCTGGCGGCTACTGTGGCGGCCTTTCTTGTGCTGTGCGGATTTGCCCAGCTTTTCTTTGGACAGGATCCAGAAGCCGGAAAAGGAATTCTGGAATACTATAAGCTGTCTTCTGCCAGCGGCCTTGGAGGCGGATTGGTAGGAGGCCTCGTTAGCGGCACTTTAAAAGCGGTATTGGGAACCATTGGAACCTTTTTAGTGCTTCTGGTCTGCATGATTATCAGCGTAGTGCTGATTACAGAGCGGTCCTTTGTAGGGGCGGTGCGCACCCACGGCGGCGCAGCCTATCAGCATGCCAAAGAAGATGTGAGCCGCCGGCGGGAAATTCACGCAGAGCGGCAGGCGGAACGGAGACGGCTGCGGGAAGAACAGCGGGTGCGGGGCGTCAATTTAGGCTCCACAGACCTGTCTGTTTACGATGAATACAAAGAAGACGAATACTACGATGAGTACGAAGACGGCTATGAGGAGGATTATCAGGAAAGCTGTCCGGTAAAGCAGGATCCCAGAACTGCCCGGAAGCCGGATTTTTCTCAGGACAGTGTGTTTACCGGCAATATTTCCCTGCCGCCGGAGTATGATGAGGCCGGCGGGGAAGAGGACGATATGGTTCCCTTTGAGGCAGACGAGGAGCGGTTAAGCCTGGAGGAGTCTGCTCAGCGGCTGGTGGCAGAAGGCATCGGAAACCTGGAGCAGACAGGAACCATGTTTGCGGATTCTGAGCCGGAACCGGATGGAGAGATTTCCATGGACGGGCCATCTGTTTCCTATGAAGCGTCGAAGCAGATTGATTATGATGCAGAGCTTCCGGAGGACGATATAGACCCGGCTTATACAGTGGAAACCCTGTCCGGCGGCCAGTTTGCTATTCCGGAGGAGACGAAAAAGGTAGTCACTGCAGGAGGCAGGATTATCGAGACGGAGACGGAGGCCCTTCAGAAAAAACTGGAGTCCAGAAAGCAGAAGGAAAAGGCAGCCTTAGAGGCCGGCGAAGCCACAGTGCAGCAGGAGATCAGGGCCAAGGAGGAAGCGCCGAAAAAGGCCTATGTATTCCCGCCGGTAAGTCTGTTAAAGCGGGGCAGCCGTATTGCAGGCAACCATTCGGAGAAAGAATATAAAGAGACAGCCATTAAGCTGCAGCAGACCCTGCGGAACTTCGGAGTTGGCGTCACCGTCACCAATATTAGCTGCGGCCCATCTGTGACCCGGTATGAGCTGCATCCGGAGCAGGGGGTAAAAGTATCCAAAATTGTAGGTCTGTCTGACGATATAAAGCTGAGCCTGGCAGCGGAGGACATCCGTATTGAGGCGCCGATCCCGGGAAAATCCGCAGTAGGCATCGAGGTGCCCAACAAGGAAAATAATACCGTATATCTTCGGGATTTGCTGGAATCAGACAACTTTAAAAATCACAGCTCCAGGCTGGCCTTTGCTGTTGGTAAGGATATTGGCGGCCAGGTGGTAGTAACGGATATTGCAAAGATGCCCCATCTGCTGATTGCAGGCGCTACCGGTTCCGGTAAGTCAGTCTGCATCAACACCCTGATTATGAGCATCATCTACAAGGCAGCCCCGGAAGATGTGAAGATGATCATGATAGACCCGAAGGTGGTAGAGCTAAGCGTCTACAACGGCATTCCGCATCTGCTGATTCCGGTGGTAACGGATCCGAAGAAGGCCTCCGGCGCTTTAAACTGGGCAGTGGCAGAGATGACGGACCGATACAAGAAATTTGCGGAGTACAATGTCCGTGACCTGAAAGGCTACAATGCAAAGGTAGAAAATATCAAAGACATTGAGGATGAGAAGAAGCCGAAGAAACTGCCTCAGATTGTCATTATTGTGGACGAGCTGGCAGATCTTATGATGGTGGCGCCTGGCGAGGTAGAGGACGCTGTCTGCCGTCTGGCTCAGCTGGCCCGCGCGGCAGGCATCCATCTGGTAATTGCCACCCAGAGGCCGTCGGTCAATGTTATCACCGGCCTGATCAAGGCCAATGTGCCGTCCAGAATTGCTTTTTCTGTGTCCTCCGGCGTAGACTCCCGGACTATCATTGATATGAACGGAGCAGAAAAGCTGTTAGGAAAAGGCGATATGCTGTTTTACCCGGCAGGCTTCCCCAAGCCTCAGCGGGTACAGGGCGCCTTTGTATCAGACCAGGAGGTGCAGCAGGTAGTAGATTTCCTGACAGATCAGGGCATGACTGCCGACTACAGCGCAGAGGTGGAAAGTCAGATGAATGCGGCCCCTGCCGGAAGCCTTTCCGGCGGTGCAAAAAGCGGCAGAGATGAGTATTTCGACCAGGCAGGCGCCTTTATTATCGAGAAAGAGAAAGCGTCTATCGGCATGCTGCAGCGCATGTTTAAGATAGGATTTAACCGCGCAGCCCGGATTATGGATCAGTTGGCCGAGGCGGGAGTTGTAGGAGAAGAAGAGGGAACCAAGCCCCGGAAAGTCTTAATGACCATGGAAGAATTCCAGGATTTGTTAAACCGAGGGGAGTGATGCTGCAAAATTCGGCTGCAGACATATGATAGCAGAAAGATGCTGCCCCGAATTTTGCAGCAGCGCACAAATAACTACATATTAAGGAGGAAGTGCAGGATGAAAACCGATATTGAGATTGCCCAGGAGGCGAAGATGCTTCCCATTAAAGAGGTGGCAGAGGCTTACGGCATCGGGGAGGACGATTTAGAGCTTTATGGCAAGTACAAGGCCAAGCTGACAGACGAGCTGTGGAATCAGGTAAAGAACCGGGAAGACGGAAAGCTGATTCTGGTAACTGCCATCAACCCCACTCCAGCAGGAGAGGGAAAGACTACCACCAGCATCGGTCTGGCAGACGCTTTTACCAGACTGGGAAAGAAGACGATGCTGGCTCTCAGAGAGCCGTCCTTAGGGCCCTGCTTCGGCATTAAAGGCGGAGCAGCCGGAGGAGGCTATGCCCAGGTAGTTCCCATGGAGGACTTAAACCTGCACTTTACCGGAGATTTTCATGCCATTACTTCCGCTAACAATCTGTTGGCCGCCCTTTTAGACAACCATATCCAACAGGGCAATGCGCTGCAGATTGATACAAGGCAGATTTTGTGGAAACGCTGCATGGATATGAACGACCGTGCCCTGAGAAATATTGTAGTAGGCTTAGGGGCAAAGGCTGACGGTGTGGTGCGGGAGGATCATTTTGTCATTACCGTGGCATCGGAGATTATGGCCATTCTCTGTCTGGCCAATGACATGCAGGATTTAAAAGAACGGCTGGGACGGATTATTGTAGCATATAATTACGCTGGGGAGCCGGTGACGGCAGCGCAGTTAAACGCAGTAGGCGCTATGGCAGCTCTGTTAAAAGACGCCATTAAACCCAACCTGATCCAGACCCTGGAGCATACCGGCGCACTGGTTCACGGCGGCCCCTTTGCCAACATTGCCCACGGCTGTAACAGTGTGCGTGCTACCAAGACAGCTCTTAAGCTGGCAGATGTGGTAGTTACGGAAGCCGGTTTCGGCGCAGATTTAGGCGCGGAGAAATTCCTGGATATTAAGTGCCGGATGGCCGGCTTAAAGCCGGATGCAGTGGTGCTGGTAGCTACGGTTCGGGCATTGAAATACAATGGCGGCGTACCCAAGACCGAGCTGGGCGCCGAAAATCTGGAAGCTTTGAGGAAGGGGATTGTGAACCTGGAAAAGCACATTGAGAATATACAGAAATATGGGGTTCCGGTAGTGGTAACCTTAAATTCCTTCCTTACTGATACAGAGGCAGAGTACGCTTTCATCCGGGACTTCTGTGAGGAGCGGGGCTGCGAGTTTGCATTGTCTGAGGTATGGGCGAAAGGCGGCGAGGGCGGTGAGGCTCTGGCCGGAAAGGTGCTGGAGACTCTGGAAAATAAGGAAAGCAGCTATCATCCCATCTATCCGGACGAGATGAGCCTGAAAGAGAAAATCCAGACTGTGGCTGCTGAAATTTACGGTGCAGACGGTGTGGCTTATGCTCCTGCAGCTTCCAGGGCTCTGGCTCGGATTGAGGAGATGGGCTTTGGGAATCTGCCGGTCTGCATGGCAAAGACCCAGTATTCTCTGTCGGATGACCAGAATAAGCTGGGCCGTCCTGCCGGATTTACCATCAATGTCCGGGATGTCTATGTGTCTGCAGGCGCAGGTTTTGTAGTAGTCTTAACCGGCGCTATTATGACTATGCCAGGACTGCCGAAGAAACCGGCGGCAGACGGCATCGATGTGGATGAAAACGGAAAGATTACCGGATTGTTCTAACATGAAACATGGGAATTTAGAAAGGAACAGAACAGAATGAGGATTCAGGATTGGCTGGAAGGACTGGAGTATACCCTGCAGCAGGGAAGTCTGGAAGCGGAAGTAAATGAGCTGGTATACGATTCCCGCAAAGCATCAGCCGGGGCGGTGTTCCTTTGCATGAAGGGAACCCGGACGGACTCTCACAGTTTTATTCCCCAGGTGCTGGGAGCAGGGGTTAAGGTATTGGTTGCAGAACATGAAGTGGAGGCGCCGGAGGATGTAACGGTTCTGGTGGTAAAAAGCGGCCGGGAAGCGTTGGCGAAGCTGTCTGCAGCCAGGTTTGGCTATCCGGCTCGGAAAATGACCATGATTGGAGTTACCGGAACCAAGGGAAAGACTACCACCACTCATATGATCAAGACCATCCTGGAAGCTGCCGGAAAGAAAACCGGCATGATTGGGACGAACGGTGTGTTTATCGGAGAGGAGCGGTATCCTACCGTCAACACTACGCCGGAATCCTATGACCTGCACCGGTATTTTGAACAGATGATTCAGGAAGGCTGTCAGTGCTGTGTGATGGAGGTTTCCTCCCAGGCCATGAAAATGTACCGGGTAGCCGGCATTCTGTTTGACTATGCCATTTTTACCAATATTTCTCCGGACCATATCGGGCCGGATGAGCATGCGGATTTTGAGGAATATCTGTATTATAAGACCAGACTGTTCCATCAGAGCCGTCGGGCCTTGGTGAATCTGGACGATGAGCATTTTGAGGAAATCATAAAGGATATTCCCTGTCAGTGGACCGGCTACGGTCTGATGGAAGAAGGAAATCAGGCAAAATTAAAAGATGTGAACGGCTATCTGGCGGAGCACATCCGCTATGTGTCGGAGCCGGATTTTGTAGGCATTGAGTTTGACATCCGGGGAGAGCGGGAGATTCCTGTGCGGGTCAGCATCCCAGGAAAATTTAATGTATATAACGGCCTGGCAGCAGCGATTGTAGCTTTGTGGGCCGGTGTGGAGGAAAGCCGTCTTCAGCACGCCCTGGAGCAGGTGAAGATCAATGGCCGCATGGAGATTGTCTATACCTCTGAAAAATGCTGTGTGATTGTGGACTATGCTCACAATGCAGTCAGCATGGAAAGCCTGCTGGAAACTTTGCGGGAGTATCATCCCAGGCGGCTGGTGGTGGTGTTTGGCTGCGGCGGCAACCGTTCTAAGGATCGGCGGTATTCCATGGGCGAAATCGGCGGAAGGATGGCGGATTTGTCTATCATCACTGCAGACAATTCCCGGTTTGAGAAGGTGGAGGATATTATTGCCGACATCCGGGGCAGCATTGAGAAGACCGGAGGAAAATACATAGAAATTCCGGATCGGAGAGAGGCGATTGCCTACAGCATTACCCATGCAGAGCAGGGGGATATGATTGCCATTATCGGAAAAGGCCACGAGGACTATCAGGAGATTGAAGGGGTTCGTTATCCCTTCTTAGACCGGGCGGTAGTAGAAGAAGTGGTGGCAGGGTTAGAGTAAAGTCAGAGAAGGAAACCAGTCATGGAACATATAACAGTAAGGGATATTGTAGAGGCCACCGGCGGGCGGCTGCTGTGTGGAGACGGCCAGGTGGAGCTGGTGCATATAAGCATTGATTCCCGGACCATGAAGGGGCAGGATTTGTTTGTGCCTCTGGTGGGAGAAAAGGTAGATGCTCACCGGTTTATTGATCAGGCCTTCTTGGTGGGAGCTGTGGCGACCCTGACCAGTGAACACGATTTTATGGAGGATAAGCGGCCCTGGATTCGGGTGGAGGACACCAAACAGGCTCTCCAGGATATTGGCCGGTACTACCGGAAGCGGCTGAACCTGCCCTTGGTGGGAATTACCGGAAGCGTGGGAAAAACCACCACAAGAGAAATGGTGGCGGCAGCCCTTTCCGGAAGGTATCAGGTTTATAAAACTCCGGGCAATTCCAACAGCCAGGTGGGGGTTCCCATCACCCTGTCAGAGATTCAAAGGAGTGATGAAATCGGCGTTCTGGAGCTGGGGATGAGTATGCCGGGAGAACTGACAGTGATTGCAAAAATTGCCCAGGTGGACATGGCTGTGATTACCAATGTAGGGGTTACCCACATTGAACAGTTGGGCAGCCAGGAGAATATTTACAGGGAGAAGATGACCATCCAGGATGGATTAAAGGATGGCGGCATCCTGTTTTTAAATGGGGACGATCCCATGTTAAAAGATACAGAGGCAAAAGCAGGCTGTCGGACTGTATATTACGGAACCGGCGCCAACAGCCAGTACCGGGCAGAGGACATTTCCATTGTGGACGGTTATCCGGTGTTTACGGCAGTGTGCCGGGACAGACGGATTCCGGTGGCTTTAAAGATCATGGGCCGCCACAATGTGTTAAATACCATGGTAGCCCTGGCAGTAGCCGATGCAAACGGAGTGCCCTTAGAAGCGGCGGCAGAGAAGCTTGCGCAGTTTACCGGATTCCAGAACCGGCAGCAGATCTATGAAAAGGATGGGGTGACCATCATCGACGATACCTATAACGCCAGCCCTGTGTCTATGCTTGCAGGACTGGAGGTGCTTCAGTCCATGAAGGGAGCCGGCCGCCGGATTGCAGTTCTGGCTGATATGAAGGAGCTGGGGCCGGACGCGCCCAAGTTTCACCGTGAGGTAGGAGCGTGGATTGGCGAACATCCGGTTGACGCCCTTTATACTCTGGGAGATTTGGCCGCAGAGATTGCTGCAGGCGCTGCACCGGCGGAAAACTGCCGTTTCTTCCATTTTGCAGGAGAAGACAGGGAAGGGCTTTTTCAGGCTCTGAAGGCAGAGTTAAAGCCTGGGGACTGTGTGCTTTTAAAAGGTTCCAACAGTATGAAGCTGGGGCAGGTAGCCGCCTGGCTTCTGGAGTCATAGGAATGGAAACCTGGGCCGACTTAAAAAAAGAATGACAGGAGTTTTAAGTATGGCAGAACAGTATGCCAGTATAATTATAGACATTTCCCATGAAAGCGTAGACCGTGTATTCCAGTACCGCGTCCCGGAAGAACTTCTGGGGCAGGTTCGGATTGGGATGCAGGTCTGCGTTCCTTTTGGTTTTGGGAATCGAAGCCGGAAAGGGTATGTGGTGGAGCTGTCAGAACAGCCGGACTATGACCCGGAAAAAATTAAGACCATTTTAAGTTTGGTAAACGGCAGCGTCACTGCAGACACCCGGCTGATTGAACTGGCCTGGTGGATGAAGGAGCAGTATGGCTCTACCATGAATCAGGCCCTAAAGACCGTGCTTCCCGTGAAGCGGCAGATAAAGGCCCGGAATAAGCAGGTGGTTCAGTCCCTTTTGGGGAAGGAGCCTGCAAAGATTCGTTATGGCCGGGTGGCTTTAAATCAGGAACAACAGAACATAGTCACGGATTTTAAGGAGCAGTACGATAAGGGGGAGAGGCGGCCTTCTCTGATCCATGGCATTACCGGCAGCGGAAAAACGGAAGTTTACATGGAACTGATAGACCATGTATTACAAAATGACCGCCAGGTAATTGTGCTGATTCCGGAGATTTCCCTGACTTATCAGACCGTGATGCGGTTTTACCGCAGATTTGGGGAGAAAATCTGCGTCATGCACTCCAGGCTGGCGGCGGGAGAACGCTACGACCAGTTTGAGCGGGCCAGACAGGGAAAAACCCAGGTGATGATCGGCGCCCGGTCTGCGCTGTTTACGCCCTTTCCCAAGCTTGGGCTTATTATTATGGATGAGGAGCACGAGGGAGCTTATAAAAGCGAGACTACACCCCGGTATCACGCCAGGGAGGTGGCCCAAAAGCTGGCTCAGATGAACGATGCCGCGTTTGTCATGGGTTCTGCAACCCCGTCTTTGGAAGCCTATAGCAGGGCAAAAGCCGGAATTTATAAACTGTATACCCTGGGAAGCAGGGCTGTCTTTGGCAGCCTTCCTCCCTCTACAGAGTTGGTTGACATGCGCCGGGAGATGGAGGAGGGGAACAAATCTATTTTCAGCAGAAGGCTGCAGGAGCTGATAGGGGATAAGTTAAGCAAGGGAGAGCAGACCATGCTCTTTATTAACCGGCGGGGATATTCTACCTTTGTGTCCTGCCGTTCCTGCGGTCAGGCAGTAAAATGCCCTCACTGTGATGTAACCCTGACGCTTCACAACCGGACTCGTCTGGTGTGTCATTACTGCGGTTATACCATCTCTATGCCAAAGCATTGTCCGGAGTGCGCATCTCCTTATCTGGCCGGATTCGGCACCGGAACCCAGAAAATTCAGGAGATGGCTGAGAAGCTGTTTCCAGAGGCACGGATTCTGCGGATGGATTTGGATACTACCTCAAAAAAAGGGGGCCATGAGGCTATTCTTTCCGCCTTTTCCAAAGGAGAAGCAGATATTTTGATCGGTACTCAGATGATTGTAAAAGGCCACGATTTTCCTGGAGTAACCCTGGTGGGGGTGCTGGCGGCAGATATTTCCCTCTATGCTCCGGATTACCGGAGCGCTGAGCAGACCTTTGAGCTTTTAGTGCAGGCAGCGGGCCGGGCAGGCCGGGGAGAAAAGCCGGGAACCGCCCTGATTCAGACCTATGTGCCGGAGCATTACAGCATTCAGGCGGCAGTCAGTCAGGATTATGAGGCGTTTTACAGCCAGGAAATGGGTTACCGGAAGCTGATGGCTTATCCTCCTTCCTGTCATATGATGACTATGCAGGTGGCGGGAAAAGACGAGGAGCTGGTAAACCATATGATGGATGTTATCGCCCGGTCCGTAGCTGCCCGGTTCCAGAATCAGGCCGCTTTTATCGGCCCGGTTCCGGCTCCGGTTTATAAAGTTAATGATATTTACAGAAAAATTTTATATATGAAACAGGAAAACTATGATATACTAATAAGAATCCAGAAGTATGTCCAGAATCGGTGGGATGAGACGGAAAGCTGTAAGCGCCTGACTATCCAGTACGATTTTTCATAGGACGGTACTTTATCATATAAGAAAAGGAGCAGGAAGAAAAATGGCAATCAGGCAGATCAGAACGATGGGAGACGAGATTTTGACAAAAGAATGCAAGCCGGTAAAGGAGATGACTCCTCGTCTCCGGGAGCTGATTGAGGACATGTTCGACACCCTCTATGAAGCCAACGGCGCAGGACTGGCAGCTCCTCAGGTTGGAATTTTAAAGCAGATCGTGGTAATGGATGTAGACGACGGAAATCAGTATGTGATGATTAACCCGGAAATTATAGAGCAGAGCGGCAGCCAGACCGGAACGGAGGGCTGCTTAAGCGTTCCGGGAAAATACGGCACTGTAACCAGACCGGATCATGTCATTGTAAAGGCTCTGGATGAAAACATGGAGCCTATCCAGATTGAAGGCGAAGGACTTTTAGCCCGCTGCATCTGTCACGAGTGCGAGCATCTTCACGGCCATTTGTATGTTGAGCGGGTGGAAGGAGAGCTGATGGATACGGAGGCAGAGGAGGAGTAAAGCATGCGGATCGTGTTTATGGGAACCCCGGATTTTTCTGTTCCTACCCTGGAAAGCCTGGCTGCTTCCAGCCATGAAGTGGTGGCGGTGGTGACCCAGCCGGATAAGCCCAAGGGCCGGGGAAAGGAAATTCAGATGACGCCGGTAAAGGAGGCGGCTCTGGCTCATCATATTCCGGTTTATCAGCCGCTGCGTGCCAGAGAAGATTCTTTCGTGGAGGAAATGCGTGCCCTGAAGCCGGATGTGATGGTGGTAATTGCCTTTGGGCAGATTCTGTCCAGGGAGCTTTTGGAGGTGCCTAAGTACGGCTGCGTCAACATCCATGCTTCCCTGCTTCCAAAATACCGGGGAGCTGCTCCCATTCAGTGGGCGGTTATTAACGGAGATAAGGAAACCGGCATCACCACCATGATGATGGATGTGGAGATGGATACCGGAGACATGTTAGAGAAAACGGTGGTAAAGCTGGATGCAGAGGAAACAGGAGGCAGCCTGTTTGACCGGTTAAGTCTGCTGGGGGGAGATCTGATTCTTTCCACTCTGGAAAAACTGGAAAACGGTACCATGAAGCCGGAGCCTCAAAACCATGCAGAAGCCACCTATGTAAAGAAGATTTCCAAGTCAATGGGAGACATTGACTGGACAAGGGACGCAGTTTCCATTGAACGGCTGGTGCGGGGATTAAATCCCTGGCCCAGCGCCTTTACCAGACTGAATGGAAAGATGCTTAAAATCTGGAAAGCCCAGGTAATACAGCAGGATTTTCAGGCAGAGAAGAAGGACTGCGGACGGATTTTGAAAGCGGAAAAGGATTGCTTTGAGGTTCAGACCGGAGACGGCAGTCTGAAAATTCTGGAACTTCAGTTAGAAGGCAAAAAGCGGATGGATGCCGCAGCATTCCTGCGGGGATTTCCTGTGGAAGCAGGAATGGTATTAGAAAGGAGCGAATAAGTTATGCCATATTACGGCTATGGATATGGAATAATGTGGGATCCCACATATATACTGGTACTGATTGGGGTTGTGCTTTCCATGTGGGCGTCGTCCAGGGTAAATTCTACCTTCCGCCGGTATTCTCAGGTGCGGAGCATGACAGGAATGACTGGCGCAGAGGCGGCTGCCCGCCTGCTGCATTCCCAGGGTATTTACGATGTAACGGTTCGTTCTGTCCGGGGAAACTTAACGGATCACTATGACCCCAGAACCAAGACCGTAAACTTATCAGAGGCAGTGTACGGCGCGTCTTCTGTGGCAGCCATCGGTGTGGCAGCCCACGAGTGCGGACATGCGATTCAGGACAATGTAGGCTATGCCCCTTTAAAGCTGCGGGCAGCCTTTGTACCGGTGGCAAATATCGGAAGCAAGCTGTCTATTCCTTTGATTCTTATGGGGATTCTGATTGGACTGACCCCCTTTATTGAGATTGGCATCTGGATGTTTGTGCTGGTGATTGCTTTCCAGGTAATTACTCTGCCGGTAGAGTTTAATGCATCTGGAAGAGCCATCCGTCTTTTAGAGGAGCAGGGCATCTTAGCCGGCCAGGAAGTAGCCGGAACCCGGAAAGTTTTAGGTGCAGCCGCCCTTACCTATGTAGCGGCAGTGACAGCTTCCGTGCTGCAGCTGGTGCGTCTGCTGCTTCTGACCAGAGGAAGCCGGAACAATGACTAAGCCGACCCAGAGCCGGGAGCTTATCCTGGACATTTTAATGGAAATTCTGGAAAAGGGCGGCTACAGCCATGTGGTGCTGGGTCAGGCATTAAGCAAATACCAGTATCTGGAAAAGCAGGACCGGGCCTTTATTACCAGAGTGACAGAGGGCACTATTGAGTACCGGCTGACGATTGACGCCATCTTAAATCAGTGTTCCAAAACACCGGTGGAGAAGATGAAGCCGGTTATCCGCACCATTCTGCGGATGAGTGTGTATCAGCTATTCTGGATGGATCGGATTCCGGACCGGGCTGTCTGCAATGAGGCGGTGAATCTGGCAGTGAAGCGCCGGTTTGCCGGTTTAAAAGGCTTTGTCAACGGCGTTCTCAGAGGGATTATCCGTCAGAAAGACCAGTTTGATTTTTCCGACTGGTCTCTTAAATATTCCATGCCTCAGTGGATTCTTGACATGTGGCTAAAGCAGTATCCGAAGGATACAGTAGAGCAGATGTTAGAGGCATTTCTGGCAGAAAAGCCTACGGCAGTCCGGATGAATCTGGACCGGGCTTCAGCAGAGGAAATTACAGAAGTTCTGAAAAATCAGGGAGTTACCGTGGAGGAAAGTCCCTTAAGCCCCCGCAGCCTGTTGATTTCCGGCTATGACTATTTAGAAAGTCTGGATGCTTTCCGAAACGGATGGATTCAGGTACAGGATACCAGCTCCTCCTTTGTAGGGGATGTGGCAGAACCTGAACCGGGTGATACAGTTCTGGATGTGTGCGGCGCTCCCGGCGGCAAGAGCCTTCACTTGGCAGACAAGCTAAAAGGGACTGGCCTGGTGGTGGTACGGGACTTGACAGAAGCCAAAGTGGCGCTGATCGAGGACAATATCGCCCGCACCGGCTATGAAAACATCCGGGCTGAGGTCTGGGATGCGTTGGAACTGGATTCGTCCTGGATTCAGAAGGCAGACATTGTCATTGCAGATCTGCCCTGTTCCGGCCTTGGCATTATCGGGAAAAAGCCGGACATTAAATATCAGGCTTCCCCGGAGAAGATCCGGGAGCTGGCGAAGCTGCAGAGAGAAATGCTGTCTGCAGTAAGCCAGTATGTAAAGCCGGGCGGAAGGTTGATCTACAGCACCTGCACCATCAGTCCTATGGAAAACCAGGAGCAGAGGGAGTGGTTTTTGGAAACCTTCCCGGAGTTTTCTCCTGTGAATCTTAAGGGGCGGCTGGGTGAGGCTGTAAACGAGGAAACCATGGCGGATGGGTATATCCAGCTGCTTCCGGGGGTCTATCCCTGCGACGGTTTTTTTATCGCCGGTTTCTTAAGAAAGGCAGAGTAAGAAGTTTATGTTAGAAAAGACAGATATTAAATCCTTATTTCTTCCGGAGCTGGAAGCAGCTTTAAAGGAGATGGGGGAAAAGCCGTTCCGGGCAAAGCAGATCTACCAGTGGCTCCACGAGAAACTGGTAACTGACTTTGATGAGATGACCAATCTTTCCAAATCTGTGAGAGAACAGTTGAAGGAGCGGTTTACCCTGACTGTGTTAAAGGCAGTGGATGTGAAAATCTCCAAAATTGACGGCACCCGGAAATACCTGTTCGGTTTATCAGACGGCAATGTGATTGAGAGTGTGTGGATGCAGTATCATCACGGCAACTCGGTCTGCATTTCCTCCCAGGTAGGATGCCGTATGGGCTGTAAGTTCTGTGCGTCTACCCTGGATGGGCTGGAGCGGAATCTGACAGCTTCCGAGATGCTGGATCAGATCTACCGGATTCAGGCAGATACAGGAGAGCGTGTTTCCAACATCGTCATTATGGGTTCCGGAGAGCCTATGGACAACTACGACAATGTGGTGCGGTTTATCCGCCTGATTTCCGATGAAAAGGGATTACATATCAGTCAGAGAAATATTACGGTTTCTACCTGCGGCATTGTGCCTGGGATTGAGCGTTTTTCCAGAGAAGGGCTGTCAGTAACATTGGCTCTGTCCCTTCATGCCCCCAGCGACCAGGTGCGGCGCACCTTGATGCCAGTGGCAAATAAGTATCCTGTTAAAGATGTGTTAAAGGCCTGTCAGGGATATTTTGAGGCTACCGGCAGGCGGCTTACCTTTGAGTACAGCTTAGTCAGCGGCGTCAATGACAACCTGGAGGAGGCAAAGGCGCTGGCAGCCTTGTTAAAGGGCATGCACGGCCATGTAAATCTGATTCCGGTGAATCCTATCAAAGAGCGGGATTTTGTCCAGTCAGACCAGAAGGCCATTCAGAGCTTCCAGAATTATTTAGAGCGTCAGAAAATTGCAGTGACTGTCCGCAGGGAGATGGGCCGGGATATTAACGGCGCCTGCGGCCAGCTTCGGAAAAGCTTTTTAGAGGAATCACAGAGGGAAGGAGAGTGAGGAACATGGACGCATATGCAGCCACAGATGTAGGTCAGATGAGAAGCATGAACCAGGACTATATCTTTTCCTCAATCCAGCCGATAGGGTCTCTGTCCAATCTGTTTATTGTGGCAGACGGCATGGGCGGCCACAAGGCAGGGGATTTTGCCTCTCGGTTTGTGGTGGAGCAGCTTTTGGAGTATTTTAAGGAAGAACACCCGGACAAGGATATTCATGGGATTTTAAAAGAAGGAATCCGCCGGGTGAACCGGGCTCTTTATGGGATCGCCAGCCGGAACGCAGATTTATTCGGCTCCGGAAGCACTCTGGTGGCAGCTACCATCAAAGGCAGCGTTCTTTATGTGGCAAACATCGGAGACAGCCGTCTTTATCTTCTCAGAGAAGAATTAGAGCAGATTACAAAGGATCACTCCTATGTGGAGGAGATGGTTGCCCTTGGAAAAATCAAGCGGGGCAGCCGGGATTACATGGAAAAAAAGAACATCATCACCAGAGCGATAGGGGCAGGTCCAGAGGTAGACATGGATTTGTTTGCACTGAAGCTGAAAAGCCGGGATTACATCCTGATGTGTTCCGATGGCCTCAGCAACATGGTAGATGAGTTTGAAATGGAATATATCATCCGGTCTGAGGATGGGCTGAAGGCCAAGGTGGATGCTCTGATTGCTGCAGCCAACCGCTCCGGCGGTGCAGATAATATTTCAGCCATCCTCATTGAACCGCAGATAAGCGAGGTGAGCTTATGATGCTGAGACCGGGTACATTTTTACAGGATCGTTATGAAATCCAGGAGCAGGTAGGCTCCGGCGGCATGTCGGTGGTTTACAAGGCCAAATGCCATAAGCTGAACCGCATGGTAGCTATTAAAGTATTAAAAGAAGAATTTTCCAGCGACGCCAGCTTTGTCAGCAAGTTTAAGATGGAGGCTCAGGCAGCGGCAGGACTGACCCATCCCAACATTGTCAGCGTATACGATGTTATTGATGAGGGTAAGCTTCACTATATTGTGATGGAACTGGTGGAAGGCATCACCTTAAAAAGCTATATTGCCAAAAAAGGCAAGCTGGAGGTAAGGGAAAGCATCGGCATTGCCATCCAGGTGGCCCAGGGGATTGCGGCAGCTCACGAGCAGCACATTATCCACCGGGATATTAAGCCTCAGAACATGATCATATCCAGGGACGGCAAGGTTAAGGTGGCAGACTTTGGCATTGCCCGGGCGGTTTCTGCCCAGACCTTGAACTCTGCAGCTATGGGTTCTGTCCATTATATTTCTCCGGAGCAGGCCAGAGGCGGCTTTAGTGATGAGCGCAGCGACCTCTATTCTCTGGGTATTACCATGTACGAGATGGTAACTGGCCGGGTGCCCTACGAGGGAGAAAACACCGTTTCCATCGCTTTGGCTCACTTAGAGGACGCCATGGTGCCTCCCAGCGTTTATGCTCCCCAGATTCCCACCAGCCTGGAGCGGATCATCTTAAAGTGTACGGAAAAGAAGCCGGAACGCCGCTATGTCAGTGCCAACGATGTGATCGCAGATTTAAGAAAGGCTCTGGTGGAGCCGGAACGGCAGGTTGGAGCGGATAAGCGGAACTTTGAGCGGGCCGCGGAAAGCCAGATGGATGGAAATACCGTAAAAATCAGCGGCGAGGAATTAAATCAGATTAAAAGCTGGAACCGGGATAAGATTCAGCAGGATATTGAGGAGGACCGGAGGGGCGTCTATCAGAAGGAGTCTGCAGCCACCCGCAGAGACCAGTACCAGGAGTGGGAAAATCAGGTTCGCCGTAAAGAGGGGAACCGTCATTCAGGCGGCAGCCAGGAGAAGCATGCAGATCCGGTAAGTCCCGGTATTGAGCGGATTTTAGCCGGAGCCGGTATTGTTGTGGCTATCATCATTGTAGCTGTACTGATTGTTGTATTTTCAAAATTAGGCGGCGTGTTCCAGGCCGGTTCCGATATGTTCCCTTCAGGAGGGATGGGCCAGACGGAACAGAGCGGTTCTCAGGATGAGTCTGTAAACGGCACCCAGATTCTGATGCCGGATATTAAAGGCATGACAGAAGACGAGGCGGAGGCCCTGCTTCAGAAAGATTTTATTACCATGAAGCGGACCTACGAGTATTTTGACGATATTGAGAAAAGCGTGATTGCCCGCCAGGAACCGGATGTAGGAGAGATTGTGCTGAAAGGCGGCACAGTCAGCGTGGTAGTCAGCAGCGGCACCGACAAGATTCGGCTGTCAGAGCTGGGGCTTGGAAATTTAACCGGTGAGGAAGCCAAAACCCTGCTGACGGAAAAGAAGCTGACGGTTTCTATTGTAGAAGAAGAAAATGAGACGGCAGAGAAGGGCAAACTGCTTCGCTATGAGCCGGAGATGGTGCCTCAGGGCGGAAATGTGGTGCTCTATGTCAGCAAAGGCCCTCATGTAGATACCACGGCAGCTCCCTACCTGCTTGGAAAGCCGGAGGAGGAGGCCATTGCCCTTCTGGCAGAGGCAGGACTGGCGCCGGGAAATACCAGCACAGAGCCCAGCCAGGAAATCCCCAGGGGCTCCATTGTCCGTCAGGACATTGGGGCAGGAACTCAGTTAGAGCTGGGCAGCAAAATCAGCTATGTAGTCAGCAGCGGCCCGGATCCGACAGCATCGTCCGGTGCAGGACAGCGGTATGTGGCGTCCATCAACGAAGTATATGATGTGAGCCATTTGATCGGGCCGGGAGCAGGCAGCTCCAGCGTTACGGTTATGATTCGTCTGAAGCAGGGAACGGCAGAGGATCCGGTTTACAGGGTGCTGACGCCGGCAGTAAATGTAAAGGGAGATGTGCTGCTTCCCATCAGCTACACCAGCATTGAGAGCGTGGACGGAACAGACCAGGGCGTTCTGGAGATTGTAGATGTGGATTCCGGCGCAGTTATCAATACCTATGAGCTGACCTTTTTTGCCATGGATTAGGAGTAAGCGACAAGGAATGACAGGAAAAATTATTAAGGGAATTGCAGGATTTTATTATGTCCACGATGGAAAAAGCCAGGTTTATGAATGTAAGGCCAAAGGCATTTTCCGCAACCGGGGCATCAAGCCGGCTGTGGGCGATAATGTAGAATTTTCAGTGTTAAATGAAGTAGACAAAGAAGGAAATATTGAGGCGATTCTTCCACGGAAAAATGTGCTGATTCGTCCGGCCTCTGCCAATGTGGACCAGGCCCTGGTGGTGTTTGCCATCACCAGGCCGGAGCCAAACTTAAACCTTCTGGACCGGTTTCTCATTATGATGGAGGCGCAGGAGATTCCGGTAACCATCTGCTTTAACAAGACGGATTTAAGCGGAGAGGAAAAGCGGCAGGAGTACCGGGAGATTTATGAAAAGGCCGGTTATCCGGTGATGTTTTTAAGCGCCTATGAGGGTACTGGGATTCAAAAGGTGCAGGAGTTTTTGAAAGGAAAAACCACCATTTTAGCCGGTCCTTCCGGCGTGGGAAAGTCTTCCCTTACCAATATTCTCCAGCCGGAGGCCGCCATGGAAACTGGAAGCATCAGCGAAAAAATCCAGAGAGGAAAGCATACCACCCGGCATGCAGAGCTGTTCTGCGTAGAGGAGGACACCTATATAATGGATACCCCCGGCTTCAGCTCCATGTATATTGAGGAGATGGAGCCGGAACAGTTAAAATACTACTTTCCGGAGTTTGAGCCTTACGAGGCAAAGTGCCGGTTCCATGCAGACTGTGTGCACATTGGAGAGCCGGTCTGCGGGGTGAAGCAAGCCCTTCAGGAGGGATGCGTCAACCAAAGCCGGTACGACAACTATGTGCTGTTGTATCAGGAGCTGAAAAGCCGGAAAAAATACAAGTGATAAGGAGACAGTCATGGATTATATTCTGGCGCCGTCTATTCTGGCGGCGGATTTTAAGAAACTGGGACAGGATGTAGAGACGGTTGCTGCTGCAGGGGCAGAGTACATCCACATTGATGTGATGGACGGCATGTTTGTGCCCAGTATTTCCTTCGGTATGCCGGTTATGGCAAGCATCCGTTCCTGCACAGACAAGGTGTTTGATGTTCATATGATGGTGGAGGAGCCAGGCCGGTACGCAGAGGCAGTAAAGGCTGCAGGGGGAGATTTAATGTGTGTCCACCAGGAGGCCTGCAAGCATCTGGACAGAACCATCCAGCAGATACATTCCCTTGGTATGAAGGCAGGTGTGGCTTTAAATCCGGCTACTCCGGTAGAAACAGTGGAGTGGGTGCTGGATCAGTTGGATATGGTGCTCATTATGTCGGTAAATCCCGGCTTTGGCGGTCAGAAGTTTATCCCCTATGCAATAGAGAAGGTAGGCAGACTGCGTGCTATGATCGAGGAAAAGGGGCTTTCTGTGGACATTCAGGTAGACGGCGGCGTTGGCCTTGACAATGTGGGCCGGCTGCTGGATGCAGGAGCCAATATCATTGTAGCCGGTTCTGCTGTATTTAAAAACGACGCGGCAGCCAATGTAAAGGAATTTTTAAAGATCTTTAAGGAGCATGAAAACAGATGAAATCCTGTCTGATCGTGACGGGCGGAACTTTGGATCTGGAGTTTGCCCGTTCCTTTTTACAGAAAGAGCATTTTGACAAGATAATTGCAGTAGACGCCGGACTGGAGGCTGTGGACGCCATGGGACTGACGCCGGACTATGTAGTGGGAGATTTTGACACTGTAAAAGGCCCGGTGTTAGAGCGATACCGGCAGATGCCTTTTATTGTGTGGGAGCAGCATAAGCCGGAGAAGAATGAGACGGACACCGAACTGGCCCGCAGCCGGGCTCTGACTTTAGGCTGCAGGAAACTTGTGTTTCTGGGAGCTACCGGAGGCCGGTTTGACCATATGCTGGGAAATCTTCACGCTCTTTACGCCTGTCTGGAAAGCGGTGCAGATGCCTGTCTTTTAGATAAGCAGAATAAGATATATCTGCTGGATGAGGGAAAAACCTTTTATAAAAATGCCCTTTGGGGCAAGTATGTGTCCTTCCTTCCCTATACGGAGGAGGTAAAAGGCATTACCCTGACCGGCTTTCAGTATCTTCTGGAAAAGAAGGATCTGACCCGTGGGTATGAGGTAGGCCGCTGTATCAGCAACGAGCTGGCAGAGAACCAGGCCCGTTTGGATTTTGATGAAGGGATTCTGATTTGCGTGGAATCTTTAGACGGGGAATAACTGGACTGATTAAAAAACACAAAATTGGATATTTTCACCACTCCACTTTTGGGCTATGATAGCTGACAGAAAAGGAGTGTGAAAATTGTGAGTAACAGAAATAATGACAAGGCTTATAAAATTACGCTGACAGCGCTGATGGCTGCTTTGTGCTATGTGGCGTTTACATTCCTGAAAATCCCGGTTCCTACCGTAGGCGGTGACTATGTGGCCCTGCATATTGGAAATGTTTTCTGTGTGCTGGCAGCCCTTTTGTTAGGCGGCGGCTATGGCGGCGTGGCGGGAGCTTTGGGCATGACCATTGCGGATCTGTTAGACCCGGTTTATATTACCAGCGCCCCCAAGACTTTCCTGTTAAAGCTTTGCATCGGCCTGATTGCCGGGTTTATCGCTCATAATGTGGCCCACATTACCGAGGATCACGACAGGAAATACATTTTCCTCTGGGTGCTGGCAGCCTCCGTTATTTCTCTGGGCTTTAATGTGATCATGGATCCCATCGCGGGGTATTTTTACAAGAATTACATTCTGGGTATCCAGTCTGACGCTGCTCTTATTATGTCTACCTGGGCGGCAGGAGTTACTTTTATCAATGCAGTAGTCGGAACCATTGTAACTGTTGTGGTTTACATGGCAGTGCGGCCGATCCTTAAAAAAGCAGGATTGTTTCTTCGTCTTTCCTGAGATTTCAGCATAAAAGGCTTTTATTTCCCTGTAAAGTGTAGTATAATCTGGAAATGATTATATTACACTTTCTTTTTTGCATAGAGATTTGTGTAAACAGGAGGGAACCATGTTAGATTTAAAGTTTGTCCGGGAGAATCCGGAGATTGTTAAGAAAAATATTGAGAATAAATTCCAGTTTGAGAAGCTGCCTCTGGTAGATGAAGTCATTGAGCTGGACGCCAAGAACCGGGCAGCCAAGGCTGAGGGAGACGAAATCCGCGCTCAGAGAAACAAACTTTCCAAGCAGATTGGTCAGTTGATGGGCCAGGGCAAGAAGGATGAGGCAGAGGAAGTAAAGGCTCAGGTAGCAGCCAATGCCGCCCGTCTGGCAGAGCTAGAGGAGTTGGAGAGCCAGTACAACGAGCGCATTTTAAAGATTATGATGACCATTCCCAACATCATCGATCCCAGCGTGCCTATCGGTAAGGACGACAGCCAGAATGTGGAGATTGAAAAATTTGGCCAGCCGATAGTTCCGGACTTTGAGATTCCCTACCATACCGACATTATGGACCGGTTTGACGGTATTGATTTAGATGCAGCAGGGAAGGTGGCAGGAAACGGCTTCTACTACCTGATGGGAGACATTGCCAGACTGCATTCCTCCGTTATTTCCTATGCCCGCGATTTTATGATTGACCGGGGCTTTACCTACTGTGTGCCGCCCTTTATGATTCGCAGCAATGTAGTAACCGGCGTAATGTCTTTCGCAGAAATGGATGCCATGATGTATAAGATTGAGGGAGAGGATCTGTACCTGATTGGCACCAGTGAGCATTCCATGATCGGTAAGTTTATCGACACCATCACTCCGGAGACTGAGCTTCCTAAGACCCTGACCAGCTATTCTCCCTGTTTCCGTAAGGAGAAAGGCGCTCACGGCATTGAGGAGCGTGGGGTATACCGCATCCATCAGTTTGAGAAACAGGAGATGATTGTTGTCTGCAAGCCGGAAGAATCTCCCATGTGGTATGAGAAGCTGTGGCAGAACACTGTAGATTTATTCCGTTCTCTGGACATCCCGGTTCGTACCTTAGAGTGCTGTTCCGGAGACCTGGCAGACTTAAAGATAAAATCCTGCGATGTGGAGGCATGGTCTCCCCGTCAGAAGAAATATTTTGAGGTAGGCTCCTGCTCCAACTTAGGAGATGCTCAGGCCCGCCGTTTAAAGATTCGCGTAAAGGATGCAGAGGGCGGCAAATACTTTGCCCACACCTTAAACAACACCGTAGTAGCTCCGCCTCGTATGCTGATTGCATTCCTGGAGAATAACCTGCAGGCAGACGGTTCCGTGCGGATTCCTGAAGCGCTTCGACCCTACATGGGCGGCATGGAAGTGATGGTTCCGAAAAAGTAAATCGGGACTGGAAATTTCTGTTGATTTATAAATCATAATTTAGTATATTAGTCAGAGGTAAGGAGTGCTTTATGTATAAGATTGCTGTGGACGCCATGGGCGGCGACAATGCGCCTGGCGAAATCATAAAGGGAGCCATAGATGCGGTAAGTCGCAGAACGGACATCCAGGTGCTTTTAGTGGGCCAGGAGGCTGTGGTTCAGGGAGAACTGGACAAGTATTCCGGCTATCCCAGGGAGCAGATCCAGGTAATTCCGGCTTCCCAGGTGATTGAGACAGAGGAGCCGCCGGTAAATGCCATTCGGCGCAAAAAGGATTCATCCATGGTTGTAGGCATGAATCTGGTAAAGCAGGGAGAGGCAGAGGCGTTTGTGTCCGCAGGAAATTCAGGAGCCATCCTGGTAGGCGGTCAGACCATTGTGGGACGAATCAAAGGTGTGGAGCGGGCCCCCTTCGGAGCCCTGATTCCCACAGAAAAAGGGGTGTCCCTGCTGTTGGACAGCGGCGCCAATGTGGACGCCAGATCCTCCCATTTGGTACAGTTTGCCCGTATGGGTTCTATTTACATGGAACATGTAATAGGTATTACCAGACCTCGGGTTGGAATTGTGAATGTGGGAGCCGAGGAGGAGAAGGGAAACGCCCTGGTTAAGGAGACCTTCCCCCTTTTAAAAAGTTGCACCAATATCAACTTTACCGGCAGCATTGAGGCGCGGGAGATTCCCCACGGCGGAGCTGATGTTATCGTCTGCGAGGCCTTTACTGGAAATGTGATTTTAAAGCTTTATGAGGGAACTGGCGCCGTGCTTTTAAGCATGGTGAAAAAGGGGATGATGAGCAGCCTGCGCAGCAAAATCGGCGCACTGCTGGTAAAACCGGCTTTAAAGGAGACCATGAAGCTGTTTGACGCTACCCAGTACGGCGGCGCTCCCCTTCTGGGATTGAAGGGCCTGGTGGTAAAGACCCACGGAAATGCAAAAGCGCGGGAGATTTCCAATGCCATTGCCCAGTGTGTTGCCTTTAAGGAACAGAAGATCAGTGAGAAAATTCAGGAAAGCCTGGAAGCCAAAGAACAGGCAGCAGAAATTTAAAGAGAGGAGAAGTTGTTACTATGGAATTTGAAAAATTACAGGAAATCATTGCAGAGGTGCTGAATGTGGAGACCGATGAAATCACAATGGAAACTACATTTGTAGAGGATCTGGGAGCAGATTCCCTGGATGTTTTCCAGATTGTCATGGGTATCGAGGAAGCGTTTGACATCGAGATTCCCACGGATGCAGCGGAGAAGATTGTGACCGTTGGCGATGCGGTAGAGCAGATTAAAAACGCAATTGGCTAAGATTACAAAAACCGGAAGGGGCTGCGGCAGAATGGTCTGCCCGCCCCTTTCCTTTCATACAAGGAGTAAAATGATGAAGCAGGATTTGAGACAGTTGGAAGCTGCAATAGGGTATGAGTTTCAACAGGATGAACTGCTGCGCCGGGCGCTGACCCATTCCTCCTATGCCAACGAGCATCACATGGACAAGACCGGATGCAATGAACGGCTGGAATTTTTAGGAGACGCAGTGCTGGAGCTGGCAACCAGCCATTTTCTTTATACGACCTACCCGGACAAGCCGGAGGGAGAGATGACGAAGCTGCGGGCCAGCATTGTCTGCGAGCCTACCCTGGCTTTCTGCGCCAGAGAATTCGGGTTGGGAGATTATCTGCTGTTAGGCAAGGGCGAAGACGCTACCGGCGGCAGAAAGCGGGATTCTGTGGTATCGGACGCAATGGAGGCCCTGATTGGCGCAATTTATCTGGATGGTGGTTTTGCTAGTGCAAAAGAGTTTATTCACCGGTATATTTTAAACGATATTGATCACAAGCAGCTCTTTTATGATAGCAAGACTATCCTGCAGGAGATGGTTCAGGCCTCTCACGATGGGGTTCTGGAATACGAGATTATAAAGGAAGAAGGGCCGGATCACAATAAGACCTTTGAGGTGCGGGCGCTTTTGGGAGACCGGGAAATTGGCCGGGGAACCGGGCGTACCAAGAAGGCGGCGGAGGCGGAGGCTGCCTACCGGGGGATTCTGAAGCTGAGGGAAACGGTATGTATTTAAAGAGTATTGAAATTCAGGGCTTTAAGTCCTTTGCCAACAAGCTGTTGTTTGAGTTTCACAACGGCATTACCGGCATTGTAGGCCCTAACGGAAGCGGAAAGAGCAATGTAGCCGACGCTGTCCGCTGGGTGCTGGGAGAGCAGCGGGTAAAGCAGCTGCGGGGCGGCTCCATGCAGGATGTTATTTTTGCAGGAACACAGATGAGAAAGCCTCAGGGATTTGCTTATGTGGCTATTACTCTGGACAATTCCGACCATCAGCTTGCCATCGACTACGATGAGGTAACGGTGTCCCGCCGTCTGTACCGTTCTGGAGAAAGCGAGTACATGATCAACGGCAGTGCCTGCCGGTTAAAGGATATTAACGAGCTGTTTTACGACACCGGTATCGGCAAGGAGGGCTACTCCATCATCGGACAGGGCCAGATTGACAAGATTTTAAGCGGCAAGCCGGAAGAACGGCGGGAGCTGTTTGACGAGGCGGCGGGAATTGTAAAGTTTAAGCGGCGGAAAGCTATTGCTCAGAAAAAGCTGGAGGATGAAAAGCAGAATCTGGTGCGGGTAAGCGATATTTTAGCAGAGCTGGAAAAGCAGGTAGGGCCGTTATCCAGACAGTGTGAAGCTGCAAAAAAATATTTAAGCCTGAAAGAAGAATTAAAAACCTACGATGTAAACCTGTTCCTGATGGAGACAGAAGGCATCCGCACCCAGCTTACTGCTTTAGAGGAAAAGGAAACGATTGTTTCTGGAGATTTGGAAACAACAAATACCGAATCTGAGCAGTTAAAGGCCCAGTATGAGGAGCTGGAGCAGGAAATCAGCCGGTTAGACTTTACCATCAGCGAGGAGCGGACCAGGCTTAACCAGGCGGAGATGTTAAAGGGCAACTTAGAAGGCCAGATAAATGTGTTAAACGAGCAGATTAACACAGAGCGGATGCATGCAGAGCACTTAAGCTCCCGTATTCAGACGATTGACGCAGAGGCGGCAGCCAAGCGGCAGCAGATTGCGGATTATGAGCGGGACAACGCCGGGATCACCGAGGCAGAGGCTGCCAGCCGGGCCCGTGAAGAAGCAGCAGAGGCAGAGCTTTTGCGCCGGGATGAGGCGTTGATGCTGTTAGATCAGAAGATTGAGGAAGCAAAGGCCAGCATTATTGCAGGATTAAATGAGAAGGCGGCCCTTTCTGCCAGGGAGCAGCGGTATGAGACCATGCTGGAGCAGGTGCAGGTGCGCCGGTCCGAGGTGGCTCAGAAGCTTTTAAAATTTAAAACTGATGAATCCGTTCAGGAAGAACAGTTAAAGGAAGAACAGAAAAAGCTGCAGGAAGCAGAGGAAAAACTGCTTCAGTTGGAAGCCAGTCAGACAGAGTGTGAGGAACAGCTTCGCTTTTATGAGAGCGAGGTGCGGCGTCTGACCCGGAATTTGAATGAAAAGCAGCAGGAATACCATACTGCCTCCACACGCCTGGAATCTCTGCGGAATCTGGCAGAGCGGTATGAGGGATATGGAAACAGCATTCGCCGGGTTATGGAGGCGAGGGACCGGATTCGGGGCGTCCGGGGCGTAGTGGCAGATTTAGTGACTACAGACAAGCAGTACGAGACGGCCATTGAGACAGCCCTTGGCGGCAGCATCCAGAATGTGGTAACGGATTCTGAGCAGACAGCTAAGCAGCTGATTGAATATCTGAAGAAGAACCGGTACGGAAGGGTAACCTTTCTGCCTCTTACCAGCATTGGGGTCAGCGGCGGATTTTCCAGGCCGGAGGCATTAAAGGAGCCGGGTGTTATCGGCCTGGCCAGCGATTTGGTGCATGTGGCACCGGAGTATCAGGTGCTGGCAAGGTACTTGCTGGGCCGGGTAGTGGTGGCAGACACCATAGACCATGCCATTGCCCTGGCAAAGAAATATAAGTATTCCCTGCGGATCGTAACCCTGGAGGGAGAGCTGTTAAGTGCCGGAGGTTCCATGACCGGCGGCGCCTTTAAAAATTCCAGCAATTTGCTTGGCCGAAAACGGGAAATTGAGGAGCTGGAGGAGATCTGCAAAAAGGCGCTTGCTGTATCGGAGAAAATCCGGGAGGAGCTGGGGCTGAACGAAGGTTTGCTGACCGAAAAGCGGGAGGAGTCAGAGCGGCTTAAAATGGAGCATCACCAGGCGTCTCTGGTTCAGAATACCCAGCGGTTAAGCGTAAGCCAGCTGGAAGAAAAGCGGGATGAAATCCGGGAATCTGCCCAGGATCTGGTGCTGGAAAACAGCCAGTTGGAGACACAGTTAAAGGAGATTAACGAAAGCCGCCAGAATCTGGTAAAGGATACAGACGCACTGCTGAAGCTGAATGAGCAGGTCAATACAGAAATCGGTCAGATGTCAGCCAAAATGGAGGAGGACAAAAAGGCCAGGGAGGAATCTGCTCATCAGTTAGAAGAAATCCGTTTAGAAGCAGCCAACTTAAAACAGAAGGTAGACTTTGTCATGGAAAACATCCACCGTGTTGAAGCGGAAATTCAGAAACTGCTTCAGGAAAAGGAGGAGCTGAATTCCGGCACAGTAGATTCTGACGGAGCAGTGGAGGCAAAGCAGCAGGAAATTGAGCACTTAAAAGAGCTGATTGAAAATGCCATGGAGCAGCGGGAGCTGTTGGCTTCCCAGGTGGAGGAGCAGACTGCTGCCAAGGAGGAGCGGAGCAGAAAGCAGAAGGAGTTTTTCGGAAAGCGGGAGGAGCTGACTAACCGAATCAGCCAGTTGGATAAGGAACTGTTCCGCTTACAGAGCCAGAAGGAGAAGCTGGAGGAGAAGCAGGAGAGCCACATCAACTACATGTGGAATGAGTACGAGCTGACCTTCAGTACGGCAGAACCGCTGCGCAATCCGGAGCTGAATGTACTTTCTGAGGTAAAGAAGCGGATTGAGGAATTAAAGACCGGTATCCGCAGTCTGGGAAATGTGAATGTGAATGCCATCGAAGACTACAAAGAGGTGGCAGAGCGGTATGAGTTTATGAAGACCCAGCACGATGATTTAGTAGAGGCAGAGGCTGCTCTTTTACAGATTATCGAGGAACTGGACACAGGCATGCGCCGGCAGTTTGAGGAGAAGTTTAAGGAGATTCGCCAGGAATTTGACCGGGTGTTTAAAGAGCTGTTCGGAGGCGGACACGGAACCCTGGACCTTTCTGAAGATGAGGATATTCTGGAGGCGGGGATTCAGATTATTGCCCAGCCGCCGGGAAAGAAGCTGCAGAACATGATGCAGCTTTCCGGCGGAGAGAAGGCGCTTACAGCCATCTCCCTTCTGTTTGCCATCCAGAACTTAAAGCCGTCGCCCTTCTGTCTCTTGGATGAGATTGAGGCGGCATTGGACGATTCCAATGTAGACCGGTATGCCGGATATTTGCATAAACTGACGAAACATACCCAGTTTATTGTCATTACCCACCGGCGCGGCACCATGCTGGCTGCAGACCGGCTCTACGGTATTACCATGCAGGAAAAAGGCGTGTCTACCCTGGTATCGGTAAACCTGATTGAGGATCAGTTAGAGCAATAGGAGGAACCTATGGAAGAAAAGAAGAAAGGCTTTTTCAGCCGTCTGGTTGAGGGCTTAAATAAAACAAGAGAAAATATTGTGTCCGGCATGGACTCTATTTTCAGCGGCTTTTCCGCCATTGACGATGATTTTTATGAGGAGCTGGAAGAAACTCTGATTATGGGAGATTTGGGTATCCAGACTACCATGACTATTATCGAGGATTTGCGCCGGAAAGTAAAGGAGCAGCATATCAAGGAGCCTACCGAGTGTAAGCAGCTTTTGATCGACTCCATCCGACAGCAGATGGATTTGGGAGAAAACGCCTATGAGTTTGAGAACCGTCAGTCTGTAGTGCTGGTGATCGGCGTCAACGGAGTGGGAAAAACCACTTCTGTCGGAAAGCTGGCAGGCCAGTTAAAGGACAGCGGCAAGAAGGTGGTACTGGCGGCGGCAGATACCTTCCGTGCGGCAGCCATTGAACAGCTGACCGAGTGGGCCAATCGGGCCGGGGTGGACATCATCGCCCAGAAGGAAGGCTCTGACCCTGCAGCCGTTATTTACGATGCTGTGGCAGCAGCAAAGTCCCGCCGTGCAGATGTGCTGATCTGCGATACGGCAGGAAGGCTTCACAACAAAAAGAACCTGATGGAAGAATTAAAGAAGATTAACCGAATCATTGAGAAGGAGTATCCGGACGCATATCGGGAAACTCTGGTGGTGTTGGACGGTACTACCGGCCAGAACGCCCTGGTTCAGGCAAAGCAGTTTATGGAGGTGGCGGAGATTACCGGCATCATCCTTACTAAGCTGGACGGTACGGCAAAAGGCGGCATTGCCGTAGCAATCCAGTCAGAACTGGGACTCCCGGTAAAGTATGTAGGCGTGGGAGAGCACATTGATGATCTGCAGAAATTTAATTCAGAAGATTTTGTCAACGCCTTGTTTGATGTAAAAGAGCCGTAAGCTGCAAAGGAGGAGAAGAGTTATGGAAAACGAAAAGATGACATTGGAGCGGTTTGAGGAGGCCACTGAGGAGGTAGCCAAGGTCACCCAGGAAACCAAGCTGGTATTCAGCGAGTATTATTCTGATTTGACTGGAAACAAGGTTTATTTTAAACCGGAGAATATGCAGTACACCGGGGCTTACAAGGTGCGGGGGGCATATTACAAAATCAGCACGCTGTCGGAGGAGGAAAAACAGCACGGCCTCATTACGGCATCTGCAGGAAACCATGCCCAGGGCGTGGCCTATGCAGCCAAGCTGGCCGGCATCAAGGCAGTGATTGTAATGCCTACCACCACCCCTCTGATTAAGGTAAACCGGACCAGAAGCTACGGCGCAGAGGTGGTGCTTTACGGCAATGTGTTTGACGAGGCCTGCGAGCACGCATACAAGCTGGCAGAGGAGCACGGCTACACCTTTGTCCATCCCTTTGATGACCTGGATGTGGCTACCGGGCAGGGAACTATTGCCATGGAAATCATCAAGGAGCTGCCTACTGTAGACTATATTCTGGTACCCATTGGCGGCGGCGGATTATGTGCCGGGGTTTCCACTCTGGCGAAGCTGTTAAATCCCAAAATCAGGATTATCGGCGTAGAGCCGGCAGGCGCCAACTGTATGCAGGAGTCTCTGAATGCCGGCCATGTAACCGGTCTTCCTGATGTAAGCACCATTGCAGACGGCACTGCAGTAAAGCGGCCGGGAGAAAAGGTATTCCCCTACATCCAGGCCAATGTAGATGAGATCATTACGGTAGAAGATACAGAGCTGATCGTGGCATTCTTGGATATGGTAGAGAACCACAAGATGGTTGTGGAGAACTCCGGCCTTCTGACCGTAGCTGCTTTAAAGCATCTGGATGTGAAGAAGAAAAAGATTGTTTCCATCTTAAGCGGCGGAAACATGGATGTGATTACCATGTCCTCTGTAGTTCAGCATGGCTTGATCCAGAGAGACCGGATCTTTACAGTTTCTGTCCTGCTGCCGGACAAGCCCGGAGAGCTGGCTAAGGTGTCTGCCCTTTTAGCAGAGGAGCGGGGAAATGTAATCAAGCTGGAGCACAACCAGTTTATCAGCATCAACCGGAATGCGGCAGTGGAGCTTAGGATCACTCTGGAGGCAGAGGGAACAGAGCACAAGAACCGGATTGTCCAGGCCTTAAACGAGGCAGGCTACCGGCCCAAGGTGGTAAAGTCCAAGGGAATCTACAGCGACTGACGCCGGTATTTAGGGGACTGAGAAAATGGAAGAAGACAGAAGAACTGCGCCGTTAGTGCAGAATATACATTACTTTTTAAAATGGACGGTTATTTCCGTTACCGTAGGGGTGGCAGTAGGCCTGTTAGGCACCCTGTTCGGCCATTGTGTGCTGTGGGCCGGCAATGTCTGGCATATTCATCCCTGGGCACTGTATCTGGCGCCTGTGGCCGGTGTAATCATTGTCTTTCTCTATAAAATATGCAGAGAGGAGCATAACCGGGGGACCAATATGGTGCTGGAGGCCATTTCCTCAGATGAAGAAGTGACGCCTCTGACTGCGCCGCTGATTTTTGTGTCTGCGGTGTTAAGCCAGGCAGTCAGCGCCTCTGTAGGCAGAGAGGGAGCTGCCCTGCAGTTGGGAGGAAGTCTGGGAAACATCATTGGCCGGGTCATGCAGTTGGATGAAAAGGATCGGAAGATTGCAGTGATGTGCGGTATGAGCGCCGGATTTGCGGCTCTTTTCGGAACGCCTCTGGCAGCCGGTGTGTTTGCCCTGGAGGTCATCAGCATTGGCATTATGTACTATGCGGCATTGGTGCCCTGTCTGTTTTCGGCTTTTATCGGGGCTGGAATTGCAGGAAAATTAGGGCTTCAAGCCGAGCATTTTGAAATCGGAGCTGTGCCGGAGTTTGGACTTTATGGGGCGGCTCTGGCTGTGCTGTTAGGGGTGCTTTGCGCCTGTACAGGCATTCTGCTTTGCGTGGTGCTTCATAAAAGCAGCCATCTCTACAGCAAGTATCTGCCCAATCCTTATTTGCGGGCGATGGCAGGCGGTGTCATCTTTATCGGCTTAAGCCTGATCTTCAAAAACCAGTATTATAACGGAAGCGGCATCCGGTTAATTGAACGGTGCTTTGCCGGGGAGGCAGTACCCTGGTATGCATTCTTAATGAAAATGCTGTTTACGGCGGTTGTGCTTGGGGCAGGCTTTAAGGGCGGAGAGATTGTGCCTACCCTGTGTGTAGGAGCAGCCTTCGGCAGTCTGATGGCCCGGCTTTTAGGAGCGGAGTCAGGCCTTTGCATTTCCATGGGGATGGCGGCCCTGTTCGGCGGCGTAACCAACTGTCCGATAACCACCATGCTTCTGGCTTTTGAGATGTTTGGCTTTGAAGCGATGCCTTATTATGTAATTGCAGTGGCAGTCAGCTTTACTCTGTCCGGATATTACGGACTTTACAGCAGCCAGAAATTTGTTTATTCTAAAATCAAAGCAGAGTATATTAACCGGAAGTCCCACTAAGGTGGGGCTTTTTGGATGGCGGCAAAAAACCGTGGATTGCTTTGTTTGTGGGAATGATCAATCAAAATTCTTTTTCATAAAAGGAGGAATGGAATATGAGAACTGTGATCGAGCACGCCCAGGTACTGTGTATGGACGAGGAGCGCCATGTGTACCAGGATGGATATGTGGTATTGGAGCATGATAAAATTATAGCAGTGGGAGAGGGGAAACCTGACCTTCAGGCAGATAGGCAGATTGACGCCTGCGGCGGTATTTTAATGCCGGGCATGGTAAATGTTCACAGCCATATTCCCATGATTCCTTTCCGTTCCATGGGAGATGACTGCCCGGACCGGCTGCGGAAATTTTTATTTCCCCTGGAATTAGAAGCTATGACGCCGGAGCTGGTATACCGTGCTTCCCGGTATGCCATCTGCGAGCTTTTGTTATCCGGCGTTACCACGGTACTGGACATGTACTATTTTGAAGATCAGGTGGCCAGAGCCTGTGATGAGATGGGCATCCGGGCCTGGGTAGGAGAGACGGTTATCAATATGGAAACCTGTGACAGCAAAGAGCCTTACGGCGGCCTGACCCTCTGCGAGGAGCTGATAAAGAAGTGGAAGGGCCATGACCGGATCCATCCCATGGCAGCGCCTCACGCCACCAATACCAACTCTCCGGAGATGTTAAAGGCAGCCTATGACCTGGCCTGCCGTTATGATGTACCCTACACCCTTCATGTCAGCGAGATGGACTATGAGATGGAGCTGTTTCGGAAGGAATATAACCAGACTCCCATTGAATTTCTCTACGATTTGGGAGTGCTGTCTGACCGCACCATTGCCGCTCATTGCATTCACGCCACAGACCATGACATTGCATTGTTTGCAGAAACGAATACCAGGGTGGCTCACTGCGTAGGAGCCAATACAAAAGGCGGTAAAGGCGTTTGTCCGGTTTACGATATGGAAAACAGGGGCGTTACTGTGGGCGTAGGCACAGACGGCCCTTCCTCCGGCAATACGCTGGATTTGTTTACTCAGTTTAAGATGATCGCCTCTGCCCAGAAGACCCGGTATCACAGCCGGGGGATTTTCCCGGCTGACCAGATTGTAAAGCTGGGTACGATCGGCGGCGCAAAGGTCTTAGGAGCAGAGCAGGAAATCGGCTCTATTGAAGCAGGAAAAAAGGCAGACCTGGTACTTTTGGAGACAGATTCCGTCAATATGTTCCCTGCCTACAATCCTTACTCTGTAATTGTGTATTCTGCCCGGCCCCAGAATGTAGACAAGGTGTGGGTAAACGGAGCGCAGCTAGTAGAAGGGGGACGGCTGCTGGGGGTTGATCTAAAGAAAGAGCGGGAGGAATTGTCCGCTGTTATGGGAGAGTTTACCCGCAGGGCAGAGGAATATAAAGATATTTTGTAGACGATGCTGACCACTTGAATAATCTTCCAACGGGAGATTCCGGGAAAAGAGGTTTTTCAAAATCGCAAGAAAACCGTAAGGCAAATTAAGGGAATCGTTCTTGCACTCTCTGGATAACATGGTATCATGTTTAGTATAAAAATTTGCCTGTGGCAGATTTTTAAGCGACAGAGATTGGAGGCAGAATATGAAATTATGGAAGAAGATGGTTTCCCTTTGCTGTGCTGCGGTTTTAGTGGCTGGTTTTGGCGGAATCGGAAGGATAGAAGCAAAGGCTGAGGGAGAAAATACAGCAGCGCAGGCTGCGGCAGCCGGAGAGACTGTACCTGGGGAGGCACAAGCTCCTCAGAAACAGGCTCCTACGGAGTTTGCCCATATTTACGAATGCTTTGTATCCGGAGACCAGATTGTGCTGGACGGCAAGCTGGAGGGCAGTATTTCAGACCCGAATTTTTACGATAATTACCTGTATCTTTTTGAACAGAAGCCTTACCAGCGGGATTTAAAAGGCAGAACCGACTATATCGGATGGATTGAAAAAGGAGATCCCCTTCATTTCAGCGTCCCTTTAAATAAAGACACTGCAGAGGACCGGCTTTACTCCAGCTTTGTGATTGCCGTTTATGACGGAACCGAATATACTCCGGTCAGCAACCAGGCTTATGTGGCAAATCCGGAATCTCTGGCTAAATTTAACGACCCTTACAAATCCGGACAGACCAAGAAGGGCCTGCTGATTCAGACCACCCCCTCCATGATTTCAGACGCCTTTGAGCTGGGGGTAAATCATGTCATCGTAAACATTCCTTTCAGCCATATTTTAGGAAGCGGAATCGATTACACCTACGATGGAAAAACCTACCACTTCAGCAGTGAGGTAATGGCGGTTTACGATGATACCATCCGCCGCATGTCAGAAAAAAACATGACGGTGACGGCAGTTATCTTAAACGACTGGAATCCGGCTACTCCCCAGCTTTACTATCCAGGGGTAACAAAACAGCCGGCAGGAAGGGCCAATTATTACGGCTTCCATGTGGCTACCCAGGAGGGCTTTGAGACCCTGCGGGCCATTGCCGCCTTTCTGGCAGAGCGCTACAGCAGCCTCCAGTCCCCCTATGGCCGGGTGTCCAACTGGGTTATCGGCAATGAAATCAACAATCAGTTTTGGAACTACATGGGTTCTATGAGCCTGGAACAGTATATGGATGAATATCTGCGGGCGTTCCGGGTGTTCTATACGGCCATCAAGAGCACCAGCAGCACCAGCCGGGTGTTCTTCTCCACAGATTACAACTGGCTCCACGAGGCAGACGGCCAGTTAAAATACAATGCCAAGGATGTTATCGACTCCTTTAACAACATGATGATTCCCGGCGGCCAGATTGACTGGGAACTGGCTTATCACCCCTATTCCATTCCCATGGTAGAGCCGGAGTTCTGGAACGATGGAGAAACCGGACTGATCAAATACGATGCCAGCTCGCCGGTAGTCAACATGATCAACCTAAGTGTGCTGACAGATTATCTGCAGCAGCCTCAGTTTTTAAAGCGGGACGGCAAGCCCCGGCATGTGATCCTTTCAGAACAGGGCTTTACATCCCAGAGCCACAGCCGTGGAAAGGTGGAGGATCTGCAGGCGGCAGCCATTGCATACGCCTACTATATTGCAGACAGCAATCCTCTGATTGACGCTTTCATTATGAGCCGCCAGGTAGACGCTCCGGCAGAGGTAAACACCTCCTTAAGCTTCGGCCTGTGGAGCTGCGATATGAGTAAACCCAACGACATCGTCTCCACTATGCGGAAGCAGTCCTGGGTGGTGTATAAGCATATTGACGACCGGAATACGACCCTGGAGACAACAGAAAAATATAAGGCTCTGATCGGCATTGACAAGTGGAGCGATGTGATTCCAAACTTTAAGTGGAAGAATAAAGAGTAAAACGGAAACTTTTTAACTGGTTTTTGACTTGACAGTCCCTGGGAATTAAAGTATGATTTTCCCAAATAGAGAAAATCCGGCGGCGCCTTTTCGGAGATTTTCCTCCGAAAATCCGCCGGAGACTTGTATTTCTACGAGGAGAGGATCAATTATGAAAAAGGTAGTTAAGTTTGGAGGCAGTTCTTTAGCCAGCGCCCGCCAGTTTAAAAAGGTTGGAGAGATTATCCGCTCTGATAAGGCCAGACGCTATGTGATTCCGTCTGCGCCGGGAAAGCGGGACAGCAAGGATGAAAAGGTAACGGATATGCTGTACGCCTGCTATGACGCAGCGTCCTCCGGAGCCAGCTATAAAAAGATTCTGGAAAAGATCAAAAGCCGCTATACAGACATTATTGACGGTCTGGAGCTGAATCTGAATCTGGATCACGAGTTTGACCGGATTGAGGAAAACTTTGTAAAAGGCGTTGGCCGGGACTATGCAGCTTCTCGCGGAGAATACTTAAACGGCATTATCATGGCCAATTACCTGGGCTATGAGTTTATTGATGCGGCAGAAGTCATTTTTTTCGATGAAAACGGCGTATTTGAGCCGGAAGTTACAAATAAAGAGCTGTCAGAGCGGTTAGAGCATGTGGACCGGGCGGTAATTCCCGGATTTTACGGCTCCAGACATGACGGCAGCATCAGAACCTTTTCCAGAGGCGGTTCCGATGTAACCGGCTCCATTGTAGCAAAAGCCATCCATGCAGATCTTTACGAGAACTGGACGGATGTGTCAGGATTTTTGGTGACAGATCCCCGGATTGTAGAGAATCCGGAGGTGATTGAGACCATCACCTACAAGGAGCTGCGGGAGCTGTCCTACATGGGCGCCAGCGTGCTTCATGAGGATGCTATTTTCCCGGTGCGCCGGGAGGGAATCCCCATCAATATCCGCAATACCAACAAGCCGGAGGACAAGGGGACTTTGATAGTGGAAAGCACTTGCAGAAAGCCCCGGTATACCATCACCGGAATTGCGGGAAAGAAAGGCTTTTGCGCCATCAACATTGAGAAAGCCATGATGAACGCAGAGGTTGGCTTTGGCAGAAAGGTGCTGGAGGTATTTGAGCGGTACGGCATTTCCTTTGAGCATATGCCGTCCGGCATTGACACCATGACGATTATGGTGCATCAGGACGAGTTTGAGGAGTATGAGCAGTCTGTCATTGCAGGCATTCACCGGGCAGTAGAGCCGGACAGCGTAGAGCTGGAGTCAGATTTGGCTTTGGTGGCTGTTGTAGGGAGAGGCATGAAGGCTACCCGCGGTACGGCAGGACGCATTTTCTCTGCTCTGGCCCATGCCCGCATCAATGTAAAAATGATTGACCAGGGATCCAGTGAGTTAAATATCATCATTGGTGTGAAAAATACAGACTTTGAGGCAGCAATCAAGGCCATTTACGATATTTTCGTGATGGCGGAGATCTAAAAAACGGAATGAGAGGAGGCAGCGGCGGCGGAAAGCAAATCATCCAATGCCGGCTGCTTCTTTTGCAGGGAAAAGGGGGAATAACCATGAAAGGCAGGCGCAGAGCATTTGGAAAGGCCGGAGTTTTGGCAGTTCTTATATCAGGGGCGGTTTTGGCCGGATGCGCCGGGCCTTCTACCCGCGTGCTTCCCAGAGGCCAGGCTTCCTCTAAAGCAGTTCAGGAGGCGATTCCTCTTTTGGAGGAGGCCAACCCCTTCTATATCCGGGAATCCCTTATGGGGTTGTCAGAGCATCCCAGAATGGCAGGCAGCAGCGGGGAAATGCAGGCAGTGAGATACATGGAACAGCTTCTTTCTGATTACGGCTATGAAGTGGAGCGCCAGACCTATACTTATGAGACAGAGACCGGTGTGGCAGAGGGCTGCAACCTTTCCGGCCTTCGCACCTCTGCCAATCCGGACGGAGATATTCTGTTGATCGGAACCTGGCACGATACAGCTTTTGCAAGTCCGGGAGCGGGAACAAACGGTTCTGGGGCAGCAGTGTTTTTAGAGATTGCCAGATTACTTTCTGACCTTCCCACAGATACGGAGCTGCGGTTTGTCAGCTTTTCCGGCCATCAGGACGGGCTGATGGGAGCCCGTCACTATGTAAGCCGCTTATCCAGCCGGGAAAAGCAGCGGATTATCGGAGCTATTATGCTGGATCCTTCCGGCTATAAAGCCGGAGGCAGTATGGTAATGGGCACAGCAGACGGAAAGAGCACCATGGCCGGGGATATGCTGCGGGAGGCCTCCGGCCATGAATATGGCCAGATGTGGAGCTATCAGGCGGTTCCCGGAGGAGAAACCAGCGTGTTTATGCGGGAGGAAATTCCGGCAGTCAGCATCGGCCAGCGTTTTAAAAGCTATGAGGCAGATACGCCGCTGGACCTTCCGGCCAGCGTAGATGCAGAGGTTTTGACCCAGGTGGCGGAAACCGTCTGTACGGCAGCAGCAGAGCTGATGGATGCAGACACCCCTTCCATGATGGCAAAATCCCATTCCTATAATGACCGGGACTATGCCTTTGTGCAGACGAAGGACACCCCTTCCTGGTTTGGAGAGACGATTGAGACAGTGCAGGCCGGTACCGGGCGAACCGGGATGCATCTGATAGTCAATACGGACAATGAGGGCAGAACCATCGAAAAATATCAGTTCCGCATGAAGTGGTTCGGCGTAGACCAGTTGATTATGACTAATTACTATTTTACCGATGGAAAGCTGGATTTGATCGTGCCGGAGGCTTCAGAGGCAGGAATTGGCTTTGAGGAGATGAAAGGCCGGCTGGAAGCCTTTTACGGTGCTCCTGTGGGGGAAAACAGCGGGCCAAACGGCACAGAATACGACTGGCAGGATTCGGCAGGGGGCAAATTTTTCGCCCTGATTCCGGAGAGCAACGGGTATAGTCTGGAAATCCGGGAATACAGGCCGGAGATAATTCTGTTAGAGGAGCGGAGGGGAGACGGCAGCCTTCTTGGCTCTGCAGGAGCAGACAGCCGCTGTAATGTCTATATGGAACTGCTTTCCAATGTGACGCAGTCAGCAGAAGCCATCAGGATGGTTACCTTTTTTACAGACGGAGCAGGCGGTCAGACCAGTTATCTGACTGTCACGGAAGATGTGGAAGAGGCAGGCACAGGCGGCTGGGAGATTGGCCTGGATCCGGCAGACGCCTTTTTCCAGACCGGGGACTGGCAGGATTATACCGGGACTGTGAAACGGCTGGTAGGTTTTTATGGGCAGATATTAGCGGAATCAGAGCCTGAGCTGGCGGAAAGCTATAAAGCTTTGGTGGGAACCATGGCAGAACAGCAGCAGGGGCCGGTGGAGATAGGGGCGGCGCCGGGAGAGATGGCTTCAGAAACCCGTTCTTCTCCGGATTTTGTTACTGCATTTACTATGTTTGTGCTGACCGGGCGGCCGGATGAAACGCCGGGAGCCTGGAAGAAAGAAGTAAGCTTTTTTTATCAGAATGAAGCATGTGTAAATTACCGCAGTCAGGTGCGGCAGAACCTGAAATTGCAGACAGAGGAGAGCACAGAGACAGAATGAGCCAGGTAGTGGTGATTGGAGGCGGCGCAGCCGGAATGATGGCGGCCATTGCCGCCGGACGGGCAGGCCATCAGGTTAGCCTTTATGAGAAAAATGAAAAGCTGGGGAAAAAGATTTTTATTACTGGAAAAGGCCGCTGCAATCTAACCAACGGCTGTGACACAGAAGACTTTTTCGGAAATGTGGTGCGCAACGCCAAGTTCCTTTACAGCAGCGTCTATAGCTTTACCAACCAGGACATTATTAAGCTTCTGGAAGAAAACGGCTGTCCGGTAAAAACAGAGCGGGGCAACCGGGTTTTTCCTGTGTCAGACAAGTCTTCAGATGTGATCCGGGCTCTGGCGGAAGAAATGAAGAAACAGAAAGTAGCGGTTCATCTGCAGGAGGAAGCAGCCGGTATTGTGGCGAAGAATGGCCGCGCGTCTGGAATCCTGCTTAAGAAGTCCGGAAAGACCGTAGCGGCAGACGCAGTGGTTTTGGCTACCGGCGGCCTTTCCTACCCATCTACTGGCTCTACAGGAGACGGATACCGGTTTGCAGAGGCGTTTGGCCATACTACGGCGGCATTATCTCCGGCTCTGGTGCCTTTTGAGGTAAAAGAACCGGTGGTAAAGGAGCTGATGGGCCTTTCCCTGCGAAATATACAGGTAAAGGTTTTGAAAGGCCCAAAAGTGCTGTATGAAGAATTTGGGGAAATGCTGTTTACCCATTTCGGAGTCAGCGGCCCGGTGCTTTTATCAGCCAGCAGCTATGTGGCAGGGCACCTAAAAAAAGAGCCTTTGACCTTGTCCATCGATTTAAAACCGGCTTTGTCAGAGGAGCAGTTAGACGCCAGAATCCTTCGGGATTTTGAGGAACTGAAAAACAAGCAGTATAAAAATGCCCTGGTTCATCTGCTTCCGGCCAGACTGATGCCGGTGATCGTAGAGCGCAGCGGAATTCTTCCGGAAAAGAAGGTTAATGAGATTACCAGGGAAGAACGGCGCCGCATCATCCGGGAAATGAAGGATTTCCGGCTGACCCTTACCGGCCTTCGGGATTATAAGGAAGCCATTATTACCCAGGGCGGCATTTCTGTAAAGGAGGTAAATCCCTCTACTATGGAGTCCAAGCTGCTGCCGGGGCTTTATCTGGCTGGGGAGCTTCTGGATGTAGACGGAGTAACCGGCGGATTTAATCTGCAGATTGCCTGGTCCACCGGGTATCTGGCAGGCAGTTCCATTCCGTAAGGAGGATAACATGATCAAAAGGAGCGAAGCAGTTATGGAGCGAAACGCATTTAACATTGCAATTGACGGACCGGCAGGAGCCGGAAAGAGCACCATTGCCAGGCAGGTAGCCAGAGAGCTGGAGTTTGTCTATGTGGACACAGGCGCCATGTACCGGGCTATTGCTCTTTATTTTCTGCGAAAAGGCGTGGCGGGGACTGATGAAGCCGCCGTCAGCAGTCAGGTGGGAGAGGCAGGCATCACCATCCGCTATCAGGACGGAACCCAGCAGGTGCTTTTAAACGGCGAGGATGTATCCGGGGAGATCCGCACAGAGGCAGTGGGGAACATGGCTTCTGCCGTCAGCGCCTATCCGGCAGTGCGTGCCCATTTACTGGGACTGCAGAGAAGCCTGGCAGCGGGAACCGATGTGATTATGGATGGCCGGGACATTGGAACCTGTGTGCTTCCGGAGGCGGATTTAAAAGTCTTTTTAAGCGCCAGCTCTGCAGTCCGGGCCAAACGCCGCTTCAAAGAACTGACAGAAAAGGGTGTGGCGTGTAATTTGCAGGAAATTGAGCAAGATATAATCGAACGGGATAAGCGGGACATGAACCGGGAAATTGCGCCTTTGAAGCAGGCGGAGGACGCTGTTTATTTAGACAGCTCGAATCTTACCATTGAGCAGGTAGTGGAGGCCATTATAACTGCTGCTTTTTCCAAAGGGCTGAATTTAAGTGGAGCAGGCGGTGAAGACTTTTCAGTAGAGGAGGAGGGCTGATGGAGGTTATTGTGGCAAAGACGGCAGGCTTTTGCTTCGGCGTTCGTCGGGCGGTGGACACAGTTTATGAGCAGATTGCCACAGCCCAAAAGCCGGTTTACACCTTCGGCCCCATCATACACAATGAGCAGGTGGTAGCGGATCTGGAGAAAAAGGGAGTAAAGGTAATTGAGACGGAGGAAGATCTGAAAGGCCTGACAGACGCCATTGTGATCATCCGCTCCCACGGCGTAGGCCCCCATATCTGCCGGCTTTTAGAGGAGCAGGGCATCACCATTGTAGACGCCACCTGTCCTTTTGTAAAAAAGATCCACCGGATTGTAGAGGAGCAGAAAAAGGACCGGCGGGTCATCATCGTTGGAAATGCAGAGCATCCGGAAGTTGCGGGTATCCGGGGCTGGGGAGATGAGCGGACTTTGGTGGTGGAAACGGCTGAGGAAATAGACAATCTGCCCCTTTCTCCCGGAGAAAAATTATGCGTGGTGGCCCAGACGACATTTAATTACAATAAATTTCAAGATTTAGTTGAAAAATTTGAGAAAAAGGGTTATGATATACTTGTTTTAAATACGATTTGCAATGCAACACAGGAAAGACAAGTGGAAGCTAGGCGTATTGCTTCTGAAGTGGACGCTATGATTGTGATAGGAGGCAGACATAGCTCCAACACACGGAAACTCTACGAGATATGCCAAAAGGAATGTAAGAACACTTACTTTATCCAGTCACTCGGCGATTTCAATCCTGAATGTGTGAATTCTGTGCGCAGCGTAGGTATTACAGCAGGGGCATCCACCCCTAATCAAATTATTGAGGAGGTTCATACTAATGTCAGACTTAAGTTTTGAACAAATGTTGGAGGAATCATTAAAAACCATACGTACAGGAGAGATTGTCACTGGTAAAGTTATTGATGTAAAAGAAGACGAAATCGTCCTGAATATTGGCTACAAATCTGACGGAATTATCCCGAAGAACGAGTACAGCAATGATTCCAGCGTAGATTTAAGAAACCTGGTACAGGTTGGCGACGAAATGGAAGCCAAGGTTGTAAAGGTAAATGACGGCGAAGGCCAGGTAGCTCTTTCCTATAAGAGACTGGCAGCAGACAAGGGCAACAAGAGACTGGAGGAGGCTTTCGAGAACAAGGAAGTGCTTACTGCAAAGGTTGCTCAGGTATTAGACGGCGGCTTAAGCGTGAATGTGGAGGAGGCAAGAGTCTTCATCCCCGCAAGCCTGGTTTCTGATACCTATGAGAAGGATCTGACCAAATACGCAGGTCAGGAAATTGAATTCGTAATTACCGAGTTCAATCCTAAGAGAAGAAGAGTCATCGGAGACAGAAAACAGCTCATGGTTGCCAGAAAGGCAGAGCTGCAGAAAGCTTTGTTTGAGAGAATCCATGTTGGAGATACCGTAGAGGGCATGGTGAAGAATGTAACCGATTTCGGTGCATTTATCGACTTAGGAGGAGCAGACGGTCTGCTTCACATTTCTGAGATGTCCTGGGGCCGGGTAGAGAACCCGAAGAAGGTGTTCAAAGCCGGTGAAGTTGTTCGTGCCCTGATTAAGGACATCAGCGGTGAGAAAATTGCTCTGAGCTTGAAGTTCCCGGAGGAGAATCCGTGGGCAAAGGCTGCTGAGAAGTACGCAGTAGGCAACATTGTAAACGGCCGCATCGCTCGTATGACAGACTTCGGCGCATTTGTTGAGCTGGAGCCGGGCGTAGACGCACTGCTTCATGTTTCTCAGATTTCCAGAGACCATGTTGACAAACCGGCAGATGTGCTGAACATCGGTGAGATTATCGAGGCTAAGGTCGTAGACTTTAACGGAGAGGATCGCAAAATCAGCTTAAGCATCAAGGCTCTGCAGGCTCCGGTACAGGAAGCTCCTGTTGAGGATGCAGATGTAGCTGATGTAGACATTGAGGCTGTAGCTGCTGCAGAGGTTGACGCTGAGTAATTCCGGCCAGTTCCAAAAAATAGAAATGAAATTCAGACGCTGTAGGGAGATTCCCTGCAGCGTTTTTTCATTTCATAGAAAAGTTCGCCCTATGAAACAGAAACGCTCCGCAGGATGCGCACTTCGCACTTAAGGAAAATGTCTGCGGACGCAGACGCGCCCCGGCGCGAGAGACCGGTGAACCGGACTTAAAATAAAAACGGAACAGTAATCTACTATTGAAATTTTTATAATATAGTATTGACATGTAATATTATATGGTGTATAGTATTGGCATAGATATTATACATTATATAATATCGCACAACAAATGTTATATAAAAAGAACGATTCTCTAAACTTACAGAATAAAAAGAAAGGCGGGCTGGATATGGTTTTTAATACAGGCGCAGCGCTTTTGGATGCCATTGTTCTGGCGGTGGTGTCCAGGGAGCAGCAGGGAACCTATGGGTACAAGATTACCCAGGATGTGCGGGATGTCATTGATATTTCAGAGTCCACCCTGTATCCGGTACTTCGGCGGCTTTTGAAAGAAGACTGTCTGGAGACTTACGATCTGGCGATTGACGGCCGCAATCGGAGATATTACCGGATTACGGAAAGCGGGCGGGCGCAGCTAAACCTTTACCGGGGAGAATGGCACGGTTATTCGCAGAAAATATCCAGAATACTTGAGGAGGCTTAAGAAGATGAACAGAATAGAATTCATGAAAGAATTAGAATATCTTCTGCAGGATATTCCGGAGGAGGAGAAGGAGGACGCCATCTCCTATTACCGGGATTATCTGGAAGAAGCCGGAGAGGATCATGAGGAGCAGGCAATCCGGGAATTTGGAAGTCCGGAGCGGGTGGCATCCATTATTCGCAGCGAGCTGATGGGGAATTTAGAGGAAGGCGGTGCATTTACCGAGTCCGGCTATCAGGACGAACGCTTTAAAGAGCCAAATTACCAGGTGGTAAAGCACCAGGATCTGCCGGAGGTACAGGAAAATGGATGGCAGGATGGCAAAAACAGCAGGAATCCAGAAGAAAACTGGAGCCGGGGCGGCCAAAATGGCGGCAGCCAGGACTGGCATACCAGTCAAAATCAGAGGGATGACAGCAACTGGAATGCCAGAAAACAGGATTATGTAGACCGAACCTGGTTTAAGAGGCTTTTAAAGGTAGGTCTTCTGCTGATCATATTAAGTGTGGCGGCGCCTCTTGCCCTGGGCATAGGAGGAACCCTTCTGGGGGCGGCTGCCGGAGTGATTCTGCTTTTGCTTGGAGGCGTGCTGTTGATCGGAGTTTTGACTGTGACTGCAGTGCTGGGAGCAATCGCCCTTCTTGTGGCAGGTTTCGGACTGCTGTTTACCAATCCCTGGGGCGGTCTTCTGACTTTGGGCGCAGGAACCCTGGTATTGGGACTGGGGCTTATTGGAATTGCACTGTCTGTTTTGATTTACGGCAGATTCCTGCCCTGGTGTGTGCGGGAAATTGTTGCGTTTATAAGCAGACTGTTTCGCAACGGAAGGAGGAAACAGGCGTGAAAAAATGGATGAAAGTGACCTTGATCGCAGGGGGAATTCTGGTGGCGGCGGGAATCGGCATGATCACGGCGGCAACTATGAATGGAGGCGGAAACAGCCTGATGGGCGTTCGCTGTTATGACAGGATGGGCAGAAACGGATGGCGCTATCGTTATGGGGAAAATCCGGTGGAGGAAAGAAGTATAGAGCAGGATTCCATACAGGCGGCAGCATTGCAGGAAGAATATAGTTTTTCTGGCGTGACGGAATTAGAGGTGGAGCATTGTGCAGGAACAGCCAGGATTACGGAATCGGAACAACTGGAGGAGAATGAAATCCTGATTCGTCAGTATGGAGAGGGACTTAGTTTCCAGCTCCGGCAGGAAGGAACAGAGCTTAACATTTCTTTGCCGAGGCAGCCCCGGATGCATTTTAGGGAGATTTTGGAACCCCAAAAGACTATGAAGGATCTGGAGATTCTGGTGCCGGTGGGCTTTCGGTTTCACGAGCTGGATATAGAGAACATAGCCGGAAACTTTGTAGCAGAAGTGATACAGGCAGATAAGCTGTCTGTAGAATTGGTGTCTGGAAGAATGGAGATTCTTGGCGGCACTGTGAAAATGATGGATTTGGAGATTATTTCCGGCTCTATCAGCAGCAGGGCTGTGACAGAGGGCGGACTTTCCGTAGAAAGTATATCTGGGGATGTAGAACTTCTAATGGCCGGAGATATTGGGGATTATGATTACCAGGTGGAGCGGAATGGCGGTCAGATTATGTTAAACGGAAGTACCCTGGTGGATTACAGCGGCCAGATAGGAAATACCAGAATCGATAATCACACAGGGAAGGAGATAGAGCTGGAATGTGTAGGCGGAGGCATTATGATTCAGTATGAGGCAGCTTCCCAGAATGCTTTATAGATAGAAACCTGTAAAATCCAGATTAAAAAGGAGGAACACTTATGGATCCCAATCGGAAATTATACAAATCAAGCAAGAACCAGATGATCTGCGGCGTATGCGGAGGCATCGGAGAGTATTTAGGCATTGACCCTACCCTGATTCGCCTGATCTGGGCAGTGCTTGCCTGCTCTGGCACCGGAATTCTGGTTTATTTTTTGGCGGCAGTGATTATTCCACAGGAGCCGGCCGGATATTAAAGCGGCAGAATAGAATAGATGGGTAAAAACAGGGCATACTCCTAGAGAAGCAGAAAGGAGTGTGCTCTGTTTATGTCTAAAAACAGTAAAAAGAAGGAGCCCTTTGATGTCCATAACATGACACCGGAGGAGCAGTTAAAGTTTGAAATTGCAGAGGAACTGGGGCTGGGAGACCGAGTGATAAAAGAGGGATGGCGGTGCCTGACTGCCAAGGAAAGCGGAAGAATCGGCGGACTTTTGGCGAAAAAAAAGCGGGAAATGAAAAAGGCTGCAGAAGAAGGGTGATAATTTTGGCCATGGCAAGGCGGCAAGCTGCCCCTTGCCAAACAGTCAGAAATTATTTATAATGGATAACGGTTCATAACGGCGGAAAAACAGGCGCAGAAACAGCCGTTAAGCTTGCTTATAAGTATGTTTCTGCGCTTGCTTTTACATAAACAAGGATGGATATTAGATGGAACAGAAGAAATTGCGGTGGGGCTATACAACCGGAACATGTGGGGCGGCTGCGGCGAAGGCGGCCGCCTCTTTTTGGTTGACCGGGAAGATAGCAGAGACCGTTTCCCTAGCCTTGCCTCAGGGAGGCAGCTTAGAAGTGCCGGTTACGGCCTGGCAGCAGGAGCCTGGCTGGTTTGCAGTGAAAAAAGATGGAGGAGACGACCCAGATGTGACAGACGGCGCCTGGATTTGCGCCGGTGTGGAACCGGTTTCCTTAGAGGAGATGGAGCGGTTAAAAAAAGATGGAAAGGGATATTTTCTGGAGGAATATCCCGGTCTTTATCTGACTGGCGGGGAAGGGGTAGGCAGGGTAACCCGGCCCGGACTTTCCTGCCCGGAAGGTCACTATGCCATCAATCCAGGGCCAAGGCAGATGATTCTTTCAGAGGTGTTTCAGGTTTTGGCGGAATCTGGCTGGGACGGCAATGCTTTGATCCGGATCCAGATTCCAGAGGGACAGGCTCTGGCAGGGCGGACTTTTAATCCCAAGCTGGGGATTATAGGCGGCATTTCCGTACTGGGAACCACTGGCCTGGTAAAGCCTATGAGCGAAGAAGCGCTTTTGGAAACCATTCGTCTGGAAATTCATATGGAGGCGGCTGCAGGCCGCTTTGTACTTCTTATGGTACCCGGAAATTACGGAGAGGCGTTTATGCAGAAGCAAAGGAAGGTGGATACGGGACAGGCGGTAGTTTGCAGCAATTTTGTGCAGCAGGCCGTGGCCTGTGCGGCAGAGGAGCAGATTTCGGAGCTTTTGTTTGCAGCTCACATCGGTAAGCTGGTGAAGGTGGCTGCAGGAGTGGGAAACACCCACTCCAAATACGGAGACGGACGAATGGAACAGATGGCAGAGCTGACAGCCGTCACCATGGCAGAAAAGGGCCTGCCTGAAAATGGTCTGCCGGAGCGGATAAGAGGGTGCAATACCACGGAGGAGGCCCTGGGACTTCTGAAAGAGGCCGGGCTTGCCAGGGATGTTTTAAGATTGGCTGCCCGGCGGGCCCGTTTTTATATGGAGCAGTGGGGCGGTGGAAAAGTGTCTGTCCAGGTAATGACATTTTCTGCCGCATACGATATACTGGGAGAAACAGAAGGTGCGGAAGCTATGCTGCAGCGCTGGAGGAGACAGAAAGGATTGGGAGAAGCCGCTTTATGAAACTGAAAATCATCAGCTTTACCAGGGCAGGAAGCCGGCTGTGCCTTCGGCTGACAGAAGCTTTTATGGCTCAGGGAGAAGATTGCCGCGGATATGTCCGTCCCCGATTTTTGGCGGAGCTGCAGGAAGATGCCGGGGAGTTATCGGAATGGGGCGTTCAGGGCTGGGCGCTTTCCCTGGAGGACTGGACCAGAGCGCATTTTGAGCAGGCAGACGGCCTGATTTACATAGGAGCAGCCGGAATTGCAGTGCGGGCAGTGGCTCCTCATCTGAAGGATAAGCTGACAGACCCGGCGGTGGTGGTGGTAGACGAACAGGGAACCTATGCCATTTCCCTGCTTTCCGGACATGTGGGAGGGGCCAATGACCTGGCCCGCAGGACAGCCTGGGTTCTGGGAGCCCAGCCGGTCATCACTACAGCGTCTGACAGGCAGGGGCTGGTGGCTGTGGATCAGTGGGCCAGGGAGCAGGGGCTTTTTTTATCTGACCGGACGGCGGCGGTTCAGACGGCGGCAGCTCTGGTAAACGGAGAGCCGGTAGGATTTTTCTCCGATGACCGGGAAAAATGGCAGGCGCCGGAGGGCTATCAGGAAAACCGGCTGTGCCGCTGTAATGTGTGGGTAACCTGGAAACAGGGCAGTCTCCCCGGAACAGAGGGAATACCGGAGTTTATTTCGCTGCGGTTGATTCCAAAGGTTTTAACAGTCGGGATCGGATGCAGGAAGGGAACCTCAGCGGAAACCATCCTGGAAGCGGTAAAGCAGGTGTTTGCAGAATACCGGCTGGATACGCATGCTATAGGCCAGGTGGCTACCATTGATATAAAAAAAGAAGAGGCAGGGCTTTTACAGGCGGCGGAAGTTCTGGGAGCTGGATTAGCCGTTTATTCTGCAGAGGAGTTGAAGCAGGTAACAGGCTCCTTTCAGGAATCAGCCTTTGTCGGGAAAATCACAGGGGTAGGGAATGTCTGCGAGCGGGCAGCTTTAAAATGTGCCGGAGAAAATGGCCGGCTTTTGATAAAAAAACAGATTTATCCTGGGGTGACGGTGGCAGCGGCCCTTTCAGGCAGTTCCGGACAAGAAACAGCAGCAGAGAGGATATAAGACGAGTATGAAAGACAGAGGGAACAAAATCATCCTGTTTGGAGGAACCTCAGAGGGGCGGGAGCTGGCCGAGTATGGGGCGGCAGTTCAGGCACCTGTTTTAGTCAGCGTTGTATCCGGATACGGAGAAATGCTGCTTCCCGAAACGCCCTGGGTAACGGTGCGCCGTGGGCCCCTTGACCAGGCGGAAATGAAGCAGTTGTTTATGAAAGAACAGCCGGAGCTGGTGCTGGATGCCACCCACCCTTATGCACAGCAGGTGACAGCGTCTTTGTCTCAGGTATGTGAATGCTTAAAAATCCCTTATAAGCGGGTGGTGCGATCCTCAGCCGGAGCCATGTCCGGTTCTGGAGGAACCGGGCAGACCGTGTATTATACAGAACATGCAGAGGAGGCAGTTTCCATCCTGAAGCAGGATGACCGGCCTGTTTTTTTGACTACCGGAAGCAAGGAACTGCAGGTTTTTTCTTCTGCCGGTCATTTGCAAGGGCGGATTTACGCCAGGGTGCTGCCGGACAGCAAGGTGCTGGAAGCCTGTCAGGCCATGGGCGTCTGCGGAAGTCATCTGATTGCCATGCAGGGGCCGTTCAGCCAGGAACTGAATGAGGCTATGCTTCGGCAGATTGGGGCCGGATGGCTGGTAACCAAAGAATCCGGCGTCCGGGGCGGCTTTGCAGAAAAACTGGAGGCAGCAAAAGCCTGCGGCGTTTCTGTAATTGTGATTGGCAGACCCAGTGCAGAGCAGGGGATTTCTCTCCAGGAGGCAAAGGAGGAGATGGCCCGCTTTGGCCGCAGACAGCTTCATCTGATTGGTCTGGGAATGGGCGGCGGCAGACAGCTTACCTTAGAAGCAGTGGACGCCTTAAAGCAGTGTGACGCTGTACTGGGGGCTTCTCGCATGCTGAAGGATTCGTCCTCCTGGATTCAGAACGCTGTTCAGGCAGCCGTTTATCAGCCGGAGCAAATTTTGGAATGGCTGAAGGAGCACCGGGAGATTCGGAATGCAGCAGTGATTTATTCCGGAGACACTGGATTTTACAGCGGATGCCAGACACTTCTGCAGACATTGCAAAAGTGTCAGCGTGGAGCGGATTGGAATATTACCGTATATCCAGGGATTTCTTCTGTGTCCGGCCTTTGTGCCAGACTGGGGATTTCCTGGGAGCAGATGTATTTAGCCAGCGGTCATGGCCGGGAATGTGATGTGGAGCAGTTAATAGAGGAGCACGAGCAGGTGTTTTTACTGCTGGGCGGAGAACTGGGGCTTAAAGAGCTTTGTATCAGGCTTACGAAGGCCGGGTACGGCCAGGTTCAGGTTATGGCCGGGATTCGTATGGGATACCCGGATGAACAACTGATTCAGGATGAGGCCTGTCGTCTGACGGATACAGACGCACCGGGCCTGGCAGCTGCAATACTGATAAAGAAAAGCAGGATGGGAGACAGAGCATGAAGGATACTTGGTTTATCCGGGGAGACATCCCTATGACAAAAAGCGAGGTGCGGGCGGTGTCTCTGGACAAGCTGGACATCCGCCGGGATAGCGTTGTTTATGACATTGGAGCAGGAACCGGCTCTGTTTCTGTGGAAGCGGCGCTTCGGGCAGACCAGGGCCATGTCTATGCTTTTGAGCAGAAGGAAGAAGGCGTGGAGTTAATCCGGGAAAACGGAAGGCGGGCAGGAGCAGCCAACCTGACGGTTATTCCAGGTAAAGCGCCGGAAACCATGACAGGTATTCCAAAGCCGGACCGGGTGTTTATCGGCGGAAGCGGAGGGAATTTAGAAGCGGTGCTGGACCGGGTGTATGAACAGAATCCGGGAGTTCGGGTGGTTATCAATGTGATTGCCTTAGAAACATTAGCCCAGGTGATGGCTTACTATGAAAAGCGGAGAACAGACCCGGAGGTGGTGTGCCTCCAGGTGGCAAAAGCCCAGATGCGGGCTGGCTATCATATGATGCAGGGGACAAATCCGGTGTATGTGATTACGGCGGAACCGGAAAAAGAAGAACTGGCGGAGGGACGGGAAAATGAACAAAAGTCCCTTCCGCGGATTATGCTTGCAGCCCCGGCAAGCGGCAGCGGAAAAACGATTCTTACAGCCGGACTTTTAGCGGCATTTGCAGAGCGGGGGCTTTCCTGCGCTTCTTTTAAATGCGGGCCGGATTACATTGACCCTATGTTTCACCAGTATGTGCTGGGGATTCCGGGCTGCAATCTGGACAGCTTTTTCCTGGAAGAAAATCAGCTTTGCCATCTGCTGCAGAAACAGGCGTCAGGTAAAGACCTGGCAGTGCTGGAAGGGGTAATGGGCTACTATGACGGTGTGGCAGGAAACACTTTGACAGCCAGCACCTATGACATTGCCCGGATCACAAAGACTCCGGTGATCCTGGTGCTGGACGGAAAAGGCAGCAGCCTTTCCATGGCAGCGGTTGTGAAAGGCATGAAGGAGTACAGGCCGGACAGCCGGATTGCCGGAGTAATTTTGAACCGGACCTCTCCGGTTATGGCAGAACGGCTTTCAGCAGCATTTAAAGAACTGGGGATTCCCTGTCTGGGCGCAGTGCCGGAGTGTGATGAAGGCAGGCTGGAAAGCCGCCATTTAGGCCTTGCCATCCCAGAGGAGCAGACTGCTTTCAGGCAGCAGCTAAAGAAGCTGGCAGAGAGGCTGGAGACTTGCCTGGATATGGACGGGATTCTTAAAATTGCAGAGTCGGCCGGGGAAGTGGCCGAGACAGAGGCAGAGACAAAGGCAGAGACAGAAAAAAAAGCAGTCCCCGGAAAGCGGCGTATGGCTGTAGCCAGGGATGCGGCTTTTTGTTTCTATTATCAGGAAAATCTGGAGTTTTTGCAGGAACATGGATGGGAACTGGTTTATTTCAGCCCCTTAAAGGATGTGGGACTTCCAAACTACACAGAGGCATTGCTGTTAGGCGGCGGCTATCCTGAGGTATGGGCAAAGCAGCTTTCAGAAAACACATCCATGCTGGATTCCATCCGCAGGGCGGCTAAAAATGGCGTGAAGATTCTGGCAGAGTGCGGCGGATTTTTATATCTGCACCGCAGTCTGGAAGGAACAGACGGAGAGCGGTATCCCATGGTTGGACTGCTGGACGAAGACGGATTCCGGACAAAAAAACTGTCCCGCTTTGGCTATATTTCTCTGTATGAGAATCAGGGCCTGGAGGCGGAACCTCAAATCAAAGGCCATGAGTTTCACTACTGGGACAGTACGGCCCCAGGCGACTCCATGACAGCCAGGAAACCGGCGTCTGACCGGCAGTGGGATTGTATGGTGGTGACAGACTCCATGATAGCTGGTTTCCCTCATCTTTATTACCATTCCGGCCCTAAGTGGATCCTGGATTTTCTGGAAGGGGCACAGCTATGATGCATCTGATCACCGGCGGCAGCGCCAGCGGAAAATCTGCTTATGCAGAAGCCCAGGCAGTGACTTTAGCGAAGGCCTGCGAAGGGAGGCTGATTTACATTGCCACGATGGAACCCTTTGGTACGGAGGGACAGGCACGGGTGGAGAAGCATCGCAGGCAGCGGCAGGGAAAAGGGTTTGAGACAGTAGAACGATACAGGAATCTTTCCGGTCTGACATGGGAATCGGCAGAAAAAATGAAAAAACCGGTGGTGCTTTTGGAGTGTATGTCCAATCTGGCAGCCAATGAGCTGTTTGAAGCCGGGGGAACAGATGAGGAAGTGATTCATCGTATTACAGAAGGAATCCGCCGCTTGCAAAAACAGACGGAACACCTTATCATAGTAACCAACGAAGTGTTTTCGGACGGAAATGATTATCCGGAAGAAACCAAACGCTATATCCGTCTTCAAGGCAGTGTCAACCATTGGCTGGGAAACCAGGCGGACATAGTGACGGAAGTCGTGTTCGGTATTCCGGTTCCGGTGAAACCGGCAGAGAGAAAAAAGGGAAAGGAAGGACAAGCAGGCAATGAAACAGCATAGCAAAGAAGGGAAAACAGGCGGTGCTTTGGAAAGCCTGGTAATTGCTTTTTCCATGTATTCCCGCATTCCCATGCCGCAGGCAGCCTGGAGCGAGGCCGGCATGAGATATGCCCTTTGCTTTTTTCCTTTGGTAGGAGCGGTTTTGGCTCTTATCTGGATTCTTTGCTGGATGGCGCTGCATGCAGCAGGTCTTAGCCTGCTGGCATCCGGCTGCATTCTGACCGTCCTTCCCATTTTGGTAACCGGCGGAATCCATATGGATGGATTGCTGGATACACTGGACGCCAGAAGTTCCTGCCAGAACCGGGAGCGAAAGCTGGAAATTTTAAAGGATTCCCATTCAGGAGCCTTTGCCATTATCGGCTGCGGCGTTTATCTTCTTCTTTATCTGGCTGCAGTCAGCCAGATGATGGAGGGGAAGAAGGTTTGTTTGGCTGCAGCCAGCATTTTTGTTATGTCCCGTGCTTTAAGCAGTTGGTCTGTAGTGGCCTTTCCCAAGGCAAGAAAGGATGGGTTAGCCACTTCTTTTTCAGACCAGGCAAGGAGCCGGATGGTAAAACTCACATCCGTACTCTGGTATCTGGCAGGATTTCTGTTTGCCTGGAGTATGGATGGGCTGATTTTGGCGTTGGGTCTTCTGTTGGTATCCCTAGCCTCCTTTTACTGTTATCGTAAAATGGCGCTTAAAGAATTTGGCGGCGTTACCGGGGATTTGGCCGGATATTTTCTCCAGCGGACAGAATTGCTTATGATGATGCTTCTGGCTTTGGGAAGCAGGTTCTTACCCTAGTATTGACTGGAGTTTTTGGAAACATTGTATTGAAAAGACAGGAGAACATTATGATTCTGATTATCGGAGGCAGCCATCAGGGAAAATCGGCTTTTGCCCGGCAGATGGCGAAGGAGGGGGATTCCCTGGTGCTTCATTATCATAATACGCTGCGTCAGGCTTTCCAGGAAGGAAAAGACACAGATGCAGAGACCAGAGCGCTTTTAAAGCAAAAGCCTGATATTGTGACCATGGACGAGGTAGGCTGCGGGATTGTTCCGTTAGAGCGGAAGGACCGGGATTTTCGGGAGGCAGCAGGCCGGGCCGGACAGATGCTGGCAAAAGAGGCAGATGCAGTGTACCGGGTTATCTGCGGCATACCAACTAGGATAAAATAATGGCCCAGAACAGGAATAAAGGATGGAGTGACAAAAAACATGGAATTTGCAGCGATGGTTTGGGCTGGTTTTATATTGGATTTATTGATAGGAGACCCGGAAAACTGGTGGCATCCGGTGCGGGCCATAGGCAGCTTGATTAGCTGGATGGAAAAGAACCTGCGGCGGCTGTTTCCGGAGACTTTGGCAGGGGCGCTTATGGCAGGCGCTGTTTTGGCCGGGTTAGTGGCAGGACTTACTTTTGCTGCAGCTGCAGTGCTTTTGTGGGCGGCAGGAAAGCTTCATCCGGTTTTCCGGTTTCTGCTGGGCGTTTTGATGTGCGGACAGCTTCTGGCAGCCAGGTCATTGAAAACAGAAAGTGAGAAGGTTTACAAAGCCCTGAATGAGGAAACTCTGGCAGACGCCAGATATAAGGTTTCCCGGATTGTAGGGCGGGATACTCAGAACTTGACAGAGGATGGGGTAATCCGGGCTGCTGTGGAGACCGTAGCGGAAAATGCCTCAGACGGAGTGATTGCCCCTTTGTTCTGGATGTTTCTCTTTGGCCCGGCAGGCGGATTTTTCTACAAGGCAGTTAATACCATGGATTCCATGGTAGGATACAGAAATGAGCAATATCTGTATTTTGGACGGGCAGCAGCCCGCTTGGATGACTTGGTAAACTGGATTCCAGCCCGGCTGACCGGCCTGCTTTTTGTCCTGGCAGCATACCTGCTTTCTGGGTATGACGGAAAACAGGCATGGCGCATCTGGCGCCGGGACAGAAGATGTCACAAAAGCCCTAATTCTGCTCAGTCGGAGGCAGCCTGCGCCGGCGCTTTAGGAGTGCAGTTGGCTGGAGATGCCAGTTATTTTGGAAAAATTGTAAAAAAGCCTGCAATCGGAGACGCTCTGCGGCCAGTGGAGGCAGAAGACATCGTCCGGGCCAACCGGCTGATGTATGCGGCGTCTTTTTTGGCCCTTATAGCCGGAACGGCAGCATCAGCCTGCCTTTCCTGGCTGAGCGTGTATGGAGGATAGAATGGAACAGCAGAAACATGGAGGCGACCGGTATCGGAACCAGATTGTTTACGATGCGTCGGTCAATGTAAATCCTCTTGGAATGCCGGAACAGGTGATGGAACGACTGCGGGATACCATGTCCCGTTGGAGCCGTTATCCAGACTGCCAGTGTCAGGCCCTTTGCCGGGCATTGGAAGCATTTCACCAGATAAGTGCAGGCCAGGTGCTTTGCGGAAACGGTGCTGCGGATTTAATCTGGCGGTTGTGTATGAGAAAGAAATTTAAGCGGGGGCTGGTGCTGGCTCCTACCTTTTCTGAATATGAGGCGGCTCTTTTGGCTTCAGGTTCTAAGACAGACCGGTTTTTCTTAAGGGAGGAGAACGGCTTTCAGCCGGATTTGGACGCTCTATGTCAGGCGGTGGCAGGACATGACGCCGTGTTTTTCTGCAATCCCAACAACCCTACCGGTGTTCTGGCAAAGCGGTATCAGCTGGAACAGCTTGCCAGGGCTTGTCAGGCACAGGGAGCTTATCTGATAGTAGACGAGTGCTTTAACGGCCTGTGCGATGATCCGGAAGGGGCCACTATGATACCCTTTCTTGACAAATACCCTAACCTGCTGATTCTGAACGCCTTTACCAAGACCTATGGGATGGCCGGTCTGCGGCTGGGGTATCTGATGGGGGCAGACCAGGCTTTGCTGGAGGAATTAAGCCAGGCCAGCCAGCCCTGGAGCGTGTCCTGTCCGGCTCAGGAGGCGGGAACGGCGGCGCTGGCTGCAGACGGTTATGTAGCAGAAAGCCGCAGCCTGATTCAGAGAGAACGGCCCTTTCTGGAACAGGAATTGAAAAAAATGGGATTTATGGTATATTCGTCTCAAAGTAATTTTTTGTTATTTTCCGCAGAATGGGAGAGAAGGGAGCAGCTGCATTCATCCTCTCTTTATGAGCGGATGAAAAAGCGGGGGATTTTAATTCGGGACTGTGAAAATTTTGCAGGACTGGGAGCCGGTTTTTACCGGATCTGTGTTGGAAGGCCAATGGACAACCGGTTTCTTGTGGAGACCATGAGAGGAGAAGGAAATAGATGAATTTATATCGGATTATCCTGGTGGATGACGAGGAGGAAGTGCGGAAGGCTATTATCCGGAAAATGGACTGGAACCGGCTGGGGTTTGAGGTAGTGGGCGACGCGGAAAACGGCGAGGACGCCCTGGAAAAGATTGAGCAGTTGGAGCCGGATGTGGTGATGACGGACATCCGAATGCCCTATATGGACGGCCTGACCCTGACCGGGAAAATCCGTCAGAAATATCCTTCTGTCAAGGTACTTATTTTTTCTGGCTTCGACGACTTTGAGTATGCGCAGCAGGCGATTAAGCTGAATGTGACCGAATATATTTTAAAGCCGGTCAATGGAGAGGAGCTGGCGGAGATTTTAACCAGAGTCCATGAGAATCTGGATGAGGAGATTGAGCAGCGCCGCAACATTGATCTGCTTCGGGAAAGCTATCAGAGCAGCTTGCCGATTTTAAAGGAGCTGTTTTTAAACGATCTGGTGCAGGGCATTGTGCCTGCCGCTCAGATTTCTGGAAAAATGGAAGAATACAATATTGATTTAGGCGGTGCCCGAAAATGGCTGACAGCTCTCATACATATTGAGCAGGAAGAACTGGCGTCTCATCAGGCGCTGGCAGCCCACAGGGAACTGATCCCCATTTCTGTCCGTAATCTGATGGAGGACAGTTTAAAGCAGTTCTGCCGTTTTGCCATGTTTAATTCCAATGCGGGAATCACGCTGATTGCAGCCATTGAAGGCAGAGCCACCCAGACGGATTTGATCAGCCAGTTGGGGGACATCTGTAAGGAATGCCGCCGTGTGCTGGAGGTGCCGGTTACCATTGCCGTGGGCCACAGCTGTACCGCTTTGACAGAGCTGGATCACGCTTACCAGTCGGCAGTAGACGCATTGGGCTACAAGGCTATTGTAGGAACAGGAAGCACCATCTACATCAACGATGTGGAGCCAGTAAGCCGTGGGAAGCTTCAGATGGAGCCGAAGGATGAGACAGACCTTTCTGCCGCCATTAAATTTGGGTCTCAGGAAACAATCCGGTCTGTGGTTCACGAGATCGTGGGACGGATGGACGGAGCCAAGGTTCATGCACGCCAGTATCAGGCCTATAAAATGTCCATGGTCAACTGTATGATCCAACTGGCCCAGCAGTACGATTTAAACCTGGGAGCATTATTAAAGCATGACCAGTATATGGAGCTTTTGGCAGACGCAGAGCGGCGGGAAGAATTTGAGGCCTGGTATTCAGCGACGGCCATCCAGATGAATGAGCAGATGAACAAGGCTCGTGACAATACCACAAGAAAGGTGATTTTAGAGGCCCAGCAGTACATTCAGGACCACTACCAGGATCCGGAACTGTCCATAGAGGTGATCTGTCGGGAATTACATATGAGTCCGGCTTATTTTTCTACCTTGTTCCGACGTCAGACCGGACAGACCTGTGTAGCCTATTTAACGGAGGTTCGTCTTAACAAGGCAGTGGAGCTTTTAAACGAGACAAAGGACAAGACTTATGTGATTGCCCAGAAGGTAGGTTACCAGGAACAGAACTATTTCAGCTATGTATTTAAGAAAAAATTCGGCGTGTCGCCTACCAAGTTCCGGGGAGCGTAAGGAGAGCCTATGAAGAGGAAGCTAAAGGACGGATGGCTGAACCGCTTCAGTATCCGTACCACCATTTATGTGTATTTTACAGTCAGCGCCCTTCTGGCGATTATGCTGATTGGGGTGTCTCTCTACGGCCGGTTAAACAGCCAGATGTCGGCCACCATCCAGAAGGAAAACCAGGCCCTTCTGACCCAGGTAAACCGTTCGGTCGACTCCTACTTAAGAACCATTATGAAGCTGTCGGACTCTCTTTACTACGGCGTGATCAAGAATGCAGATTTGTCGGCAGAGTCGGTCAACAATGAATTTACCCTGCTTTACGGCAACAACAAGGACTACATTTCCAACATCGCTCTGCTTTCCAGAGACGGAGAGCTTTTAGAAGCAGTTCCGGCTGCCCGGTTAAAGCCCGGTTTTTCCGTAAAAGAGGAGCCCTGGTTTGAGAACACCTTAAACCGGATGGATAACCTGCATTTTACTACCCCCCATGTCCAGTACCTGTTTGACAGCAGCGAATATCAGTACCGGTGGGTCATCAGTTTGTCCCGTGCAGTGGAGATTACCAGAGGAACCTCCACAGAACAGGGAGTTCTGTTGATTGACATTACTTACGGCAGCTTAAAGCAGCTTCTGGACAATATTACCCTGGGAGACACCGGCTACCTTTACATGACAAGCAGCAATGGTGAGCTGATTTATCATCCTCAGATGCAGCTGGTGGAGGCAGGGCAGATGGAGGAAAATCTTCAGGCTGCCGTTTCTTACCGGGACGGCCATTACCAGGAGGTGTACCGGGGACAGAAGCGGGATGTGACTGTAAAATCCGTAGGATATACAGGCTGGAAGCTGATCGGCGTCACGCCGGAAAGCAACATTTCCCTGAACAATTTAAAGACCAAGCTGTTTATCGTCTTCCTTATCGCATTTGTACTGTTTATTCTGGTACTGATTAACGCTTATATCTCCAACCGGATTACCGGCCCTATAAAGAAGCTGGAAAAGTCGGTCAATGCCCTGGAGGCAGGGGATTTGGAAACAGAGGTATCTATTGGCGGCTCCTACGAGATTCAGCATTTGGGACGGTCCATCCGGGATATGGCGAAGCGGATCCAGACGCTGATGCAGGATATTGTGGCAGAGCATGAATCCAAGCGGCGCAGCGAATTTGATACCCTTCAGTCTCAGATAAATCCTCATTTCCTGTATAATACCCTGGACATCATCGTGTGGATGATTGAAAACGGTCAGAAACAGGAGGCAGTCAAGGTAGTAACCGCCCTGGCCAGGTTTTTCCGCATCAGCTTAAGCAAGGGGAAAAGTATTATTCCGGTGCGGGACGAGCTGGAGCATGTGCGCAACTACCTGATGATTCAGCAAATGCGGTTTAAAGACAAATTTTCTTATGAGATTCAGGCAGAGCCGGAGGTGCTGTCTCTTTCCAGCTTAAAGCTGATGCTGCAGCCCCTGGTAGAAAACGCCATCTATCACGGCATGGAATTTATGGACGGAGACGGACTGATTCAGGTGCGGGCCTATAAAAAGGAGGACAGCCTTTGGTTTGAGGTGCGGGACAACGGTCTGGGCATGACAGAGGAGCAGGTGTCCAGCCTGCTGACAAAGGACATGCCGGTTCATTCCAGACATGGCTCCGGCATCGGGGTGAAAAATGTGAATGAACGCATTCGTCTGTATTTCGGTGAGGATTACGGCCTGACGATTCAGTCGGAGCCGGACGAGGGCACTGCAATTTTGATCCATCTTCCGGCTGTGTCCGGGGAGGAGAAACCATTATGAAGATAACGAAGAAGAAAAAGGAACTGTACTTTTTGATTCTGTACGAAATCATTCTGGTGCTGCTGTTTCTGGCTTCCTCCACAGATTTGATTATTAAGGAACGGCAGAACCCGGTTTATCAGGTTTCTGTGATTATCGGGGATTCCAATGACAACGACTATGTGAATTTCCGGAAGGGGATGGATCAGGCGGCTCTGGAGCTGAACGCAGATGTCAGTTTTGTAAGCCTTTATGAGCGCAATCATGAGGCGCAGCAGATGGAAATGGTCCTGCGGGAACAGCGGGAAGGTGCCAGAGCCATTGTGCTGGATCCGGTGGAAGCCGCCCAGTTAGACAGACTTTTGGAACGGGGACAGCTTGAGATACCGGTGATTTTAACGGGAGCTTCCATGGCAGACCATAAGGCCTGGGGGGCTGTTACCACGGATTATGAAAAAATGGGGCGGATGCTGGGAACGGAAATTCTGAACCGTCATGGGACAGGGCAGACGGTCTGGCTTTTGGAGCAGGGGAAAGGAAACTGGATGAACCGTCAGTTTGAGGCAGGGATCCAGGCTGTTTTATCAGAAGCAGGCTGTCAGGCAGCCTATTATAATACCGGAGAAGATCCGGACCTTGCCAGCTTTTTCTTTACCAGAAAAAAACAGGGGGAACCAGATCTGGTAATTGCCTGCCTGGATCAGGAAAGCCTTCTGGCAGCAGCAGACAGACTGGCAGGAAGTGAGCCGGCCTGGAATCATCTGGCGGCAGGGCTTTACGGCCGGGGAACCTCAGTTTCCCTGCTGAATCATTTGGAACAGGGGCAGATTACAGGGCTCTGCGTCACCGATGATTTTACTGCAGGGTATGTCAGCGTCCGAACCGCTGTGGAAGCGGCTGCAGGGGAAAAGAAAGGGAAAGATACCTTGCTGGAAAGCTGGTACATTGAGCGGGAGGATCTGCAGGATCCGGCTTTTGAAAAAATGCTGTATCCCATTGAATAGGAGGAGCAAGAAATGAAGAAAACTGTAAGGCTCAAGATGTTAAAACTGCATAAGCTGGCAGTAATCTGCCTGTTTGCAGGCATTTGTCTGTCCGGCTGCAGCAAACAGGCGGATAATCAGGAAAAAACCTCTATCCGCATTGGCGTCAGTCTTTACCGGGGAGACGACATTTTTATCAACAACATCCGCAGTGAGCTGGAGCGGGAGGCCAAATCCTATGAACAGGAAACTGGAATCAAGGTAAACCTGGATATTCAGGACGCCAAAGGAAGCCAGCACATCCAAAACAGCCAGGTGGAGCGGTTTATTTCCCTGGGCTGCGATGTGCTGTGCATCAATCCGGTAGACAGGATGGACGCTTCCTCCATGATAGACCAGGCCATGACGGCGGAAGTTCCGGTGGTGTTCTTTAACCGTCAGCCGGTGGAGGAGGACATGAACCGGTGGGACCAGCTTTATTACCTGGGAGTAGACCCAAAAGAATCCGGTATTCTGCAGGCAGGGATTGTGGAGAAATACTATAAAGAGAATCCGGAGCAGCTGGATTTAAACGGAAACGGAGTGATCAGCTATGTATTGCTGGAGGGAGAAAGCAGCCACCAGGACGCCCTGATCCGTACGGAATGGTCCATCCAGACCCTGAAAGACCGGGGAGTACCCATTGAAAAAATTACCGGCGGCATTGCCAACTGGGAACGGAGTCAGGCCTCTGCTTTAATGGAACAGTGGCTAAAAAAATATCCGGGGGAAATTGAACTGGTAATCTGCAATAATGACGATATGGCTTTAGGCGCCATTGACGCCGTTAAGCGAGAAGGTGCGTCTGGCATCAGTGTGGTCGGCATTGACGGCGTGGAGTCCGGGCTGGAGGCAGTCAAAGAAGGGACGATGATCGGCACCGTATCCAGCAATAAGGAGCAGTATGCAAAAGTCATGTTTTCCATTTTGTCCGACAAGGCCATGGGACGGGAATTGGATCCGGAGTTGGAACTGGAGAATGGCAAATATTACCGATGCCCTCAAACTGTAAAAGAACAAGAATAGCATTTTTATACGAAAAATGAAAAAAATTATAAAAAAACGAAAAAAAACTTATGGAAAATGTTAAAAATAATGGTATAATAGGCTTGTCGGTAGTTCAAAATGATAAAAAGCCGACAAAAACCTACATAAAACTTGTAAGGGAGGAAAAGAATCATGAAATTAGTAAGAAAAGTAACTGCTATGGCTATGGCGTCCTGCATGGTAATGTCCTTAGCAGCATGCGGCGGCAGCCAGACCGCAGCAACCACTGCAGCTCCGGCAGCAACCGAGACTGAGGCAGCTAAGACTGAAGCTGCAGCAGAGGAGACTGAGGCACCGGCAGCTCTGGACGGTGAGGTTTCTGTATTCTACTACACCTACGGCGACACCTACATTTCCAGCGTGCGCTCCGCTCTGGACGCAGCTTTAGAGGCAGCCGGCATCAAGTATCAGGATTACGACAGCAACAACAGCCAGACTACCCAGACTGAGCAGGTTACCACTGCAATCGCAAAGGGAACTTCTCTGCTGGTTGTAAACCTGGTAGACAGCGGTTCTGACGATGCTGCAAAGAACATTATTGACCAGGCAAGCGCTCAGAACATTCCGGTTATCTTCTTTAACCGTTCCGTAAGCGAAGAAGTAGTTAGCAGCTACGACAAGTGCGTATTCGTAGGTACTGACTATGAGATGGCAGGCCATATGCAGGGCGAGATGATCGGCCAGTATCTGGTTGACAACTACGACGCTGTTGACTTAAACGGTGACGGAGCTATTTCCTATGTTATGTTCAAGGGCCAGGAGGGTAATGCAGAGGCTATCGCTCGTACCCAGTTCGGCGTTGAGGATGCAGACAAGGTTCTGACAGAGGCAGGCAAGAGCGCTCTGACCTTCTACGATGCCAGCAATGCAAACAAGTATCTGGTTGACCAGGACGGCGCTTGGTCTGCAGCAGCAGCTAACAACTATATGCAGACTATCCTGTCCCAGTACAGCGAGGCTAACGGAAACATGGTAGAGCTGGTTATCGCTAACAACGATGAGATGGCTATCGGTGCTGTTACTGCTCTGCAGAACGCCGGCTACAACTTAGAGGACGGCAGCGCAACTGTTATTCCGGTATTCGGCGTAGACGCTACTGACGCAGCAAAAGACGCTATCGGCAAAGGTACTATGATCGGTACCATCAAGCAGGATGCTGAGGGTATGGCTTCCACCATCGCTCAGATCAGTGAGAACTACATGGCCAGCGCTGACACCTTTACAGACGTTGATGCAGAGAATGTAGTTGGCACCTGGCGTGTAAACATTCCGTACGCTACCTACACTGGTGAAGAATAATACGAATATGAGTTAGGACAGTGGGAAGATGGGTGCAGAAACAGGCAGCCGTCCAACACTTTACACAACCGCACAACGCTAGTGCGGTTGCTGTTTATAGAAAGCTGTGTCACCGGGCGCAGCGTTTCGGTAAAACATTACAGAACCGGCGCAGGCAGTGCTGTTGGCGCGGCTGCGCCGGTTTTTCTGTTTCACGGATTTCATACCGGAATCAGAATGTGATTGAAGAAAAGGGAAGTAGGAGGTGTCAATTTGGGAGCGAATTTGGAAAAGCAGGAAACGCCGGCCTCTGCTGGAGATAAGAGTGTTCTTCTGCGAATGGAGGGAATTTGCAAATCATTTCCAGGCGTAAAAGCTCTGGATAATGTATCATTGACCGTTAGGGCTGGTACGGTTCATGCGCTCATGGGTGAGAACGGAGCCGGAAAATCCACCTTAATGAAATGCCTTTTCGGCGTATACAACAAAGACAGCGGCCACATTTATTTAGAGGGTCAGGAAGTCAACTTTAAGACATCCAAGGAAGCCCTGGAAAACGGTGTGGCTATGGTGCATCAGGAGTTGAACCAGGCTCTGAAGCGCAATGTTATGGACAATATGTGGCTTGGACGGTTCCCCAAAATCTCCAAGTGGTGTCCTCTGACCAGTGAGTCAAAGATGTACGAGGCCACCAAGAAGGTATTTGAGGAGCTGGAAGTCAATGTGGATCCCAAGACGGTTATGAGCCGTATGCCGGTATCCCAGAGACAGATGGTAGAGATTGCGAAAGCAGTTTCCTTTAATTCCAAGGTCATCGTGTTTGACGAGCCCACTTCTTCTTTGACAGAGGAGGAAGTTGAGCATCTGTTCAGGATTATTAACATGCTCCGCAGCCGCGGATGCGGTATTATTTATATTTCACATAAGATGGAGGAGATTCTTCGGATTTCCGATGATGTTACCATCATGCGTGACGGACAGTGGGTAGCTACCCGTCCCGCAAAGGAACTGAGTATGAACGAGATTATTAAGCTGATGGTAGGACGCGAGCTGACAAACCGTTATCCGGAGAAGGATAATGTGCCGGGCGAGACCTTATTAGAAGTAAAGGGCATGTCTGCAGCTTACTCTGTTTTAGACGATGTCTCCTTTGTGGCGAAGAAAGGTGAGGTACTGGGCATAGCCGGTTTGGACGGCTCCGGACGAACCGAGCTTTTAGAGAATATATTCGGCGTTGCTACCAGAAAAAGCGGTGAAATTTACCTGCACGGCAAGAAAGTAGCCAACCGGAATCCACGAGAATCTCTGGCTAACAAGTTTGCTCTCTTAACAGAAGAACGGCGTGCTACCGGTATCTTCGGAATCCGGGATATTCAGGCAAACACCACCATTTCCAGTTTGAAACGGTACATGAACGGGCCTCTTTTAAGCGATGCGAAAATGAGCAAGGCGACAGAGTGGGGCATCAATGCCATGCGTACTAAAACCCCCAGTCAGCGTACTCAGATCCGTTCTCTTTCCGGTGGTAACCAGCAGAAGGTTATTTTGGCCAGATGGCTTCTCACCGAGCCTGAGGTACTGCTTCTGGACGAGCCTACCCGTGGTATCGATGTAGGTGCAAAGTACGAAATCTATCAGCTGATTCTTGACCTGGCAAAACAGGGAAAGACAGTTATCATGGTTTCCTCTGAAATGCCGGAGCTGCTTGGCGTATGCGACCGGATTCTGGTTATGTCAGGAGGAAAGCTGGCAGGCGAGGTAGATGCAAAGACAACTACGCAGGAAGAGATTATGACTCTGGCTGCTAAATATGTATAGGAATAGGATTAGGAGGTATTAACTGTGGCTGACAAGAAAAAAATCAGTGATCTTCTGCTTAATAACGCCATGTTCATCATTATTGCTCTGGCGGTTATCTACATATCTGTGAAGGTTCCGGCATTCTTAGGTCTGCCTTCCATCGTCAATGTGCTGTCCCTGACAGCAGCAAAACTGCCCATTGCACTGGGTATCGGCGGATGTATCGTACTGACTGGTACGGATATTTCCGCAGGCCGGGTAGTAGGTCTGACGGCTTGTATTTCTGCGTCCCTGCTGACTACTGCATTTAAGGTATTTCCGGAAATGACCAGCGCGCCGCCTATCCTGGTGGTATTTCTGATGGTTTTGGTAGTAGGCGCAGTCGTAGGTTTCGTGAATGGTTTCAGTGTTGCTAAATTCAAACTGCATCCGTTCATTGTTACCTTGTCTACCCAGCTGATTGTGTATGGTATCATTCTGATGTACTTAAAGAACGGCACCAACAACGGACAGACCTTAAGTGGCCTGACTGAGGGCTATCGTTCTCTGATTACCGGTACTCTGTTTAAGATTGGTAATGTGGCAGTTCCCATGTATGTGCTGTATTCTGCTATCCTGACTGTAATTATGTGGGTAGTATGGAATAAGACTACCTTCGGCAAGAACATGTTTGCAGTAGGTTCCAACGAGGAAGCTGCAAATGTATCTGGTGTAAATGTATCCCGCACTATTATTATGGTATTCATGCTGGCAGGTATTATGTATGCAATTACAGGTTTCCTGGATGGAGCCCGTATTGCGTCTGCTAACGCCAACACCGGTCTCAACTACGAGTGTGACGCTATTGCAGCCTGCGTTATCGGCGGCGTATCCTTTGTAGGTGGTATCGGACGCATCAGCGGTATCGTAATCGGCGTTCTGCTGCTGCAGATTATTTTCGCAGGACTGAACTTCCTGTCTGTAGACGCAAACATGCTGTATATCATCAAGGGTCTGATTATCCTGATTGCATGTGCTATCGATATGCGGAAGTATCTGGTTAGAAAGTAGAAAGAAACAGAAAGGATGGAATGCTATGGCACAGCCGGAACAGAAGGAGGAACAGCAGCCGAAACCGCTGCGGGGACTCTACGACCGGGTCAACATTTCTGTAAAAACTCTAAATATTATCATCGTTGTGCTTTGCGCCATCCTGATTGCCTGCATGGCATTTGGCATTTCTAACCGGGGTTATGATGTAACATTTGATACCCTGGGCGGTACTTCCGTAGAGAGCCAGATCCGGATGTATGGGGAATTGGTGGAGGCTCCGGCGGCTCCTTCCAGAGAAGGATACGAGTTTGAAGGCTGGTATCTGGATGAAGGTCTTACAAGACCATGGAATCTGGGACAGGATACTATTACCGGTTCCATTACCCTGTATGCAGGATGGAAAGAAAAGTAAAACAATTTAAAACACCGCAGCTGAGAGAATCGGAAGATTTCTTTATGGCTGCGGTGTTTTGCTGTCAGAGCTTCTTTAGTCTGCGCCTTTGCTTAACCGGCTGTTCTGATACTTCCCGGAAAAGGTTACATCTTCTCCAAACCATGCAGGCGGCGTAAAGGCCCCGGCTGCTTCTAAAGTGGGAAATTCTACTTCCGCCAGCATAAGTCCCTCATATTTTCCGGAGAAAACATCCAGTTCGATGACCAGACCGGTTTCGGGGATGGGGCAGTGGTATCGGTTTTTGGTTAAAATGATGCCGTCTGCCTTGGCAAGAAGGTGGGCGTAGGCTTCTGCAGTCAGAGGCAGATTGTATTCCTCTCTGGCTAAGAGCCCGGCAGATTTGTAGGTCATATAGTAAGCGTCGTCCTCCCGGCGGATGCGGACCACAGGCTGGGTGCACAAATAGGCCTGCTCAATTTTGTGGCAGGGCCAGGTGTGAAAGTCCTTTGGTGGTGCAGTAACCAGGTATTTTTTCTCGATTTCCATGTAAGTTCTCCTTGTTTTCAGATGATATTATCATATCATGGCATAGGATCAGGAATCAAGGGTCAAAAAGCCGGGAAAGCAGACGCCGGGCAGCCGGGAAACCGCCGTAAAATAAGGAAAAATAGGACTGGAAATTAAATAAGGAGTATGATATAATGATACACTGAAGTGTGGCGCCCTGCCGTGACGACCATACATAGATGTCAAGGAGGAAACTTTATCATGAGTTTACAAGTAGAAAAGTTAGAAAAGAACATGGCAAAATTAACCGTGGAAGTGCCGGCAGAGCAGTTTGAGGCAGCTCTTAAAACTTCTTTCCAGAAAAATAAGAACCGTTTTAACATTCCAGGCTTTCGTAAAGGAAAAGCTCCCCAGGCTATGGTTGAGAAGATGTACGGCGTTGGCGTACTGTACGAGGACGCTGTAGACGAGGTCATCAACAACACCTATGCAGACGCTATGAAGGAGAGCGGACTGGACATCGTTTCCAGACCGGAAATCAGCATTGAGCAGGTAGAAAAAGGCAAAACCATGATCTACACTGCACTGGTAGCTGTTAAGCCGGAAGTAACCTTAGGCGAGTACAAGGGCATAGAGGTTCCGAAGGCAAAACCGGAGGTAACCGAGGCTGATGTTGAGGCTGAGCTTAAGAAGGTTCAGGAGCAGAACGCCAGAGTGGTAACCGTAGAGGATCGTCCCGTAGCTGAGGGAGACCAGACCGTTATCGATTTCGAGGGCTTCGTAGACGGAACTCCCTTTGAAGGCGGCAAGGCTGAGGCATATCCGCTGACTATTGGTTCCCACTCCTTTATCGAAGGCTTTGAGGAGCAGTTGATCGGCAAGAACATCGGCGAGGAAGTAGAAGTAAATGTAACCTTCCCGGAGCAGTATCACGCAGCAGAACTGGCTGGCAAGCCGGCTGTATTTAAGGTAACGGTTCATGAAATCAAAGTAAGAGAGCTTCCGGAGCTGAACGATGAGTTTGCCAGCGAAGTTTCCGAGTTTGAGACCTTAGATGCATATAAAGCTGATATACAGGCAAAACTGGCAGAGAAGAAACAGCAGGAAGCTACCACCGAGAACGAGAACAATGTTGTAGAGAAGGTGGTAGAGAACGCTTCCATGGAGATTCCGGCGGCTATGGTTGAGGAGCAGGTTCGCGAGATGATGAACGACTATGCCCGCAGAATGCAGAGCCAGGGTATTACTATGGAGCAGTACATGCAGTTCACCGGCATGACTATGGAGAGTCTGCAGGAGCAGATGCGTCCCCAGGCTGAGCGCCGTATCCGCACCCGTCTGGTGTTGGAGGCTGTTGTGGCTGCTGAGAACATCCAGGTTGCAGATGAGGCTGTAGAGGCAGAGGTTGCTAAGATGGCAGAGGCTTACAAGATGGAAGCTGAGCAGATTAAGTCCATTATGGGCGAGCATGGCATCAGCCAGATGAAGGAAGACCTGGCCGTTCAGGAGGCAGTAGACTTCCTGGTAGCAGAGGCAAAGTTAGTATAAGCGAAAGCATGTAAGAAATATAGAGGATGTGGGTTCCCGGTTCGCCGGGAACCTGCGTTTGTTAAAATATGCAGAATGTGCATAGATGGATTGATCGGTAATATAACCGATATGCTGAGACAGGAGGATTTGACCATGGCATTAGTACCTTATGTGATTGAGTCAACCAGCAGAGGAGAACGGTCTTACGATATTTATTCCCGTTTATTAAAAGAGAGAATTATTTTCCTTGGAGAAGAAGTAACAGATGTATCTGCCAGCCTGATTGTGGCCCAGCTTCTGTTTCTGGAGTCTGAGGACCCAGGCAAGGATATTAACTTATACATTAACAGCCCCGGCGGTTCCGTAACAGCCGGCATGGCAATTTATGATACCATGAACTACATCAAGTGTGATGTTTCTACCGTGTGCATCGGCATGGCAGCCAGCATGGGCGCTTTTTTGCTGGCAGGCGGCGCAAAGGGCAAGCGGTTTGCCCTGCCTAACGCCGAGGTTATGATTCACCAGCCCTCCGGCGGTGCTCAGGGCCAGGCTACGGAAATTCAGATTGTGGCAGAGAAAATCCTGCAGACCAAGAAGAAATTAAACGAGATTCTGGCTGCCAACACAGGACAGCCTTACGAGGTAATCTGCCGCGATACCGAGCGGGACAACTACATGACCGCCCAGGAGGCTATGCAGTACGGCTTAATTGACCGGGTTATTGATAAACACTAACCAGTTTCGACATAACTTAGAAAGAATGAGGTGCAGCAACTATGGCTAACAGACCAGAGGACAGAGTCAGATGCTCCTTCTGCGGAAAAACCCAGGAACAGGTAAGAAAGCTGATTTCTGCCGGTTCCAATAATGTTTATATCTGTGACGAGTGCATCGATGTATGCGCAGAGATTCTGGAAGAGGAGCTGGAGGGAGAGGCAGAGCTGGATTTGGCCAGCATCAACCTGTTAAAACCCAAGGAAATCAAGGCTTTTTTGGATGATTATGTAATTGGCCAGGATGACGCAAAGAAAGCCCTTTCCGTGGCTGTATACAATCATTACAAGAGAATTACTTCCACTAAGGATATGGATGTGGAGGTACAGAAGAGTAATATCCTGTTGTTGGGCCCCACCGGTTCCGGAAAGACTTATCTGGCACAGACCCTGGCGAAAGTGCTGAATGTACCGTTTGCCATTGCAGATGCCACCGCCTTAACAGAGGCCGGCTATGTAGGCGAGGATGTGGAGAACATCCTTCTGAAGCTGATCCAGGCTGCAGACTATGATATTAACCGGGCAGAATACGGCATTATCTATATTGATGAAATTGATAAAATCACCAAAAAGTCTGAGAATGTGTCCATTACCAGAGATGTATCCGGGGAAGGCGTGCAGCAGGCGCTTCTGAAGATTTTAGAGGGAACGGTTGCCAGCGTTCCGCCTCAGGGCGGCAGAAAGCATCCCCATCAGGAGCTTCTGCAGATTGACACCACCAACATTCTCTTTATCTGCGGCGGTGCCTTTGACGGCCTGGAGCGGATTGTAGAGAATCGTCTGAATGTAGGTTCCATCGGCTTTAATGCAGATGTGGTAGATAAGAGTAAGGCGGATATTGATAAGCTGCTGAAACAGGCGGAGCCTCAGGATCTGGTAAAATTCGGCCTGATTCCGGAGTTTATCGGCCGTGTGCCGGTAACGGTTTCTTTAGAGCTTTTGGATGAAGCTTCCTTGATCCGGATTCTTTCTGAGCCGAAGAACGCACTGATTAAGCAGTATCAGAAGCTGTTTGAGTTAGACGATGTAAAGCTGGAGTTTACACCGGAGGCATTGCGGGCAGTGGCCCGCCAGGCTGTAGCGCGTAAGACCGGCGCAAGAGGGCTTCGCTCTATCTTAGAGTCTGCCATGATGGATGTGATGTACGAGATTCCTTCTGACAGCAATGTGGGAATCTGCACCATTACGGAAGACGCAGTAAACAAAACCGGAGAGCCGGAGTTGGTGTACCGTGATACGGCAGTGCCGCGAGGAAGACTTACCCAGAGACTGAAGAAGGATCGTCCGGGAGAGATTGCTTAGACGAAGCAGCGGAGGGGGATGCTGTATAACTGAAGCTATGCATTTTCCTGCATCCATGTGATGGCAGAAAGATGCTGCGCTTCAGTTTGCAGCATCCCCTCTTTATATAATAATAAGGAGAACGAATATGGAAAATACAGTGATGACCATGCCGGTGATTGCCCTGCGCGGGCTGGCAGTTTTGCCGGGGATGAGTGTCAGCTTTGACATCAGCCGGGTGAAATCCATTGCAGCAGTGGAGAAGGCCATGGTAACAGACCAGCGGGTGGCTTTGTTTACCCAGCGGGATCCGGAAGACCAGGACCCGGATATGAGCCAGATGTATCACATCGGAACCATTGTCCAGGTAAAACAGTTGGTAAAGATGCCGGGAGGTATTGTTCGGCTGATGGTAGAAGGTCTGGTTCGGGCGGAACTTCTCATGTTTGACAGCATGGAGCCGGCCCTTATCGGAGAGGTGGCGGAAGCGCCGGTATCAGATTCTGATCTGGAATATGTGACAGCAGAGGCTATGGCCCGGGTGCTGAAAGAGAAAGCGGAGGAGTATGGGCGTCAGCACCCCAAGTTTGCCAAGGAGGTGCTTCCGGGGCTGTTAAGGCAGACCAGCTTAGAGCGTCTGATGCTTCAGATGGCCAGCGAGCTGCCCTGGGACTATGTGGTGCGCCAGGAGTATTTAGAGGCAGGAGACGCAGCCAGCCAGTATGAGGCGATTGTATCCAATCTGGTAGATGAGATCCAGATTTCCCAGATTCGCAGAGAATTACAGGAGCGGGTTAAGGCAAGCATCGACCAGAATCAAAAGGAGTACATTCTGCGGGAACAGATGAAGATTATCCGGGAAGAACTGGGAGAGGATTCCCTTTCTGAGGCGGACGAGTACGAGACAAGGTTAAAGTCCTTGAAGGCGGATCCTGAGGTGAGGGAGAAGCTGAAAAAGGAGATTGACCGGTTTAAGGGAATGCCGGGAGGAAGCCAGGAGGCCAATGTACTTCGCACCTACATAGAGACGCTTCTAGAGCTTCCCTGGCAGAAAATGTCCAGAGACAACAACGATTTAAGGCACGCTGAAGAAATCCTGGAGGAAGATCATTACGGCTTGGAGAAGGTGAAAGAAAGGGTACTGGAGTATCTGGCAGTGCGGGTGCTGACAAAAAAGGCAAACGGTCCTATCATCTGTCTGGTTGGCCCGCCTGGAACAGGAAAAACCTCTATCGCCAGGTCTGTAGCCAAAGCCCTGGGGAAAAAGTATGTCCGCATCAGCTTAGGCGGCATCCGGGATGAGGCAGAAATCCGGGGGCATCGGAAAACCTATGTAGGCGCTATGCCGGGCCGTCTGGTAGACGGACTGAGACAGGCGGGAGTGGCTAATCCCCTGATGCTTTTGGATGAGATTGACAAGGTAAGCAGCGATTATAAAGGTGACACCTCCTCTGCCCTGTTGGAGGTGCTGGACGGAGAGCAGAATGTGAAGTTCCGGGATCACTATGTGGAGGTTCCCATCGACCTTTCAAGCGTGCTGTTTATTGCTACTGCCAATACCACCCAGACCATTCCGGGACCTTTATTAGACCGTATGGAAGTGATAGAGGTCAGCAGCTATACAGAGAATGAAAAATTCCATATTGCACGGAACTATCTGATTGGAAAGCAGATGGAGAAAAATGGCCTGAAGAAGGAGCGTCTGACTATTTCTGATGGGGCAGTGAAAAAGATTATCCATAATTATACCAGAGAGGCCGGCGTTCGGAATTTAGAGCGGCGTATTGGGGACATCTGCCGGAAAGCAGCCAGAGAGGTGCTGGAAAACAAGAAAAAGACTATTCGGATAACGGAGAGCAATCTGGAAAAGTATCTGGGAAAAGAGAAGATTACCTTTGAGGATGCTAATGAAGAAGACCAGGTAGGTATCGTCCGGGGACTGGCCTGGACCAGCGTAGGCGGCGATACGCTGCAGATTGAGGTCAATGTAATGCCTGGAAAAGGAGAGCTGAAGCTGACGGGACAGATGGGAGATGTAATGAAGGAATCGGCCCAGACTGCCCTTACCTTTGTCCGCTCCATTGTGCCGGAGTATCAGGTGGCAGACGATTACTTTGAAAAGCATGATATTCATATCCACATTCCGGAGGGAGCAGTGCCCAAAGACGGTCCCTCTGCCGGCATTACCATGGCAACAGCAATGGTGTCTGCAGTAACCGGACGGAAGGTATCCGCTGCGGTGGCTATGACCGGAGAGATTACCCTGCGTGGCCGGGTACTGCCTATCGGCGGCCTGAAGGAGAAAATCCTGGCAGCCAAGATGGCCCATATGAAGAAGGTTTTAGTGCCGGATAAAAACCGGGCGGATATTGCAGAACTGTCCAAGGAAATCAAGGGCGGCCTGGAAATTGTATTTGTAAAGTATATGGAAGATGTGCTGAGTGAGGCACTGGTGTAGAAAAGGAGGAACAGGATGATTATCAAGAAAGCGGAGCTGGAGACAGTCTGCGGAATTACCAGCACCCTGCCGGAAAACTGTTTGCCGGAGTTTGCCTTTGCAGGTAAGTCTAATGTGGGAAAATCTTCCCTGATCAACGGCCTGTTGAACCGCAAGGCTCTGGCCAGAACCTCATCCCAGCCAGGAAAGACCCAGACCATCAACTTTTATAATGTCAACGACAGCCTGTACTTTGTAGACCTGCCGGGCTACGGCTACGCCAAGGTTTCTGTGGAAGTAAAGGCAAAGTGGGGCAAGATGATTGAGCGGTATTTAAAAAAATCTGCTGTATTAAAGGGCGTATTCCTCTTAATTGATATTCGTCATGAGCCGTCGGATAATGACCGGCTGATGTACGACTGGATTGTGGCAGGCGGCTATCATCCGATTATCATCGCTACCAAGCTGGACAAGATTAAGCGCAGCCAGGTGCAGAAGCATGTGAAGATGCTGCGGACTGGCCTGGGCATGGAAAAAGAAGACATTCTGATACCCTTCTCTGCAGAGACCAAGCAGGGACGGGACGAAATCTGGTCTCTGATCGAGCGCATGATAAACCCGGAAGAAAGTCTGTAGAAGTCCCGGCATATACTGAACGGATAAATTGATATACCGGATACACAGGGAGGAAAGAATGAAAGTAGCTGACATGCACTGCGATACCATCTGGGAGCTTTATAACAGCCGTATGAACGGAGGGACAGCCTCTATCCTGGAAAATACCCTTCACATGGATTTACAGAAAATGGAGCGTGGAGATTATCTGATACAGAATTTTGCTCTGTTTGCCCATTTGGGGCAGACAGAGCGTCCCTTTGAGTATGCCATGCAGCTGGCGGATCTATTTTTTACAGAGCTGGAAGCTCACCAGGATAAAATCGGCATTGTCCGGTCCTGGGAGGATATTGAGAAAAACCGGAAGGAGGGCCGGATGTCGGCTATGCTGACCTTGGAGGAGGGAGGCATCTGCCAGGGAGAGCTTTCCTATCTGCGGGATTTCTACCGGCTTGGCGCCAGGATGATGACCCTGACCTGGAACTTCCAAAATGAGCTGGGCTTTCCCAACAAGCGGATTTCCCAGGGAGAGGACCGTCCGCCCATCAGCCTGCCGGATACAGAAAATGGCCTGACAGAGAGGGGAATCCAGTTTGTGGAGGAGATGGAACGGCTGGGCATGATTATCGACATTTCTCATTTAAACGATGCCGGTATCTGGGATGTGTTCCGCTACACCAGAAAGCCATTTGTAGCCAGCCATTCCAATGCCAGAGCCCTGGCTTCCCATCCCCGGAATCTGACAGATGAGATGATAAAAACCCTTTCTGAGCGTGGCGGCGTGGCAGGCATCAATTTCTGCGCCCTGTTTTTGCGGGACGGAGATTACGGCGTTGGAAAGCCGGAAAACAGCTACTGCCGGGATATGGTGGCCCATATGAAACACATGAAGCAGGTAGGCGGAATCGAGGTTATCGGCCTTGGTTCTGACTTTGACGGTATTACCAGTATCGTGGAAATGAAGGACTGCTCTGGTATGCAGATGCTGGCAGACGAGATGGCAGCCCAGGGCTTTACTACCGGGGAGATTGAAGCGGTATTCCATAAAAATGTGCTGCGGGTATATAAAGAGCTGTTGTGATGATGGTTACTGTTCAGAGCCAAACAGAATTTTGTCTGGTTCTGAACAGTAACACTTCACTACTTTAAAATTTAGTGGTTTAAAGCGATATAGGTTGACAGCGGCAAAATATAGTGGTATGATACCGTCAGTAGTTGCAGGAGACAACAAATTTATTTACAAAAGGGAGAATATTATGAAAAAGTCAGCGAGTATCGTTTCTTTAGTAATGAGCAGTGCCATGGTCCTTTCCCTGGCAGCATGCGGAGGCAGCGCAAATGAGACCACCGGTGCACCGGCGGCAGAGGCAACCACAGCGGCAGCAACCGGTGAGGCTGCAAAGGGCGCGTCAGAGGAAGCCTTTACTGTAGGTATCTGCCAGTTGGTACAGCATGAGGCATTGGATGCGGCTACTCAGGGCTTTAAGGATGCCTTGACTGAGGCACTGGGAGATAAGGTGGTATTTGATGAGCAGAACGCTCAGGGTGATTCCAATACCTGTTCCACCATTATCAACAGCTTTGTTTCCAACGAAGTAGATTTAATTCTGGCTAACGCTACAGCAGCTTTACAGTCAGCTCAGGCAGGCACCAGTGAGATTCCGATCTTAGGCACTTCCGTTACTGAGTACGGCGTGGCTCTTGGAATTGAAGACTTTAGCGGCACCGTCGGCGGCAACATTTCCGGTACTTCAGACCTGGCTCCCCTGGACGAGCAGGCAGCCATGTTAAATGAGCTGTTCCCGGAAGCAAAAAATGTAGGTCTGCTTTACTGCTCTGCAGAGGCTAACTCTCAGTACCAGGTAGATACCGTAAAGGCAGCTTTAGAGGAGCTGGGTTACAACTGTGAGTACTACGCATTCTCAGATTCCAACGACCTGGCTACCATCGTTACCAATGCGGCAGGCGCCTGCGATGTTATCTATGTGCCTACAGACAACACGGCGGCTTCCAATACAGAGATCATCAACAACATCTGCCAGCCGGCAGGAGTTCCGCTTGTTACCGGTGAGGAAGGAATCTGTAAAGGATGCGGCGTAGCTGCCCTGTCTATCAACTACTACGACCTGGGCGTAGCGACTGGTAAAATGGCAGTTAAAATTTTAAACGGCGAGGCCGATGTTTCTGAGATGCCCATTGAGTACGCACCGCAGTTTACCAAGAAGTACAACCCGGCTATATGCGAGGCTCTGGGCGTAACCGTTCCGGAAGGCTATGTGGCGATTGAGGAATAAAATAATAATACCTGCTTAAGGAATATAAGCGCCCCGTCTGGAAGCTTCATCAGGCGGGGCAAAGCATGGTTTAAAAGGAGATAAATGTTATGGCAAGTTTACTGAACGCCCTGCCCGGTGCAGTGGCCCAGGGCCTGATTTGGGGAATCATGGCTATTGGAGTGTATCTGACCTACCGTATTCTGGACTTTGCAGACCTTACGGTAGACGGTTCTTTGGGAACAGGCGGCGCAGTCTGCATTATGCTGATGCTGTCCGGACAGAATGTGTGGGTTTCCATGGCCGGCGCACTGGCTGCCGGTATGCTGACTGGACTGGTAACGGGCCTGTTACATACCTTTATGGGGATTCCGGCCATTCTTTCTGGAATTCTGACCCAGTTAAGCCTGTATTCCGTGAACCTGAAGATTATGGGCAAGGCAAACCAGGCCATCAATGTAGACAAGTTCGATTTGCTGGTTTCTCTGCGGTACATCCGCAATGTGGCTTTTTACAAAAACACCATTTTTGTGGTGGCAGTTGGAATTGTGCTTTTGATCCTGGTGCTGTACTGGTTTTTCGGAACAGAGCTGGGCTGCTCTTTGCGGGCTACCGGCTGCAATGATAAAATGGCCAGAGCCCAGGGCATCAACACCGACTTTGCGCGGGTGCTGGGCCTGATGATTTCCAACGGCCTGGTAGCTTTATCCGGCGCTCTTTTGTGCCAGTACCAGGGCTTTGCAGATGTAAATATGGGCCGGGGCGCTATTGTAATCGGTCTGGCGGCTGTTATCATCGGAGAGGCTGTGTTTGGAAAGATTTTCCACAACTTTGGATTCCGCCTGCTGGGGGTAGCTATTGGTTCCATCATTTACTATCTGGTGCTGCAGGTGGTTATCTGGAGAGGCATCGACACCGATCTGTTAAAGATTCTTTCCGCAGCAGTGGTAGCTGTTTTCCTGGCGATTCCCTACTGGAAATCCCGGTATTTCACCAAAGTAAGGAAAAGGAGGTAAGGGATCATGTTAGAAATCAAGAATATTTCCAAAACCTTCAATCCAGGTACCGTCAATCAGAAACAGGCCTTAAAGGGCTTAAGTCTGAATTTGTATGACGGAGATTTTGTGACCGTGATCGGCGGAAATGGCGCAGGAAAATCCACCCTGCTGAACGCCATTTCCGGTGTATGGCTTGTAGATGAAGGACAGATTATTATAGACGGAAAAGATGTAACCAAGCTGCCGGAGTACAAGCGGGCGGCATTTTTGGGCCGGGTGTTCCAGGATCCTATGATTGGAACAGCCGCTACTATGGGAATTGAAGAAAACCTGGCTCTGGCTCTGCGGCGTGGCTCTCACCGGACTTTGAAGGCCGGGATTAAAAACAGCGAGCGGGATTTGTACCGTTCCTGGCTGAAACGGCTGGGATTGGGGCTGGAAGACCGGATGACTTCTAAAGTAGGTTTGCTTTCCGGCGGACAGCGCCAGGCCCTGACCCTTTTAATGGCTACTTTACAGCGGCCGAAGCTGCTTCTTTTAGACGAGCATACGGCAGCTTTAGACCCGAAAACAGCCAGAAAGGTGCTGGATCTGACTGCGGAGATTGTCAGTGAGCAGAAGCTGACTACTCTGATGATTACCCACAATATGAAGGACGCCATCCAACTGGGTAATCGTCTGATCATGATGCACGAGGGCAATGTAATCTACGATGTTTCCGGCGAGGAAAAGAAGAATCTGACTGTGGAGGACTTGCTTCATAAGTTTGAGGAAGCCAGCGGCGGAGAGTTTGCCAATGACCGGATGATGCTGGCAAAATAGAGGGTCCGGGCAGGCATATGAGACCGGGAAGACTGGAAAATATTTTGCAGTCTTCCCTGTTTTATGGTATAATAACGAGGAAAGTGTCTGTCGTGCTTGCACGAACAGACATTTGACGAGAAAACCATCGAGACGGCAGTCGAGATGCTATACTAGAAGGCGAGAAAAACGGAAATTTCAGTTTCCTTAA
>CATOIK010000002.1 GCA_951800645.1 uncultured Eubacteriales bacterium | reverse complement strand
CGTTTCTTATCTGCATTTTTCGTCATCATAAAAAACACCGCCTTTCTGATAGTTCCATTATACCAGAAAAACGGTTATAAATGTAGAAAAGCCCGGCATATGCCGGGACTTTGTCTACAGTCTGAGGAGCCAATCGATACAAGTATCGATTGGCTCCTGGTTTGTTATCTATCCAAGGCTGCAAATGCTATCTGCTATTTTCGCCCTTTTTTGTAAAGTACCAAGCTCAAACCGGAAACGATAGCCAGCAGGCTTAACAGCAGGGCCATGCCCCGGCCGCTTTCCTGAGTTTCGGCCTGGCTGTGAACTACGGAATCCAGATTGATCTTGATTCCCTGGTTTTCCAGCTCTTTCAGTTTCTGGTTTTCACTCAGAAGAAGGTCTTTGGAAGGATCCAGATAGTCGTTCATGTTGTACACCTGGTAGTCTCCGGCAGCCTTATTGTAGGCCACCATATAACCTTCCTTCTTCACTTCCTGCTCAGACAGAACAGAGCGGCCTGACTTATCCGCCAAAGCGGTTTCGCCTTTGGACTCTTTTCCGTCTTTTCCACTGCCTGCTGAATCTGCAGCTTCTATTCCGGCTGTTCCGGAAACTGTGCCTGCACTGGCTCCGACCGGATTGTTTCCGCCAACGCCACCAGCCTCAGCTGCACTTCCGCCTGCGTCTGCTTTACCGGCCTCGCCTGCACCTGCATCTGCTTTACCAGCTCCACCAGCACCTGCACCTGCGTCTCCTTTACCAGCTCCGCCTGCTCCTGCGCTTGCGTCTGCTTTACCAACTCCGCCTGCACCTGCGCCTGCGTCTGCTTTACCAGCTCCGCCTGCTCCTGCGCCTGCGTCTGCTTTACCAGCTCCGCCTGCTCCTGCGCCTGCGTCTGCTTTACCAGCTCCGCCTGCACCTACACCTGCATCTGCTTTACCAGCTCCGCCTGCACCTGCGCCTGCGTCTGCTTTACCAGCTCCGCCTGCTCCTGCGCTTGCGTCTGCTTCACCAGCTCCGCCTGCATCTGCTTTACCGGCCTCGCCAGCACCTGCACCTGCTTTACCGGCTTCGCCTGCGCCTACGTCTGCTTTACCAGCTCCGCCTGCACCTGCGCCGCTCTTATTACCAGCACCAGCTCCGCTTCCGCCAGTCTTCTCCGCGTCTGCATCCTGCTTATCAGCCGCCTCACCGCCAGCCTTAGCAGAATCTTCCGCACCAGCTCCGCCACTCTCAGCAGAATCTTCTGCACCTGCATCCTCGGCGTCTGCCTCTTCTCCGGCGTCTGTTCCGGAACCGAAACCAGCGTCTGCCGCTTCGGCGTCCAGGCCGTCTGCTTCTGCGCTGCCTGCAAGTTCAGAGCTTCCATTAGTCCATTCGCTGTTGTTTAACTGGGCACGCAGGGTGCTGTCCTGAGCAACTGCAGTCTTTAAAGTACCCATAAAGCTGTTGGCTGAGTAGAATCCGCTGGTTCCCTCGGTCTCAGTTCTGATGCCGTCCAGGAAGCCGCCGATAATCTCGCCTAGCTGGCCGCCTGCATAATCCAGGAAGCCTTCTGCTTTTTCTACCTCGCCCATATCCAGGCTCTCCAGCTCTCCAAGAGATTCGCCGGTGATGTAGTTAAAGCCAGTTACGCTGCCGTTCTTATAACGAATCAGTACCCACGGCCTATTGCAGTTTAAGTTGTTTGTCATATGGGAAATGCCGGTTTCCCTTACGCCCTCCGGCGCCCTGAGAGGCGTCTGGAAGTGCTCTAACCGTCCGTCCGCAACAACGGTGAAATACGCGTCCTCCTGATAGGAATCCAGGATAAAGCTGTCGCCGTACAGCGGATTTCCCACATGCAGGGAATACACCTGACCGTCCTGAATCAGGATGCGGGAATCGCGCCGCACGCTGTTTTGGTCATTTTCCAGAGTGGAGTAAGTGCCATATGCCTGAACCAGGGCGTCTCCTGCCCATCCGGAAGCAAAGACCTTCGGTTCCTCCTTAAACTGGAATGCACATTCCAGTGTATCGGTTCCGCCGTCTGCCAAATCCACAAGCTCTCCGCTTACGCTAAGAGCCTTTCCATCCATCAAATGAATGTACTCACCCTCCCAGGCATCCTCAGCAGAGCGGACTCCGGTGTTGGTCAGATAATAATAATCATCCTCCCAGGTCATAACCGTCCGTCTTAAGGGCGTCGGGTCAACAGTCATCTCATACCGCTCTGTTCCGTTTTCCACAGCCACACTCAGCGGAGTTTTGTAATCATACTCCAGAGTATAGGTCTCCTGGGTGATTTCCGTTCTGGCCAGTTCCTGTGTTCCATTCGTTACAGACAGGCTCCAACCGGTCTGATCTCCAAACACGGGATCCAGCTCCAGGTTAATGGTATCTGCTCCGGAGGGATAAATCTGGCACATAGTAAGCTCTGACGCAAAAGCTGCCTGTAACTGGGTGGTTCCCTGAGGAATGCTAATACCAGGATCTACCGTAACCGGAATACTGTTATACATTACATACGGCATCTTGCCTGCAGACAATTTAGCGTAATCCCAGTTAGCCGCTGTAAAGCCAATCTGCCCGTCTGTATAAGCTTTTCCTCTGTAGAACTCCGGATCACTCAGCATAGCCGTATCTACCAGCATAGCTTCCATACCCGCATCTTTCTGAGTCTGGCTAAAGCCCGTGGGGAAGTAATCCTTCAAGCCTTCGCCGGTAATGGGAGTGCCTCCGCCAATAATAATCTTGCTGTCTGCAAAAATTCTCAGCCGGCCCATCTGTCCGATATTGGTTGTGACCCTCTCACCATTCGCCCATATGCTGACATGAGGCGCCAGATTGTTTGTAACAGAAATGTCTCCGGCAACAATAATCTGCTGCTTTCGATCCGGAAGGATAACCGTGGTAGGCTCCTTGGCTTCTGCATACTCCCTTACCCGGCCTACAATACCGCCTGCATAGTTAGCTGCCTGCACATTACCTACAAAGTAGATATTATTGATTGACTGGTTATTTCGGTTCATATCCGCCATGTAAAGGCTTCCGATAATACCGCCGGCCTCCTCTTTTGTTGCAGTAACATCTGCACCGCAGGCAAATCCGGTAATAGGAGTCCGCAGCACCTGTCCTGCTGCGCCTCCTACGGAAAGCGCTCCTTCAACGGTAGTCTCTTCATCCACATAGCAGTTAGTAATACCAGTATTGTTATAGATCAAATCTCCTACACTGCCAACTATGCCGCCTACCCTGCGCACGCCTTTAATCTGGCTATTTATTACCCGGCAGCCCCGTATACTACCGTCAACTCTCAGCGTACCTGTAATACCGCCTACATTAGAACCGTTGGTTTCTATTCCCGCATCTTCGTCAGCTTGATTACCGGATCTTACTGTAATCTGAACATCCTGTACCGTACAGTTCTCAACGCGTGCTGACGATCCGGCTATGCCGCCTGTCACTCCCGGACCGGTGATGGTCACAGACCTTACTGTACTATTTAAAACACTAGTCCAAGAAGAGCTTCCTGTAATACCGCCAAGATTGCCGCCAGAAAGAACTATACCCCCGTTACTATTCGTATAGAACAGATTACAGTCTATGGTAACGTTACGCACATCAGCCTCAGAGACCTCTGCGTTGCCGCCATACCAAACGGCACCAAAAACGCCGCCCATACTTCCGGAATTTGCTTTAAGGGTCACATGATCAACCGTTATGTTCCTATTGGGAATGGAACCGTTAGATCGTATCCCGAAAACGCCGCCTATGCTGCTGCCTCCTATAATATCCGTATAGGTCACCGTCAGGTTTTCATTATTCAGCCCCGCAGTCTCTGCATAAACCAGACTGTGATTCCCAATCATGCCGCCAATATTTGTGCCTTTCCGGTCTCCCTCACCAACCAGGGTAATCTTGTTGTGCAGAGTCTCAGTTCCTGTTACAGAACTGTTGGTGACTACACCTTCCAAATATCCGCAAAGCAGTCCCACATTGGATATGTCAGACGCCGTGCTGGCAACGCCTGTAAAGCCAATCTGCATGCCGGATACATGGGCATTCTTAATATTACCCTGTACCTTGCCGAAAAAGCCTACATTTTGGGTGGCTCCCCGATTGATAATAATCTGACTGGGACTATTTTCATTCTCCGGCCCTATGGTTACATTCTCCACAGAGAATGCAAACGCAATCAGGCCGGTGCTGGACCGCGCTGCTGACTGAGGATTAGAAAAGTTTAACATAAAATTGGTAAACTTTAAGTTCTTTACAATACCAGCCATCTCAATCCATACCTGGTTGCCGTCCTGCATACTTGTCTGCCGGATATTGGTAAAACCGCAGCTCTCCTGATTTACGCCTTCCAGACGATTGACCCGCAGGCCTGTATAGTCCGGTCTTCCGCCAATATTGATCATTCCGTGAATCTTATAGTTTTCCTGGTTGAGTCCGTGAACTGCCATCTTTTCGTTCCAGTCTGTCAGATTCCTGATATCCCAATAAGTAACATAAGGTTCACCATTCTGAAGATAGGTCACAGACAGACCAAACCTCTGCCATGAAGAACTGCCGTTTCTGCGGATAGATACCGTTGCCTGGTAGGAGTCAAAGGCCTTATAATACATCTCTGTGGACACCTGTAAACTGGTGGTATTTTCTCCAAGGCTTCCCACATTCAGTCCGTTTCCGACTGTAAAGGGAATGCCGTCCTCACCAATTCCGTCAATGGTTATCTGGAATTCCAAATCACTGCTGCTGACATTCTCATGGACTACCTTAAAAGTGGCATTATATCCCCCTTCATTGGGGTTGTAGACTGCACTCTCCAGACTCACATCGTATCCCAGGCCCTGAATCATTATATCTTCCTGACCGTATACCAAAGTCGTCTCGCTTCCGTACTCGTAAACCTTGGGAAGCAGGTTCTCAGCCAGCGGCTCATAGTCAAAGCTGCTGCCGAAAATCAGTTTATCCTGCCAGTACATGGGGTCTAACAGTTCCTCTGTGGTTACCAGCATCGTAGCGTCCATCCGTCCTGCTGGCTCACCGTTAAACATCTGCCTTTCATAGGCATGTGCACGGGTACTGTAGGCTTTTTCGCTTTGGGTGGCAGAAATCCGGTATATGTCGGAACCGGAGGAGTTGATTGCGCCTAAAGCCAGCACCGTATTTACGCTGCCGGAAATATGCTGTCCCGCAATACCGCCTGTAACAGAGCCTTTTGTGTTAATAACCACCTGGCTCCAGCAGCGGATAAGCCGTATGCTTGGATGGCTCATACTGCCCACAATTCCGCCCACATTGTTCAGGGTACTATTGATGGTGCCGTCTGCATAGCAGTTCTCTATCTGCATACCATAGTTGGCATTTACCGTACTGCCTACCAATCCGCCAATCCCTTTTGCAGAGGGACTGTAGTTGGCATTCAGCTCCACACCTCTTACATAACAGTTCTGAATATTCAGTTTGCCACTTTGCTCCGCTGCAATCGCGCCCATGGAAAGTACCTGAACGCTCCTTTCCAGGTCTCTGAGCACCGTGTCCGCCACAGAACAGTTCTGTACCGTACATGTTGCAGCGTTAGCTATCAGGCCTCCTACATTTCCGGAACCTGAAATGTTGCTGTTTCTTAAATGGACGTTTTGCAGCGTTCCTCTGTTAGTCCTGATAAAGGCGGCAGACTGGCTGCCCTCCCTGCCCACCAGGGTTAAATCTTCAATAATCAGGTTCTTTATCGTGCCGCTTTCAGTTATATTGGTAAAGAAACAGGGATCCTTTCTCTCCATCCGCATGCCCCTTACCGTAAACAGCCTGCCAGTAGGGGTTCCGTCTGCACTGTACTCTGCGCCGTCAATGGTGCCGCTGAAACTCCTGTTGATCTCCATATAATCCGGATTACTGGTATAGGTGAAATCTATATCGTTCTTCAGGCGATAATTCCAGTGGGGATTATTCTTCATATCTGCCCAATCCACCACTGTAGACACATCTTTATAGAACCTGGCCTTCAGCGGGAAGCTGGTTACTGCCGTCTGCTCTGTACTGCCGTTATTGTACCTAATCCTGTTTACCGTATAGGAAGACACATAGGTCTGAGGCCTGTTCAGGACTACCTGGATGGTAGTAACCCCATTCAGATGGGTCTGCTCCGGGCTTACGGTAGCATCTACATCCTGCACTTCCAGACCGGAGATCCGATAGGCTCTGGCATTTTCCAGGGTCATCTCCACCCTCACCATGCTTCCGGTTTCCTCCAGCACCTTGCTTTCAATAATACGGATGGCATTTCCCGGCTCAACCAGAGGCAGTTCCAGATAAGGCTGCTTGCCCTGCATAGAGGGCGGGAACTTCAGACGGGGATAGTAGCCCATGGATACCGGCTCCTCTATATCAAAGTTTCCCTTTCCCAGCATATTCTTCTGCCATGCTATGTCGTACAGATTAATATAGCCTGCCTGCACGGCGCCGCTGTAGGTGTTCTCCGAAACATATTTTATGTTTGTTCCGCCTCCGCTGACCATCCGCTGGCTGCTTCCCAGTGCCTCGCTTCCATCCTCCGATACACCCCAGAATTCTCCCCGGATATAGAAATTGCTAACCTGGCCTACATCGGCTCTCACAATCGAGGGATTCCAAGTATTCTTGATCCAGTAATAAAAATCTCCTACGCCATAAATGTTCTGAACCCTGCCTCCATACCCGTCGTTTGTCAGAAGTCCGCAATAAGAAGGATTATTAGGATATTCAAACTTGCCAACCAACACCTTCTCACCGGGAGCAATGTGGTAGTAAACACTGTCCAGAAGGCCGGTGTGATTGTTAATAAACAGGCCGCCCGAATTTATGGTAACCGATTTATCAATCAGGATAGCTACATTTTTTATCTTTCCGGTTGCACCGCAGGTGTAAATCAGCGAACTCTTAGAAGACTCCACTCCACTCACGCGGTAAATCAGGTTTGTAATCTCTCCGTTACAGGTGTATACCAATCTGAAGTTATTATTCGCTCTGCTGTCGTCCGTCACAATGTCCACACACAGATTTTCCACTGCGCCCGTACTGGAAATAGAGTTAAAAAGGGCATAACTTCTTTGGGAGGTAATGGTATGACCGTTAAAATCCACCCGTCCGTTCAGAGAAATGTTCCAGGTTCTTGTAATCTCAATATCATTGGTTACCAGGTAGTTTCCGTCTGGATTCTGTACGACCTTCTGAAGATCTGCCTCTTTCTGAATGATGTCGTAAATCTCATTGGTCTGGAAGCTTAAGGTATCCAGCACCAGTTCCCGGTCCAGGTAAGTTACTATCAGCTCCAGCTGATAGGCTGCGTCCGGCTCCAGGCTGGTAAAGCTGTGAACCTTATCCATCATCTTTACCGGCTCTCCGGTTCCGTCAAAGTCCTCTCTTATATCTTCATCTGTAGGGACATATTTAATATTGCGGTAACTGTCTGACCAGGAAAGCCGCAGCTGGTACTCCGGTTCAGACTCCAGGAAATTGCCGGAGTCCTCCAGATGGACATTAATATCTGCCAGATAACCAGTTGCCGGCTGGCCGTCTCCCAACTGGTACAGCTCCATATCCTGTCTATTTCCATTGCTGATGGAGATGGCAATATAAGCACAGTCACTGGGAACCCGCACAAAATCTTCAGGTTTACAGCTGCTGCTCCGCCCCATATAAACCTTATCCCGGTTATAGTAGCTGATCCAGCTTGTAACGCCGTTCCGGAGATACACGCCGCCTCCCTGTACCGGAATCAAGTCTGTGGAAGCCACCTTCGCGCCTCCGCTATCGTAGGAGTAACTATAGCCTTCCGCAAGCATCTCCTCAGTAATTACATTATCCTGCACCTGCGTATAGTGCTTAATCCGTGCCCAGTTTCCATTGGATGCCGGAAAAGAATAGCGGAAATATTTTGCGCCATCCACTTTATTTCCCTTTACCGGAGAATAGGCATAGTCTTCATTCTGAGAGGGCAAAGTAACATGCCTTATAAACTCCCGGTCTTCATTATAGAAAGCCACATAAACCGGCAGTCCTTCTATCGAATCAACAAGGCCGCTGAACAGATAGGTATCATCCTCATCATATTCCATGTAATCAGAAGTTTTGTACTCGTTGTCCGCCTGGATGGTTCCGTTATCTGCCAGGAGTCCGTCCTGAACCGTACCGTTGTCCATGTATTCTCCGCCGGCAGCGCCGCCCTGTTTCAGATCCATCAGGCTTAAACCGCCGTTGAGACTGGAACCGGCCACAAACTCAAAGGTATCGATCACCACATTTGTATCATAAGTGGAGAAGGTAGAGCCCAGGTTGTACTCCAGAGCCACAAACTCCAGGATGTATTCCCGATGCTTCACCAGATTGTAAAATGTCAGATCATCATAAATCTCCCCTGATTTCAGAGACTTGCTGCCTAAAGTAACATTTGCTTCCGGATCTTTTAAATAAACCCTAACATTCCGGTTTATAATAGCTCCGTCCTCATCCAGAATCTGCAGACCGTAAAAATCTATGGAATCATTTACCAGAAGCAAATCTCCAATCTCCACCTCCGGCTCCCGCTTCAAAGTGCTGAAAGCACTGTTATTAACGGAAGTGGGAATCTCATACTCCTCTCCGCTGGTCTCAATCAGAGAGCGGACTGTAAGAAGGTACTTGGTGGACTGCTGCAGGGAATTCTTTGGGAACACCACCTTCAGATTGAACTGGCCGTTTAAGAAGGAATTCCACAGGTTAAACTGAGGGGCTTCTCCGCCGCCCTCCGGGGGCTCCGCCGGTTTCTCTCCCAAAATCTCAATTCCCACCTGTCCGGTGGCCTCGTTAGGTTCTTTAATCAGCCAGCCGCCACGGGTCTCATCGTAGTCCTCCAGGGTCTTCTCCAACAGGTCGTCAATGTTAACACGCACGCTGGCTTCACCGTCTCCGGATTCCGGCCGTGCAATGACTTCCAGGCTGGTAAGCATAGGTAACACTTCTGCGCTGGACCGCTCCGTAACTCTCAGAACTGATGTTGCGCCGGTACCTGCAATATCTGTTATCTCATTTTCCAGGTACATGGAGCCGTTTACAATGGGCGCTGTCAAAAAGTTTCCTGTGCTGATTACTGCGTCTTGCTGAGAGCCTCTTTTGTCGTTCAGGTTATAATCCGCCGCTCCCTCCCACACATATTTTCTGGAGAACAGCAGGTTGGTGATCGTCAGCTGATGCGTCCCCAGGGTAAGGGCAATCTCCTCCTGACGATTAAACTCATTTCCGTCCAGAGTACCGGAAATTGGGGTCTTCTGTCCGTTATAGAGAATGTAGAATGCAACGCCTTCCGCCGAGGGCAAAAGGGCATGATCCGGGTCTGTAACGGTAAGCTCCATGCTCACCAGACCGGTGGTATTTCCTGTCAGCCTTCCTTCCACAGCAGGAGTAATTTTACAGGTTCTGGTTTCCCACATTCTTCCTGTTTCCTCTACGGGAATCTGGTTTCCGTATTTATCGTAAGCCACCAGACGGCAAATATAGTTGGTCTGAGAAGTCAGCACTGCATCCGAAATATAGTCTACCGGATTTCCTGCAATCAGTTCTCTGAAGGCTGCATTTCCCATCCGGCCGCTGTCTGTAAAGGTGGCTCCGCCGTCTGTAGAGGTCTGAATGGCCACTCTGGACACATAAGGCAAGGTATTTTTCTTAAAGTTCTCGTAATCCTTCTTTTCCGGATCATAGTCTGCGGTGTTGTGAATGGTCAGACCTTTTACCTCTACCCGGTTGGAGTACAAATCGTTCATATCCGGATCCTCAAAAGGCAGCTTCACCGGATACACATTGCCCTCAATGGGAAGGGATCTTACCCGTGTAGTCTCCCGTTCCAGGAAGCGGGCTGTCTCCAAGCGGGTACTGGAGGTTCCATCCTCATTCCTCTCGTAGTAGTAGTAACGATAGGTTCCCTCAATGGCCAGCTCCGTATTCGGCGGTACAATCGCCAGGTTAATTTCTCCCTCGTCATTGATCGTCTGCCGGCACACGGTACTGTAGGTCTCCTGCCCCAGAATATTCGTGTTCACCCGGTAAACCGTAAACCGGACGCCCCGGCTGATGTAGCCGTTGGGATCCTGAATTTTCAGCCTGTTGTGGAGCGCATAAGCCCATGGCTCCCACTCTTCTACGGAAACACTGGGAGGTTCGTACTCAAGTTCTCCCGACCCGTCGCCATCCGGGTCAAGAATACCGCCGCCATCTCCAGGGCCGCCTGGATCCTCTCCGCCGCCATCGTCAATCTCATCCGGGCGGTAATTTTTGATCGTAATATCTACCTCCGGCACATCCTCCTCTACCTTAAAGGTTACATTGTTGCCAGGCAGACGATAGCCTGCAGGAGCTTTGGTCTCCTTCAGATAGTAGGAGCCGTAGCCCAGCTCATTTAAGTAAAATTCACCCTCTTTGTCCGTAGTCAGTTTAGTAGCCAGCACTGGATCCTTAGACGGATTGGGACGCTCAGATTCCCACTTATACAGGGTAAATTCCGCACCTTGCAAGGGCTCTCCTGCAGAGTTTTCCTTTTTGATACGGACATAGCGCCGTATCGGCAAAGGATCCGGCACATCGGAAGGGGTAGATATATCAGAAGGAGGCGTATTGCCGCCGCCTGCGCTTCCGCCGCCGCCCTCAGATTTGATGGTTTCGCTGTTGCCTCCTCCTCCGCCGCCGTCGCTGCCGCCGCCGGAAGACAGACTCCTTCCATCCTCGCCATTTACATTTACATCTTCTCTTTCTCTTTCTGCAGACCCGTTTTCTACAAGCCCCTGGTTGACGCCCTCGGTGTCTCCTGCCTGTAATTCTGCCTCCTCAGGATCTGGAACAACCTCTGTATCTGCTGCCTGGTCAGAATTTCTGCGGGAACCGCCTCTGCCGGAGCCTGCATCGGATTCCAGGGGGGCCAGCACTTCCGGCGGCAGCGCCCCCGGTACTCCCGGCACTCTGGCCGTATACTCCTGCACCAGACGTAAAAGACGCAAAAGTTCACGGTAATCATAGGTCACTCCGTCAATTTCTACTTTTGCCTGGCTCATAGAAGTAACTTTATCATAGCAAAGAACGCCCTCCTCATAACGGTACAGGCGGATCTCTGTATCATCCAGAGCCAGAATACTGTTTGCAGTCAATTCCTTGGTTTCCAGATTGGTCCGCACCGTCATGGGCAGAGCATTGACAAACAGGCCGTTGGGAAGGGTTACAAAATAAAACGCATCCGGGTCAGCCTGGCTTTTGTCCAGATTATAGGTATAGCCGTCTATCAGGTATAGACCATCATAGGTCGGCAGAAATTCAAAATCCCCCGTAACGGTATAGAACTGGCCGTTCATAAAACGGAGTCCGCCGCCATCCAGCACATATAAGGGATAGTTTAAGTAAATCTGCTGTTTTCTGTTTCCCTCGCCAATGTAATACTTGCCGCCCCGCTCATAGAGGGTGTCTTCGTATTTAATAGGCGTAAGAGTCCACAGCTCTGTCCGGTCTTTGCCCTCTGCTTCCAGCAGATCTGCGCCTATGTCCTCTGTCAGGGCATAGCCGTCATCCATTACTGCAAATACCGGTGTGAATTTATAAAAGAATAAAAATAACAACGCTGCAAGAATCGCCACAGCGATTGGTATTATTTTTTTCATATCAGTACCTCCCTACTCTATCAGTGACGGCAGCTTTACCGGCTGGTTTGCCAGAATCTCCCGCCTTCCATCAGGATAAATCAATGTATCGCCTGTAAGAGACAGGAAATAATCAACACAGTCAGCCCTGGCTTCTCCCACCAGTTCTTCCTGAACAAACTCTTTTGTTTCAAAATTAAAAATGCTGATCATGCCGCCGGGAACTGCCCGCACATAGGAGAACGCGGGAAACTCCACCTTCCGGCCGTTAAACTCCACCAATACTTTTTCCAGAAAAATGTAGACATTAGAGCCGTCAAAGATAACCCCCCGATCCAGGGAAGCCTCTCCTGTCTTGTTTTCAGCCAGAGACGGTCCTTTTACCTGCTGCACCACAGTGCCTGGAGTAAGCCGTCCGTAAACATTTTTCCGGGGATCCCGGTATACGGCGTCTACAGCCAGCAAAAAGCGGTCGCCCGGTTCTAAGTAAACAGGGGTTCCGTCTAAAACCTGGGAGGAATCTGCTCTACCCACATGTGCCAGCCCGCCTTCATCAGAAAACAGAAGGGTTTCGCCTGCCGGAATTTTATATTCACCGCCGTACTGGTAAAGATAACCGGTCACCGGCATCTTGTAACGGCCGTCCTGGCGCATAATAAACCAGGCGCTGAAAATAACAACAGCCATGGCGGCCAGGGAAACTGCCATCACAACTGCGTTCTGCCTCCAGCGAAGGTTTTTTCTCCTGGACCGTCCGTTAGCTTTCTCCCTCGATTGCCCCCTCATCCTGAGATTCTTCATATGCTGACCTCTTTTCCTCCATCATCAGCTGCACTTCTGTCAGCCCAAGATATATGTCATAGGCTGCAATGCAGATATTCAAACAAATTAAAACAATGAAATAACTGGTTTCCGGGTTTACCTGGATGATGTACTGGCGCAGAAGACTGCTTACGCCCATGGCTGCCATCATTAACAGGTTGGATACCACAACCATGACGCCTTTTTCCATATCCAGACATGCTGTCACAAAAAGCACGGTGCAAAGTACCAGTATCACATAATGAGACAGGACTGCAGCTCCACCGGTAACGGTTACGCTAAGCACCAGCATAAACTTAATATACGCCACGGAAAGTCCCAGAATAACATGGTTTTCCAGGTTGGAAAATAAAGCCAGGAACTTCATGCGGCGGCTGTTCCACCGCAATTTCCGGCACAAAACCAAACAGACAACGACCCCTAAAATCGCCGTTGTCACATTCAGCCACAAAAAGACCTGAAGCTGCTTTAACTGCAGCATACAGATACGAACAAGCTCAGTCATTTGCCCGCCCCTCCTCGCCAATCAGAAGGGAGAAGACATTGTCCCTCTGCTGGAAATATCCCTGGATATTCTCGTAGAGATGTTCGTCTTCATCTGTAAGAACTGTCACCGTTCCCCGGATTTCTCCCAGAGTAGGTGCAAAATCCTCCATAATCAGTAAGGTGTAATCTTCGGACTTAACACGAACCAAAGCTACCTGGTCGTAGAGCTCCAGCCCCCGCTCATAGCTCATAATACTGGCTTTCATGTTATCACATTCCCTTTCTCAATGCTCAACCTTTCAGCAGCGTGCTGGCGCTTCCGATATATGTTAAGCGCGACTCGTCAACATTGTCAAAACGACCTGTCAGAATACCCTCTACATCGTCCAGCACTTCTTCAATCTTTACGAATGCGCCGGGAATGCCGGTAAACTGCTCTGCTACGAACATAGGCTGAGAGAAGTAGTTACGAAGCTTTCTGGAGCGATAGAACACATTCTGGTCATCCTGGGAAAGCTCGTCAATACCAAGCACTGCTACAATCTGCTCCAAATCCCGGTAACGGGACAAAAACCAAAGGGCCTTCTCTACTAAATCAAAGTGCCGCTGACCTACAATTTCCGGGTCAATCAGGCGGGAAGTAGTGGAGAATACATCAATGGCCGGATACAGACCTTTCTCTGCCACCTTACGGTCCAGTACCACCTGACCGTCCAAATGCTGCAGGATTGCATGTACCGCTGCGTCCGTCATATCGTCTGCAGGGATGAAGATAGCCTGGAAGGAGGTGATGGAACCGCCGTCTGTAGAGTTGATCCGCTCCTCTACCTCACTGATCTCCGTAAGCAGGGCAGTGGAATATCCGTTATCAATGGGCATTCGTTCCAGCTCTGTTGCAATCTCACTGTTGGCCTGTACCATACGGTAAATATTGTCGATGAATAAAAGCACATCCTGACGGCGCTCGTCACGGAGATACTCAGCCAGGGTCAGGCCGCTGTGTACTGCGCGGCTGCGGGCCATGGCGTTATCGCCCATCTGGCCGAAGGCCATGGCAATTTTATCCAGAAGGCCTGCCTCCAGCATCTCATCGTAAAGGTCGCGGCCCTCTCTGGAACGCTCTCCAACGCCTACAAATACAGAGTTTGACTGCAGGTTGGCGTATACATTATGAATCAGCTCTTTAATCAGAACCGTCTTGCCTACGCCTGCGCCGCCTAAAAGCCCCATTTTAAAGCCCTTACGCATAGGTGCAAAGAAATCCAGTACCTTTACGCCGGTCCACAGAATGTCTCCGTCAATCTCAATCTCGCTCATAGACAGGTTGCGCTCGTAAATGCCTCTTGTACGGGGATTTTCCACCTTGGAGCCGTCTATGGGTTCGCCGTAGGAGTGGAATACCTTGCCCAGGATGGCGTCAGAATACTCAATCTGCAGACCGCCCTCCTCTAAATATACATCCAGACCGCGGCGCAGACCGTTTGCCATATCAAAGGCGATGGCATATGCCACCTGTCCGCGGATTTCCTCAATTTCAAACCGGTAATGAGTGGTCTCTGTATCTACATAGACCGTATCCCGGATTCCGGCGGCCTCGTTTTCCAGCAGAATCTCAATCTTAAGACCCGATACCGATACTACCTTTCCTATTCTCATGGTCAGTCACTCCCTCTGCTTTTCTTCTTGATAAAGCTGTCGATTACCTTTTTGAAGGCTTTCTGGCTTCGTTCTTTACGATTTTCCCACAGCTCCTGTTCTTCCATCTCTTCTATCTTTTTCAGAGAATCTGTGGTGGCATTCCGCCTCGCAATGTTCTCTGCGGCAAAGGAGCTGACTGCCGCCATTCTGATTTCCAGGCCCAGATAGGTCAGGGTCATGTTCTGAAGCATATTTGTAGCATCGCCAGTAATTACAAAATCTCCCTGCTCCACTGTCTTTAAATCAACCGCTTCCTCATCCTGTTCCGGGTTCCTGTTCTTGTTCATATCAATGGGGAAGATTTGAACCCGCCGGCACTCGATGGAAGTCATATTATGGTAATGGTTATAAATCAGAAAGATACGGGAATATTTCTGTCTGTGTACTGCGTCGGCAAGAATCTCCATAACCTCATCCCACCGCTGCTCTATGTTTTCCCGCTCTGTGAAAAAGATCTGGTTGGGAATCCGCCGAATCTTTTTACCCATTACAATGGCGTCTGCCGACGCCCCGTCCGACGCCTTTCCAGCTACAGAGGAGTTTACGGCTCCGCAAAAGCCCAGGTCAGAGCCTATGTAGATGCACAGTTCCGGCCCGTCTGGATTTACTGCCAGAATCTTCTGATCTAGCTGAAGGTTCCGGTTATTGAGGATCAATCCCATCATCCGGAACAGCTCTTTTTCCATCACCCGATATTTTTCCGCCTCTCGCCGGGCGGATTCCACATGCAGCAAAGCGTGGAAACTCATTACCTTTACTACTGCCTTGACATTCAAAGTGGTTCCCCCTTCTGGTTAGTACATTCCCTCAAAGGACCGCAGCATTTCCTCCGGTGTGCGGAGGGCAAACTTATACTGTTTCAGGTTTTCCAGAATCTTAGCGCCTCTCAGCATATGATCCCGCAGATCCTGGCTCATTTCGTCCATGTTGGCCAGCTCGAAAATCTCTTTCTGCTCCAGATAGGAAAGCAGATCTCGGCGCACCACGGAACCTCTCTTTTTCATCTCCGGAGTCTGTACCGCGCCGCCTAACCGGGATACGGAAAGGCCGTAGTTGATCGCCGGCTTCTGTCCCTGCTCAAAGCTGCGGGCAGAAAGCACAATCTGGCCGTCTGTAATGGAGATGATATTGGTTGAAATATAATCGGTAATATCGCCGCCCTTTGTCTCACAAATGGGAAGGATGCTGATAGAACCTCCGTCCATATGCTGACAGCCTTTCTCAAGCAGGCGGGCATGGGCATAGAAAATATCCGGCGGATAAGCGTCGCGGCCCGGCACCTTACCGGACAGCAGGCTGATCTCACGGTGTACATCTGCATGCCGTTTTAAGTCGTCAATTACCACCAGCACATCACGGCCCTGGCGCATATAGTGCTCTGCTACCGTCATGGCTGCATACGGAGTTTTCTCCAGCACAGGAGCGCATTCGTCGTTGAATGCGGCAAAGATAATGGTATAGCCCATAGCTCCCTGCTTTAACAGCTGGTTGTAAACATCCTTTACCTCTTTTTTGGTCTTACCTACTGCCACATAGATACAGAGCATATTCTGATCCTTCTGGTTGGCAATGGCATCCAGGGCAATCTGGCTTTTTCCCGTCTTTTTGTCGCCAATAATCAACTGACGCTGGCCCCGGCCGATGGGGTAAAGCATGTCGATGCCGGAAATTCCGGTAAGTAAAGGCCGGACTACGGAGCTTCTTACCATAATAGGGATAGCCGGCGTCTCAATGGGCAGCTGGATAGAATCAGCAAACCGCTGGCCCATCAGCTTATCCTCGCCGAAGATGTCAACCACATGGCCGATGGATTCCTCTGAGAATGTCAGTTGGAATTCTTCTCCCATGGCCACAGCCTCGTCTCCAATATGGATCTTGCTGCCTTTCTTTGTCAGGGCAACCATAACCGAGGTACGGCCAATGGCGTCCACATAACCTTCTGAATCGGAGCCGATCACGACCCGCTCAAAGTAGGAAACCTGCTCCATTCCGCTGATTTCTACAATGTAATCCCGTACAGCAATTACATGGCCAGTCTGGTAGACATTGGTTCCGTTTTTCATGGCTTCTATTTTCTGTGATATGAGCTTATCAATTCCGTTTTCCATTTAATTTAACTCCCGCTCTGTTATGCTGTAGTCATAAAGCAGTCCGCCGGCGACAATCTGGATTCCCTCGCATAAATCCGGAGAAAACTCTGCCGTTACCCCGTCTGGGATCCGGTCAAGGTTTACGCCCTGGGCTACCCGGACTGCAATTCTGCTGTCCTGCTCCTTTGCCAAAGCCTTCAGATAACTGTAAAAGGCAACACTCTGAACAGACGGTTCCCCGGCTGTATACTCTAAAAGCAGCTGCTTTTGTTTTCCGCTTAAGGCACTGTCCAGGATTTCGTACTGCTTTTCCCCTGGCAGAGTAGCCAGACTGCAGAAGGTATCAAAGGACAGAGAATCTAAAAGCTGCTGTGCCGGAGACGGCACAGTTTCTTTTGCTCCGCGGCCTGCCTGGTTAAGAATCTGGTCATAATCCAGGCGAAATCCCTGGTGTATAGCGCGGTACATACTGCCCAGATCTTTGGGTTTCCACCGCACCCCCGCCATCATGCCGATTCCCTCAATGGGATTGGTCTGAGAAACAGCCGGGCTTTGCGCCGCAGCCGGTTTGGGTTCGGTCTGAGCCGCATTCTTGCGGGCTTTGGCCAGTTCCCGGTTTAAAGCCCGCAGCTGCCTGCTTTTTTTCTCCATCAGGCTGTCGTAGGTTCCCATAACCACAGCCGCGTCCTCCCGCAGCTGGCGTTTCAGCGTCACAGTAATCTGTTTTATTGCCACAGCCATAAATGCGGTCATGGCAAGCATGACCACGCATGCTACAATCAGGCTAGCCGCCATTTCGCTTCCTCCCTTAACCCAGTAACGGGTTGAAATACAGCAGCATCAATACAAATGCGAACAGCAAAAGCATCAGCACTGTCGCTACAATCGCGATTACCATCACAGACTGGATGACATCGCCCTTTGTCTCCGGGTTTCGTCCTACTGCTTCAGCCAGCCGGGCGCCCATAACGCCCAGGCCAATTCCCAGGCCCAAAAATGCCAGGCCCACCATCCAGCCGATAGCTCCAATGGTGGATGCTACAATCTGTTCCATCTCTTATACCTCCGTATTCTGTGCTTCTGTTTCCTGTTCCTGAACGCCCCTTGTCGAAGGACTCTCTAAAGATACCTCCTGCTTATCTGTCGGGCCTTCCGCTGATACCTTTCCGCTTCCCTCTGCGCCTGGGTCTACGCTGGGAGAAGGTTTTGTCTCCTTTTCCGGTTCTTCCTCAGGAGCCACAGGTTCTGCTTCTGTGGATTCCTCAGTGGGAACTTCCGTCTCTGGCTCTGTGGGAGCTTCCGTCTCTGGCTCTGTAGGAACTTCCGTCTCTGGCTCTGTAGGAGCCTGAGTGGGTCTCTCCGGAACCTTTTCTGGCTTACTGGGTTTTAAGTCATCCTCCAGTTTTACTCCATCTTCCTCGTCCTCATCCAGACCGCCTTCAATATCACCATCACCACCATCGTCCTGATCAATATAGTACTGGTTCTTTCCAAGGAAGGAACCGTATATCATGGCTCTTTCATCCTCCGGATCCTCGCTGGAGGTCAGCCGCAGATAAAAGCCCTGATATTGGGTAATGGAATCCGAGCTCTTGTAGGGAATCACCACACTTACAGTGCCTTTTTCTGCATCTCTGACTTTAATGGACTTCACCGTGTCTCCCAGCTCATTCAGCTCTCCATCAGAGTATCCAAAAAGATGGAGATAAGCAAACTCATCTTCAATTCCCCGGTCTACCTTGACTGTGGCAATCAGAGCAGTGGTGTTTACTTTCTTAATGCCCAGTTTGGTATTTACCAGACGGGTAGTAATATTCATTACATCGGCTACTTCTTCTATCAGTTCCTCGTCTTCATCGGTGTAAATGGTCTTCAGCTCCACCCGGTACCGGGTATTCGGCTTTAAGTTGCGGAAGGTGTATCCGTTGTCAAACAGGTCCAGGGAAACCGATTTATGTGGCTGACCCACCACATTCCCATCCTTATCCAGCTCATGTAAGGTAAGCTGGATAATACCGTATTGGCCGTAGGGATCCAGAATGCTGTAGGTTACATCAATGCTGGTGGTGCTGGCGGCGGCTCCTGTCAGACGAATACTTTTTACCGTATCCGTTGTCTCACCAAGACCGGCGTTACCGCCGTCTCCGCCCTGGCCGCCTTTACCGCCCTGGCCGCCCTGGCCGCCTATTCCGCCGGTTCCGCCTATTCCGCCGGCTCCGCCTATTCCGCCGGCTCCGCCGTTTCCGCCGTTTCCGCCCTGGCCGCCTACTCCGCCGGCTCCGCCGGCTCCGCCGTTTCCGCCGGTTCCGCCTATTCCGCCGGCTCCGCCTATTCCGCCTATTCCGCCGGCTCCGCCGTTTCCGCCCCGGCCGCCAATACCGCCCATACCGCCCATACCACCGTTTCCGCCCCGGATAGTCAGGTCAATAACTTCCGGGTTTTTGGGGGTATCCGCCGTTTTATACTCTGCGGAGTTAAAGGTGTTGGTAGTGCCCATAACCAGGGTCAGATCCAGGCTTTCTTCTCCTGCTGTCAGGGTTTCGTTTGCTATATCAAAGGTAAATTCATCTGTCTCCAGAACCGTCGGCGCCGTACACCGGAGATTCACCTCCGGAGACAAAATCTGGGCGTTGCCGATCGTGTCGATTACCAGGTACAGATAGGGTTCCGTCTGAAAGGTATCGTTCTTTTCCCGGATTTCCGGAGCTACAATCAGGTATTTCCGGTCAGCCAGCTTATAAAGCCCAGTCTCATTCCGCTCCGCCAGGTTTGTTACCTCATCTAACCTGGTCAGGGTGCCTCCGGTCTCAATCTGGTAGCCGCCGCCATAGATAGTAACGCTGTTTCCGTCATAGGAAATGGTATGTTCCCCCAGGCTGCTTCCGCTTCCGTCTCCGGCGCTCATCCAGTAATCCCCGGTCCATTTCTTCTGAATGGCTGCGGCAGAGCCAAGCTCCACCGGAATATTGTCCTTATCATACACAACAGTTCCTTCTCCCACAGTGTATGTTTCCGGCTGAGCCTGCACCTCCCGCATGGAGGCATAGGCAATGCCGCCTGCCATGGACAGAGCCAGAAAACCGAAGATTCCGAATGTCCATTTTGCCTTATCTCCAATTTTTCGCATAAAGCCTTTCCTCCTAACTTAGTTTGTTGTATGTAAAGGTTTCGGTTCTGTAAATATCATTGCCAATCTTTAACTGCACCACAACGGTATAGGTACCGGAACCGGCTTTTAAGTTATCCGGGAAGGTAAAGTAGCTGTAGTTTGTTCCTTTCATAAACAGACTGCCTCCCTGATTGGTTATCTCCGCCGAGTTATTGTAACCGGTATTACCGCTGATGCTATAGTTAATGCTGGTAATCCTATCCAGCCCGGAAGCCTCGTTTAACATCAACCGGATCTTCTGAGGCTGGTTCGGCTCCTGCTGCAGGCTGATGGCTCCAATGTAAATACCCTGGTCATCCAGCGTTCTCTGGATACGGGAGTTAATTTCATAGTCTGCATAATCTGCAATATTGCAGCTTGCAGAAGCTCCGTCATTCTGACCCGTCCCCCTGTAGTAGTAGCTCCAGTCATGTTTCTCAAGCTCTGCGTCAGGGCCGTTGTCATTCAGTCCGCTTTCATCCACATCCAAAACTGCATAAAGGGCAATCTTGTATTCTGACTCCGGAGCCAGATTTTCAAAGTGGATCTGCTGCCGTCCTCCTCCCAGATAGAACAGGGTATTGTCATGTTCGGTAGGCGTATATACCCATTCGCCTCCTTCCCCGTGACGGAACAGCCGCACCTTGTAGATTCCCGCAGTGGATTCCGTAGTGCCGTAACGCCGTCCCATAACGGAACTGTCTGTATCCGTAACCGTTACATAGAAATCCAGAGTTGTTGTACCGGCAAATGCCTCAATGTAAGAGCTAGGAACTGCGTTCATAGGCCGTTGAATAAGAATGTAATCCGTCTCTGTATTCAGCAGGCTATCTCCGTCTTTCTGATAGATGCGGATATAGAACCGATAGGAATTACCAGGCCGGATCAGAGTTCCGTTTCCGATGTTCATGGTACCGCTCATCCGGTTAGTATACGAATAATTTGCAGGATACTTTTTAATCATGTTTAAACGATCCAATTCATCTGCATCCGCCAGCTTTGTCGTTCCGTCTCCTGACCAGAGCTCATACTCAATCCGGATGGCGTAGGACTGGCTGATCGTGTATTCAAATGTCAATGTCTTTGCAAAGTATCCGTCATTCTTAATGACATAGGGCTTATCTCCCTTGGTAACGGTAACATTTTGATTTGTGGTAAAGGGAAGGTAATTGGTAGCGGTAGGATCCACGCTGCTCATCAGCTTAATCCACTCTTCACTGTCATCCGTGTCTCTTCTATATCTGACAATAATGCAGTAATCCGTATTCCTCTCTAAACCGGCTATTTCGATGTTTACATTATATACATTTTTGTTTTGCTCGACATTTATAAAATCTGAAATTGCAACCGGATCGCCTGTTTCTGCACCGGCAGAGGTTTTATAAATTTCAAAACGAACCTGCGGTTTTGTGCCTGCCTCAAAAAACTGGTCAAAACCATTTAAAGTAAACTGTCTGATGGTGATCCGTTCCACTCCAATAGACAGATTACTTCTCATCAGGGTGACAGACGGAGTAACCGCATCTATCAGCAAAGATTCATCGTCTTCCGTGTCTCCTCTAACGATTGCCTTACCCACCTGTTTCGGCATCTCGTAGTTGCCGGGAGCTGTGCCGTCTGCGTTGTAGTATCCGTGAGCAATACCATTTATACTGAACGAATATCCACGGTCAAAAGTCCACGGATTGCCAATAGCTGTAGGCGCAGTATATCTCAGAGCAAAGCTGGCTGCGCTGTAGTCGCCGCTCACCCCGCCTCTTTTCACATCATACTGTAACAAAGCGTTAGACGGCGCCACGGTCTCAACCAGGTTGTTGGCTCCGCTGGTAGTCAGGGAAAGATAGTTGCCCAGAGTGTAGGCTGCCACATTTTCTCCTGCAGCTCCGTCAATGGAAGTCTTTACCAGCCGCTGAAGAGCAATATTGGCAACCCCATTCTCAGACTGCGTTTTAAGAAGATCCCAGCCGCTTACGCCTGTATCGTACAGCAGTTCGTATGTCATATGGATAGCATTGCCTCCCACCATGCTGTCCAGCTCTGCAGTGGACATACTGGCTTCACGGGAGTTGGGGTCTACACGAAGATACCGTTCCAGTTTTTTACCATTCTGGGTAAAGATGACCTTCAAAGCAACCACTCTTCTCAGGGCAGCCTGGAATGTGTCATTTGTCATACCCTTGCCTTGCACTATAAATATCAACTGGTTTTGATTAACCTTGCCGGCGTCCACTTGGATAGTAAGTTTGCTGATGGCATCCAAAACAGTCCCGCTGGGCCGCTCTATAGGATAGTGCCCTATGTAGAAGGTAGGCTCCTTGTCAAAAATACCGGGTACCGAAAACGCCTCATACTTAATCTCATACTTCTTATAGTCCAGCCAGGGAGAATAAATAAGGGCTCCTGTGCCGCCTGTACTCCTCAGGTTAAGGGTCAGATCATTCCACTGCCCAGGCTGGCCAACAGGATCATGGGGCAGCACAGTTCCATTGCTTTCTGTCAGATTGATTCCGGTATTTCCCGGCTCAATGGTATTATCTGCATCTGTGTAATAGTAGCGTATGGTTAATCTGGAGCCATTGGACCCGCGCCCATTTCCGCCCATTAACGGATAAGCGTAGAAAATCGGATTACTTCTGGGGGCTTTCTTAATACCGGAGTTTAAAGTATATACTTTATATTCTGTATTGTCCTGATAATCCTTAAAGTCAGCCATATCGAACGGATACACTTTATTGGCCTCTCCTACACCGTTCTCCGAATAGCCTACGGTATAGGCAAACACATACTGATAGCCCCGGTCCATACCAACCAAAGTCTTCAGAGCCGAATTATATTTTGCCTCTCCTGCATATGCCACACGGGTTCCTTCGTAATAGGTATCTTCCCCATCACCAAAGAATACAATCAGACCCGGTATTTCCGCCGTATGGGCAGATACATCCAAAGTATAGGAAAAGCAGTAGTTATTCCCGCCGCTCAACTCATCCTGATAAACAACATTTGACTGATTTATCTCGGAATTCTTATACATTTGGGCCTCATATGCATAAAAGGTAATCTTACGGGCCAGAGAGTTGCCGTTGTCATAGGTAGGGGTAAGCCGGTAACCAATAACAGCGTTATTTGGCAGATTCTCATTTACCGTCTTGCCGTATTTTGCTGCGTCCTGATTGGGAATTGGCTCTGCAAGCAAGCTCTGATCCGCCCGGTTAGGAGCCGGAAGCTCCGGCGGAATAATCGACTTGGTTACATTCTCTGACCTTGTATTTACCTCAAACTCATTTACATAGCCGCTTAAGTTTGTACCCTGCTGCTTATTATAGGTATAGTCGTATACTCCGGTCACCTCCAGGGTGTAGTTAAAGGAGTCGTTTAACTGGCCGGAAGACAATCCGAAGAAGCTCTCACTTAAAAGCATCGGTTCATCCGGATTAAAGTATTTTTGTGCAATATCACTGTTGTAAGGATCCCCGCTCTGGTTTTCCAGCACAACCGTTTCCAGTTTATATTTATTGGCGCCGCTGCCTCGGTATAAGGTCAGCTCCATCCGGCCAATGGATTTGATGTCGTGCGTTGCCCGTTCCAGTTCTTTCGGATCTGTAATCTCTGTGTTGTCAGACTTAACCGGCTTTAGGTAAAATTCCCTGGCAACCGCATAACCGGTCTGGTCTGTAATACTCCATTCAGCAGACAGCTTGACTAAGCTTCTGGTTGAAAAGGTAACAAAGCCCAACTGAGTCTCTGAACCGCCAACATAAGCCCGTACTGCCACACGGTAGGTGGTATTCTCGCTTAAGTACTGTAACTTAACCGGAAGGATTACCTCTGTAGATTCCCAGGTAAGCTCGCCCTTATTTTGGAAAAGAATCGTATTCTCGTAGACGCCGTCTGCCAGAATATGGAGTGTAATGGGCGTATCCGCTGTAGGCTCTGAAATGCTGCCGCCGCTGGTATGTATAATGATATTGCCTCCTATATCTGCAGCGCCTTCATGTTCGCTCTCCACCGGCTTCCATTCAATAGCCGGGATGTTGTTTTCCATAGCCTTGACAGGTTCTGAGTCCTTACCCAGGGAAATCTCTGTCTCTTTCTGGTTATCGTCAAAAATACACTTCACCCGGAAGGTATATTCCACACCTGGACGAATGTCTGCATTATCTACAAAAAAGGTAGCCAGCTCAATGGCCGGGTCGGTGATGGTAATGGTACGCACCACATTTCCCCGTCCGTCCAGACACTCGTAAATATAACCCTGGATTCCGGCGTCAATATCTGTCACCTTGGGACGGTAAACCTCAAAGCCGCCCTTCTGACGATTTACAGAAACGCTGACCTTTTTATCTGCGTCAAATTCCAGCGGCCGCTTCAGGGTCTTAATCAGAACCGGGTCGCTGATCATGTTTTCCGCCACCTCTGTGCCGGACAGCAGATATGCGGCATACAGGGTATTTGCTTTTAAATCTATCTCCTGGCCGTTTTCTTTCACCTGAGAAAAGGTTACGCTGTCGCTGCCACTATTTAAGTCAGCATTCCGGCTTGCATAACCGGTTTCCACATTGTCAATATTAAAACCAGACATATACTGATTCTCTGACAAAAGATAAACAGTAGCTGCAGTTTCATCTGAATAGCTTTGTCTGTTTACGGTCAGCTTAATGGAGTTTTCACGAACATCCTCCACCTCCATATAAGCACCTGCAGAATCTGTGTAGAAGGTGCGGACAATAAAGTCCCGCTTATAGGTCTGCTCTGCGCCGCTGTTGTCAGACATAACATAGTCGCTGCTTACCGTAATCCGGTATTCTGTATCCGGCTTTAAACCGCTGGCAATGAAACGAACCCCTTCCTCGGAAATTCCGGAGAAGTTAAACAAAGGGTCATTGGCAGAGCTGCCGTCATCATTCACAGTAGACGCAACAATAAAGTTCTGGTCGCTTTTCGCTTCAAAAATAGTAACAGAACCAGTATTGGGAGTTAAAATCTCCCGCTCATCCGCCACCACAATCGTACCTCTTACGGTACTTCCGGTTACATCCCAGTCTGTAAAGGTCATAACCGGCAGCGCTGTTTTGGAGGAGCTGTCTCCCTCTACACCCAGACCGGCATTTCCCCGGTTACCTGTGTAACCAGTATCACCAATGTCTCCGCTGCTGCCGGCATTGCCTTTACCGCCGGTAGCTCCGGCTGCACCGGCTGTACCGGTGTTTCCGTTTCCGCCGGCAGAACCTTCTTCGCCTTCCTCTCCATCTTCACCGGTCTGGCCAATAGCGCCGTCCTCACCGATTACGCCGTCTTCACCGCTCTGACCGCCTGTTCCGTTAGTACCGGAAACACCGTCCGCGCCGTCCTCACCGGCGTCTCCGTCTTTACCGTCTACTGCCTCAATGCTGATTTCCGGCACTGCCAGGTTGTTCTGCTCCTCATAGGGCAGAGTTGCCGGGTCATTTGCGGAATGGCTCAGCTTGGACGCAAACATCTTATTATTGTCTTTTTCCAGCATCTGGGAAGCCAGATAGAACCGTGCGCCGGAAGGAGCCTCTACATATACATTCGGCGCAATGGTATGCCAGATGTTTTCTTCTGTAATAAGCTGCACTACGCCGCCGTCAATATAGCAAATCTGAAGATTGTCTCCTGCAGGGCGGACATCGTCCTCTGCAAAATGAATCTGGAGATCCGGTGCGCATACCATGTACTTGGCATCAGATATTTTCCAGAGGCATTCGCCAAAATCCAGGCTGGCTCCGTCATAAGAGAAATCGAACCGGGAACCGTTCTTGGTCATTTTAACGCCGCTCTTAATGGGATAATGGTTTACCAGATTTCCGGAAACATCTTCCAGATCCAGTACAACGCCTTCAGACATGGCTGCAACGGAGCCATCGTCATAATGGACGAAGGTATCCAGAGACACAATCTGCTTTTCTCCTGCAGCGTCCTCAAAGGTAAGTTCCTTTGTCAGTTCGTTTCTATTGTAAGAATCTCCCTGACTAATCAGTATCTTCTCAGAATTTGCCCTGGAGTCTGCTTCTAATATGTAACCGGAGCCTTCAAACACCGCCCTGCTTTTCTGGGTATGACTTATTCCCAGCCAGGCCGACACACCAAGCAGCGCCACTACCAAGCCGACAATTACGATTAGCCCTTTTGTATTCTTCATCACTCGATCACTCCTATTTTTTCACACAAATAAATGAGGAACAAATCTTTTTCAATTTTTGCCACTCATTTGCCATGCTGTTTCTATGTTTATCGAAAAATTTCGACAGCCTTGATATTCTTTTTCTCTTGATTATACCAAAAAGAATGGGAAATTGGCAATAATTTAGGGAAAAAAAATAGTTTCAGGAAATGTGCACAAAAAATGGTTTGGAATTTCCCTCCAAACCACTTTTCTCACAAGTCCAGTAAAAAATTTTTCTTCTTATTTATGCCTTTTTCGCCATTCCCATACTGATCAAAAACCACATCATGGGAGTTGCAATAGGCAGATTCAAATTTACAATAGCCTGAAAGCCATAGCAGACCACGCCCAGCATACAGGCCAAGGCATAGGGATTTTTCATCCGGTTTTTCACCATCTGGATACAGGAACCAATCTGGAACACCAGATAACCGGCCAGCGCCACCGGACCAACCGTCAGAAGGAACTGAAGGTATTCATTGTGTGCACTGTCAAAAGTCTGGCCTGTAGTATTTACCATCTCTCTCTGGAAGCTGTTGACAGTCATAATACCGAAGGTGTCCGGGCCGTAGCCAAACAGCTTGTGCTTAAGAGGGAACTCCTGATACAGCTCAACGGATTTCCGCCAGATATAGCCCCGGTTAGTTCCCCAGCTGTCGCTGAACACCAGGTATTCCGCAAGAGCGCCGTACCTTTCTCCATGGCCGCCTATATTGGCGTCAAAAAGCAGGAAGCAGATAAGCAGCGCTGCCGCACCAATAAAACCACACCAAATGCGCAGCGGAAGGGGATCTAAACCGTCTTGACAACCGGAGCCGGGGCGCCATATATACGCCAGGGCTGCAGTTGCCAGCCATAACAGCGCTACTGCCAGAGGCAGCAGAGAAAATCCGGCCAGTATGCCGAACAGGCTGTCCAGCCCGATTACCATATCTGCAAATGCCTGATTTAAAAGGTCCACACACTGAATTACTGTAGCGAAGGTTGCCAGCACCGCCAGGTAACGCACAGTGCCCTGCTTGCTGCGAAGCAGTATAAACGGAAGCACTGCAAACATACCGCCCAGGGCCAGATAGGCGTTTTCACTGCAACCCATGATAATGGCAAAAAAGGTTACCACCATGCACAGATAGTACCATACTGTTTTCCACCGCTCTTTTTCGGTTGCAAACCGGGCTGTGGCCACTCCCATCAGCAAAGCCACATAGGCCGTGTAGGTGTTGATGTTTCCCACCGTAGAGGTAAAAATAGTAGACTGGGAAGGCTTCATGTTCTCTCTGAAATTCAGAATGTCCAACTGGAAATAATCTGTAATTCCGATAAAACACATTATTATTCCGCTGATCAGAAATACTTCTATGACCCAGTCTTTCCGTTTCCAGAAACGGCTTACCACCAGGTAAAAGGCCACATACAGGGTAATCAGAAAGAAGCCGCTGTAACGCCCCTCGTTTCCCCAGAAAGCTTCATACCGGTATTCTGAAAACAGGGTAGAGAGGCCGGACATCAGCCAGAACACCAGCACCCCTGCATCTGCTGCAGAAAAGGTCTCCCGCCAGTGTTTTGGCTTCAACTGCTCCAAAAGGGCTTTTGCATGGCTGCCGCCGTACTCATTAAGATCCACCACCAGCATGACCAGGGATAACACCAGCAGCACTGCCAGCATACCAATCACGGTCAAATAGTAGCACTTATATTTTGTCTCTAATATATCAAAATAGGAATTGTGATAAATCAGAGGGAATACGGCGGCTAAAATCAGCAAAAATACGCTGATTGCGCCGCTTATAATCCCGGAACAGGATTCTGCAAAGCTGTCTTGCCCTTTTGTCACTGTCTTTTTTGTCATTTAACTGTCTCCTGATTATGCCAGAATCGGCTTTAATGCCTCTGCCAGCTTGTCTTTCTGTGCCTGGGCTTCGGCCAAATCCCTGCCCAGGGTGGTAAAGTAGGTTTTAATCTTAGGCTCTGTGCCGGACGGACGAACCACTACGGTTGCTCCGCCTTCCAGAGTGTAAATCAGCACATTAGCAGCCGGAAGCCCGGTCTCCTCAGGCTTCTGATAGTCTGTGGTCTTTACCACTTTATAGCCTGCAAACTCTGCCGGCGGGTTCTGGCGAAGGTTCTGCATGATGCCTGCCATCTTGTCCATGCCGGTTAAGCCGGGGAACTCAAAGCTGTCTACCTTATTTAAATAACGGCCGTACTGAGTGTAAATCTCTTCCAGACGCTGCTTGATAGAGCTTCCAATGCTGCGGTAGTAAGCAGCCATCTCACAGATAAGCATAGAGCCGATAACCGCGTCCTTATCCCGCACATAGGGGCCTGCCAGGTAGCCATAGCTTTCCTCAAAGCCGAAGATGAAGCGGTCTGTCTCTCCTGCTGCCTCCAGACCTGCAATCTGGTCTCCAATCCACTTAAATCCAGTCAGCACATTCCGCATCTCTACGCCGTAGTGCTCTGCAATGGCGTCTGCCAGCGGAGTGGAAACAATGGATTTCACTACTACTGGATTTTTCGGCATAGTGCCTTTCTCAATGCGGCCTGCACAGATGTAATCCAGCAGCAGAGCGCCCATCTCGTTTCCGCTTACCAGCTCGTAGGAGCCGTCCGGGCATTTCATGGCGATGCCTACCCGGTCTGCGTCCGGATCTGTAGCCAGCATCAGGTCTGCGTCTGTCTCCTTTGCCAGCTTAAGCCCCAGTTCCAGAGCCTCAAAAATTTCCGGATTGGGGTAGCTGCAGGTAGTAAAGTAGCCATTGGGATACTCCTGCTCCGGAACGATGGTAATGTCCGTAATGCCAATATCGTTCAAAACAGTGGTAACCGGAACCAGGCCGGAACCGTTTAAGGGGCTGTAGACCAGCTTCAGTCCTGCGGTGCTGCACAGACCCGGACGAACCTGGCGTGCCTCAATAGCCTCATAGAATGCTTTCTTGCAGTCGTCTCCTACAAAGCGAATCAGGCCGTTTTCCACGCCCTCAGCAAAGGAGATGTGCTTTGCACCGTTTAATACATCTGTCTTTAAAATTTCATCGTAAACGATAGCGGCTGCATCATCTGTCATCTGGCAGCCGTCCGGGCCGTAGGCCTTATAGCCGTTATACTTGGCCGGGTTATGGGACGCCGTTACCATGATGCCCGCATTGCACTGATAATAACGGGTTGCAAAGGAAAGGGCGGGCACCGGCATCAGGGCATCATAAATACGCACCTTAATTCCGTTGGCGGCCAGCACACCGGCTGCAGTCTTTGCAAATACGTCACTCTTTAAGCGGCTGTCGTAACTGATGGCTACGGTCTGATTGCCGCCCTGGGTCTTTACCCAGTTAGCCAGTCCCTGAGTGGCCTGGCGCACTACATGAATGTTCATGCGGTTGGTTCCTGCGCCTAACACGCCCCGCAGTCCGGCAGTACCAAACTTTAAGGCTACTGCAAAACGGTCTTTGATCTCATCATCGTTTCCTTCAATCCTTGCCAGTTCCGGCTTTAAATCTGCATCTTCCAAATCTGCAGAAAGCCACCGTTTGTAATCATCCAGATACATAATAATCCCCCGCTTCCGTTATTTAAAGCTGTGCCAGGCACGCTTTTTCTTTCTCTAAATATACACTTTTTTAAAACCTCTGTCAATTATATAGGCCATGTATACAGTTGCCGGGACATCAGCAGATTTCTGCCAGGAAACGCTTTCTGGCCGCCTCCTGTTCTTCCATGCTTTTTAATTTCTCTACATTTTTATCCGGCACCCAGGCCTTGTTGGCGTTAAAATAGTAATTTAGCTGTTTCCAGTATTTCTCCGGATAGAGAAACAGGCAGTACAAAGTTTTCCTGTCTTCCCCGCTAATAGGCAGCACCCGGTCATAGCTTTCCATCATGGACGCCCCCAGACGCTCGTTCCAGCCGTACTTTTCCATTACCTTCCGCATGAACCGGTACAGATCTGTCATCTGCTGTCCCAGGTGCATCTGATTGAACTCAATAAATGCCATGTCCTGATCCCCAATCAGCACATGGTGCTGGTCCAAGTCGCCATGGCAGAGGAAGTAAGGTTGCTGGCTGTGTCCGGCGTGGCCCGGGTGAGCCAGGCCGGGCTGCTGCGGCGCTAACTGGGCCAGGCCGCTCTGGGCCGCCAGGGCCTGCTCATAGTAATCGTCAAAATGCTTTATCACGCACAGTTCAAACTCATTTTTCTTTCGTTTACCCCGGATGAAGTTCCTGGCCCTTTTCATCTCCCGGCTGTGGCGCTGCATTTCCTCATCCAGCTTTGGCGGCAGGCTGGAACCCATAGCCCATTCCTCCTGCCAGGGAATTTGCCGAAACGCCTTGTGCAGGCCGGCAATCCTGCTTACTGCAGTCAACACCTCCCAACTGTCCTTCAAGCTGCATTCCCGGTTTAAAAACCAGTCTTTTAAAATATATTTTGTCCCATCCGGCGCAGCAGTGAGAAGCTCTCCTTCCCGGTTCCGGACATACTGATCCACCTGAATACCGCCGTTCTCCCGCAGCTGCCCCAGCACCTGCTCCTCAAACTCCAGCCGCTTCAAAGTGCCCCGGTACTCCTTTAGCACCTTTACTCCGTCAGACCATTCACAGATCCAGGCTCCCCGGCCCCGCCGGACGCCTGCAAATTCCCCATCATACTGCTCCAATACTTCCAGATAACTGTCGTTCACCCTATCCCCTCCACTCTGAGTCTGCCAGTCCATGGCTGTCAGCTACTTCCAGAGTATGAAGGGGAGATTGATTTCATGCACAGATATACTCTGCACCATCACCTAAATTCCTTCGCCCCTTGTTCCTTTAGTCTCTGCACCTGTTCCATAAAAATACATCCTCTTTAAATGCAGCTGTTGTGGAAACGAATCCGAAAAAATGAATTATGGATCACAGTCCATAGAATGCCCGAAAAATGGGCCGGGGAACCACAAGAAAGGGTTCCCCGCTGAAAACTACATAATATGAAAAATGGAATACTGCAGCTAGGAAAGCCAGAGTCCTTCAAATTCTTTCAAAAGGAGCTCTTTTTTATTTTTTTCCGGATGTTCCAATACTTCATCCAACATCCGGTTCAGGATTTCTCCCAGCATTTTTCCTGGCTTTACGCCTGCTGCAATCAAATCCTGGCCCTTCACTGCCAGGTGCTTTAAATCCAGACAGTCTCCTGACCGGCGGATCTGGTCTGTCAGCTTCCGGATTTCCAGGCTGTAACCGTTTAAATCCATCAGTGCGTCCCAGACCTCCGGTTCCATCCGGCTCATGGCCCGGCGCACCTGGGCCGGTTCCGGCTCCAGTTCTTTTCCGGACCAGGCTACCAGCGTTTTCACTCTGCCGATAGTATCGTTGTCCAGTTTTAAATCTTTTAAAATCTGCACCGCCTTCTGGGCGTCCCTGCCACAGCGCAGAAATCCGGCCCAGCGGACATATTTTATAGGGGAAAGGGATACCGGAATCTCTGCTTCTTTCCAGGGCAGGGCGGCAAACTCCGCCGACACATACGGACTGACGCCAGTCTCGTAAACCTGGCTGATCCGCTCCGGATGACCGGAGCAAAGAAGCTTGGTCAGCTCCATCTGCACCCGCTCCCGGCTGACCTTTCTAAGATTCGGCCCAATCATTCCGATGGCGTTCCAGGTTTCCTGCTCCACCTGAAAATCCAACTGGGCAGAAAAGCGAATGGCCCGCAGAATCCGCAGGGCATCCTCGGTAAAGCGCTCCACAGGGTCTCCCACGCATCGAATAATCCGGTTTTTCAAATCCTCCATGCCGCCAAAGGCGTCTACAATGCCGGTTTCGTGGCTGTAAGCCATAGCATTGATGGTAAAATCCCGGCGCTTTAAATCTTCCAGCAAATTGGAGGTAAACTCTACCTGCTTGGGATGACGGCCGTCCTCGTACTCTCCATCAATGCGATAGGTGGTTACCTCGTAGCCAACGCCGCCCATCATAACCGTTACAGTGCCATGCTGGATTCCGGTGTCAATGGTTCTGTGAAACAGGGCCTTCACCTGCTCCGGCTTAGCGGAGGTGGTAATGTCCCAGTCCTCCGGACTGCGGCCCAGCAAGGTATCCCGGACGCAGCCGCCTACGGCGTAGGCCTCGTAGCCGTCTCTGTTTAATATTTTAATGATATGCTCCACCTGGGTGGGAATCTGAATTTGCATAATAAGCTCATTCCTTCTTTAGTATGCGCGGCCCCAGTAAACCATTTTCCTGGCCGGTTTTCCGCAGCATACGCACTTGTCGGAAAGCTGCTCCTGAGCAAACGGCATGCAGCGGGAGGTTGCTGCAGTGTCTTCTTTAATTTTGTCCTCACACTCCCTGCAGCCGCACCACATGGCCTTTACAAAGCCTGGCTTCTCGTTGATGGTCTGCACGAACTCATCGTAGGTAGCTGCCACATAAGTGTGAGCGTCCCGGTGTGCTCTGGCCCGCTCCAGCATATCGTGCTGGATCGTATCCAGAAGTTCTCCTGTCTTCTCTGCAATCTCATCTAAAGAAACGGTCATCTTCTCGTGGGTATCACGGCGCACTAACACAGCCTCATTGTTAGCGATGTCTCTCGGCCCAATCTCAATACGAACCGGAATTCCCCGCATCTCGGACTCGGAGAACTTCCAGCCAGGGCTTTTATCGGTATCATCTACCTTTACCTTAAAGCCAGACAGCACATCCCGCAGCTCATAAGCCTTATCCAGAACCCCTTCCTTCTGCTGCTGAACCGGAACGATCACCACCTGAGTAGGCGCGATCCTGGGCGGCAGCACCAGGCCGTTGTCATCGCCATGTACCATGATGATAGCGCCAATCAAACGAGTAGTCATACCCCAGGAAGTCTGATGAACATACTGAAGGGAATTGTCCTTTGCTGCGTACTGAATCTCAAATGCTTTTGCAAAGCCGTCTCCGAAGTTGTGGCTGGTGCCGGACTGAAGCGCCTTGCCATCATGCATCAGAGCCTCGATGGTGTAGGTTGCCTCTGCACCTGCAAATTTCTCCTTATCGGTCTTCTGTCCCCGGACTACCGGCATAGCCAGCACTTCTTCACAGAAATCTGCATACAGATTCAGCATCTGGATGGTCCGCTCCTCTGCTTCTTCTGCAGTCGCATGAGCGGTATGGCCCTCCTGCCACAAAAATTCTCTGGAGCGAAGGAAGGGCCGGGTGGTTTTCTCCCAGCGCACAACGGAACACCACTGGTTGTATACCTTGGGCAAATCCCGGTAAGAATGGATGTCCTTTGCATAGAAGTCACAGAACAGGGTTTCGGAAGTGGGGCGCACGCACATACGCTCCTGCAGCGGTTCCAGGCCGCCGTGGGTTACCCAGGCTACCTCCGGCGCAAAGCCTTCCACATGATCCTTCTCCTTCTGAAGCAGACTCTCCGGAATAAACAGAGGCATGTATACATTCTGCACACCGGTCTCCTTAAAGCGGCGGTCCAGTTCGCTCTGGATGTTCTCCCAGATAGCATAGCCGTCTGGCTTAATTACCATACAGCCTTTTACGCTGGCGTAGTCACAAAGCTCCGCTTTCTTCACCACATCCGTGTACCACTGGGCAAAATCCACATCCATGGATGTGATGGCTTCTACAAGTTTCTTATCCTTTGCCATGATTGTTCTCCTTTTTCTTAAAATGATTGTTTGTTAAAAAAATTGTCCGGTTCGCCGGACTCCCGCGCCGGAGCGCGTCTGCGTCAGCAGACATTTTCCTTAAGCGCGAAGTGCGCATCCGCGGAGCGTTTTTGTTTCATAGGGCGAACTTTCCTATGAAAAAAAGGCCACCCGATCCCATGCCGCAACCTTTTCAGATTGCGGCAAGGGACCGAATGACCAGATAAATTCGGCGGTACCACCCTAATTAGTTTCTGCCGGAATTTCCCCGCAAAAACTCGCTTGTTCTCCGTTAACGCCGGAATCTACGCTGCAGTTCGCTGCAGGACTCCCGGGCCGGTTCAGACGCCAGGGACACCCCAGAATCTTCCACCAAATGATTCTCTCTCTGTCTGTGTATGGTTCGCTTACTATTCCCGTTCACTGTCTTTTTCCTATATCGGAAATACTCCGTAAGCTAGATTCTACGCCATTTGCAGGAAGTTGTCAAGACATTTCAAAGCCTGTCACTGCGCCATCATGATCTTCACGATCTCTTTATCTGTCAGGCGCATGCCGTCCCGGCCCAGGCGGCCTACATTTTTGATGGTGGCTTCTACGCCATTGCTGACGATGCCGTCTCCCGCCTTAAATTCCTGGCCGTTCTGGTACATATGGTAGCCCATGATTCCCGCCTGAACGCTGGAAGCGATCTTAGCGGCGCAGGATGGCTTGGCCCCATCGCAGATAATTCCGGACACAATCGCCAGAGAATTTACCAGAGTATGGGCAATGGCCTCATAGCCTCCGCCGTATAAATAGGCAATGCCGCATCCGGCTGCGCATCCGGCGCTGACAGCTCCGCAGTAGGCAGACAGTCTGCCGATGCCGGCTTTCTCATGGACTGCGATCAGATTGGAAATTACCAGCGCCCGATACAGCTTTTCCTTGGGCACATTCAGTTCCTTGGCATACTCAATCACCGGAACAGACACGGTCATGCCCTGGTTTCCGGAGCCGGAATTGATGATAACCGGAAGCTCGCAGCCGCTCATGCGGGCGTCGGAACCGGCAGCCGCCTTGGCTGCCGCCCGGTTTTCGATGTTGCTGCCGTAGGCCTTTAACATGGTGGAGCCTACATTGGCGCCATAGTCTCCCAACAGCCCTTCCTCGGAAATCAGCGTATTATACTGAATCTGCACATCCAGAACAGGCTTTACATCCTCCAGGTCGCAGGTGTCTGCAAATTCAATAATGTCCTGAATGTTCAGCAGATTTTTGTCCGCAAGACCGGTTTCCTTCTGCTCGCCTTCGCTGCAGCCTGCCGGCTGCTCCTCGGCCGCAAACAGAACCGTGCCGTTTTTCTCCACATATGTAATGTTGGTATGATACTGGCTGATCCGCACAGTGGCAGAATCCCCGCCCTTAAACAGCGTGACAATAATATCAAAAATAATGCCGGTGTCCAGCTGTTTTACCTTTACAGGGACCTGCTCTAAAAAGGCCCGCATTTCCGCTTTCTGCTGCGCTGTCACCTGAGAGATCACTTCCAGCTGCAGATCCGCCTGACCGCCTACAATGCCGGCCACTGCCGCCGCCTCAATTCCCTTCATGCCATCAGTGTTTGGCACCACTACGCTTTTTACATTTTTAACGATGTTGTCGCTGACGCCGATGTTCACCTTATCCGGTTCCGCCCCCAGAACCTCTCTTGCCTTGGCCGCCGCATAAGCGATAGCGATTGGCTCTGTGCACCCCATAGCCGGAACCAGCTCCTCTTTTAAAATCTGCACATAAGTGGTATAACGGTTGTCTGTTCTCTCCATTTCCTTCTCCTCCTTGGTTGATCTGTCCTAAAACTGCATCCCCAATGCCTCCCCAAAAGCTTTTTATGGCCTTCGGCATCGTTAATCTTATTAGTGATTATATCACTGATATTATCAGCAGTCAAGACAAAATCCCGGAGGATTCCCGGGATTTTTCTGATTTCCTATTTTATTTCCTAATTTTATTTGCAACTTACTTTCTTAGTCGCAGTCCGGCAGCAGCTTAATCCGCACCATAATATTGCGGACAAAGCTTCCTTCTTCCAGTTCCATGTCCTCGGAGTGGGTCTGAGCCGGGAAGTCTCCCCCTTCCTCATACTCCAGCCACAGCCAGTTGTAAGCTGCCTCTCTGGCATTTTCCAGAGCGTCCTCTAAATCCGGGCCGTCTGCCTCGCAGCACTCTAAATCCGGAAAATAGGCGTGATAACCGTTATCGTCTTTGTGGGGCGTAAATACCGCCGGGTAAGTAAATGTCATATCCTTAAATCTCCTTAACTTTATTTTTCCTGGCTCTTCCAGCGTTTTACCGCTTCCAGCTTTTCTTTTACTGCTGCTTCTTCCCCCTGGACGCCGGGTTCATAGTACACCCGGTCCCTGACTGCATCCGGAAGGCACTGCATCCGGGCCATCTTTTCCTGTGTATCATGGGCATACACATAGTTCTCTCCATAGTGGAGTTCTTTCATCAGTTCTGTAGGCGCATTCCGAATCTGGAGAGGCACCGGCTCCGCCAGCATCCGGACAGCGTCCAGCTTAGCCTTCTCATAAGCCATATAGGCAGAATTCGTCTTATTCGCCATGGACAGATAGATGACCGCATGGCTCAAATGAACATTACACTCCGGCATCCCCAGAAAATGACAGGCCTGATAAGCTGCAATGGTAAGAGGCAGCGCATGAACATCTGCCATACCGATGTCCTCGCTGGCAAACCGCACCAGCCGCCTGGCTATGTAAAGAGGGTCTTCACCTGCTTCCAGCATCCGTGCCAGCCAGTAAACTGCTGCATCCGGGTCGCTGTTCCGCATGGATTTGTGAAGGGCGGAAATCAGATTGTAGTGTTCTTCTCCCTTCTTATCATACATAAGGCTGCGCTTTCCGATGCACTGGGCCAGGATTTCTTTTGTCACCACGGTTTTATCCGGCTGGATATTACCGTTGGTTACCGCCATCTCCAGAGTATTAAGGGCCGTTCTGGCGTCTCCATTGGCAAACTCTGCAATCATTCCCAGAAGCTCCGGCTCCATCTCCACCCTTAGAAACCCAAATCCCTGAGGGCTTTTCAGCGCCCTCTCCAAAAGCTCTGTCAAATCCGGGGCTGTCAGCGCCTGCAGCACAAACACCTTGCAGCGGGATAAAAGCGCCGCATTGATCTCAAAGGAAGGATTTTCCGTGGTTGCTCCAATTAAAATGATGCTTCCTTTTTCCACATAGGGCAGAAAAGCATCCTGCTGCGCCTTGTTAAAACGATGGATCTCGTCTACAAAAACCAGGGTTTTCAGCCCCATTCTGCGGCTGTTCTCCGCCTGCTCCATCACTTCCCGAATCTCCTTGATGCCGCTGGTTACTGCGCTGAAATTGATAAATTCCGCATGGGTGCGGCGGGCGATGATAGACGCCAGAGTGGTCTTTCCCACTCCCGGCGGCCCCCAGAAAATCATGGACGGAATCTGATCCTGGTCGATCAGCTGCCGCAGAATCTTCCCCTTTCCTAGAAGATGCTTCTGGCCTGCAAATTCTTCCAGTGACTCCGGCCGCATCCGGCTGGCTAACGGCTGGTATACATTTCCACTGTCAAACAGCGACATTTGCTCCATCCCCATCATGCTTCCTCCTTCCGCTCACCGATATTATACGCTAATTTTCCGTCTCTGTAAACGAGGGAAATCCGGTTGGTTTTACTCAAATGCCTCTACCATGTCCTGGATGAGAAGCAGTCCCAGGGGGCCTAAAATCAGGCCGGGAATGCCAAACAGCTTCAAACCTGCGTAGATAGCAATGAGGGTTTCCAGCGGCGAAAGGCCAATCTTGTCTCCCATCATCTTTGCCTCTAACACCTCCCGCATCACATAGCAGACCAGGTACAGGGCCAGAAGGAAAAAGCCCCGGCCCCAGCTTCCCTGGAAAAACAGAACTGCCGCCCAGGGAATAAACACGGTTCCTGTGCCGAAAACCGGCAAAGCGTCCAAAAGGCCGACGCCAATCCCAGCTAACACATAATAGGGATTTTTCATCAACCACAGGCCGATAGTACAGATCACTGCAGTCAATACCATAATCGCTCCCTGGGTTTTCAGCCAGGCCGCCAAAGCCGAATGAAGCCGCCCGGCAATCAACTGAATTTCGGCATGATAAATGGAACGGCGGCATCGCTTTTTCCAGCAGTCCATCTCCTGCAGGCAAAGCCCTGTTCCAATGAGAAGAATCACCAAGGATACAGACAGCCCGACGCCTACCTTAAACAGGGTCACGGAATTTACCATCAAATAAGACATGGCGCCTTCTTTCATGGTTTCCAGAAGACCTTTTAACATCTCCCGCATCAGCACTACCAGCAGGTTTTCCTTCAGGCAAAAGGATGCCTCAATCTGGTGGCAGGCTCTGGTCAGCCACACATCCAAAAGACGAATCCACTCCGGCACCTGCTCCATCAGAAGGGACGCCTCCTGAAAAATCTTTCTGCCGCCTAAAAATGCGCCCCAGCCCAGAATGATGAAAAGGGCCAAAAGTTCTGCCGCTCCTGCCGCTCCTACCGGAATCCCAATTTCCCGCTGCCGGTTTCTAAACTGTACCCGGAACCGGACGCGCTGCGAAATCCACCGGGCCGAGGGCCTTAGACACACCGCCGCGCCCCAGGACAGCAGAAAGGGAATCACAAGAGGCAGAAGAAAGCGGAAGCTTCCATAAACTGCCCCTGTGGTTCCCAATATCAATAACATTTTCTTCAGTTTCTTATCCGGCTTACCCATGGACTCACCTATTTCTGATTTGTACTTCCTTTGTACTAATCCTAGTATGACCGGATTCCTCAATTTTATAAGCAGCTTATGAGCTTTTATTATTTCGTCCCCTCCTTGACAACCCACACATGTTCCTGCATAATAAAAGAACTTTTCATAAAAAACACATTGGAGAAAAATTTTGAAAAATAAGAACAGTTTCCCTTTGATAAAGAAAAGACAATCTGCCGCTCACAGCTATTTTACTGTACTGGAGCTCCTTATCTTTCTGGGCAGCGCATGTTATCTGACTTACGGTTATCCGGGGAAGGCTCCGGTCAACCTGGTTCGCCTTGATACCCTGTTTTTCACCGCCTTTGCCTGGACCAACCTGCAGAATCGGCGGCTCAGCAGCAAGATGACGCGAATTAACGAGACGGTGCAGGTTCTGGGAAACCCTTACTATGCCATTTACCGCATCAATTTAAACCGGAATACCTATGAGATCATCAAAAACTCCGACTATATCAGCTCCGTTCTTCCTCCCACAGGAGACTACCATATGCTTTTAAAACTTTTTAAGGAAATTATTGAAGGCGACGCCTACCAGGATTTCATTCTGACCTTTTCTCCGGAAAATCTGAAAAAACTGGTTTCCCGCCAGATTCCGGATTCCGGCAAAGATTTCCAGCGGTGGTTTGACAGCTCCTACTGCCGGGTCAATGTCCGTGTCCTTTTCGACGACACACTGCTGGATGATGAAGTAATCCTCTGTTTCTGCGACATCGAAGCGGTGGAAAAGCAGATGCTGGAAGTTGCTCTGGAACATTCCCGGCATAACGAGAAAAATCAGCTTACCTTTTTCAGCAACATGTCCCACGACATGCGAACGCCGCTGAACGCCATCATCGGCCTGACACGACTGATGGAGCAGTACAAGGATCAGCCGGAGAAAATCCAGGCCTATGTTTCCCGGATTCAGTTTGCCAGCCAGCAGCTTTTAGAACTGGTCAATGATATTTTAGACATGTCACGGCTGGAGCAGGGCCATCTGTCCATTTCCAACCAGCAGTTCGATTTAACCCAGATCATCCGACAATGCACCGATAACTTCCTGCCTGTATTCCAGGCAGAAAACAAACCGTTCCACATCCAGTTTTCCATTCAAAACAGCATCGTTACCGGCGACCCGTTCCGCATCACCCAAATCCTTAACAACCTGCTGTCCAATGCCATTAAGTACACGGAGCGAGGCGATTCCATCACTCTGTCGGTAAAGCAGCTAAACGAAGCCATGGCTTCCAAGTATATTATCTCCGTCACCGATACAGGCATCGGCATGTCGGAAGAATTCCTGGAACAACTGTTTGAGCCCTATTCCAGAGAAGTGCAATTTTTATCCCGGCAAATCAGCGGCACCGGTCTGGGGCTTTCTATTGTAAAACGCCTGGTAAACCAGATGGGCGGCCAAATTGAGGTAAAGAGCAAGCTGGGCCAGGGAACCGCCTTTACCATTGTGGTGCCGCTTCCGGCTGTAAACGAAACTCCAGAAGCGGAGGCCGCCGCGGCCTTCGACCAGTGCGCCAGGGCCGGCCAAAGCGACGCGGCAAAAGCCCGGAAGCCATTCTCTCTGGAAGGCAAGAAAATCCTTCTGGCAGAGGACAATGAAATCAATATGGAAATTTCAACGGAGCTGCTTACCTTAAACGGCGTGGAAGTTACCCAGGCCTGGAATGGAAAAGAGGCCCTGGAACAATTTGAACGCTCTGCTCCGGGCCACTTTGACGCCATTCTTATGGATATGCAGATGCCGGTTATGGACGGCTGTACGGCCACCAGAACCATCCGTTCTCTGAGCCGTCCCGATGCCGCCGTAATTCCCATTGTGGCCGTCACCGCCAACGCCTTTGCCGAGGACATTGCAGCTACGGAAAAAGCCGGTATGGACGCCCATGCAGCCAAGCCCATTGACTTTGCCGCCCTGTGCGGGACGCTGGAAAAATTGTTAAACGGCAAAACGCCAGAGTAATTTAAAAGGGATGCTGCCAAATCCAAAGCAGCATCCCTTCTTTTTTATTGCATCATCAGATAAGCGAAGTATCCGCCATAACAGATAAGCATCAGGATTCCGGCGGACCGCTTCAGAAGCTGTTTGCGGAATACACACAGCAGCAGAAGCACACCTGCGCCGATGGCTACCACGGTGTCAATGGCAAAGCTGGGAGCAAATTCTACCGGAAGAATCAGCGCCGCAGTCCCTACTACAAACAGGATATTGAAAATGTTGCTTCCCACAATGTTTCCGATAGCAATGTCTGCTTTGCCTTTGATAGCTGCAGACACAGAGGTAAACAGCTCCGGCAGAGAGGTTCCCAGCGCCACAATAGTCAGACCGATAAAGCGCTCGCTTAAGTCTGCTGCCTTGGCAATGGCAGTGGCTGCGTCTACGGTTACATCGCTGCCCCAGACAACCAGCACCAGACCTATAATCATCAGCACCAGCAGCTTCCAGGCCGGCTTATCCTCCTCAGTCTCAACTACTTCCTGCCTGTCACACATCGCCATTACAAACAGGTAAGCTAAGTACAGTAAAAACAACATCCACAGAACCACGCCCTCCAGCAGGGTTACCTGGTTTCCGGTATAGCCAGCCGCCAGAAGCACAGCAGTAATAAACAGCATCCAGGGAATTTCAATCCGTACTGTAGACCGGGCAACTGCCACCGGAACAATCACAGATGTGACACCCAAAATAATCAGGATGTTTAAAATGTTGCTTCCCACAATATTTCCGATGGTAATCTCTGCACTTCCTTTCAAGGCTGCGGTAATGCTCACTGCCGCCTCTGGAGCGCTGGTGCCCATGGCCACAATGGTCAGGCCGATTACCAGCTGCGGAACACCCATCCGGTCTGCAATTCCGGAAGAACCGTCTACAAACCAGTCTGCGCCCTTCACCAACATCAAAAATCCCAGAGCCAAAAGCCCCAACTGCATTAACATTTCCATTCTCGTTTCCTCCTGTTTTCGTTTTCTGCGATTCAGGAAGGCCCGCCTTATCTGTTTTAATACAAAAAACGAGGCCTCCGCTGACAGCCAAATGGAACATGCGCCTCAGGCTGCATATTTCATCTGCCTCAACGAAAGTCTCGCTGCTTGGTTACGAACCGGATTCAGACATGGAACCATGCCTTTCAATCGTACTGACGGCTTCGCAAACATCCAGTCAGGATGCCAACTACTCCCTTTCTGTTGTTAGAATATCAGAGATTCCACTTTTTTGCTACTGGTTTTTATAGTCTTAACAGTTTTTTTATTTCATAGAAACAAAAACGCTCCGCGGGATGCGCACTTCGCGCTTAAGGAAAATGTCTGCCGGCAGATCGATCAGGTTTCCTGTTTTAAAAATTCCCGGAACATACCGTCTTTCGGAGTCCGGGTAAACTCCAGCCGTTTTCCTGTAACTGGATGGATGAAGGAAAGATAACAGGCAGCCAGTGCCACATTGGCCCGGGCAGACGCCTTTCCCCCGAAAGCCGGATTATACCGGTTATCTCCCCACAAGGGAAAACCATGTCCTGCCATCTGTACCCGGATCTGATGATGACGGCCCGTGAAAAGCTCCACCTCTGCCAAAGTCAGCACGCCCCAGGGATCAATCCGGCGGCTTTCCAGGGTACGGCAGTTCAGCTCCGCCCGCTTTGCCCCAGTTATCCCCTTATCCACAATTCTGGAAATATTTTCCTTTTCATTTTTCAACAAATAATCCACATACTTTTCCACATTATCCACAGGTTGTCCACAGAGAATTGCCCAATACTTTTTGGACATTTTCCTTTCCGTCACCTGCTTGGATAACGCAGCTGCGGCCTTTTTTTCTTTGGCGTAGACCATAATTCCGCTTACTGGCTTGTCCAGTCTGTGGATAACTCCCACATAAGGTTCCCCGGATTTTGGGGATAATTTGTGTATATGAAGCCGGATTTGGCTCACCATGTCTGCTCCGAAGCCTCTGGAAGATTGAGATTCCAAACCCACCGGCTTCCAAACTACGATTATCGACGAATCCTCGTAAAGGACTTCCAGATTCATAAAATTTCCTCCGAACCCTTGCATTTTTTCTCAGGCAGTTGTATAGTATATAAAATGATATTATATAGTTTTCAAAACTACATGTGATAGTTTCTAAAAGGAGTGATTGGAATGACATTAAAAATCAAAGATCCCGGCAGCGCCCTTACCCATTTTATCGCCATGATTCTGGCTATTTTCGCATCGGCGCCGCTGATTATCAAAGCGGCTCAAACGCCGGGCTATACCCATGTACTGGCTCTTGGCCTCTTTATAACCAGCATGATTCTGCTTTATGCAGCCAGCACCATTTATCACACACTGGATATTTCCCCCAAAGTAAACCAGATTCTGCGGAAGGTAGACCACATGATGATCTTCATCCTCATTGCAGGCACCTACACACCGGTCTGCATGCTGGTGCTGGGAGATAAGACCGGCTGGATGATGCTGGGCCTGGTGTGGGGCATCGCTGTCATTGGCATGATCATCAACGCATTGTGGATTACCTGCCCTAAGTGGTTTTCTTCTATTATTTACATTGCCATGGGCTGGGTCTGCGTCCTGGCGTTTGGAAAAATTGTGAATGCTCTGCCCCCCAGCGCCTTTTTATGGCTGCTGGCAGGAGGCCTCATCTACACTGCAGGCGGCGTGATTTACGCCCTGAAGCTGCCTATTTTCAATGCCAAACACAAATATTTCGGCTCTCACGAGCTGTTCCATGTGTTTGTCATGGCCGGAAGCTTCTGCCATTATGTGATGCTGTACGCCTTTGTGGCGTAACCTTTATGTTTCTCTCTCCCTTATCAATGCCAGCTTCTGGGGGCGGGTCATCTGCTTGATGACCCACTCCCGCTGCATGGCCTCTTGTTTTGTGGTAAATTCTTCGTAGTAAACCAGGGTCACCGGACGGCGGCTTTTGGTGTATTTGGCTCCCTTGCCTCCATTGTGGGCCTCCAACCGCTCTTTCAGATGATTTGTCCAGCCGCAGTACAGGCTTCCGTCTGCACACTCCAGCAGGTATGTGTAACTCTTTTCCATTTCTCTGCCTCGCACCTTCCTTCTGAAAAACAGCTTACCACAAGACCCTAAAAAAGAAAAGCCCCGCTCAGCCGGGCTTCTTCCAATCAGGTTATGTAAGCGGCTGCAGAGCTCTGCAGTTCTCTGCCCTGCCGCCCAGGCTGCCCTGATTTATATTGAAGCACCGGCCGAATGCGGAACTTATACACTATATCTTATGCCGTATCCGGGGTTATGGTTCCTATCGGAAAATTTCTTTTACTAGGATAAGGGTATCTCCCGGTTGGATGACATCCGTGGAAAGGTTGTTGGATGCCATGATGTTGTCTGGAGTCGTGTGGAACCGCTTGGCAATGCTCCACAGGCTGTCGCCTTCCTGCACCACATAGCCCACAATTCCAGGCATTTCCTGCAGCTTTTTCCGATCCAAAGGCATCGTCTCCGCCCGCAGAATAACTGGCAGATGCACCGGCTGCAGCACTAAAAGCTCCAGCACCAGCACTGCTTTTACCTCCACTGTGCCGCCGCCTGCCATCACTGCAGTCAACTGCTCTACACCGTTTTCCAGATACCAGATGCTGTCCTCCCGGATGCCGGGGGCCTCCGCCTCATAGTGGAATGGAAGCATTTCCGTTTCCGCCTGAACCGGACGGCTGTCATCGTCAGTCAGGTACAGGATGCTGACCTCTAATACGCCGTCAATCAAAAGCACGCCGTCTCCAACTGCTACCTCATCCAGCTTCACATTTCCGGTGCTGTGACAAATCTGCAAAACCCGCTGACCGCCGCTTAAATCTACCTTTTCCGCAATTTTGCATTTGCCGGAATTCCGGGTCAGGATCTGGTCGAAACAGGCTTCCCCTGTCTCCAGAGACAGCTCCCTGTTGGTGGCATACATATCGCTTAAAATTTCCAGGGGCTGCTCCTGGTAAAGACGAATATCCAGCTCAATGACTGCGTCCACATCCAGTTCCCGCATCTCCCCATCGTAATCCGGCTTCTCCTCAATGCCCTTATGGATCAGCCGCAAATCGATAGCCGGAATCATCTCCTCTATGGCCCCTGCCATCTCCAACTCGCCGGAAAAAGGAATACTCTCCTCAATCCACTGAACCGTGCTGTTCTCTCCTTCTCCCTCATAAATGACGAAAACCATCAAAATTCCTTCCAGATGGATCTTTCCGTCTAAGGGGCGGGTAGTCATGCCGGACAGGCGCATCTCCGTCCAAAGGATCCGGTCAATGGCCGGCTTGCTGCCAGACAGGGTCAGTTCTTCCTTCAGCCGGTAGGTATCTTTTCTCCGAAGGGCGATGGCGGCCACATCCAGAGCCCGGCGCTGCACCTGAATCTGAGGCGGTCCGGACATTCCGGCGCTTTCCCCAAATGCAAATTCTTCCTGGGGCGCCTGGCCTAAGTCTACGGCAGCCTCGGTGTCAAAAAGAGTTTCTACCTTCACTTCCAGTGTCACAATTCCCCGGATGCTCAGCTTCCGGGAATTGATGATGTCTGCCTTTAAATCCTCCAACTGCCAGGTGACGCCCACATAATCCTTTTCCTGAAGCTCCGGCACATTAACGGTCTCCTCAAAGGGGATGATGCCGCCCAGGGTCTGCAGGCCCCCTTCTTCCTTCCGATACAGCACATGAAAATCCAACTTACCCCGCAGGACCACCTTCTCATTCTGAACCCTGACCGGCTCTAACTGGATCTCCCCTGAGTCCAGTATCACCTGTGCCACATCGCTCATAGTGTCCGGCACGATGAAATCATCATCCAGGGTTACCTGGGTATTTACCTGATTTTTCCAGCGGTTCATATGTATATTCTGTTTCACCAGCTCCAACATAAAAAGCACCCACCTTACTTCCGGATTTGACCCCGGACGGGCCTGCCGCCGGAATCATCTTTACGAAAGTTTATGTGAGTGCTTTATAATATATGCGTAGTAAAGCTGTCAGAAAAGGTACTGGCGCAGCTTTCTGCTTCCAGGCTGCAGCAGCCTCTAATATTCTTCCAGGAAATGGTGCCGTTCTCCGTCTTTTACATAGCCGATGCACGCGTCCAGATTCACATTCTCCACGCTCTTGAAAATATTGGTCTCGATGTGGGGATTGATCCTGCGGAACCGCTCAATCAGCTCCTTCATCTCCTGCCGCTTGGAAGTATGAACCTCCTCCTCCAAAGCCCGTTCCTGGGCAATCTGCTCCGTAAACCGGCAGGCGCACTGCAAAAACCGCAGATGATTAAACTCCTTCCAGGCCAGGATGGCGCTTTCCTTCACCAGATACAGAGGCCGAATCAGCTCCATCCCCTCAAAATTGGTACTGTGAAGCTTGGGCATCATGGTATTTACCTGGGCGCCGTAAAGCATGCTCATAAGAATGGTCTCGATAATGTCGTCAAAATGATGACCCAAAGCAATTTTATTACAGCCCAGCTCCTTTGCGTTGGCATAAAGATTGCCCCGCCGCATCCGGGCGCAGAGATAGCAGGGAGAGCCCCCCGCATCCACCACACTCTCAAAAATGTCCGACTCAAAAATGGTGATGGGAATACCCATCAGCTTTGCATTCTCCTCAATAAGACGGCGGTTATCCGGGTGGTAACCAGGGTCCATTACCAAAAATTTCAAGCCAAATTCCATCTTTCCGTGGCGCAGGATTTCCTGCATACACTTGGCAAGCAGCATGGAATCCTTGCCGCCGGAAATGCAGACAGCAATGTTATCGCCCTCGCTTATCATATTATATTCGTTCAGCGCCTTTACAAAGGGCCGCCAGATTTCCTTGCGGAACTGCTTAATGATACTGCGCTCAATCTCCACAGTACGGGGATTTATTATCTGTTCCGTCACTTCATCTCTCCTTGCTTCTTCTGTTACTGATCCGCTTCCAGACCGGCCTTCAGCCGGGCCAGTTCTTCCTCCAGCTCTTTTATCCGTTCTTCCATTTTGCAGTAATGCTCCATGGTAACAGCCGGTTTTTTCTCCACCGGAACTCCGGCCACCTTTACCGGTCTGGCAGGAATACCTACAGCCGTAGTATCGTTTTCCAAAGGTTTTAAAAGCACTGCATTGGCGGCAATCCGACAGTTGTCGCCTACCTCAAAGGCTCCCAGAATCTTAGCCCCGGCGCCTACCGTCACATTCTTTCCCAGTGTAGGATGGCGCTTGCCCTTGTTAAGGCCTACACCGCCTAAGGTGACCCCCTGGTAAATGGTGCAGTTGTCGCCCACGATGGCAGTCTCGCCAATGACTACGCCGCAGCCGTGGTCAATCAAGATCCCATGGCCCATCTGGGCGCCAGGATGAATCTCAATCAGCGTAAAAAACCGGGCAATCTGGGAAACCAGCCGGGCAATAAAAAGCATGTGATGCCTGTAAAACCAATGGGCAAACCGATGCCAGATCATGGCGTGAACCCCCTGGTAAAGCAGCAGCACCTCCAAAGCGCTGCGGGCCGCCGGGTCTCGCTCCTGAACCGCTTTCACATCAAGCCAAATATCCTTTAATATCATCTCTCATCCCTCATTTTAAATATGAAATGTCTCTGCCATCATTTTACTATGAGACTTCTGTTTTTGTTCTACATCATACCATACATTACTGTTCAGAGCCAAGCAAAATTTAAAAATCAGGCGTAAAATGCCTGCTTTTTTAAGGCTGCTTTTTTAATTTTATTTGGCGGATACGCCACACTGAGAAAATGCACAGCATTTTGGAGATTGGCTCTGAACAGTAACCAGCATATGAGAGATGTACTTGCCATGTAAAAAAACAAGGAGGCTGCTGTATAATTCCACTGCGCCCATTTCTGCGCTGAATTATACAGCACCCCCACTAATCTGACCTGTTACTGGAAAATCACCGGATTTTCCAGATACTCGGTCCGCACTACAATATAGGGATAGGATTTCTCCACTCCTACCTCCTCGCCTTTCTCCGGCCCCAAAAGCTCTGTGTCCACAACAATGGAATTCTCCGTCAGATACAGTTCCCGAACTGCGATACTGTAGCCGCCTGTGGCCTGCTCGCCGTAGCCTACGGCTATGTAAAGCCCCTGGTCATTGGAGTAGGTCAGACGAAAGTCCGCCGCCTTTTTTTCCTCCACCAGACTCTTAAGCTCCTGGGGAAGCTCCGCTTCTCCCACCACCGCAAACTCCAAATCCCGCACCTTATCCTGTTCATTCTTCTGCACGCTGCATCCCGTCAGCATCCGCACCACAAACGCCCACATGAACAAGCCTGCAACCAGAAGTATCTTTCCATTCAAACGATTCCGCATAACTGCCTCCCCTTACACACTAGATTATTAGTAGTGTATTTCCGCAGGAAGCACATTATGCCTGCTGCATCGCAGAAAAATTTACGGCTTAATCCTCCTCTTTACTGCAAATAGCCAGCCGGTGCTGATACTTCTCCCTGGTAGCCATTCCGCCCCGGATGTGCCGCTCCGACTTGTTTACCTCCAGCACCACCCTGGCCTGCGCCGCCAGAGACGGGTTGATGTCCTCCAGGCGTTCTGTCACATCCTTATGCACCGTAGACTTGCTGATTCCAAACTTCTTCGCAGTCTGCCGCACTGTGGCATTGTGGTCTATGATGTAATTGGCAATAGCAATGGCTCGTTCTTCAATGTAATCCTTCATGGGTCGATTCCCCTGAGAATGGTTTTTACCATCCTATGAAGGCATATGGAGGCATATGAGTATTTTTTATATGTTTGGCTCATGGTCGTCTTCCACACAATTCAGCCCGAATATAGTCGGCAAGAGAACCGATGGGCCAAACAAATCTACTAACTTTTTTTCAGAACTTTATAACAAAAAATTACAAACTTTCGACTATATCAGCACATCGCTGCTGCCTGAATCCCTGCGATTGCGCCGTCGGCAACTGCTGTGGCCACCTGTCTCACTTTTTTCACACAAATATCTCCTGCCGCAAATACTCCCGGAATTTCCGTCTGCATAGACCCATCAACAGGAATATAGCCGCCATCTAGCCTCAATTCTGTATACATCTGTGTATTCGGAACAATCCCCGCATATACAAATACTCCACACTCTGCATCTTTTACAATCTGCTTCTTTCCCGTTTTGTTATCTGTAAATTCAAGTTCTTCCACTGCTTCGCTGCCATATACTGCAGTAAGGCTTGAATGGGGCATGATTTCAATATTATCACAGGTAACGATCTTATCTCTGAATTCCTGTATACATGCAAGTTCATCTTCCACACATACAATCACTACCTTTCTCGCTATTTCAGCCAGATATAGAGCTTCCTTTGCTGCTCCATCTGCTCCGCCGATCACATAAACATTCTTTCCTTTATAATCCAGACCATCTTTTGGTGCATTTAATCTGACACCCTTCAGACTTTCCCCAGGAATACCCAGCATACGGCCAGAACCGCCATTTGCCAAAATTAAGGTTTTGGATTCATAACTTCCTTTATCCGTAACGACCTTCTTTATTTTGCCTGTAAGCTTTGTCTCCGTCACATTTTCATAACGAATTTCCACACCGGCGCCCAGTGCCTGCTCTTTCATTCTCTCAGCAAATGTATTTCCAGATTCCGCCTGCAGGATTGCTGTATAGTGTGTGACTGTAGATACCGTTCCAATCAAACCGCCCACCTGTTTTTTTTCCAGCACCAAAACCTTTTTCCCTCTGCTTTTCCCATAAATAGCCGCACTAATACCAGCCGGTCCTGCACCAATAATAATTATATCGTACATTTTAATATCTCCCTCGTTTCCTCTCTTATGATTATATTTTTACTCTTTTTATATATCCTATTCATAATATTTTACAGCACTGTAAACCACTTCTTTTCCCACATAAGAACATCAAAAAGACACCCTGCAGAACAATGTCATTTTCATATAGACATTGCTGCAAGGTGTCTTCTAGGAGTTTAGATCATGGACTGTTCAAAGCCTGTTGACAACTTCATTTATGGGAGCCATACTCCATTTTCATCAACATTGTAGCCATCCGGCGTTACCGTTGACACAAACAAAGCACCTAAAGGAAGTGTTTTTCCTGCCCCATAATTCCAGGAGTCAGACTCTTTCTGATAACTCCATCCGGTTTCTCCGTTGGAAACAGCATTCAGGTAATACCAGTTCCCGCCTATCTGCTTCCAGCCAATCGCCATGGAACCGCTCTGCTCACTCAGATACTTCCAGGTAATACCAGTTTCCGTCAGCAGCCAGATACCAGCCGGTATCCATTCCTCTGAGTTTTGCTACTACTACAAGGCCTTCCAGATCAATATCATCATCTACACGGTATGTCTTTTTCTCCGGAAGTGCTTTGATCTTAATACCGGTTACATAAGCTTCTTCATCTACAAGCCACTCATCCAGAACTTCTACATAGAAGCTATCCTGGAAGGTTTCTACTTCTCCCTCCGGAGTTTCAAAGTCGTAAGATACCTTGATCTCATATTCACCAGGCACGCTGGAATCAAACTCGCTATCATCAATCTCATACTCTCCTTCTTTCAGAATGAAATTTTCTTTTCTTTTTGTCGTTTCAATTCCTATTTAGCATTTACTGTTTACACAGGAATTACCCATATTTCCATATAATTAATCTCTGCATTTCCTTTGTAATATTTTTCTGCCATGAATGGCTTTGTAACCAAATTATGATTTGGAAGCCAAGTTTCAAACAGATACTTATTTGCTTGATTTAAAGCAATAGTAACAAGTTCTTCAAAAGATTCTGCCTCAATTTTGCATACAATATACTCACCTGCTGGTAATGTATGTTGTACCATATTTTTAGGACATACATCTGTTGATGAAACTATACCTCCTGCAAAGTAAAGGAATGTTCCTTTATCTGGACTTGCTAAGTGAGATACACCAAGTTCAATATCATTGTTAAAAATGGCATCTTCAGTTTGCAGTTTCTTTGCATGGAATTCGCGCCATAGCTGACCTGGAACATCAATTCCTGTACTTTCTCCAGCAGGAATTTGTTCAGCAATAGTTACTGTTTTTTCAAAACCAAAATATGTTTCCTTTGTTCTTAATGTTTTTCTTTGAATTTCCAAAACAATATTTCCTACAATCAATGGGACATTTTCATCAATCATGATATAACGTGAAGAAAGTTCTGGCTTGTCAAATGTATTTAACATAGGAACATTCTTTCTGTATTCATCGGGAGTAATATGGTAAACTTCTTTAAATGCTCTTGTGAAGTTAGCATGGTCTGAAAATCCATATTTTAAAGCTATGTCTAATATTCTTTCCTCTGAATTATTCAATTCTGCTATTACCATTGCTAAACGGCGAAGTTTGATATACTCTTGAACTGATTTCTTAACTAACCTTTTAAACAAGCGTTGGTAATAAAATGTAGAAAGACAGGCAATTTCCGCCAGTTTCTCTGTTTCGATTTTCTCACTTAAATGTTGTTCAATATAGTTTAATGACATTTCAATATTTTCATATGCGTACATATCAGTACCTCCTTGTATAATTTATAATCAAAGTATACATGAGAATTTTTTATATAGCTTGTCGCACAATGCCATTATCTTATAAGAAATCAAAAGATATAAAAAACCAATTTTGTCTATATGGAATCTCGTTGTTTAATATATTTTGCCTATCCAATCTTGAATTTGTCAAATCTTTTGCCATGATTAACCTCGTGTTTGGCTAACTATGAAATCATCTTAAAATGCCGCAGCGCTTCCTCAATCAGCTTCTCTTTCTCCGGCGGACACTGCGGCTGCCTTACATTTTCCGGCTTAGCTGTATTGTAATTTTCTCGTTCGATAATTCCATACTTTTGCTTTACCTGTGCAATATACAGCGAAGACACTTTCACATCATATTTTTCCTCAATATAATCCTTAATTTTCTGATAAGTTGTTTTTGCTTCAGAAGCAGTCAAATCCAGCTCGTCCATATCAACAGTAATGTCGATATATGTGTCTGGAGTTTTTCTAACCAACTTGACAACTGTCTCCACATGTCCACTATGCCCGAACATATCGCAGCACCGCACCTTCTCCACCTGATACCCATTCTCGCCTAAATACTTCACATCACGGGCCAGGGTAGCGGAATCGCAGCTAACATACACAACCCGCTGAGGAGCCATTTTGACAATAGTATCTAAACACACCTGGTCGCAGCCTTTACGGGGCGGGTCTACCACAACTACATCTGCGTAAATGTGGTTCTTTTCAAACTGCTCCGGCAGCACTTCCTCCGCTTTTCCCACAAAGAATTCTGCATTTTGGATGCCGTTTAGCCGGGCGTTGGCACGGGCATCCCCGATGGCCTCAGGAATAATTTCCACGCCGTATACCATCTTCGCCTTCTGGGCCAGGAACAGAGAAATAGTTCCAATTCCACAGTACAGATCCCATACCGTCTCTTTTCCAGTCAATCCAGCATACTTCAGCGCTGTATCGTATAATTTTTCCGTCTGCACCGGATTCACCTGATAAAAGGACAGGGGGGAAATGCGATACTTGACATTGCCAATATAATCTGTGATATAGCCGGGGCCATACAGATTCACAATCTCGGCGCCCATAATCACATTGGTTCGTTCCCGGTTGATACTGCAGGAAATGCTGGCCATGGATGGGCCAAACAGGCTCCGCAGCTCCTCCACCAGCTCCTCCGATGCTGTAAAAGCGTTTACCGGGCCATTCAGCACCAGGCACACCATCAGTTCCCCGGTCTGAAAGCCTTTGCGGATCAGCACATGCCGCACCAGCCCGCTGTGGGATTCTTCATGATAGGAAGCGATGTGATGTCTCTCCATATGGTTTCGGATGCAGGACAGAATTTCTCTGTTTTCCTCCACTCCCAGAAGGCAGTCTTCCGTTTCAATGATGGAATGGGTGCGGCCAGCATAAAAACCGGCAATAATCCTGCCGTCCTTACTCATACCAAAGGGAAACTGAGCCTTGTTGCGGTAACGCCAGGGACGCTCCATACCGATGATGGGATAAACCGGAATGCCCTCCACCGGTTCTGCCATGCCGTCTGCATCCCGCAGCCTGCCTGCCTCGTCCACCAACACCAGGTTTTCCAGTCCGCCTATCCGCCGCAGATTATTGCACACCTTTTTCTCTTTGAAGCGAAGTTGTTCCGGATATGCCAGGGCCTGAATCTGACAGCCTCCGCACTGGCGGGCAGATGGGCATAAGGGTGTTACCCGGCTGGGAGACGGCTCCAACACCTGCAGCAGCCTTGCAAAGCCATAGGATTTTTTCACCTTCATGGCTTTTGCCTCTACCTTATCTCCGATTACAGCATCCTTAATAAACCAGGTAAAGCCGTCCACCTTTCCAATACCTTCTCCGGCATCGCTCATATCTTCTATTAACGCCTGAAATACATCATTTTTCTTCCAATTCACGCTTTTTACTCCTGTTTACAGATTCATTTTCTTTATTATACTGGATTCCCCTGTCAATGAAAAGCCGATTTCACCATTTCCGTAAGAATGCCGTCATAATTTCTTTCTAAAATTCCCAAACACTTTAGAATTCCATCAAACTTTATACACATTTTTCCAGTATGATAATACCATGATGCAGGACAGCTTAGGAACGACAGCAAGCGCATCATAAGTAATGAACATGGATGTTCGTTATTTCCTTATACAAAATGGCCGGCAGCACCCAGCGCGCAACCGCTGCCAGGTCGACCAACAAAAACCGCTTCCCTTTGCAGGGATTTCCTGCAGGAAAGCGTTTACATAAAGTTTAGCAGTACCGTATCATACTTACCTCCTAAAAGGGGCTGGCAGAATATCTGAAATTTTCAGATATTCTGCCAGCCCCTTTCCCTGTTAAGGCTTACTTATTACAGACTTCTGGCTACCTCAGCCACATGCTCTGCGGTAAATCCAAAATACTCAAACAGCTGGGCTGCCGGGCCACTGGCGCCAAATCCGGTCATGGTTACGGTTGCTCCGTCCAGACCTACATAGCGGTCCCAACCAAATCCGGATAATGCCTCTACGGCTACCCGCTTTCTTACAGCCTTTGGAAGCACAGACTCTCGATACTCAGCAGACTGCTCCTCAAACAAATCTGTAGACGGCATGGAAACCACCCGCACCTTTCTGCCTTCAGAAGTCAGAATTTCCTTTGCCTTTACAGCCACTTCTACCTCGGAACCAGACGCCATCAGAATCAGATCCGGCGTACCCTCACAGTCATCCAGCACATAGCCGCCCTTTAAGGCGTCCCGGCTGCTGCCGGTCATGGGAGCTAAGTTCTGTCTGGATAAGATCAGAGCCGTCGGCGTCTTCTCAGAAGCCAGAGCACTGTACCAGGCTGCTGCAGTCTCCACTGCATCGCAGGGACGGATCACATGGAAGTTGGGCATAGCACGGAACATGGCCAACTGCTCCACCGGCTCATGGGTGGGGCCATCCTCGCCTACGCCAATGCTGTCATGGGTAAACACAAAGGTCAGCGGCACCTGCATCAAAGAAGATAACCGTGCCATAGGCTTTACATAATCGCTGAATACGAAGAAGGTTGCCACAAAAGCGCGCAGACCACCGTGCAGCATAATACCGTTTCCGATGGCTGTCATGGCAAGCTCACGGACGCCGAAATGCAGATTCCGGGCATTCCGGTTTTCCAGAGAGAAATCTCCTTCCCCATTCATAACCGTCTTATTGGAGGGGCCTAAATCCGCGGAACCGCCAATCAGGTTCGGCATCAGCTCCTTTACCTTATTGATGATTTTCCCGGACAGACTTCTGGTAGCGTCTGCCTTCTCGCCTGCAGCCCAGAAGCTTTCATCTGCATCCAGCGCTTTCAGCACCTCTGCAGTTCCTCCGTAATACTGGTTCCATAAAGTCTCCATCTCCGGATATTCTTCGCAGTATGCGGCAAACATTACATTCCAGGCAGCTTCCGTTTCTGCCAGGTCTGCTGCTGCCTTCTCAAAATGGTCATAGACTTCCTGTGGAACATAGAAGGGCTCCTTGGAGGACCATCCTAAGTTCTCCTTTAAAGCGTCTACATTCTCTGCGCCCAGAGGCTCGCCGTGAGCGCTGGCCTTGCCCTGCTTAGCCGGGCAGCCATAGCCAATCTCCGTGCGGATGGTAATAAAGGACGGACGGGAGGTATCTGCCTTTGCCTCCTCAATGGCTCGGCCAATAGCCTCCAGATCATTTCCGTCTTCTACCAAAAGGGTCTGGAAACCAAAGGCCTCCATGCGTTTTTCTACATTCTCCGTAAAGGCCAGATCCGTGCTTCCCTCAATGGAAATACGGTTGGAATCGTACAGGATAATCAGCTTGCCCAGACCTAAGGTGCCTGCCAGAGAGAATGCCTCAGAGGAAATGCCCTCCATCATGCAGCCGTCTCCGCCTAACGCATAGGTGTAGTGGTCTACAACCGGATAATTTTCTTTATTGAACACAGACGCCATATGGGCCTCTGCGATAGCCATACCAACTGCCATACCCATGCCTGCGCCTAACGGGCCGGTGGTAGCTTCCACGCCTACGGTATGACCGTACTCCGGATGGCCCGGAGTCATGGAACCCAGCTGACGAAACTTCGTCAAATCCTCCTTGGAAAGATTTCCGTAGCCGAACAGATGAAGCAGGGAATAAAGCAGCATAGAGCCGTGACCGCCTGAAAGGATGAAGCGGTCCCGGTTTGCCCAGTCAGGGTCCGCCGGATTGTGGTTCATATGCTTCATCCACAGCTCATAAGCCATGGGAGCGCAGCCAAGCGGCAGGCCCGGATGTCCGGAATTGGCCTTCTGAATAGCGTCTGCAGACAACACACGGATGGCATTGACAGATAAATTATCGATTGAATTCATGGGTACAACCTCCTGTAAGAAGCTTTGCTTGTCATCAAAGGTATTATATATTTCTTATTATTACTATCTAAGCTTGATCTCCCGCATCTGTTGAGGCCCGGTGACAATCAGCGTATCCGGCATCCGGCCTTTTCTAATCTGGGAAATAGCAAAATCGAAGGTGGCGTAAAGCTTTTCCACACCTGCTGTATTAAAGATTCTACACGAATCCTCATTATACAGAATAATCAAATCTCCGTCAATATCTGCCTGGCTATATTCATAGGTAAATTCCTTTTTCATCACCGGCGCGCCGTCTTTTTCGTACACTTCCAGCCGATTTGCAAACTCTCCGATGGAATTGCGGACAACCACCGCCACATATTCATCAGAATGAAACACACTCTGAATTTCCTCCTCAATAACCACCTGAGTTACCAGTGCCGGGGAAGCCAGGTTTTTGGAGGTAAAGAAGGTCAGGCCGTTTCCGGAAAACGCGCAGGAATAAGGCTCTGCCAGATAAGCCACCTCCGGCACCATAGTTCCTGCAAACTCATCGTCAAAACCGCCTACCAGACGATTCGGCACATTTTTTCCCACTTCGGAGAAATCGTAGAACACCACCCGGTTTTTCAGCTCTCCGTTTTCCAGATGAGCATAGGAGCACATTAGCTGGGTTCCGTCCTGGGAAAGAGAAATATCCAACGGATAGCCGTCTCCGCCCATGGTGGTTTTTACGGTTACATCCAACTGGGTTCCATCCTTTTTGAAAAACACAATCCAACTGGAAGCGCTGTCCTCCAACACTGCTGCTACCACGCCGGTTTCCGACACAGAAACCTTGCTGATAGGCAGAACCGTAGTGGCCTGGCCCTGGCAGCCGTCTGTATTGCAGATATAAATGCTGTTGCCCTGGCGGTCTGCAATGGCTGCGTAATCTCCGTTTATGTCTACAATAGGAGACTTCATCTCATAGCTTTCCGTCCAGATATTGGCGCCTTTATTATCCATATAAGAAGCGCCGTCCTTGGTGTATTTCAGCACATTGATGCCGAAACTTTCGTACCCGACCAGGCTGCCTTCGTTGATGTCAATCTGCCATGCAGTCTCATAGCTGTCATACTGATAATTCCGCTGATAATAAAACCAGTAGCCTGCGATGCCGGCAACCAGAATCAGCATCACCAGGATAACAATCAGTCTGCGCCGCCTTGCCCGTTTTAATTCAAGCAGGGCCGCTTCCTCTCCGTCTGGCTGTCTGCCAGGCCGGTTCTGAGGCTGCTGCGGGCGCACAATCTGCCTGCGCATCTGCCTTTTTTTATATTCTCTGCCCATAGAGCCAAAATCACTCATAAACCTATCTCCAACCTGCTGTTCTAAAAAAATTTGCATCAGCGAAAAAACATACAGTATCAGTATACCCTATTTCAATGACCATGACAAGCATTCACTGCACAATGCAGATAGTCAGCACATGCACCCGCTCTGCTCCGGCAGCCAGAAGAATCCGGGTACATGCCTCCGCCGTACTGCCTGTAGTATAAATATCGTCAATCAGAACTGCCGTTTTGGGGATTTTTTCCGGATATGTCCGGTAATAAACGGAAATTCCAAAAGCAGACTGAAGATTTTTCAACCGCTGTGCAGCATTCAGATTCTTCTGGGCCACAGTTTTCCGGGTGCGGACCAGGCAATCCGAACATACCGGAATCCCGGACAGACGGCTGATCCGGACCGCCAGCTCCTCCGCCTGATTAAATCCGCGGGTTCTTCGGCGGGCCGGATGAACCGGTACTGGAATCAAGGCATCCGCACCAATAAAAGCCAGCCACCAACCGTAGCGATACGCCAGGGCCCGGCTGTAAAAATCCAGATACTCCCGGCGGTTTTTGTATTTGATGGCTGCCATGGAACAGCGGGCCGCCTCATTATACTGAAGCAGGGACACGCCGGACGCAAAGCTTTTTGGACGCCGCATACACTCCGGGCAATATTCCGCCTGCTGGCTGCTTACCTCCTTGCCGCACTTTTTACAAGCCGGCTGCCGGATGGGCGACAGTTTTTTCATACAATCCGGGCAGATAAGCCCTCCCTTCGGCATCACAATCTCTCCGCAGACCGGACATCGCCGGGGAAATAAAAGGCTGATAAGTTCTTCTCTCCAGTTTCCTTTCAGACCTCCACCTCCTGATCCCCGCTCATAATTTCCTTTAACCTTGTCTTTAAGCCGGTGCAGCGGCGCTGCTCCACTTCATTATCCACCATGGCCTGAAATACCTCCGGCAGTCCCACCAGACAGACGCAGGTTCTGGCTCTGGTTACCGCCGTATAAATCAGGTTCCTGGTCATCAGCATCCGGGGGCCGGAATGAACCGGAATGATCACAGCCGGGTATTCGCTTCCCTGGGATTTGTGAATGGTGATGGCATAGGCCAGCTCCAGTTCTTCCAACTGCCGGAAACTGTAATCCACCATTTTCCCCTCGTCAAATTCCACCGTCAGCTGCTCTGCAAACTGGTTAATCTGCCGGATAATACCAATATCGCCGTTAAACACTCCCATACCGGAATCCACCGGAATTCCGTAGCGGTTTCGGATTTCCCACTCAATCTGGTAATTGTTTTTTATCTGCATGACCTTATCGCCAACCCGGTAGATCATGCCTCCTGCCTCTTTTTCCGGTTTATCCGGCGCCTTGGGATTTAAATGCTCCTGGAGAATGGTATTCAGCCGTTCCACCCCTAAAGCGCCTTTCCGCATCGGCGTCATAATCTGGATGTCCAGCGGGTCTGCATGCACATAATTAGGCAGCTTCTCTTTAATCAGCGTAATCATGGCGCTGATGATCATGTCCGGCTGTTCCCTGCGGATAAACAGAAAATCCTCACTTCGCTTTCCCAGGGGAATCTCCTCGCCTCCATTGATTCGGTGGGCATTTACGATAATATCGCTCTGGGCTGCCTGACGGAAAATACGGGTCAGCCGCACCACATTAAAACTGCCGGAATCAATCATATCCCGCAGCACATTGCCTGGCCCTACGCTGGGAAGCTGGTTCACATCTCCCACCAGAATCAGCCTTGTGCCAGGATTAACCGCACGCAAAAGGGCGTGCATCAGATAAATATCCACCATGGAGGTCTCGTCAATGATGATGGCATCTGCGTCCAGGGGATTCTCCTCGTTCCGCTCAAAATGCATTCCGGCTGTATTTCCGTCCTCAGACGGCACGCCGGTCAGCTCCAGCAGCCGATGTACGGTACGGGCCTCGTAGCCAGTGGCCTCTGTCATCCGCTTGGCTGCCCTGCCGGTGGGAGCCGCCAGAAGAATCTCCATTTCTTCCTGTTCAAAGTAGCGGATGATGGTGTTGATCGTTGTGGTTTTTCCTGTACCTGGGCCGCCGGTAATAATAAGCAGACCACTGTTGACCGCCTCAATCACCGCCTGAATCTGCAGCTCGTCCGGCTCAATCTGCTCCTCTGCACAAATCCGGTCCAGCTTTCTGCGAATCTCCGCCTCCGGTTCAGAACCGCGGATATTTAAGTCGTGAAGCATCCGGGCCGTATTCAGCTCCATGTAGTAATACTGGGAAGCATAGATTTCCTCGCCCTTTACCACAATCTTTTTCTCCATCTGCAGATCCATCAGATGCTTTTCCATTGCCTCCGGCTCTACATGAAGCAGCTCCGACGCCCCCCGCAAAAGCTCCTCTTTGGACAGAAAGGTATGTCCGTTAGCCACAGACTGAAGCAATGTATAAAACAGTCCGCTGCGAATCCGATAGTCGGAATCTGTAAAAATCCCCACACGCTGAGCAATCTCGTCCGCCATCTTAAAGCCTACGCCCTGGATGTCATCGGCCAGACGATAGGGATTTTCCTTAATGATGCCATACATGCGGGGGCCGTATTCATTGTAGATCTTCAAGGCCAGATTCATGGAAATGCCGTACTCCTGAAGAAACATCATGGCCTGGCGCAGTTCCTTTTTGGACTCCATCTGCTCGGAAATAGCCATAGCCATCTTCTCGCTGATGCCTTTTACCTCTGCCAGCCGTTCCGGCTCCTCCTCAATAATGCGGAAGGTATCCGCCTTAAACCGCCGGACAATCCGGGCCGCCAGGGCAGTCCCTACCCCTTTGATGGCGCCGGAACCCAGATACCGCTCCATGGACGCCGAATCCTCCGGCACTTTTACCTCGTAGGATTCCACCTGAATCTGCTCCCCATAAATGGGATGCTCCACCGTCCGCCCGGAAGCCTCGATGAAATCTCCCTCATTGATATAGGGAAATGTCCCTACCAGCACATATTCCTCATCATTTGCATTGACGCTTAAAATGGAATAGCCGTTTTCCTCATTGCGGTATTTTATTTTCTCCACATATCCGTTTACTGTTGCCATATCCATATAACCCTTCTGATGTCTTTTTCGTAAACAGCCCGCTTACGAAAAGGCGAAAAAGTCCCGTGCCAGTCCTGGACACGAGACTTTCTTAATACGCTGTTATTTAATTTATACTTAATACTCCTCCGGCTTTCCGTCTCCATGCTGGAACTCGATAAAGCGTCCGGTTCCGATAGCTACGGCAGTCAGCGGATCCTCTGCTACCATGGTGGTGATGCCGGTTTTTTCCTCAATTAGCTGATCCAGGCCGTTTAACAGAGAGCCGCCACCGGTCATTACGATGCCCCGGTCAAAAATATCTGCTGCCAGCTCCGGCGGTGTGCGCTCCAGTACATTGTGTACTGCGTCTACAATCTGCATAGCCGGCTCCCGCAACGCTTCCAGAGTTTCCTCAGAAGTCACCACAATGGTCTTGGGAAGTCCAGTTACCAGGTTCCGTCCCCGCACCTCCATAGTCAGAACCTCCGGTCTGCGGTATGCAGAACCGATATTGATTTTTATTTCCTCTGCCGTTCTCTCACCGATCAGAAGATTGTGCTTCTTTCTCATGTAGCGAACCAAAGCTTCGTCAAAGTCATCTCCAGCCACCTTGATGGAGGTGCTGACTACGGTTCCGCCCAGGGAAATTACTGCAATATCTGCAGTACCGCCTCCAATATCTACAATCATGTTTCCACATGCCTTGGAAATGTCGATGCCTGCGCCGATGGCTGCTGCTACCGGCTCCTCAATGATAGATACATCTCTTGCGCCTGCCTGGTAGGTAGCGTCCTCTACAGCCTTTTTCTCTACTTCTGTTGCTCCGCTGGGGATGCAGACTGCAATCCGGGGTTTCCGCAGGGTACGCTTGCCCACTGCCTTATTGATGAAGTATTTCAGCATTTTCTCTGTAACAGTATAATCTGAGATTACACCCTGACGCAGAGGCCTCACTGCAATAATATTTCCAGGAGTTCGTCCGATCATCAGACGAGCTTCTTCACCAATAGCCATGATTTTATTATCATCACGGTTGATTGCCACTACAGACGGCTCCTTCAGAACAACGCCCTTTCCTTTGATATATACCAAAATGCTGGCAGTACCTAAATCGATACCGATGTCATTGGACACTAACATTGACATTCTATTTCCTCCTGCTTGTCCCTTACATTACCATTCTTCGGGAAAAATATCTTATATCTGTTCCGTTCCTCTATAATTACAGAACTCCCATTCTTCTATATTATATACAATGACAGCATTTTTTGAAAGGGTTTTTTTAATTTTTATTTTGTTTATATATATTTTATCAGGCAGACACATTTTTGACACAATTATTTTTTATACTCTAAGTACATTATCCAAAAGGGTAATGAATTGTATTTCAAGTGCGAACTTGGAATAACAGAGCTTTTTCATACTCATACCGGGCGGTGAAAACTGCCCGGCCCCCCTAAAAACCATTTTCTTTATTTGTATACCTACCATTCCCAAGCCGAAGGGGTTGAACGATTTTTACCGTATCGTTCCACCCCTTCGGTATGTTTTTGGCTTTGATACAAACACACCGAGAGGGGGATTCCATTATTCTTTTTTCCTGCCTTTTTTCCGGAACAAGCTCATTCCCAACAACAAACTCAAAGACAGCAAAAAGCCTGTTTTGTACCACCAACCATCCGGGGCTTGACCGGTTCCCGGAAGGGGAATACGGATTTGGCCGTTCCGCCCCAGATACAGCCATCCGGCTGCCCGCGGCTGTCCTGGCCTGTAAGACGCCGTAATGGTTCCAATCCGGAAGGTTTCTTCCGGCTGCTCCGGCTTATCTGGTTTTTCCGGTTCCTCTGGTTTCTCCGGTATCTCCGGAATTTCCGGCTCCTCCGGTTCTTCTGGTATCTGTGCATTTTTGCAGGTTATGATGAGAATTTCTGCATCTTCAGGCACTGTAAAAATATGATCTTTCATGCTCTGATAACCAGCCGGCGAGGTAATCTCCCGCAGGGTATAGGTCTCCCCAGCAAGCAAAACTCCTTCCAGACTCCACGGACTTCCATCAGACTCCCAGGCCGCCGCTTTCTTTCCAGATTTGTCCAGAATCTGGAATTTGGCCCCAGCCAAAGGCTTTCCTGTTTTCTCATCTACTTTGTTAATGAGAATCCGGGTCTTTTCATCTGAAATCACAATTTCCTGCTGCGCCGCCTCCCCGGCTGCATAGGACACCCCATCTTTATCCGGAGAAAACTCCCAGGAGAAAATCTGCCTGTTGACTGCATAGCCCTCCGGCGGCACTGTTTCAAACAGCCTGTAGGTGTAGGGTTCAATCTGTCCGTGCGGCAGAGTTTTTCCCACCGGCAGATCTTCCACACAGATTATGCCGTCTTTGCCTTGCAAGGTCTGTTCCCATATCGGTTTTTGAGAATTTCCCTGCTCAAAGGCCTGCAGCACAAACACTGCTCCAGGAAGCAGACTGCCGCCTTTCTCTGTTTTCTTTACAGTCAGTTTTCCAACTGCCGGTTCGTCCTTTACCCGAACCACCTGAAGCAGTTGCTCCTGGCTGTGGGTAATCTGCACCGGTGCAAACAGGGTGTAATAATCCGGGCTTTTAATCTCTGCCAGCCAATACTGGCCCTCCAGCAGCTCCTGAATTCTATGAGGTTTTAAATCCCCTATTTTATAGCCTTCCGGAATCCGTCCATTTATGTAATCCAGCTCAGAATAAACGCCGTCCTCTCCAGTTACCCACCGGGTTACCAGATGCGCTGCATCCTGTATCAGCTCTCCGTTTTTTCCCGGCCTGTAAAGGCCCAGATGGGCGCCTGCCAACTCCCCGTTTTCTCCGTCTTTTGTCACTTTGGAAATCAGCAGCCTGGCAGTTTCATTCTCCACCTGATAATACTGTACCTCCGCCTGATTTTTCACATGGACAGCCATCGGTTCTGCTGCTCTAAAACCGTCTGGAACTGTGGTTTCCACCAGCACATACCAGCTTCCTGCAGGAAGATATTCCAGGCGCCGGCGTCCTTCCACTGTCTGATACTGGTTTGCTCTGCCATTGATCCCTGGCAGAGTTTGATAATCAAACTGATACTCAAATGTAAAATCCCGGCCATCTGCCCCATCCTGTTCTCCGTAAATTCCGATCCGGATAGCCCGGCCATCTTCCATCCGAAATACCATAACTGCACTGGTGGGCCAGATGCCGGCCCTGCCTCCGCCAATAGACGCATCCATCTGCTCACAGGAAATCTGTTTGGCCTGGTACAGCTTGCCCCCGGAATCCCAGGACACACTTGTGCTGCCTGCAGTTCCGTACCGGCGGTACATGGCCTCAAATGCAGGAATAAAGTCCCGGTAAACTGCACTGTCACCGGTTACCCAGGAAGCTGCCGGGTGGTCTTCCCGATATATGATTTTCCCATTTTTATAAACAGGATTCCCCTGTTCGTCTGTGTTGGCTTCATAGAGGGTAAATCCGGCTCCCTTTACCGGCCTGTGGTTCTGCCCATCCATCGTGTACTTTTCAATTTCGATGCGGGTATGATTATCTGCCATTTCAAAAATCTGCACCTCTGGCCCATCAGTAATTACCACTTCCAATGGCTTGCTGGTTACATAGCCTTCCGGCGTTTCCAGTTCTTCCAACAGATACTCTCCTTTTGGGACGCCTTCCAGATAAATTCCGGCTCCTGTTGTCGTCCATTTGGCAGTCAGTATTTCAGGCTTGCTTTCTGTACTTTCTGTAGAATGATATTTCAAAGGTTCCCGGCTTGTTTTTTCCAAATAATAGCCGGCCGGATAGCGGAGCGTATCACTGGTGTATACCCGCTTTGCCGGAAACAAGGCCAGGGTTGCTCCTTTGAGCCCCTTATAGCTGAAAGCCAGCTTTGGTTCTCGCTCTTGACTATTTGAGAAATCCCCAGGGCTGTCTGTTTTTAGAATTTCTACCTTTGTGGTTCGATCTGTCATTGCCGTTTTCTGCAGTTTTTCAGTCTCTGCAATCGGAACTGCCACTGGCATTCCTTTGCTGTATCCGTCCGGGCTTTTTAGCTCCTCCATAATATAGCATCCAGCCGAAACCCGCTTTAAAATATCCGGCTGGCCGTCTGTCATTTCTATATGGAATGGATCATTAACCGTTTTTTCAGAGGTAATCCAGGTGTTTTCCAGAACATAGTTTTCTCCCAGGCGATGATACAACAAACTGCAGTTCTGGCTCTCCTGCAGTTCTTTTCCGTCCCCCAATTCTTCCGAAGCATTGATGCGGTAAGCAGCTTCATTATAATTGTCCAAATGATCCGAAGCCTGCTGCCGCACAAAAGTACCGTCCCGGTCATAAAGGTCCGAAGCCTTGTCATAGGTCTCTGTACTCTGCTGATAATACACCGGCAAGCCATGACGGTCGTACACCGGATTCATGGTTTTCTCAAATGCACCGTTGTTGTCAGCAAGCAGCACCTCCTCATTCTGATTCTGCCCCCTTCCATTCTGAATCAAAGTAGATTCCCGGTGACTCTCCTCCCCTTTCTCCGATTTCCAGGAGCCGGTCAAATAAGTCTGCTCCTTCTGAACCTCTCCCACTGCAGCAATCCGGGAAGTGGTAATTTTGTCCCTGGCGATGATGTTTCCATACTCATCTCTGCGGATATTTACCGGCCAGACAAAAATCTGTTCCTTACCGTCTGGCATAGTCCCTGCCACATAAGCCATGCCGGTATGAGGATCCACCAAAGCATCCCGGTTTCCGTCCCGATCCAGATGATAGATTCTGGTTCCCTCCGCCACTGTAATCACTTTATCTACGGCAGAATAGGTTAGCTTTGTAAAATCTCCTCCTGTAATTTCCAGATAAGGCACGCTGTCCCGAAATGCAAACAAAGCATGTTCCCGGTCAGTTTTCTTATGATTCCTCCGGTCTGACTCCATCTGAGAAATCTGCACCTTCCTGTGATTCCGGTCGTAGCCGCAAAGAATTTCCCGATGCTCCGCTTCCACCTCAGTCAAAATATCCAGGCCGCCCAAATCGTAATACAAAATGTCCGTGTCAGGCCGTTCCAGAGTTTTGGCTGTCCACACATTCCCCCTTTTTGTCAGCGGTTTTCCCGCCTCGTCCACACCGGTTTGCCAGGAAGTGATAATCTCCTTCCCGGCTTCATCTGTCTCCTTTACAAAGTCTGTATAAGTTCCGGCAAACCCTTCCTTTACATACATGCGGGTTACATTGGACGCTCCGTCCCGCTCTACAACCAGGCCCTTGTAAGCGCAATCCTCCGTATCTCCAGAAGGTTTTAATTCCAGTGCTTCAAACAAAGTCATAAGCGCTCCGGCAACATAAGGAGTTTCATCGTCTGCTGTCTCCAGGGGACGGGTGACATAACCATAGCCTGCAAACAGGCTGCCCTCATAAACAATCTCCACCTGCTCTCCCGCTGCCTTCCTGGCCGCCAGATGTTCCAGCGTGCCTTTTTTCCAGGCATATCCGGCATAACAGCCGTTTTCATAAGCGTACTCATAATTGGGATTTCCGCCAATCTGAGCCAGACTGCCGTCTATCCGCCCGCTGATTTGGTATGTAACCGTCCTGTCTCCAACCGTCTGATTTTTGGATGCCTCTTTCACCTTCTCAACCTGAAGTTGAATAGGGGTATTTTCCACATGAACCTGCGCTGTAAAAACGGCATCCTGTGGTTTCGTACCGGACTCTGTGGGATGGTCTGCCTGATATTCATACATAGCTGCCAGCACCCGCTCATCCCGTTTTCCCTCTTTATAATAAGCAATCTTATCCGAATAAAGCTCCAGAGCTATCGGTCTGCTTCTGGCATAACCGGCAGGAGGCTTTTGCTCACAAAGCACATATACACCGGCGCCTAAGGGCTGAGGCGTTTCCAGATACCCTACTGTCTGAAGCTGCCATGCACTGGCCGCCCCATTTTCCTCTTTCATCCAGCCATCCAGCACAGTAGAATAAGACTGAAAAGCCACGGTCTGAGTTCCCCATCCGTCTCCCAAAACAATCTGCTCTAACTCGCTGCAGACCGGGGTTCCGGTTGGAACGATACCGGAAAACTGGCTTTCCAATCCCAACTCCTCCAAACCTTTTCCCAGCAATTTCTCCAGCCAGCTTATCGGGCGTTTTAAGGGCTGTATCTGTTTTGCCCCCATAGCCTCCAAAAACTCCCTGGTACCGGTTATAGTTGTGGGTTTCTCATAAAAGAGTACCTTTCCCTCCCCATCCGGACTGTCATCCCGCTTGGCCGCATAAATATTGAAAATTGCGCCGTCATGCAGGATATTCTCATGGGTTTCGGAATCCAGCTTTTCAATACGAAGTCTGGATGTAAAAAACCGGTTTCGAAGCTTTGTATAAGCGTAGCCCTTGTAAGAGCTTTCTCCGTTTTCCTGCAGTTTTGTTTCCCTTTCTTCTGTCGCTGCATTTTCAGGCGCTGCAATGCTCCACGGAACAAGCATTGGCGCATATTTTCCCTCGTAAGCGATTGCTGCGCCCTGCATGGTTGCAACCCGATCTTTAAAGACTCTGCCCGGCTGATTTTCTTCCGTTACCGGCCCGCCTGGGAAGGGCACATTGTCCGCGGTTCCCTTATTTTCTGCAACAGAGCTGTATCGATAATACTTAGATACTTTCTCTCTGCCGATTAGTCCCTCAGTAAGATAATACGGCACATTGCCTGTTGTACGGTCGTCCTGCTCATTGTAATAATTCTTGTATGGCTTAAACTCGCTTTGTGTCAGAGCGAAGTAATCTCCCTTTCCTTTTCCGGTTACACCGTTTCGGATGGAATCTATATCCATGCCGTACTTATAAACCTCAAAATCACCCTCAGCGTTTCTTCCCTTGATCAGATGAAGGGCTTCTTCGTTGAAACGGATCTTATATCTGCGCTCCATCTCCGGCTGAGAAAGGGAAGACGAATAATTGTAATAGTCATTCGTCACCTCCGGCGACTGCTGGGAGCCGTCATATCCTGCATAGACCGATGGCAGGGTTACTTCCTTTGGTCTATCAATCTGATAATGACGGTTCTTAAAATCTTCCAGGTCTGCATACCGGGGCTGCTGTTCGACTACAACATAGGTTCCATAGGGAAGTCTTGCGGATGTACCGTAATAGTAACCCTCGCTGGTGTTATCTGCGTCTCCATGCAGAGTATCCGCAGACAGAGTTGTCGCGTCCTTATCCCTTCCGCCGCCTTTTTCGCTGTCCCAGGCCACCGCATAAATCTCGTCCATGTCATAGGCAAAGAAGGGTTTTAAATAATTCTCTGCCTTAATGATGGCTGCCCGAAGGGCTTCGTCATAAACCTCATCAGAATACTGCACCTTTCCGTCTGCAGCTTCGGTCTCTTTATGATTTTCCGGCACTGGGCGCACCAGCTTTTTAATCTCATCATCCAGATACCAGTCAATGGCAAACTGGCGCACCATATCAGAAACCCTGGCATTCTCAATGGCATTATCGTTTCGGTTTGCCTTGTTTCCAATCGGTTTCCACGAAGTATATGTGGGGGCTGCCTCATCCCATTTGTCATTATTGGCTGCGGCAAATGCATCAAAGAATTTCTCATAGTTTGGCGCTTCGATAGTTCTCATCTTTTCGCCGTCCTCCATCTGGATTTCTATGGTTTCCAGGATGGCAGTATACCCCGGATTCTGGTCTGCATGAATCAGGCTGTCTGTGTAGCTGTAAAGAGCCTTGTTTACCATGACTGCATCCTCAGAATCCTTATACAGAGGCGCGGTCTTATGGGGCGCTCTGGTGTAAATCTTATTTACCAATGCCGGGAACTTCTCGTTTTCTTTCAACTGATCTGTCTCTGCGCCTGTTCGGTCAAGCCACACCACCTCACCGTTTTCGTCCCGGTAAAGCCGTTCCAGGTTGGACTTTAAGTAGACCTTGAAACGAAAATTGTCCATCTTTAAGGCCTCGTCTCTGGTTCCCAACAGACCGCCGAAGGTCTCCGTAAACCAGTCCTTGTGGACATCTCCGTAGGAATTGGTATTGTTGTAGGAAGTGTCATGGATGGTCTTTGTGACTTTGATCTCCTGCGTGATAATACGCTCTGCAACAGGATTTGGCGCAGTGTCTGTATTTCCGTCCTCAGCAAGGTCAAAATATCCGCTGTAAATAAGTCTCTGGTTTTTGATGAACGACTTATCCTGATTAAAGTCCTCAGAAGTAAACACGCCAGCTCCTGCACCAGAAATCCTCATGATATATGCGGAATTGCTTAAGGTATCTCCTACCTTGTATCCCCATACATTATTTTCGCCAATCTTGTCAATATCAGCCTGCGTCAGCACCTTCTTCCCATTGTCAATAGCCATCGTAAAGTGGGAGGATTTCACGCCGCCTAAATCTGCATCTTTTGTGCCTGCGTGTAAGGTGTACTGCTTTGAAACCGGGTCATACACCACATAGGTATCCCCGATCGGGTCTTTCACTGATTCCTTAGAGGGTACGACTGGAATCTGTGAGGAATTCGTAGTGGACTGCTCTGCCTTCTGTTCGATAAACTCCGGCACATAGACTTTTCTTCTGGAAGGCTCATGCCCTACCCAGTTCCCGGAACCGTCCTGATACCAGTAGTCGTACAAGGTGTCTCCCGGAGCATAGCAAAGAAATTCTTCCCCTGGCAGCGGCTTCATAATATCCTGTGGCATTCCATTCTCATCCACCGTAAAGTCTGGAGCCAGCACCACATTTGCTTTTCCTTTTGAAATCGGAACAACCTGAACCTGCTCTCCTGTATATTTTCTCAATATATAACGCTTTGCAGCGTCATTTGGCTTAAACAGGTATCCTGCAACCACTTCTCCCGCATTATTGGTTTCGTAAAGGATCGTCTTTTTCGGATTCATTCCAATCGCCACTGTAACTTTCGCTGAATCACCGGTTACCTGTATCTCCTGGAAGCTTCCGTAGGTATATACTTTATTGGCAATATAGTAATCCAGTATGGCATTGATAAGCGAAGCGTTTGTTGTAATGCCGCTTACTTGGATGGTAATCTCCGGCATACCATATGTGCCGCCTGTCGGCTCATCATAAACCGGGAGATCAGGCTGGGAATAAGCACCGGAGACACTGTCTTTGGGTGTATCAATTCCCATGCTCCGCATCATCTGCTCCAGCTCGTATTTTACATAGTTGACATTGGAATCACTGTTTGCAAACTGAGCATTGTATTTTGCCGCATCTGCCGGATTTGCCGAAGTAGAAATTATTTTCTTAGCTTCAAATCCAATTCCGGAGTAAGCAGACGGGCCAAGCTGCGGATTCGGGTTCTTAATGGGATTTTCATTGATATTCTTCTTTGGAGTCACCGCATCATCCGCAGTCAGATATAATGGGTTTTCCGCTGCGTTTTCCCATTTTCCTTTTCCTGTCGGAATCTGGATGGTTACATCTGAGGTTACGACATTATCAAAATAGAAATCTGCCCCCTCTGGCAATCCGTCAAATACAACATTGAAGCCCTTCGCTGCATTATTGGAGCTGATTGCGATGTCAAACAGGTTTTCTCTGTTTCCATACGCTGCATTGCCCTCCGGGAAGGTAACCACATGTTTCATCTTTTCCGTTATCCATGCGCTTCCTTCCGGATGAGTTTTGGCATCGTCTGTATCACCATAATCGTCTCTGTTGTCCTCAGTGGGATTGGTCACCTCCATATCTTTACCAGTGATGGAAAGCTCAAAGCCTTCGGAACGGGCAAGCTCTTTTATATAGTAATTTCCAAGGATCAGGGGTCTGCCTATCCAACAGTCTCCATTGGCCGTTACATTATCCTTATAGATACGGCCCGTCTCCTCCTCATCATATACCTTTCTATAAGTGTCCTGGGTGTACAGGTTCTTGGGATAGTCCTTTCCTGTATATTCGATCTGTCCTGTCTTATAGTTATAAATACTATGGGGGGATTCGGTAATGACAAGGAAGGAACCGTCGCCATTCTTATCCGTTGTGGCTACTGCTACAAGGTCATTGGCATCAAAGATGATCCCTGTTCCTTTTACTGCATTTCCGTTTTCATCTCTCTGGGTATCCGGTCCATAAATATCATCCGCTGCAAACAGTCCGTATACAGCCCCCTCTAAGGCAGAATCACCCTGGGTATCGCCATATGCGTCATAATCGGGAGTCTCTCCAGCAGCCAGCTGCATATCTTTCTTATTAAAATGAATCTGTCCCGGAACACGATGGTCATACACCTGAAAGCTGTGGCCGATGTTATCAGCAGGCCCTTTCTTTACATCCGGCTGAGAATCTACGGTTGCACCATCAAGATTAATGTATCCGCCTCTCGCCTCGTATAAGATTCCTGGGGCAGCTTCTTTAAGGGAAAATGTAGTTCCTGCCCTCTCATAATCATAAGAGGTCCGAAGCGTTCTCCCTTCCTCCCTGTCCGTTTTGCTGGCATTGGAAGAAGACGCCGCATTGGAAGATGTTGCAGCATTGCTATTATCATAGGGTATGTCTTCATCAAGGATCCAGTCATCTTCTGCAAGGATATGGTCAACCAGTTCTTCCTCGCCGGCAAGATCCCCATCCGAAAGTGTCGCTTGTCCGATGTCATCATATTCTGCAGCGATATTGATCTCAAATTCATGTTCTTCTACAAACGCATCTGGCAAGCCGACAAAATTGCGTAACCCATTGATAATCTGTTCGCCCCATGATAGCTCATACTTTTCGGTAAGATATAATTTCTCTCCTGCATGGTTGGAATCTGTCGCTTTTGCCTTTCTGCGGCTCATGAAGATTTTGTTTTCTTCGCCCGCTGTTTCCGTTTCTTCTTCTTCGTTACCTCCGCCCAGGACATTTTCTGCTCTGCCCGCTACAATAATGCCCTCATTACTGCACTGGGTCCATTCGGCTTTCTTTTCTGCTTCGGAGGATGCGATAGTAACAATCTCAACAGGAACATCATCCGGATGTCCATTCGGCCCATGAAGGATATAGCCGTTTCTTGGGTCTACTTCCCGAAAGGTATAGGAGTATCTTAAATTGATGAAGTTTTCATAAGCCTGGTCTCTTGCCGCTTTACAGCCAGACTGTTCAAAGGCTTCTGCCTCCGACGGTTCGCTTTCAGAGCCGCACTCCCAATGGTGGAAGGTTCCATTGCCTGAACTTTCAGCCGCAGCACATTCATCTACTGCAGACTGCCATTCTTCCATCAGCCGGGCGTATTCTTCTTCAGCCGCTTCGGCTGCCTCCGGATCATCTCCATCTACTTCCGGCTCTGGCGGGATAGGATGGCCGCCACAGTATTTATGGGTAAAATCGTAAAAGCGCTCATCTTTATGGCTGATATAGCCGTTTTCATCGGTAGCCATATCTTCTTCAAAAATCAGCCAGTTATCCCATACCGTGGGGTTCTCCCGCATTTTGCTTTCAACCAGTTTTCCGTCTGTCTCATCCTCTGTTTCGATCTGGTCCTTATCTGCAAATGCTTCCAGTACCTGCCAGGTAGAATCCTTTAACGGATGCCCTGTTTCATAATCATATTTTGTGAGGTCAACCTGATAGTAGCTTTCAAAGGTTTCTTTGTGTTCGTAAATCTTTACAGAAATGCTGTCGCCGCCTAAGTTACCGCCACCGCCGCCAGTAGGCGGAATAACCGGCTTGCCCTTTCCTGTCGTCACATAAAAGACCGGATAGGTTACTTCTACTTTACCAAAGGCTCTGTAAAACGGCTGGGAATCCGCAGCATCATCTGTTTCAAAATACTCAATCAGACCTGTAACATTTAAAACCTTGAAAATATTTTTATCATACTCGATTTTAAATATAACCGGGTTATATTCCAGGCCAACTACCGGAACTCCGGATCCATCCACAACAGACCAATGGAATCCGTGGTCTGTATATTCAATCTTAACATCAAACAGATCTTCCCCAATGCCTGGAATCGTAGCTTTAACAGGATCGGCCGAGATATTACAATACTGTCTAAAGGTAGCCCAATCTTTAAGACCTGCCATTTCATAAAGCTTTTGGGGATCAAAGACTCCGGGAGCGGATTGGAGAGCGCTCATGGAAATGGCGGTTTCCGGGGTTCCGTAGTTACTAGTGGAATTAAAAACATCCTGGGGGGATTTACACCCTTCCGGAATCTTTTCCAACTGCATGAAACCATCATTCGCCATCTGTTCCAAATATGCTGACCCGCCATTTGATTTTCCTTTTGACCAGGCTACTTCCTTGGCGATTTTTGTATTTCCTTCAAAAGGTTTTCCAAAAGTATTTTCAATAGAGTGGTCTGGAAAATTCGGATGAATATTCGGCATATTTCCATAGGTCAGCATATAGGCCCAAAACAGGCGTTTATGCTCAATAGAGCCATCAGAATAGCTGACATCATTATCTGTCTTGTAGTAGTCGTATCCAGATTTGGCGCTGGCTCCTTTTTTCATGCAAAGGAAGTCTGTTTTCGGCTGCCCCGGCATAGCGCCACTAATATCGTAATGACCGTCTCCACTGGTGGAAGTGTTGAAGTTCATCCGGAAGGCAAATGCGGTCAAAATATCCGGTGGCAGATGGGGAATCACAGACATAGTGAGGGCTACTGTTGAGAGAAACAGTGCGAACCCTCGTTTCAATCGTCCCTTTTTCATATATACCTCCATGTTTTTCGTTGTATCTATCGTAAACGCAGACGCGTTATTAGCTGCAGAATGCTTATGGCAGGAGCTCCCTTTATTCCCAATGGTTATCCTCCCTAAGTGTATCGGATCTTTTTGGTATCCGTCTTTCCATGTTTTCTCACTTGATCTCCAAGCTCTGTTTGAAAACAGATTCTGAAACACAAACAGGCTACCGAATAAACACAATTCGATAGCCTGCTTCATATGTAGATTTTTTATTGTTTGTTACCGGAAATAAATTACCAGCTCCTGTTTTCCAAACCGGGTTTCCTCCCGTTTTCCGGCCCAGTCTGGAAGTTCAGAAAGTTCTGTTGGTACGGTGTAGCCTGTGACTTCACAATACTGTCCAATCATCTGGTATTTGGTAATATCTGTAAACTCTGATGTGTCCCCAAGCTGTAACATCATACGATAACCAGGATTATATTCATACACATCTGCCACAGTAAAATATTTATCCTGCGTAGTAGGCTCATTGGCAAGCCAAATGCCATCTACCAAGAATAGTGGGTAAGTATGTCCTACATCGCCCATTTCCATTGTCTGGAGGCCAACACAAATAGCTAGTAAATTGGCTGCTTCTGTATAGCCCTGGCACACGGCTTTCCCATTTACAAGACAGCCATATGCCCCATAACTTGGAGACTCAGACCAACCGGTAGTCCGCGCTTCATTGGCCGCATCATGGTCGTAAGACGCTTTGTGGATGCGGTTACAGATGCGGGTAGCTTTTTCCAAATCAGAAGCATTCTTCCAGTCAAAGCTGTTCATAAATTCCTTGACTTCTGCCAAAAGAGCGGCTACTTCTGGTGTGTCTGCGTATGGAATATTGGCATCCCGATAGTCTGCTAAAATTGCTAATACTGCTAAGTTATAACCACCTTCTGGATAAAGAATAGAAATATCTCTTTCTTCAACTGCTTTGTTATCAATATAAGTCATTCCCGTCATTCCTGCAGGTACAACACCCTCACAAATTACATGTGCTGGCTGCCAGTATGGGACAAGATTCCCATTCTCAATACCAAAGTATTTCTCCACCCTGCCTTTCAAAGGAAACTCGTCAGAGGAAGCAGCGGAGCCATTCTGACTCGCAGATTGGGTCTGCACCACCCCATCCACCACCCACGCTCCGGAAGCGTCCACCTGGTAGTTATCCGGGGTGGTGGTATTTTGGAGAAGCATACCGTCTTCATTGAAATAGTAGCTCTCTGATACGCCGTCTCCGTTTCCGTCAATCCAGTGCCAGCCGCCTTTCGCATAAGTGCCGTCATCGTTCTGGTACTTGTAGGAGCCGTCTGCGCCCTGCCAGGTTCCGGCAAAGGCCGTACCGGAACATACTACTGCCATGGATAACCCCAAGGCAATCATTCGCTTCGTTCTTTTCATTCTAGTCCCCTCCTGCTAATTCGCTCCAGCCTGCCGCCGTGTTTCCCATGCCCCCACTGCTGCAGATACTTTCTATTTGCAGTATAACAGGAGATGAAGCAAGGGTCAAATTGAAAACTCCCCGGCTCTATCATTCTTTTTATCAGCTACTCTCTATTTTCTTGTCAAGGTACTATGGTTTGAGGCACGCCGTTCACTGCCCAAACACCGTCCCCATTCGTCTGTTTCCCGTCCGGCGCAGTGAAATTTCTTTTCAGCGCTCCCTTTGCTCCGTCTGAAAGTTCCTGAAAGTAATAGCATCTTCCATCAATCCAGTTCCAGCCGGTCACCATCCGCCCTCTGGTGCCATCCGGAGACGGATTCAGATAATAATCGTTGCCGTCTGTATCCCGATACCAGCCGGTTACCATGAAACCGGCGTCATCAAACCGGAACCAATCAAAAGAATTCTGACCCACAGACGGATCTGCGTAAGGATTGTGAACTGCCGCCCACTCTCCTGCATAAGTCCGTTCTTTATCTGCAAACATCCAGGTTCCGGCAGCATTTTGCATCCAGGTTCCGGTTACTGCATACTCTGGCAAAGCAGGGCCTTGTACTATCCGGTTTCCTCCTGCAGTCACCCCTCTGGAACTGCCGCCCGAACCGCCGCCGGAAGAACTGCTGCTCCAAAGCCTGGTCTCATCCAATGTGACAAACCGCAAGGTTACAACACAGTCTGCCGTTACATTTCCATGGGTCTGATCTTCACTGGTAGCAGTCACAAGCTCCGTAACCTCTGCGGTTGTCTCAATCCTTTCTCTGGGATTTTCCGCTTTTCTGCTTCGGTCCTGGTTAATCAGATTCTGAATCCAGGCCGGATTCTTCTTTCCCTCCGAGTCAAATCTGGCCGTTATTCTGCAGTCCTGTCCATGCTGGCCCATAGGTTCTAAAGACAGCAGTTTCCCGCTCTCCCCATCCCGCCAGCTTACCTGCTTGTAAAAAGGCTGCTGCGGACTTAAAGCGGCTGTCAGCACCACCGGTGGAGTGCAGGAAATTGTCTCCTTCGGATTTCGGCTGTCCCCGGTCAGACGGCGGGTAATGGTAAACACTGCCGACTGCTGATTTAAGGTCATCTGCTCTACCCGGACTGTCGTATTGTCTACAATCTGAAACGCTACTGCCACCCGGCAATTTCCATACACCGGCTGATTATTTGCCGAAGTATCCGGATTAGTAGCCGCCGTCACCACTGCATACCTGGTATAAATGGTATCCCGAATCGGTTCCCGGTACTGATTCTCTGCCTGAGCCTTCAGCTCCCGCTGAAGAATTTCCTGGACAAATCTGGAATTTATATTCGGAAGCACCAGACCGTCTTTTTCTGTATATCCGGCCTCAGAACGATTAAACAGCAAATCCGTATCATCCACAGACCAGCGAACAGTCCGGTCTATAGTCTCTCCCATTCCATTGTGCTCCATATGGATTGCCACAGGCTGCACCTCCACAGACTGGTCCTGCACTCTGTCAATGTAGCGGGCAATTAAAATCCCTGCATCGTTTTTCACCTCTGTCACCACAGACGGACGCTTCCGGTCGCCGCTGCGGGTCATTACAATCCGCATCTGGGTTTTTGCCGGGTCTACCGTCAGTCTGGTGGTTACCTTCACATACTCCGCCTTTAAAACGGTATCCGCTTCCGGCATGATGAAGCTGTAAGCGCCGCCGGTTTCGTACTGCATCGGTACATCCTCCCCATCCTCATTCCGGTAAACAGGCAGCTTTACTCCGCCCGGCTCATTTTTATCAATAACCATTTGATACCGGTCTTTTTCCGTATTTTTCGGTGCTGTGGTTACCGTCACCACAGCGCCGGCTGCAATAGCCGCAGGGTTGTCCTTATCAATGGGGCGGCAGTAAGAGCTTCCCGTCTCTGCAATAGCAGTCAGAGCCGCCACATCCGTATCAAAGGTACCGTTAGCATTTTCCGCATCAATCCGCGGCACATAAACCAGATACCCCCGCACCGGCTCTCCCATATATCCGGGCGCAAAATGGTCTGGCCGGAATGCCAGTCCCTCCGAGTAACCTTCTGCTGTAAATTCATTGCCCAGCTTCCGGGTTACAATATAACGGACGCCATCTTCTAATTCCTCGTAAAAATACCGGTCGCCGCAGGGTTCCTCCGTCCGCTCCGACAAAGCCACATACTTCCGTTCCAAATCCGTCCAGTAACCGATATGGGCGTCAACTGTAAACCGGTTGTCTCCGTCAATCTTACTGCCGAATACATTTTTTGCCTTTACCGCTGAATTGGTATACAGATAAGCCAGGCGGCTGTCCTTTTCTGTTCCGTAAGTAAAATTGTGACGGCTCTCTCTGGTTCCCACAAAAGTGCCTTCCCTGGACGCGCTTCCGTTATTGGTTCGGGAAATCTCACCGGCCATCCGGGCCAGAATCAGGTTTCCGCTTTCATATTTCCCCACAATCCCGCCTGCTGCCCTGCTGCCGTTTCCGCCAATGGTTCCGCTTACATAGGAATTATAAATGTCCGTTTCCCGCATCCGTCCGGCGATGCCTCCCACATAGCCCTTCCCCTGAATCCGGTTGGAATCTCCGTTCTGAGTACGAACCACATTATCTGCCAGAAGGGTGCGAATCGCATTTCCCACAATGCCGCCTACAAAGCCTTCTCTCCCTGGAGAATTCAAAATCACACCGTCTGCCGTACAGTTTTCTATCACTACCCGGTTTCTTCCATCCGGCGATGCCCCGTCCCCAGCCGTCTCTGCAGAAATTCCGCCTGCGTCTTCCCCGGAATATACATAACCAGAGACCTTCACATCTTCAATTACACTGACGCCCCGGATACTTCCGGCCAGCACCGCAGCATTTTCCCCTCCGTAAATATCGTCTGCCTCCACGATCAAATGCTTTACGGAGCCATCCTCAACGACCCCAAAAAGCCCGATATTTTTAAGCTCCAAATCTGGATTTACTATTTTTAACCCGGAAATGGTATGTCCTCTGCCATCAAAATGTCCCCGGAACGGAGTAAATTTCTCCCCCTCCAAGTCTTCCTTATTGCGATACCAGCCGATGGGATTCCAATTCCCATAATTGGTTTCAATCCCGCCCAGATCAATATCACTGGTAAGTTCAAAATAGGCGTCTGCATAATCATTGCCGGCAGCCACCAACTCAGAAAGTCCCATCAGCTCCGCCAGGCTGTCAATCTGGTAAGGATGGGTCTTCGTTCCATCTCCAGGAAATTCTAAGATCCCATTCCACCGCTCCCAAAGATCCCCTGTGACCGGACTTCGCTTTAAATTTGCAGGAGTGGACAAAATCAGTCCTTCTTCCACAATATCCTCATCTGTCTCCTGCCAGTCGCTGTCTGTAGCCCCGGTTCCATCCCACACCCAGTTTTCCGCCGTGTGCCATTCCCAGACGCCTCCTCGGTCTCCGCCCAGCTCTGCTGTCTCCGCCGCAGCAGTAATCCCGGCCATATTCACAAGCTCCGTCAGAATCATTAACCCGGCCAAAAAGCCGGAAAGCCGTCTTTTGTCACTCTTTTTATTTCCCATATGCCCTTCTCCTCTCCATCATTTCACAACCTTTAAAATACCCTCAAAACCTCTGAGGCAGTACAAATACAGGCCGGATTCCGGTTGTTCCTGTTATCAGAAGCTCCTGGTCTGTTTCGTCCGGAGCTGCCTCCGGTTTAACCCGCTCCGGACGAATATTTCCCCCTTCCAAATCTACGATATACACATATTCCGGCTCCGGTTCTCCCCTTTTCTTTGGGCCGTTTCCCAGAGCCGTCCTCAGCCAGTACCCTTTACAGAAACTGTTAATCTGAGTTTCCGGATTCCGTTTTCCAGAGCCGTGAAACCGCCAGAGCCAGTCCCGATACCGCAGCGCCTCGTCCACAGAAAGAATAAATAACCGGTCTGTCATTTTCTGACTTCCCACATAGGAAGCAGAGATGCTTTCCGGAAGCAGCCGCTCATATGCCCCGATCTCTGTACCTCCGGTACAGAAACGGTCTACCCCAATACTTACCGGCTCTGCATCTGCAAAATCAACGGATTCTGCCGTCTGTAGCCACGCTCGGATTCTGGATGTTTTGTACTCCCCAGTTTCCCCAAAGTTCACCACCGGCCCCGGATAAAACACATAGTCATGTGGTATCTGCCCAGTATCAAGCTCATACCGGGAGCCAAAATCTGCCGAAATCACCGAATCACACAGAAACAGGGCGCCTGGCCGCCGATACCCGGACCGGTCTGTATAGTTGGAATCAATACACCGGAATTTATAAGCCTTTCCATGGATTTCCCGGATTATCACATCCCCCAAACTCCAATGCTGCCCGGATTCTGCCCATGTCTGCTTTGCCAGCGTCCAATAAAATGGGGTCATCAACACTGCAATCACAGCCAGCTTAAGCAACCAACAAAGCTTCCAACATCGCTTCTTTGGATTCATCCATTCACCTTCCTTTCCTTTTTTGCACTGAAAAAAGAGAACACTTTCCCCACCCCAGCGCACAAAAATACCGCCATATTTTGTTTTACATACTTCACACAAATTATCGGGCTCTGCTCAAAGATAGATTCCTAAGAGCTGAGATTAAAAAAGAAAATTTAGAATACTTCGATATTCGGATTCGTGGGGTTATCATAGCACACTTTCACACAGAAAACAAGCCGGATTTCCAGGAAATCCGGCATAACTTTTCGACAAAATTCGACAAGCTATTTTTTCTTTTCTTTTATCCATGTTTCATCTTCTGATATTTCCTTATACTTTTCCTGAATTTCCTCTGCTGCTTTTATAAATTTATCTGTAGTCAATTTTTCTCGTGCCGCTTCCATCTGTAATTGATACTTCTTTGCATTTTCAGTATCACCCACTTTTTTATATCCATAATACATCATGGCGCTTTCATCAAAATCAGCAATCGCCTGATATTCTTCCCGATCAGCTGACAATTCAACTCCCACGATTTCATTTTCTTCCAACATGTTCAGCAGTTTTGGATAATTATTCTCTGCTACCACCCATTCCATGTCATAGTCGTCATAAAAAAATGGAGTTGTATCATTATGGATCATATTTACCAGTACCAGCAGATTAAACAACAATATAACTCCCAAAAAGATTTCTATAACGATAAACCACTTTTTATCTTTTCCATTACTATTCATGAATCCCTAACCTCTCTCCTATAAAAACTGCCTTTTTATATTCCGGCATCTGTATCAATTCCTCAATTTCCTCTGGTGTCATATTGCAATATGCCTCCAGCAACATACGAATCCTTGCATCCATATCTTCTATAGCCACTTTATGACTGCCTTGATACCGTTCTGCACCAAAATAGGAATCTGCCGCTGTTTCTGCCTCTTTTATTTTCTCTAACTCTTTTCTCAATTTCTCCAAAGCTTCCGCCAGGCATTCTACCAGATATTCATCCGGCAAATAATTTCCCTTGACATTGTCATTTGTCAGCCAGACAATGCTTTCTTTCCCCATTTTGTAAGCAAAACCTGTATCCTGCACGCCGGAAAATTCCCTCAGCGTATCCCCCATATAGGATTTCTTTCTAGCCAATATTGCAAGCTTAGTATACTCCCCTTCTGCCTCATAATCAGATAATTGCTGATAATAGACATCTTCATGGATTTTTACCTCCATTTCTTCCAACCAGTCTACCACATCAAATACTGCCATTCTGGCCACAAACACTCCCAAGTTTAAAAAAAGCAAAATACCCAGAATTACGGCATGTTGAGTCGTGGTTCCCCATTTATGTACCTTTGACAACACTTTACCCTTTGTTTGAGTAAATTCCTGCTGATACTGTTTCATATCACTGGCATGTCCCGCTGCCATTTCGTTAGGCTGTCCACAAAATGGACACTTTTCATCTTCCAACGATATATTCGCTCCACAATGCTTACACTTCATGGTATACTCATCCCTCTTTCTATTTTTTCATGTTTCTACTTATTCTTTGCTCTCAGCTCTTTTCCCAAACGCTCATATTCTCTCCAGGGAATCACTCCATACTCTCTTTCCGCTGTTTCATAGAAATTCTCAATTTCCTGAGATTCAATTCCCAGTTTTTCATACAAAAACTTCTCGGCTATTTCTCTATAGCTCTCAATATATTCTCTGTCTCTCTCAGTTAAACCATATACACCATAAAGCAAATCCCGGTTCTCCTCCATTTCCGGTTCTTCTTTATAAAGGTATAAAAGCTTTATAGCCTGATACAGACCGCCCGGAAAATTCATAGTATCCAGTTCTTCTTCTGTTAAAGGCGTCTCATACCAGTCAAGACAGACTAAATATGCTTCATAGTAATCTATAAAAGTGCTGTGATTCCAAAGACTAATTCCACGCCCCTCATTCTCCAGACTTTGGTATTTAAATACTGCAATCTTATCAAATTCTCCGTTTTCATACCACTCATCTAAAATGGGGCTGTATTCTTCCAGCCATGCCTGATTTTCCTCGAAATTTTCCCGCTGTTGTTTTCTTTCCTGCGTTTCTCTCCAGGCCAAAAAATTCCAGAATGCCAGCAGAATCATAAAGCCTGTAATCAGTATCATAAACAGCTTCTTTACCGAAGATGTCATTCGCTTTTTTTGATATTCTAAAGATTCCTCCGGCAGTTGTTCTAAAGTGTCCTTCATCTGATACAGCTTATTCATATATTCCCGTTCTGCCGCTGGAACATTGATATTTCCACAATATGGACATTTTGCTTCATGTTCTTCCATCACTGCTCCACAGCTGGGACAGATCAGTTCATGTTTCTCCATTTCTTCCGTATACTTCATAACCCCTCCCCCTCAGCAAACTAACCTACTTGCAGTATACAACAATCATCATCTTTTTAACAAGTATCTTTTCCATGTTCTCAGCGAATAAGCCTTTCCATGGATTTCCCGGATTATCACATCCCTCAGACTCCAATGCTGTCCAGATTCTGTACATGTCTGCTTTGCCGGTCACCTGCTTTTCCTTTTTTGTAACGAAAAAAGAGAACACTTTCCCACCTCGGCGCACAAAATACCGCCATATTTTGTTTTACATGCTTCACACAGAAAAGAGTCCGGTTCACCGGACTCTCGCGCCGGAGCGCGTCTGCGTCAGCAGACATTTTTCTTAAGCGCGAAGTGCGCATCCCGTGGAGCGTTTTTGTTTCATAGGGCGAACTTTCCTATGAAAAAATAAGCCGGATTTCCAGGAAATCCGGCTTACCTTTTCAACTTATATCCAAAAAATCCAACCAGCTATCTTGCTTATCCACGGAGGCAGAAACCACTGCAATCTACAACCCGCGTGGCAAAATCCTCGTAAAAATCCGGCTCATGACAAATCAGAAGAATGCTGCCTTTATAGACTTCCAGTGCCCGCTTTAACTCGTCCTTAGCGTCCACATCCAGGTGGTTGGTAGGCTCATCCAAAAGCAGTACATTAGTCTCCCTGTTCATCAGCTTACACAGCCGCACCTTGGCCTGCTCACCGCCGGAAAGCACCCGCACCTGGCTTTCAATATGCTTGGTAGTCAATCCGCATTTCGCCAGCGCCGCCCGCACCTGATACTGGGTATAGGCAGGAAATTCCTTCCATAATTCCTCAATACAGGTATTGGTATTTCCCGGCGCCATCTCCTGTTCAAAGTAGCCGGTAAAGAGATAATCCCCCAGCTCCACCCGGCCTCCAAGGGTAGGAATCATACCTAAAATACTCTTTAAAAGAGTGGTTTTTCCAATACCATTAGAGCCCTTTAACACCAGTTTTTCTCCCCGCTCCATAGAAAGATTAAACGGTCTTGTAAGAGGCTCATCGTAGCCGATCACCAAATCCTCCGCCTCAAAAATCATCTTTCCGGCAGCTCTGGCTTCCTGGAAATAGAACTCAGGCTTCGGCTTCTCTTTTACCAGCTCAATAACCTCCATTTTGTCCAGCTTTTTCTGTCGGGACATAGCCATATTTCTGGTAGAAACCCTTGCTTTATTGCGGGCAACAAAGTCCTCCAGCTCTGCAATTTCCTGCTGCTGGCGCTTGTAAGCCGCCTCAATCTGAGCCTTTTTCACCTCATAAACTTCACGGAAATGGTCGTAATCTCCTACATAACGGTCCAGCTTCTGGTTCTCCATATGGTACACCAGGTTGATAACACTGTTAAGGAACGGCACATCGTGAGAGATTAAAATAAAGGCGTTTTCATACTCCTGAAGATAGCGTTTCAACCACTCAATATGCTGCTCATCCAGGTAGTTTGTAGGCTCATCCAGCAGTAAAATATCCGGTTTTTCCAGCAGAAGTTTTCCCAAAAGCACCTTGGTTCTCTGGCCTCCGGACAGCTCGGAAACATCCTTATCTAATCCGATTTCATTTAGTCCCAGAGCCCGTGCAACCTCCTCTACCTTGCTGTCAATAATGTAAAAATCGTGAGCCATCAGAAGATCCTGAATGGTGCCCAGCTCCTCCATCATGGCTGTCATTTCTTCCTCAGAAGCCTCGCCCAGACCGTCGCAAATTCCATTCATCTGTTCCTCCATCTCAAAAAGGAATGCAAATGCGCTCTTTAACACATCCCGAATAGTCATGCCCTTTTCCAACGCCGTATGCTGGTCTAAATAGCCGGTCCGCACATGTTTGGACCACTCCACCTTCCCCTCATCCGGCATCATTTTTCCGGTAATAATGTTCATAAAAGTAGATTTTCCCTCGCCGTTGGCGCCCACCAGACCGATGTGCTCACCCTTTAAAAGCCGAAAAGAAACATCCTGAAAAATGGCTCTGTCGCCAAAACCGTGGCTTAAATGCTCCACATTTAAAATACTCATATCCTTTGCTCCTTGATAATATCTTTTACCGCATTCAGCTTATCACCTGCGTAAAAATGGGCCGTGTTTTCTGTACACGGCCCATTCAACTGTCACTTCTGCTATTGGCACTCTGTCCGAACGATTACTCGTTCTCTCCATCTTCCTCCTCAACAATCGCTGCGGTAGTTCCGGCTATGGTAGACGCCACAACCACTGCCACAATCGCCAAAATCAGGATCAGACCGCCCAACATAATAAATTCCATATCTCGGCCTCCTTGTCAAACTAAACTAATATGTAGTATATCATGCCTGTCCGGAAAATACAACACCAACAAGGCTCTGTCTCTACGGAATCCAGGCGCCGTCTACGCCTACATAGCAGTTGTCCGGAGTTCTTGTGTTAGCCAGCATGGCGCCGGTGGAATCCGTGTAGTACCATTTCCCGCCCCACTCAATCCAGCCGCAGCGAAGATAACTGTCCTGGCCGAAGCAGTACCAGGTTCCGTCAATCTGCTCCCAGCAGTCTCTTGGACATCTGCCGTCTGAAAACTGGTACCATTTTCCCCGCTGGTCCTGGCACCAATGATTGCCGGATACAGAAGATGCGCCTCCCCGCCAGCCGGGACCGCCAGAAACCGAGCCATGATGGACGCCGGGGCCAACCGGGCCAGCCGAAGATGTACCGGCTCCTCCCGGCCCGGCAGAGCCAGACGCGCCATGGCTCCAGCCGCCGTGATGTCCCGGTCTGCCGCTTCCCGCAGGCATTCCCGGACCGCCATTCCAGCCATCATTGGTGTAATTATCGTAGCTGTCACTGATTTCATCCGCCTCCTTGGCAGACACATACCAGCTATCGGAACTGTCCCAGTCTCCTTTTTCTGCACCGCCGCCTACTGCCCGCACCTCAAAATAGTAGTCACCCCGGCGAGTAATGCTGCCGCCAAACTCGTAGTAGGTGTCGTAGGCAGTGCGGGTTCCGGTCACTGCATCATCATCTCGAAACAACCGTACCTGATAATATTTTGCATTGGGATTTGCTTTCCAGACGGCAGTTCCGCTGTCTCCGTCCCAGGCAGCTTCCTCTATCGTCAGGTCGCCGTTTTCCAGCTTATCCAGACGGATTGTTACCGCCATCAGCGTCTGATCATCCTCCCTGCGGGCCGTTACAAAGGAGGCATCGTTTCCCTCAAATGTAAAGAAACTTTTACTGCTGCTGCCAAAATAGTAGCCATCTGCTGCATACAGTTCAAAAGAAACTCGCGGCGTCATTCCGCCAATCCAGTCATTGCCATTATTCAGGATTTCCTCACCGCCAACCCGGTAATGAGCTTCCCCAACCGGTGTGATCTTCACTTTTCCGCCGCTCATACCGGACTGAATATCAGACTGAATATGAAGGTTCACATGGTCAATCCGAATCCGCTCCTCAGCCATAACCCGATCCGTTCCTGCAGCGGAAAATCCCAAAGCCAGCCCCACAGCCAACAGACACGCTGCCATTCTTTTCTGCATCATCATAGCTTGCCTCCTTATGAACAGTAACTATAAATTTGCTGCACGGGGCAGGGAGAAAATAAACTCAGATCCAACTCCCTCCGTACTGACTACATCAATGTTTTCCCCATGAGCCTGGATAATCTCTTTTACAATCGCCAGTCCCAGACCAGTTCCCTTTTTATCCTTGCCCCTGGACTGGTCCGACTTGTAAAAGCGCTCCCAAATCTTCTTTACACTCTCCTTGGGAATGCCCACTCCAGTGTCCTTTACCGAAACAAAAATCTTCTCATTCCGGGTGTACACCTGAATATAAATCTGAGAATCCCGGTAGCTGAATTTGATGGCATTGTCAATCAGATTGTAAAGCACCTGCTGAATCTTTCCCAGGTCTGCATAAACCATCATGGGCGAATCCGAAAAGGTCAGATCAAAGGTAATTTCCTTGGCATTGCAAGTACCCTCAAAGGACGCTGCCGTGTCCTTGATTACCCTGGTAATGTCAAAATTGCTGCGGGACAGATACCCTTTGCTGTCCAGAGAATTTAAAGTAAGCATTCCCTGGGTCAGCTTTGTCAGCCGCTCCGTCTCCGTGATTACGCGGGTCAGATATTTCTCGTACATTTCCTGGGGTATGGTGCCGTCAATGATGGCTTCCAGATACCCCTTAATGGAAGTAAGAGGAGAGCGAAAATCGTGGGACACATTGGCAATGAAATTCCGCTGGTATTCCTCCATCTTGTCCAGCTCGCTGGACATATAATTCAAAGTCGCCGCCAGATACCCCATCTCATCGTGGGAATGGAGTTCAATCTGATACTCCAGATTTCCGGCTGCATATTCGTTAGCCCCTTCCGTAATCTTCTTCAGAGGCAGATATACGGTTTTCGTAAAAATCCCCAGTATCACCAGAGACAGCACAAAAATAATCCCTGCTGAAATATAGATGATGTTCAGGCTTCTGCCGCTGGCATCCCAAATCTGAGACAGCGGCATGTGAACCAGCACATAGCCGTAGGTATTGTAATTTCCAGTGATGGGGGCAGAAACGCTTACTACCTCGTAAGGAAAGAGGCCGTAATAATCACTGATCATGTAAGAGCGGTTGCCTCTGGCAGTAGGATCGAAGCCTTCAATCTTCGTACCGCTTCTGGCTGACCGGTTGCTGTCTACCACCACGATGCCCTGGCGGTTTACCACCCAGATCTCCGCCTTCACAAACTCCGCTACTGCCCGAAGCTGAGGATAGGCCGAATTCAAATCCTGACCGCTGCCCTGGTACACGCTGCTGTAAGATCCAGCAATCAGGTTGGCCTCGTCATACATGGCTTCCGCCGTCTCTTCCACCTGATGCCGGTACATCATTCTTGCGGAAATCGTCGAGATAGCTAAAAATCCCAGAATACCGAATACCAAATATCCGAGGATAAATTTCAAATAAAGAGAATGTCTGATTTTCATTCTTTCCACTCCAACCGATGCAGATGTCCTTCCATCGTCATCTTCTCAAATCCGTTCTGCCGGAGAGCCTCGTAGAGTACAATCGCCACAGAGTTGGACAAATTCAGGGACCGAATATCTCCCCACATGGGAATCCGCACACAGTTCTCCTTGTATTCTACCAGAATTTCCTCCGGAATTCCTGCGCTCTCCTTGCCAAACATCAAGTAGCAGTCAGGCTCATAGGCCGCTTCCGTATAGGTTTTAGGCGCCTTGGTAGTTGCCATGTAAAGCTTTGCCCCCGGATTCCGATTCAGAAAATCCTGAAAGTCTGAATACACGGTCACATCCAGCTTATCCCAGTAATCCAGACCGGCCCGCTTGACCGCTTTCTCATTTAACTTAAAGCCCAGCGGTTCAATCAGATGCAGCCGGGTATTGGTCGCCACGCAGGTCCGGCCGATGTTGCCTGTATTCATGGGCATTTCCGGCTCAAACAATACAATATTCATGTTCTGTTCCTTCCATCTAACAACAGGCGTTCCTGCGGTATCCGCAAAAACGCCTGTCTCTTATTCTTTTCCGTCCAGCCGGTTTACAAATCGCTCAATCCGCCCCAGGGCCTCTTTCAGGCTCTTTAAGGAATAGGCGTAGGAAACTCGCAGGAAGCCTTCTCCACAGTCGCCAAAGGCCGTTCCCGGAACTACTGCCACCTTTTCTTCCTGTAAAAGACGAGTGGCAAATTCTTCAGATGTCATGCCAAACCGCTTGATGCTGGGGAACATATAGAAAGCGCCGAGAGGCTCAAAGCAGTCCAGTCCCATCTCTGCAAAAGCGTGAATCAGATAGCGTCTCCGCTGGTCATAGGCCTCACGCATATTTTTCACATCCTCGTCGCCGTTTCTCATGGCCTCTACTGCCGCATACTGGCTGGTAGTAGGGGCGCACATAATGGCATACTGATGGATTTTCAGCATCTGCTTTAAAATAGCCGCCGGAGCGCAGGCGTAGCCTAATCGCCAGCCAGTCATGGCATAAGCCTTGGAAAAGCCGTTGATCAGCACCGTCCGCTCCCTCATTCCCGGAAGGGAAGCGATGGATACATGAGCCTCATCGCCGTAAGTCAGTTCTGCATAAATCTCGTCTGACACCACAAAAAGATCTTTTTCTTCTACAATGGCCGCAATTTTTTCCAAATCCTCCCGGCGCATCACTGCGCCTGTCGGGTTGTTGGGGAAAGGCAGCACTAATATCTTGGTTTTGGGAGTAATCTTCTCCAGAAGTTTTTCCGGAGTAAGGCGGAATTCATCCTTCTCATCTAACTCAATCACTACCGGAACGCCGCCTGCCAGAACTACGCAGGGGGGATATGCCACATAGCTGGGCTGCGGAATCAGCACCTCATCGCCGGGATCCAGCATCGCCCGCATAGCCAGGTCAATAGCTTCGCTGCCTCCTACAGTCACCATAATCTCCGTGTTAGAGTCATAGGTCACATTGCACTTGCGCTGCAGATAATTATGTATCTCCACCTTCAGTTCTTTTAAACCGGCGTTGGAAGTATAGAAGGTACGCCCTTTTTCCAGAGAATAGATACCTTCCTCCCGCACATGCCACGGCGTGTCAAAATCCGGCTCGCCTACTCCTAATGAAATGGCGTCCTTCATCTCGTTTACAATATCAAAAAATTTCCGAATCCCGGAAGGCGGGATGGTTGTAATGGTTTTATTCAGCGGATCTCTCACGGTGTAATCAGCATCCTTTCGTCCTTAACCTCGTCACAAAGCACGGTGCCGTGGTCTTTGTATTTTTTCAGAACAAAATGGGTTGCCGTGCTCAGCACGGAATCCAGGGGAGCCAGGCGGTCTGATACAAACTGGGCTACCTGGCGCATGCTTTTGCCTTCAATGATAATCATAAAGTCAAAGCCGCCTGCCATAAGATAAAGAGCGTTTACTTCGCTGTACTGATAAATGCGCTCTGCCAGCTTGTCAAATCCCATGCCGCGCTGAGGCGTTACCTTTACCTCAATCAGGGCGCTCACCTTCTCCTCGCTGGTATTGTCCCAGTTAATCAGAGTGTGGTAACCGCAGATGATGTTTTCCTTTTCCATCTCGGCAATCTCATTGGCCACCGCGACTTCGCTCTCCCCTAAAAGAATCGCCAGGTCGTGAATGTCGATTCTGCTATTCTTTTCGATTACTGCCAAAATTTTCTCTCTCATAATAGATTGCCTCCTTAAACTTTAAAATTTCATCCGGCTGGGGCCGCTCTAAATAGCCCCGGCCATCTTGAACAATCATCTCACGGGCGATGCCGGACTGAATGGTGCCGATAACTGCCGCCGGAATCCCATTCTCTTTCAAAAATTCCGCCAGTTGGCCGCCCCGTTCTGCTGTCAGAAGAAAACAGCCTTCGCTGTAAAGGCGGTAGGGATTTACTTCCAGCCGCTCGCAGATCTCGATGGCAGCCTGGGAAACCGGAATCTTCCGCAGGGTAAACACTACGCCGGTTTCATAGGCGCCGGTCAGGTTCCAGACAGCCTTCAAAACGCCGCCTTCCCCTACCGGTTCTGTCTCCGTAATGCCAAATTCCGTTTCTTCAATATTTAACTTCCGCCAAACCGCTTCTTCCCAACTCGTTTCCAGCTCATCTAAATACTCGTCTGAAAACCACTGGGACAATTCCCTGCGTTTGGCCTTTGTCAGCAATGCCGCTCCCGCCAGACCTGCCTGGCCTGTAAAGACCAGATCCTGGCCGGGGGCCATCAGTCCTGTATTCTGCCGCTCAATTTTCCGCATCATAGCTTATACTCCCGGTCCTGCCGGACCGGCTGCTTCCGGCGCAGGTGCCGGTGCAGGCTGTGGCTCCGGTGCAGGAGCCGGTTCAGACTGCGGCTCTGGCGCAGGAGCCGCACCCGGACCCTGAGGTTCCGGTGCTGCCTGGGTCTGAGACGGTTCAGCCATCACACCAGGGCCGCCGTTTACGCCCTCTACCACTGCAGGCGCCGTAGTCGGCGCAGGGGTCTCCGGCTGCGGCTCTGCCGGCGCTGCCGCCGGCTGATCCTGCGGCGGTGCAGAAGGACCTACCAGCACAATCGCCTTAGACGCATTGTAAGTATCTGCGTGCAGAAGGGTTCGCTCCGTCTCCACGCCGTCTACAGTAACCACCTTCCACAGCTGGGACTGCATTCCCACATGAGAAGACTGAATCTGTCTGCTGCTGCCTGGCTTCATGGACGAATCCACCCGCCGCTCCGGCGCACCTGGATCAATCCGCTTTAAGGTTTCGGAGACAAACTCCACATTCCGGTTTGCAGGCCGGGTTTCCTTGCCGTAAATGGTAAAAGTCAAAGTTCCGCCTTCTGTACCGCCCTCCACATAAATAGGCGTACTGTAATTATTCGTAAATTTTAAATCCTTCACTGTACCTGCAATAGCCGCATCCATAGACGGCTTTACATAGGTCACAATCATGGAATGATTCTGCCGCTGAACAATCTCCAGCTCTGCCCGCAGCGCCGCCTGGTAAAGAGTTGTGGAAAGCTGGCAGACACCGCCGCCAATGCTGTCCACTACCCGGCCGTTTTCATAGGAGGCCGCCGCATAGTAGCCGTTAGCTGTTGTAAAAGGGCTTAAACACTCGTAGCCGGACAGGGTTTCTCCCGGCATCAGCACATGACCGTTAATCTTGGTTGCGCCGTTGCGCACATTTCCGGCACGGGAAGCGTTGCTGCTGTTGAAGTTTGTAGAGAATGTTCCCAGCACATCCTGAATAGACGCCAAATCTTCCTCTGTGACAGCCGGCTCCTGCTTAATTACAACCGCCTTTACGGAAATATCCCCTTCTGTCTCAACAAATGCCTGGTCCAGAGCCGCCTTGGTAGCTTCCGCATCCACTGCCATACCGGCCTGTCCCGGCGTAATCTGAAACGCTCCGTTTTCCCGGACAATGACTGCGTCCACCGGTTCCGCCGTCATCCCCTGACACTGCTCCGTCACAAAGGCGTTCACCTTTCCTGCATCTGCCGCAGTTTTCAGCTCCAGCTTTAACGGTTCTTTCTGAAGGTCCATCCGGCTCATATACTGCTGAATCAGATTTCCTTCTGTTCCGGCTGCCGCCGCCTCGTCCACTGCTTCCGGATTGCTCCAGGAAAATCCCAGCTCTTTTGCATTGGTCTCCACTGTCTCGCCTTCCACATCCAGGGTAACCTTCCGGTCAGCCAAAAAATCTACATAGGTCTGAATTTCCTCTTGAGCCTGGATTTTTGTCTTTCCGCCCAGAGAAAACTCCCCAACAAAAACTCCCTCCGGGATTACCGCCTCACCGGCGCAGGCCGGGGCCGCCATCAGCAGGCTTATGGCCATTGCGGCCGCCGCATGACCCAGTAAACCAATCTTTTTCATAATCATAAGCTCCTCTTACCAATTCCCTCTTACATCATCATCAAAGACAGGGCAGTCGGCACAATCATGGACAAAGCCAGGATTACAGCCACTACTGTTACGATGATTTTCCGTTTCTTATTATTATGCATATTCATCATGATGAAATTCACCTCGTTCTTAATTGGTTTTCTGTTTTTGGATTCTTCCATACTGTGAAATGATTTTATCTGTGTACCGGGACGCCTCGCTTCGGCTCAGATGTTCAATTTGCACAGGTAAATCTATTTTATGATATTTTAGTAAATACCGCAAGTCCTCTTTTTGCTTTTTCGATGCTGGCTGCTCTCTTTTCACCTTGTAAATCAAGGGTTTCGGCACAAACGCCGCCGGGTTCTCCTCTCCGTGGCAAAGCACCGTCTGCCGGTAAAGAGCGTCTGCGTCCCTGGCGTCTCCCAGAGCCCGGTGAGCGCCCTGCCGCTTCACCTGATACCAGGCGCAGGCCGCTTCCAGATTCTTTTTCTCCCCAGCCGGCATAAAAAGGCGGCAAAGCTTCAAGGTGTCGATGCCGTCCCGTTGAAAATCGATGCCTGCATTCACCGCCGCCTGCTTCAAAAAGCTGTAATCAAAGATAATGTGATGGCCCAAAAGAGGAAGTTCTCCACAGAAATCCAGGAACGGGCCGATAATATCCCCAATATCAGGGGCATCTTCCACCATTTCATCTGTGATACCGGTCAGCTCTGTAATCCGTTCTTCCAGCTTTCGGTGCGGGTTCACCATCTGATGAAAGATTCCCTGCTCCGCACCGTCCTCTACCCGGACTGCGCCAATCTCAATAATCCTGTCCCGCTTAGGGTTCAGGCCAGTGGTCTCCAGATCCAGGGCGATGTAAGTATTGCAGACAGACTCCATCTTACACCTCCGCAGACGGGCAGTCCTGCCGCAGAAAGCACTGGCTGCATTTAGGGCTTCGGGCCGTACAGATGGTTCGTCCCAGAGTAATCACATGAATATTCCACAAAATCCAGTGGTCTTTCGGCAGCACCTTCATCAGGGCATACTCAATCTTTTCCGGGTCTTCCTCTTTCGTCAGTCCCAGCTTCCGGGAAATCCGTTTTACATGGGTATCCACAACGATGCTGGGTTCGTTATAGATGTTTCCGCGAATCACATTTGCAGTCTTTCTTCCCACTCCTGCCAGGCCGGTCAGCTCCTCTATCGTCCGGGGCACCTCCCCGCCGTACTGCTCCACCAAAGCCTTACAGCAGGCGATGATATTCTTCGCCTTCATATGATAAAATCCGATGGAATGGATGTCCTGTTCCAGCTCCTTTAAGTCTGCTGCTGCAAACTTTTCCAGAGTATCGTATTTCTGAAACAAATCCGCCGTTACAATATTTACCCTGGCGTCGGTGCACTGGGCGCTCATAATTACTGCAATCAGAAGCTGCCAGGGGGTCTCATGGTTTAAATAGCAGCGGTATTCTGTTCCGTATTCCTTATCCATAGCAGCCAAAATCCGGTTCACCCGCTCTGCCTGCTGCGCTTTTGTCTCTCTCTTTGCCATTACAATTCCTCCTGAGAATGCTGTTCCTCGGCTGCTTCAGCCTGTGTTTCCCCGGCCTGTATGATGCCTATCTGCTCTACTCCCGCATTGTTTGTCAGTGGATCCCGGCTCCGGTAATCAAACCTCAGCACCGTTCCGGAACGGAGAACTTCCACATGAATCTGGGTTCCCAGCCTGCGAAGCTCCGGCTCCAAAGCCCGAATTTCCTGTTTATATGGCTGCTGATCTAAAGCAAAGGAGGGACGGCTCTTGGCATTTTCACGCAGATATAAATCGGTCATCAGGGCGTCTTCGCACTGAGCCAGCCAGTCCTCATTCGCCTGGATTGGCTCCTGACTCCAAACATACTCCCGGCTCCGGATAAACTCATGCAAAAGCTCATATCTGGCTAACCGGCTGTGATTGATACCGGCGAACCCCTTTTCCTCATAATATCCCGCCAATGCTTCAAACATGGAAAAAGCATCTGTAAACTTCTGCTCCAGCAGCTTTAAGGTCTTAGTAAACTGGCGGCTGTTGTAATAAACCTCCACCATATCCTCCACCCCTTTTAAGCGCAGTATATCTCCATACGGCAGCCATCGGGTAGCAAGCACCTCATACGGCGGCTCCGCCCGATATACCAGACCGTACTGCTCCGCCATCTCATACATGGGAGAACCTTTCAGAACCTTTAAAAACCCCAACTGCAGCTGCTCCGGCTCCATGGCGTAAACATCATTAAAGGATTTTACAAAGGACTGATAATCTTCAAAGGGCAGTCCTGCAATCAGATCCAAATGCTGGTGTACATTGCATCCGGCATTGATGCGGGCAGTCACCTGGCGCACCTGCTCTAAATCCATGGTTCGGTGAATCTCCCGGATGGTATCCGGGTTCGTGCTCTGAACGCCAATCTCCAGTTGAATCAGCCCAGGCCGCATCTGACCCATAAGCGTCAAAGCGTCCTCATCCAGCAAATCCGCCCCAATCTCAAAATGGAAGTTGGTAACGCCGTTATCGTTTTCCAGAATAAACCTCCAGATTTCCATAGCATGGCTTTTCTTACAGTTAAAGGTACGGTCCACAAATTTTACCTGAGGCACCTTCCGCTCCAGGAAAAAGGCAAGCTCCTGCTTTACCAGCTTCATGTCCCGAAACCGCACCGACTTGTCAACGGAGGACAGACAATAGCTGCAGGAAAAGGGACATCCCCGGCTGCTTTCATAGTAAACAATCCGGTTTTCAAATCCCTTCAGATCTTTGTAAAGGAAGGGAATCTGGCTCATGTCCATTACCGGGCGAACCGGGTGGTTCTGTATCTGTCCGTCTGCATTCCGGTAGGTAACGGACGATAATTTCTCCATCTGCTTCCAGAAGGCTTCCGCTGTCAGAGCCGTTTCCTTCCGCCTCCACTGCTGCACGGTTCCGCCCAACTGTTTATAGCACTGCAAAAGACCGGCAAAAGTCTCCTCTCCCTCACCCTTCATCACTCCCAAAATTTCCGGCTCTCTTTCGAGAAGCTGCGGGGCGTCAAAGGACACCTCAGGGCCTCCCAGCCAAATATCTGTATCCGGCAGCACCTTGTGTAAGTCTCTTGCCAGTTGAAGTCCATAGGTCACATTCCAGATATAGCAAGAAATCCCCACCATATCCGGTTTTCTACGGTACACATCCTCCAGGATCTGGTCCATCTGGTTGTTGATCGTGTACTCTCCAATCTCCACATGCACAGCAGGGAGGCCCTCCCCGGCCGGGGCTGTGCCTCCCTCATCTGCTGTCCTGCTCTCCGCTTCCGCTTTCTCTGCATACATCTGCAGACTGTAAACCCCCGGATTGGAGTGAATATATTTCGCATTGATCGCTATCAGTAAAAATTTCATCATCAATATCCAAATACCCCATCCAGGGATTCATCCTGATCAATCCAGTCCTGCACCTGCACTACCCGGTAGTTGTTTTCATCGTCCCGGATGTAGACCCTCTCAATGCCTGCGTTAATAATCATCCGTTTGCACATGGAGCAGCTACAGGAATTTTTGATATACTCTCCTGTGGCCACTTCCCGGCCTGACAGATAAATGGAGCTTCCAATCATCCGCTCCCGCTCTGCACTGATAATGGCGTTGGCCTCTGCATGAACGCTGCGGCAAAGCTCATAGCGCTCACCCCGCGGCACCTGCATCTTCTGACGAATGCACACCCCTAAATCTGAGCAGTTTTTTCTGCCTCTGGGGGCGCCTACATATCCGGTAGAAATCACCTCGTCGTTTTTTACAATTACCGCCCCATAATTCCGGCGAAGACAGGTTCCCCGCTTGGAAACCACATCCGCCAGATCCAGATAATAGTTGATCTTATCTCTGCGTTCCATCCTGCACGCCTCCTTTTCTGTTCAAAATCCGGTCATACCCGAATTACATGGTATCCGGCCGCCTTTGTCAGCCGGTTCATAATAGCCTGTCCCAAATGATCCCTGGAAAAGCTTTCCGAATAAATGTAGTCCACTTCCAAATCATCAAATTCCCGCAGCACCGCAAACAGGTTGTGGGCAATAGTCTCCGCCCTGGAACGCTGGCCCACGCTGCGAATTTCACCGTACCGGTAACGGTTCTGGGTCTCATCTGTACAGATTACCCCTACCCGATACTTCTGGCCCAGCTTTTCTTTTGCCAGGAAATTGATGCGGCCAATTACTGCCTCCAGCTCCCCCTCCACTAAAAGCAGCTCTGCATGGGGAGCATAGTGCCGATATTTCATACCCGGCGCCTTTGGCCGAAGACCATCCTTGGGCGGCCCCTGGATAGCTGGGTCTATCTCCACTGTTCCGGCAATCTCCCGCAGCATTTCCATGGTAATGGCGCCTGGTCTCAGCAGAGTAGGAATCTCCCCGCACACATCCACAATGGTGGATTCCACGCCAATTCCTACTGGCCCGCCGTCTAAAATCATCTCAATTTTTCCGTTCATATCCTGCCACACATGCTGAGCCGTGGTAGGACTTGGCCGCCCGGAGGTGTTGGCGCTGGGCGCCGCTATCGGCACACCTGCCAGGGCAATCAGCCTCCTTGCTGCCGGATCGCCGGGCATCCGCACTGCTACCGTATCAAGACCGCCGGTAGTTCCGTAAGGCACAACACTGCTTTTAGGAAATACCATGGTCAGCGGCCCCGGCCAGTAAGCCTCAGCCAGCTTCCGGCCTGCCTCCGGAATATGGGATACCAGCGGTTCCAACTCCTCCATACAGGAAATATGGGCAATCAGCGGATTGTCAGAAGGCCGGCCTTTGGCTGCATAAATCTTCTTTGCCGCCTCCTCATCCAGCGCATTGGCCCCCAGGCCGTACACCGTCTCTGTAGGAAATGCCACCAGACCGCCGTCCCGGATAATCCGGGCTGCCTCTATTAGCGCCTCGTCTGCAATATGTTCTGAATCCTTAATTTTAACAAGTTTTGTATTCACGATATTTCAATCCCCTTTATCTACGGGTAATCATATCACAAGACGAGCCCCTGTGCAAATCCATTCCGTGGATCAGAACGCTTACCCGCTTATAAATCAGCACTGTAAGAACAGAAACGATGACGCTTTTCACCACATTAAACGGCCCTACGCAAAAGAACACGAAAGTCCATACACTGCCCACTGCCGGATTGATAGCCGCCCCGGCGGCCAAAATGGTATCCAGAGGCATGAAATTTGAATAAAACGGAAGCATTACCAAAGCATTGCCCACAATGGCAACTGCCGTAAACAGAACGCTTCCTGCTGTCAGTCCAAGCAGCGCTCCCTTCCGGGTGCGGTTAAATTTGTAAATAAAACCAGCCGGAATTACCATGACGCAACTGAAGGTCAGGTTGGCAAATTCCCCTACAAAGCCGGTACTGGTGGGCTTTAATACCAGCTTTACCAGAATTTTTACTACTTCCATTACAGCGCCAGCCAGAGGCCCCAGGGCAAAGGTTCCCACTAAAATGGGGACCTCGCTGATGTCCAAGCCGTAAAAGCTGGGAGCCAGAAAAGGCAGCGGAATCTCAAAAATCATCAGCACACCGGCCAGTGCGCCAAACATGCCCATCAGCACTACATTTTTTGTTGTTAAAAGCTTCTTTTCTTTCATGATTCTTTCCTCCTTTAATTGTGTGTAATGTTAAGTTCAACTTTGGAGGAATCGTGTGAGCAGCCATCTTTCTTAAGCGCGAAGTGCGCATCCCGCGGAGCGTTTTTATTTCATAGGGCGAACTTTCCTATGAAAAAAGAGTCCGGTTCACCGGACTTTCGCGCCGGAGCGCGTCTGCGTCAGCAGACATTTCCCTTAAGCGCGAAGTGCGCATCCCGCGGAGCGTTTTTATTTCATAGGGCGAACTTTCCTAATGAAATAAAAAATCCCCGGATTTTTATATCCGGGGTTGTCATGATCACAATCTCGCCTGAAATACCTTGCACGGCGTATGCCGCGCCAAACGGCTCTCACACAATTTCTTCTCTCATCCAGACTATACTGTCGGTTTCGGAATTACACCGAATCAACCGCTTGAAGCGGCTCGCGGACTTTACCGCCGGTGGGGAATTACACCCCGCCCCGAAGAACTTATTTACAAATGTTCAGCCGATGCTTCTTAACCAGGTTTTTTCGTCAAGAAGATGCTCCGTTCTGAACATCTGAATATATCCTATCACAAATCTATTCTATTTTCAAGGAGTTTAAACGCTTTCTCATCCCTCATTGGCAACAGTTCAGCCTTACATCACATTGAAACGCCAGTCTGGTTCACATCCAATCTCACGCTGCATACACTATACTAAATTGTCCTCTCCCAGTGAAAGGAATTTACTATGCAGCAATCCATAACACCTCAATCGGCGTTTCTCCAGCTCCTGACCGCAAATCGCCCCCAGGCCACTGCCTGGGTAACCGGAGGTCCCTCTGCGCCTCAACTCAGCGGCCTGGTAAAATTCTATGACACACCTTACGGCGGCATTCTTGTTTCGGCAGAGATTTTCGGTCTGCCAAATGTAGTTATCCCTGGCTCCTCCAACTTCTATGCCATGCATATCCATGAAAACGGCGACTGCTCCCACCAGTTTACTCTGACCGGCGGGCACTTTAATCCTACAAACCAGCCTCATCCCGATCATGCAGGAGACCTGCTGCCTCTCTTAGGAAACCAGGGCTATGCCTGGGGCGTATTTTATGATAAACGGTTCCGTACAGCAGAAATTATGGGCCGTTCCGTCATCATCCACGCAAACCGTGATGACTTTACTTCTCAGCCTTCAGGAGATTCTGGCGCCAAAATCGGCTGCGGCGTCATCCGACCATAAGCGGAATCAGATCCATCATTTTTTCCTTGTCAGATAAACCGCTGCCCCCAATACCGCCACCAGCGCCTCCGTTGCTGCAAAGGCCAGCCAAACGCCGGTCATGCCCCAAAGGGCTGCCATTAAAAATGCAGTGGGTACAATCAAAAACAGCCCCCGCAAAAGAGAAAGGCCGTGAGCGGGAATCACCCGCTCCGTAGCCGCAAAATGCATAGCCAGGATGATATTGAATCCTACAAAAGGATTTGATACAAAGTAAAGCTTCAGCCCCTTCACTGCCATGGTCTGAAGCTGCACAAGCCCTTCGCTGTTGAACACGGCGGCAATCGGGTCTGCAAACCAGTAGATTCCGCCGTAAATCAGGGCCGAAGATACTGCCATCGTCACCATGGCGTAACGCAGAACCGTGCGGGCTGCAGCCATCTGCTGTTTTCCGTAAGCATCGCTGATTAACGGCTGGATTCCCTGAGCCAGTCCTGTGTAAATAGCTACCACCACCAATGCAATATTGGTAATTACGCCGTAAGCCGCCACGCCCATGTTCCCTTCCAACCCCAAAATAATGGTGTTAAAGGTGATGATAGTAATGCCGGAGGACAGCTGGCCGATTAAGGTAGGAAATCCCAGAGACAGATTAGAGCGAACCATCCGCCCCACAAATCCAGTCTTCACCAGTCGGAACCTTCTTCGTTTCCCCAACAGATAGGGCAGCATAATCGCAATACCGGTTACCGGCGAAAATCCGGTAGCCAGAACTGCGCCGAACATCCCCATTCCCATAGGAAAAATAAATACATAGTCCAGCACAATATTCATAAGGCTTCCGCTGATTAACGCAATCATTGCCAACTGCGGTGCGCCGTCATTTCTCACAAAGGACTGCAGCACATAGTTTATCATAAACGCAGGCGCAAACAGGCACAAGGTTTTGATATAAACCAGGGTCATATTATAAACCTGCTCATCCGCTCCCAAAAGACCAGTGATAAAATCTGCACCAAACAACCCCAGCAGCACAAATGCTGCCGATGCAGTCACCGCCAGATAAATGGAATTGGTGAACATAATATCTGCGTTTCTATCTTCTCCCTGACTTCTGCAAATGGTATACTTAATAGCTCCGCCCATGCCCAGCATCTGCCCGATACCGGCCAGCAGATTGTATACCGGAATTGCCAGATTTAAAGCTGCCAGGCCATTGCTTCCCAGGCCCTGGGCCACAAAAAAGGTGTCTGCCAGAATATAACAAGACAAGCCAATCATCCCGCACACACTGAGAGACGCATATTTTGCAAAGTCGCCGAACATATTTCTGCCGGCTGTCTGATGGTTCATTTGTAGTTCTCCTTCTTTCACAGAAATGCTGACATGATAGCAGAAAAACTATTTTCCGTCAAGTTCTTCGTCTGTCTTATCCAGGTCCGGTTTTTCTTCCACTGACCGCACCTGTACAGAACAGTGCTTAACATCCTCAAACCGCCGTTCTACCTCGTCGTGTACCTGACCGGCAATCCGGCAGGCATGATTCACATCCAACTGACCGTCTACGCCAATCTCCACATCTACATAAACTTTAGAAGCAAACTGTCTGGTCTTTAAATCACAAACGGTTCCTACTCCGCTCTGCTGCAGAATCAGCTCATACAACTGCCTGCTAAGCTCTCTCGGACCGGATCGGTCCACCATCTGTCTCATGGCGCCCCGGAATATGTCCAGAGCTGCTTTCTCAATAAACAGGCAGATTACCACACCTGCAACAGGATCCAGAATTGGATAACCGGCTCTGGCTCCTGCAATTCCCAAAAGTGCCCCCAGAGAGGAAAGAGCGTCGGACCGATGATGCCAGGCGTCCGCCATCAATGCAGCGGACTTGGCCTTTTTGGCCGCCGACCGGGTATACCAGTACATCCACTCTTTTACTCCAATGGAAATGACAGCCGCCGTCAAAGCCAGCCGCCCTGGCGCCTCCACAGAACCGGAAAGTCCCAGAGCCGCCCGGATTCCAGCTCCGCCGATACCGGCCCCTGTAAGAGCCAGGCAGACCGCCAGTACCACAGACACTACGCATTCTATCCGGTCATGTCCATATGGGTGACATTCATCTGCCTTTTTATCCGCCAGCACCACTCCTACCATCACAGCCAGTGTACTGAGCACATCCGACGCAGAATGAATGGCGTCGGAAATCATGGCGCCGGAATGGGCCAGAATCCCTGCAGTAAATTTAAAAACCGATAACACCAGGTTTACTGCCACTGTGATGACAGAAACCTTCAATGCCAGATATTTCATATTGCGCCCCCTTTCGTCTTCTCCATCCATGGACAAAGGAACTCATGATTTTCCTTATTTTGAATGGTACCATTAACATATGCGTCAGGGGAAAAGAAAGTGCCCGCAAAGCTGCGGACACCTTCCGTTTTAAGTTATTTTTTTGGGGGCTGCTGTTCTTTTTTCAGCAATTCCCGAAGATATTTCCGGCCCCGCGTCAATCGGGTCCGAACTAAATTATCCGAGATTCCCAGCATTTCACCGACCTCTGTCGTAGTTCTGTCTTCCAGAATGTGAAGCCGTATCACCTCTGCCCACTCCGGTTTCATGGTCTCCAGCGCACGCAGGATTTCCCGTATCTCCTCCCGTTTCACCAATACCGTCAGGTTATCATCTTCCGTTATCAGTGTAATTCCCGGCATTTCCTTCTCCGATTCTTCGGAATCGATGCATAAAATTTCCCGTTTCTCGCTGATACGCCAGTAATCTGCACATCGGTTCCGCAAAATCGTTGCCAGCATAACCCGGATTTGGGTTCTCTCCCAAGTCAATGGATAATGCTCATAGTAAGACAGAAACACTTCCTGTATCATATCTTCCACATCATCCTGTGGAATGCCCTTCCGTTTTGCCAGCATACGCAGCAGAGGATAGTTTTGGGTATGTATTTCCCGAAACAGTTCATTTTGTTTATTCATTTTTTAATATACTCTCCCCTTGGAGCGTCCCTTTTTACATAAGCTCCGCTCTGAGCACTTTTGCAGTCTGCTCCAGTTCCCCTTCAGCCGGGCTTCCCGGTTCCCAGGTGACCATTGCAGGACCGTTTTCATAACGGGGAATCACATGCACATGCAAATGAAAAACAGTCTGCCCTGCGCTGGTACCATTGTTCTGAACCACATTAAAGCCGGTAGCTCCCAATCCTTTCTTCATAGCAGCGCCAATTTTTGCTGCCAGCGAAAACAGCCTGGACATCACACGCTCGTCTGCCTCGCAAATATCCCTGTAATGTTTTTTCGGCAGAATCAAGGCATGTCCTTTTGAGGCCGGACCCAAATCCAGTATCACCCGAAAATCATCATCCTCATACACTGTGGCAGCACCGATATCTCCATTGGCGATTTTACAAAATATACAGTTTTCCTCCCTCATAACAAACGCCTCCTTTACTTTTTATTTTGTTATATCTCCCAATATTCGCACCTGGGCGACGGCTTCGGTTTCCGGTACAGTAAAATCCCCAGAATTATGCCCATCACCAGACCGGCCACATGAGCCACATTATCAACTCCCGTACTGGTAAAACCAAAATACAGGGAAAATATAACCACAATCACCAACTGACTGCTGCTTAAATCCTCTAGTCTTCCCCGGTTTACAAAAACTGCATAGAGCAGTCCTCCGATTACGCCAAAAACAGCACCGGAAGCTCCAGCAGATACTGACTGTATCGGACTGTGCAGACCAGCCGTCAGGGATACTACATTGGCCCCAATACCAGACAACAGATAAAAAATCAGATACTTTATCCTTCCCAGAGCCCGTTCCAAATGATCTCCCAGAACAAACAGCACCAGCATATTATTTATAAGATGCTCTATCCCAAAATGCATAAACATGGATGTCACCAGACGGTAATATTCGCCCTGTTCCCAGACAAAGGGGCCGTATAGCGCTCCGTGTTCCGCCATAAACAGCACATTTTCGCTGGAACCGGCTATTTCCAGATATATAAAATAGATGATATTCAGAATAATCAGTCCGCGATTCACCCATGATGTTTTCTGGATTGCCCTCCAGCGTTCTTCCATGATCTGCCTCCGAATTTCTTACAGCCTGTTTTTCACCGCTGTTCTGATTTTCATTATTATTTTACCACAATAAAACTGGTTTGTTAAGGCATGCTGACATTAGATTTTTGCATGGTTTTTGCATTTCTATTCAATATCTACTCAAAGCGGTAACGATAACCGGCAATGGAAACTTCATCTCCCTCTTTCAGAGGCACACGCTCGTTTGCCTCTAAAAGCCTGCCGCCTATAAATGTCCCGTTGGTAGAATTTAGATCCTGGGCATAATACTGGTTCTCCTCCCGATCAATCCGCAGATGAAGACGGCTTATGATGTCCTTAGCCAGCACATAATCCACTAAATTTGTCTGTTTCCCGATTATAAATGGATAATAGGCTATGTCAATATCCTCATTCTCCCCATCCAGGCTGTGAAGTCTGCGGCAGCCAGAAGTGAACGCCGGAGAAAAATCTGCCAGAAGGACTGTATTCTGAGACGCCAGAGGTTCCTTCTGCAAATGGTAAGATTTCTCAACAGCTTGAAAACTGGCTGCATCCGATTGGAATAAGTCTTCCTTCAGCCTATTCTCCTCTCCCCTCTTTTCCTCCTGTTCTCCCTCAAACATCAGCTCCCAGGGGATTTGTGCAGCTTCCGGCTCCTCCCCGGGAAACCGTTCTCTCCACCAGTCCCCGATTTTTTGCCAAAACCGTTTCCTCTCCGAATCTCTTCCGGCTTTTTCCGTTTGTTCCCCTTTTCCACCTCGTCTGGATTTTTCACCAAATCCAGCTTCCAAGGTTCGCTCCGGCTGCTCCAGCCAGGTTTCTGGCCTTTCTCTAACCTGACCCTTTTCCTCCGCCCTTCTCCAGGAATCTGATTTTTCCTCCGGCTCCTTTTTCTCCGAAAATCCCCCTCTCCCCAGATACCGCAAAATATCATCCATACCGTAATTTTCTTTCCTGGTCTCCTGATAGAGTCCGTAAGCCAGCACCACACTGTCCTTATCCTGATGATCTACTTTCCCAAGCAGATATTCCAGCAGCTTTCCGTAATCCTCCGGGAAATCTCCGGAAAGCCCCGGAACCAGACACAGCCAGACCCGAAACAGTTCCGGTTCTACATAAATATATTCCGGTTCCAGAAGCACGCAGGATTCCGGCAGTAAATACTGCTCCATCCGCTCCAGAATCTGTGCAATCCCCAACACCAAACTCCGGATCTGACCGCACTGAAGGCATTGTCCTTCCAGTAGGCGTGACAACGGCTGGCGGGAGGTAATCTCGTAATAAAACCGGCGTTCTCCATCCATCTGCCTTATCTGAAACCGCAGGATTCCCTCAATCCCATTTGCAGACAGAATCCGGCTCACATATCCGGTTCCCGTCCCCTCTATTTCCTGCTCCGGCTCAATAATCATGTAGTTGTGCTTCATCTCCCGCCGATATGTAATCTTCATGGCTCATCCTCTGCAAGACTCCATTTCCGAAGAAAATTCTCCGGACGAAATACCTGTGCCTCAATCTCTGCCTGCCACCCGGAGCCTGTCCTGCTGCGGACAATCTCCTTCTTTTCTGCATTCTCCACAAGATGACGCGTCTGCTCCACATCTTCATGGACAGAAAACTTTCCTACCGTCTCAGCCCGCAGGCGAAAGGCCTGACTAATCAAAATCATAATAACAAACATTACCGCCGCCATTACCCCGGCTGCCTCCACTGTGAAACTGGCTTTCATTTTCATCCTGCTTTCACCTCTCTTTAACCCTCTTTTGCTTCCAAAATCCTGCCAAGAGCCTCTGCAGTCATCCAGATTCCGGGAACCGCTGCAAAGGTCAGAAACGGTACTGTTTTTTGCCCAAAATTTCTGTGCCGTATCAGTTTCCCCCACACATAATATCCCAGGCAAAAAAGTCCGCAGCACAAGCTTGCCAGCCAAAGCAGCAACAAATTGTTCCAAAAACCAAGATACAATCCGCTGATGCAGAAAAACACACCATCTCCGGCGCCCACACCTCCAGAGCAAATCCGGCTCGCTGCCAAAAGCCCTGCTCCCAGGGCTGCGCCCATAAGTGCATCCGCCGCCAGCCGCCAGCCGCCGGCTGGCAAACTGGCTGCATGCCAGCCGGTCAGCCCAACTGCAATGCATCCGAATACCAGACATACCCGAACATCCACTGCCTTTCTTTTCAGGTCTTCCCCGGCAGAAACCAGCAAAAATATGCCAAACGCCACCCATCCCATTCTATCTTCCTCCCTTTATCTGCTGCAGTAAGAACAGGCCCCCAGGTGTTCTACTGTCTCCAGCTTCACTGTCTGGGCATACGCCACAATAGCTTTGCAGCCGGTATCCGTATGGTAGCTGCTGCCTTCCGGCATGATAAACACTGTGCTCCCCGGCGTTCCAGGCCCGCATACGCTGCAGCCATGATATTTTCCTCCGCTGTTATTTCGCTTATCTGCCACTGCTTCAAAGGGAACTCCTGTCAAATTGTTGACCAGATAATGACAGGAAGGATCCTTATGATACCGGGTGCTGTTACGCCCTACATAAACCATCCCGTTACCTGCATTTCCGGCCACTCCACTATATCCTCTTCCTGACTTTCCTGCCACGCCAACCCAGGCCCGGCGGCTGCAGCAGGCAGTTCGTTTCAGACTGCCGATCCCCAACACCGGAAATGGCATCTGAATTTCATAATCCAGCACCAGCTCAAACAGTTCTTCCTTTTCCCGGATAGAAGACCGCAGCAAATTTACGCCTTTTACCTGCTTTGTGTCCACATGCTTCATAACCTGAAGCTGAGCATACCCGACTGCTGCCATCTCTCCCAAATTCCTGCAAAAGCTTCTGGAAAACTCGTCTGCTCCCGGCACAAAATCTTCGTTTCCATATTCTAATGCATCCTGCAAATAGGCATACTGGCTAAGCTCCTCTCCCACAGCCTCCAGCGCCGCCTGAATCCGGCGTTCTGTGTTCATGATTTTCATAGGCAAAATCAGGCTGACGGAGGCAAAAATAAACAAAGAAAGCACCAGGGCTGCCTCCAAAGTCATACTGGCTGTCAGCCGCCGCCCTGTGCTTAGAAAGGAGACGAAAGGGAATGCCTTTTTGCCACCACAGCCCAAAGACAAATATCCTGATTTTATGAGGATTCGTACTTGGAGAGTTACGATTTTTTTGTTGCAATCATTCAGGTCTATGTTTTTTATTTTTGATATAATGAAAGGAAAAAATTTGATGTTTTTATTGGATTTTATGCATGCAGCTGCCATGGAAAAAGACATTCCCTTCCGCCTCCTTTCCTCTATAATTTATCAATATCTCCGCTCCGCCCTGACCGTCATAGGGTAAGTATGGCCGCCCTGTCCAAGAAGCCTTTCCACAAATCCCAGAGAAAAAAATACATGTTTCCCCAAAAACTCCCCTTTTATCCCGGTCTGATACACACCATTTCTCATCCGGAAGTTTTCCTGTCTCAGCGCCAGATTCATCTGAATCAAATCCATCATACGATATTCCTGCTCCGCCTTGTCATCCATAAGCAGCAAAATTTTCAGCCAGGAAAGATAAGAAAGCCCTGTTTCTCCTCCGCCTGTTTCCATGCTGCCATTCTGCCCCAAAGCCAACAGTTGGTCTAACCCCAAAGTCCAGCTTTCCGCTGTTTTTAAAACAGGCACCTTTCTTCCTGCCAGAAGTCCCCGCACATCCATAAGGGATTCTCCCAAGGCCCACACAGACATGATAAAAAAGGATGTTACCAGCAAAAGAGGTGTCACTGCTGCTGCCCCGGTAATAACCATAGCCAGATTCCGTACTTCTGCCCGCTTGGCTCCGTCAGATAAAATATGAATCAGATTCAGCCCCTCCCGCACAGCCAGAAGCCGGTGTACCACCTGGGTTAAGTTATCCCGGTCTGACAGTTCTCCTCCAATTAAATATTCCACCTCATAAGCAAGAGCCGTCTCCTGAGGGGCTGAAAACTCCGGCTTTATCAGCCCCGGCTCCAAAGGAGTTTGACCCGCTGTTCCACTCACGAAAATTGACCTATCCCCGCAGAAATTCCAAAAAAATTCCCCGCAATACTCATTTACCAGCACATGGTCAAACAGCCCGCCGCCGGATGGCTTCCCACTGCCAGATGCCTGGCTTTTGCCGCTGCCAGTCTGCCCAGACGGCAGTTCCACCGGTTCTGCCCTTCTGGAAGAAACAGCAGTCCCCTCCGGTACTACAAGTTCCAAAAGTCCGGACTGATACATGGCCTCAACCTGATTCAACCAGCCTTCCTTTTCCTTATCTTTTACCCCATGGGCAAAAGACAGCTCCGGAATAGAAAGATTGTCAAACTTCTTCTTTAAAGGCGACCACATGGCGCTTAAATCCGGCCCATCGTCTTCTTCATCATCGGACTCCCAGTTATCAATCCTCTCGTCAATCTCCTCCGACTCCTGAATACACTGTGCCACAAACACTTCCTGCTTCTCAGAAAGACCGGATAATGCCGTTATCTCCTGCCTTCTGGCTCCGTCCTCTGCTACATAGGCTTCATATTCCTGAATTTCTTGTTCCAAAAGCTGCTGAACCGGCTCCGTACAGTCTGCCCGTTCCCCCTCATATGCCTTCCGGCTCTGTTCCAGGCAACCGGCCAGACTGTTCGCCTGCCTCTCATAATCCTGCACCAGTCCCGGCATCCGTTTCAGTTCCCCAATCAGCTTTCTCATCTCCCGGCGGAATCCAGAGCCATCATACTCCCCCAAACGCTTAAGTCCCTCTGTCTTATAACTTCTCTGACGGCTTAAGCATTCGCTGATTTTCTCCAGCGCCTTTTCCAGCTTCAGCGCTTCTTTCCCATGCGCCCGGTAACGCTCCGCCGTTTGCTTTACTGCACCGGCTTCCCTGGCTGTATTCCAAAGTTCCTGCACCGTATCTGCATCAAAGTCCAGCTTCCACACCCCATATTTCATATACTCCAAAATCTCCGCCTCAAAATATGCTCCTCCGGCGTCTGTAGCCCGCCGAAGCTCCTCTGCAGAAATCTTTTCTTCCTTTATCGGATACCAGTTTCCCGTCTCCAGATATGGTTTTAAAAACCGGGAAAAATCCTCAGCCAGTTCTTCTTCCTCCTCATATTCCGCAAATAAAAGCCGGTAAGAATCCCAAAGCTCCCTGTGATACTGACTGAACACTGAATCCAGGGCAGAGGAAACTGCTGTCTGCAGATACCACCTGGCTCCTGCCGTCCTGGCCGATTCCACAAGCACCCCCAAAAGGGCAAACATACACATCATGATCAGGCTGATAAAAATCGTCACCTGACCCTCCACTGTCTTTCTCATCAGCTCCGGCCCTTCCTGTTTCCATGCCAATCAGTAAACCTCTTTGGACTGCTTGCTGATCTCCTTAAAAATATTCTCCAGCAGATTCCGGATTTGAGATTTAAAAATAAGAACCAGTCCAATGAGTACAACCAGAATTAAAACCACCTCAATCACGCCCACACCGTCTTCCTGCCGGAAAAACTCAATCATATCCTGTCTCAGCTTCATATCCTTCTCCCCCTTATCCCATTGTCATCATGGCCGGAACCATGATCATTACCATTACAGTTCCCAGCATCATAAATAAGGGCAGAAGCAGCTTCGTTCCTGCTTCCTCTCCCATTCTGCGGGCCAGATTTTTCCGCAGTTCAAAAGCGTCCTCCATTTCTTCCCTCAGAATTTCCCTTAAGTTCCTGGTTCCTGTTTTCCGATTCTGTTCCAGCAGACTGCTTAGCTTCAGATACGGCTGCAGGCGGCACCGCTTTCCGAATTCCCGGTAAGCCTCTCCCTCCGGCATTCCATTAACCATCTGAAAATAGGTCTTCCGCATCTCCTCATAGGCTGCCCGCTCCGGTTTTCTTCCTCCGGCTTCATAATCCTTTACCATACGCTCCCAGGCTCCCCGTATAGTCATGCCTGCCCCAATAAACACCATCAGTTTAGAAACCACCTCCGCATGATCCAAAAGCAGGCTTCGCTCCCGCCGTTTCTCTGCTTCCCGCTCATCCTGCTGCTTCCTCATAAAGAGAAGCGCTGCCGCTAATACTCCCAAAACCGGAAGTACACCGTAATCATTGCTTTCCGCTGTCCGGTATGAAAGGCTGTTTCCATTCAGATCTTCCGGAAGTTCCAGATACTCCTCTCCCCGTTGGCTGTCATCTGCCTGGCGAATCATCTGTCCCAACTGCTCCAACAGTTTTTCCTGATTTGTAAGCGCCGGAGGCACCAGACGGACAGGAACCTCAAATTCTGCCTCTTTCGCCTCAGTCCTCAGTTTCAAAAATAAGGTCATATCCAAAGGCTCCGCCACCGGTTCCCGGATTTCTCCAGCTGAAGAAAGGCGCTCCGGCTCCGAAGACTGCCACTGACATTCCACACCTGTCTCCTCATCTGCGGAAAACAGCTCCAGATCCTGCGACACCTCCATAAGCGATGGATTCCCTCCCCGGATTTTCTCCTCCAGCCCATTCATCAGATTATAAAAGACTGCCATTGCCTCTTTAGCCGAATACTCCCGCCGGCCCACTTCTACCGTGACCGGCAGCGGCTCCTGATCCAAGCCCTCCACCAAAAGCTCATAGCTTTGAGCCTCGCCGCCATAATCCGCTCTGCGGATGCGCCTGCCCTCCTCCACTGGCCCCTCAACCGGCCCAAAACAGGTCAGCGCCAGAAAAAGCCCAAGACTGCCAATCACACATAGGGCAGGAAGCAGCCAAATTCTTCTTCCATCCTTCCCTTTTGCCAACCGCATCCCTCCTCAGCACCTTCTGTCAAATTTGAATATCCAGTATCTTCTGGGACAGCAGAATCGATGTCAGATAAACCGCCATACACCCGGTCATCAGAATCCTTCCCAGCCAGGTTCCGTACATCTGTCCGAAAAACCCTGGAGACGAACCTTCCACATAAAACACAATAAAAACCGGAATCAGGCTCATAATCTTCTGTTCCAACTGCCGGGAAGCTGTCATCGTCCGGATTTCCTCCCGCACCTGCATTCTGTCCCGCAGCACCTCCGCCGTATGCCGCATAATGCTGCTTAAATCCCCGCCGCTCCGCTTTGCAACCCCAAACACTTCGGCAAAGCTTTTCACATCCTCCAGCCCGCTGCGCCGGGCAAAATCATCCAGCACCTGCTCCACGGTCCGGCTTACCTGAATCTGCTGCACCATGTAAGAAAACTCCCTGGAAATCAATCCGTCCGCCCCATAAAGCAGTCCCAGTTCTTCCCGGCTTACTGCCAGCGCATTCTCTACTGCAAATCCGGAACTTAAATTTCCGGCCAACACCATCATAGCCTCTTTAAATTGGACAGCCAAACACAGTTTCCGCTTGTTCCGAAGCCGCCTTCTCTCATAAATGGGAAACAACAGCGCTGCCGGAGCCATGATCAGAAACGCCGTCCAGCTGCGGTAAAAGGTATAGGCCAACACACCGCATGCCAAAACCCCCTTCCCTACCGCCGTCAGCCATTCCACCGGCGAAAGCCAGTACCTGTCATACCAGATAACCTGCAGCTTTAAGTTTTTCCGTGGCTTTAAGCTGCCCCACCCGAACAATCTGCCCCCGGACTTTTCCACCCCATTTCCCCTTTTCGCTTCCCTTTTCATCTTCCTCCTCCACAAACCGAAACAACGGATTCAACTGAATCTCTCCATTTTCACAGCCGCCTACTTCTGCAATCTCCAGCACCCGGCGGCTTTTATCCCGAAGCCGTCCCAAATGGACGAGAATATCAATCGCGGAAGCAATCTGGCTGCGAACTGCAGGCAAGGGAATATCCGCCCCCATAAGCGTCATGGTTTCCAGCCGGGTCAGCATATCCCTGGGGCTGTTTCCATGACCGGTAGAAAGGCTTCCTGCATGGCCTGTGTTCAACGCCTGCAGCATATCCAGACACTCCTTTCCCCGTACCTCCCCTACAATAATCCGATCCGGACGCATCCGGAGCGCTGCCCGGATTAAATCGCTTATCTCAATCGCACCATCCCCCTCGGTGTTGGCGTTTCTGGTTTCCAGCCGCACCAGATTGGGAATCTGGCGAATCTGAAGTTCTGCCGAATCCTCAATGGTAATTACCCGTTCCGTCTCTGGAATAAATCCGGACATGGCATTCAGAAATGTAGTTTTCCCGCTTCCTGTTCCTCCGCTGATAAAGATGTTGTATCCGGCCTCAACCAACTGCTGTAAAAAACCGGCTGCCTCCTCAGTAAGAGCCCCCAGCCCAATCAGCTTCTCTGCAGTAATGGGTTCCGGGAATTTACGGATGGTCACCACCGGCCCGTTAAGCGCTACCGGCGGCAGAACCACATGCACCCGTGAACCATCCTCCAGCCTTGCGTCTGCAATGGGATTGGACACATTAACCGCCCGGTTGATACGGCTCACAATCTGCTGAATCATATTTTCCAGCTCCTCCACCCGGTCAAAAGACTGCTCCCATCTTAAAATCCGCCCCTCTTTCTCCACAAAGATATGGTCCCTTCCATTGACCATAATCTCCGTCACCTCCGGGTCATCTACCAGCTGCTGTAAAATGTCCAGGCGTCGGAAGCCGTCGTACAGCCGCTTTCGCAGCATCTTCCGCATTTTCAGAGGCAGATACCGCCGCCGGCCTTCCGCTGCCACAGCCCGGTCAATGCAGTCCAGAAGCTCTCCTTCTTCCATCTGGCTGCGGCTCTGCAGCTCCAGACGGATTTCCCGTTTCAGCCGCTCCAAAGCTGCCCGTTCCTCAGACTTTACATCTGTTTCTCCAATTTTGTCTGCCGAAACCTGCTGTTTTTGCATCTGCCTCAGCTCCCTTCTCTGGCGGTCATGCCAGTCAGAGACCGGACAAAATCTCCCATCTCTCCCCATAAAAGCTGTTCCGGATAGTTTTCTTTTCCTGCGGAAATTCTGACATTCGGAAGTTTGATAATCCGAAGCCTCTGCCACAGCCGCCCCCGGCCCGACGCCTCCAGATACTCCTTCCACTCCTTCAGCTTTCCATCCGAAACTGCATCCTCCCGAACCGGAGTGTAAATCACATCACATAAAGCCAGTACCAACTCCGCCCCCCAGAAGAAATGCCCCAAATCCACCACAACCGCATCATAAGAGCCTTCTGCCGCAATCTGCTCTACCAACCCGGCCACCGTTTCTCCCCCCAACTGATCCAGATCCTCTGCATAAGCTGCAGGAGGCACATAATCCAGGCTGCCCCAGCTGTGAACCACACTGCCCAGCCGCAGCGGGTTGTACTCACTTTGGCGGTAATAATACAAAAGCTCTGACAAACCGCTTTCATACGACCTTCCGGTCATCTTGGCAAAGCCGGAGAATTCCTCCAGTGTCAAGAACAGAGCCTTACCGTCCTTAGAAAGTACCTGCCCCAGAGTCAGGGCAAACGAGGTCTTCCCACACCGCCCTATGGGAGAATAAACACCGATAATCCGTGCCCTCTTTCCCACTGCAGGAAAGAAATCCGGCTGCTCCTTTACCCGGTAGCAGGTCATTACCTCCCGCAGCACATTGTCCGATGCCTGGTATTTATACACCGTTTTTTCTTCTCCCTCTGCCTGACCGTTTTCACTGAGCCGCACTACCTGACCGACAGGAATATCCGCCAACTCCTCCTTTATTCCGTCTCCCACCAAAAGCATGTCTACCTTCTGCTGACCGGCATACTCTTTAAGCCGGGCCAGACTGGTAAAGGATACCGCCTCAAAAGGCACCGCCCCCCTCTGGTTCACAAACTCCGCAAACCGGCTTGCATAAAACGGATCTGCATCATATACCGCCATAATCCCCTTCATAATATTCCTCCCAGTTTCACTGCCCCAGAGGCAAACAGGTACAGATACCCTCCTGCTGCCAGACAGGCAGCCAAAGGAATCCTGTGAGTTCCCCTCTCCCCGGACAGTCTGTCATAAGCCACATACTCCGCCCCTTGAAGCAGTACTGTTCCATACACAAATAAATACTTTAATCTGACCCGAAGACTTTTATCCCGCCACATCCGGCAAAGCCCCCAGAAAGCTCCAATCAAAAGTCCCAGAAAAATTGCGTAAACCCCTTCCTCCATTCCTAAAAAACCTGCCATTACCGCCATCATTTTTCCGTCTCCAGCCCCCATCATCCGAAAATGGAACAAAAAAAATCCTGGAATGAAGACAACGGCTGCAGCCATAAGAAATTCCGCTCCCCGCAGCCAGAAACCCAACAGAGACGCCCCGAAAATCCAGAGATTACTGACCCTCCCTTCCGTTAAATCCGTACAGGCCGCCCCTGCCAGAAACACACACAATACATAGATAACTACAATAAGACCACTCCCCACTCATTAAATTTCAGAAAATAACATGGAAACCCTTTGCCGAACCGGCTGATGTTCCTCTGAACCCAGATCAATCATCCAGAGACAACACATCTAACTTTTTGATTCTGATACATCCAGAACGGATGCTGACTGTTTCACTATCATACCGGCTTCCACCCCCATTTGTCAATGGATTTTCCCCCATAACTTTTCGACAAATTTCGACACAACAAAGATAACCCCCCGCCCTCCTTCCCCTCGACATCCCTCTGTAAAAATGCTATACTAGCCTCAGAGTTATCACAAACCTATATCAAGGAGGGGGTTCTATGCTCATTCAAAGTAAAAAGGTCTGGATTGCAGACCAGTTCACACCTGCCGCCATCCAGATTGACGACGGCAAAATCACCCGAATTCATCCATACGGCAGCCAGCCGGTGGACTTAGACTACGGCAGTCTTCGCATTGTGCCCGGATTCCTGGACATCCACTGCCACGGCGCCTACGGCTTTGACACCAACGACGCCAACGAGGAAGGCCTGCGCAACTGGACCAAACGGATTGTAGACGAGGGTGTTACCGGCTTTTTAGCCACCACCATCACCCAGAGCGAAGAAGTTCTGACGGCTGCCGTAGCCAATGTGGCAAAAGTAATGGAAGACGGCTGCGAGGGCGCTGAAATTCTGGGCATCCACTTTGAAGGCCCCTATCTGGATATGGTCTACAAAGGCGCACAGCCGGAGCAGTACATCGTAAAGCCTACCATTGAGCAGTTTGAGCGCTACCAGGCTGCAGCCAAAGGCAACATCCGCCTTATCACCATGGCTACAGAAACAGACGATGACTTTGCCCTGACCCGCTATCTGGCAGAAAAAGGCGTTGTAGTCAGCATCGGACACTCTGCTGCCACCTACGAGGAAGCTCTCATGGCCTGTGCCAACGGAGCCAGCTCCATGACCCATGTTTACAATGGCATGACCCCCTTTAAGCACCGGGACAACGGCCTGGTAGGCGCTGCTTACCGGTTCCGCACCATGTACGGCGAAATCATCTGCGACGGCAACCACTCCACCATGGCGGCCCTCAACAACTACTTTATGTCCAAAGGGCCGGACTACGCCATCATGATTTCCGATGCCCTGATGGCCAAAGGCTCCCCCGCAGGAACCAAGTATTTATTCGGCGGCAACGAAATCATCATCTACGAAGACGGCAGCGCCCACTTAACCGGTGCCGGAAACCTGGCAGGCTCTACCCTGCGCTTAAACGACGGTCTGCGCATCCTGGTAGAGGAGGCCATGGTTCCCTTCAACTACGCCCTCAACGCCTGCACCATTAACCCGGCCAGATGTCTGGGAATCGAAAACCGGAAAGGCCAGTTAAAAGCCGGCTGCGACGCCGACATCGTAGTCCTTGAGGATAATTATCAGGTTCATCAGACCTATTGCCGCGGAAAAGCTCAGTTTTCTTAAAAAAACACTCAGAAAATTAAATAATCATAAATTTTCTCTAAATAATTTATATTGACTTTTAAACATAAAGGTCGTATATTAGAACTAACCGGAAAATTATTTTATTCTTGCACGATAAAGCAAAATTAATTTTCCAAGCAAAACACCTTTTCTATTAAGAAAAGAACAAAAGGAGGAAGTTTTTATGATGAAGTATCTGCAGAAACTGGGTAAATCTTTGATGTTACCTGTGGCTGTACTTCCGGCTGCCGGCATCATGATGGGTATCGGTTATTGGATCGATCCTACCGGCTGGGGTGCAAACAATGTTATCGCAGCATTCCTGCTGAAAGCAGGCGGTGCATTAATTGATAACATGGCTATCCTGTTTGCAATCGGTGTTGCAGTAGGTATGGCAGACGACCACGAAGGTACGGCAGGCCTGGCAGGCTTAGTATCCTGGCTGATGATGACAACCCTGTTGTCCAGCGCTGTTGTTGAGATGTTCACCGGCGCTCCTGCTGACGCAGCTTTTGCTAAGATTCAGAACCAGTTCGTTGGTATTCTTTGCGGTATCATCGGTTCTGAGTGCTACAACAGATTCAAAAACACCAAATTGCCGGATGCACTGTCATTCTTCAGCGGCAAACGCTGTGTAGCAATCATAACCTCTGTTGCTACCATCGTAGTTGCAGTTGTTTTATTCTTCGTATGGCCGGCAGTTTACAATGTATTAGTAAAATTCGGTATGTCCATCCTGAACATGGGCGCTCTGGGTGCTGGTATTTACGCATTCTTCAACCGTCTGTTAATCCCGGTTGGTCTGCACCACGCACTGAACTCTGTATTCTGGTTTGATGTTGCTGGTATTAACGACCTGGGTAACTTCTGGGCTGGTACCGGTACTTTAGGTCAGACTGGTATGTACATGGCTGGTTTCTTCCCGGTTATGATGTTCGGTCTTCCGGCAGCAGCACTGGCTATGTATCACACTGCAAAAGACAACAAGAAGAAAACCGCAGCCGGTCTGTTACTGGCAGCCGCTTTATCTTCTTTCGTAACTGGTGTTACCGAGCCGCTTGAGTTTGCATTCATGTTCTTAGCTCCCGGCTTATATGTAGTTCATGCATTATTAACTGGTATTTCTGCAACCTTAGTAACTATCATCGGACCGAGAGCAGGCTTCAACTTCTCCGCTGGTCTGGTTGACTACATCTTGAGCTTCAAGGCTCCTATGGCTGTAAATCCGTTACTGCTGCTTCCGATCGGTATCGCTTTCGGTGCTCTTTACTATGTGGTATTCCGTTTCATGATTACCAAATTTGACTTAAAGACTCCGGGCCGCGAGGATGACGAGCTGGAAAACGAAATGAATGTAACCTTAGCAAACAATGACTTTACCGCTGTTGCTTCCATCATCTTAGAGGGTCTTGGCGGCAAAGAGAATGTAAAATCTCTGGATAACTGCATCACCAGACTTCGTCTTGAAATCAACGACTACACAAAAGTTGATGAGAAGAAGATCAAATCTGCTGGTATTGCTGGCATCATCAGACCCAGCAAGACTGCAATCCAGGTTATTGTTGGTACCAAGGTACAGTTCGTTGCAGATGAAATGAAGAAAATGCTGTAATACATAAGTAAAAAAACGGCTCCCTGAACAGGGGGCTGTTTTTTTACTTTTATAGCCCCCCCTCCCTTCTATTTATCTATTTTAACGAAATCCGACCATTTCTTTCTTCCTTTTTTGTTGACATCACCATAAAATCATGTTAAAATACCTTTAGTTTAAATTTTTAAACCAAGGAGGTGTTCTATGGCAGTGGGCAAGGTTCTGGAACAGCAGTTCCAGGAGTGTATGCCTCTGTTCATTGCATTGGGAGACGAAGTCCGGCTGAAGATCATTGACGCCCTGTCCAGGGCCGTTCTGTCTGACAGGCCGGATGGGTTAAATGTCAACGAAATCACCTGCCAAACCAGCTTATCCAGACCGGCCATTTCCCATCACTTGAAAATCCTTAAGGACACCGGACTGGTGGAGGTTACCCAGGCAGGTACATCCAATTATTACCGCCCCACCCTCGCCCCACCCACCCAAAAGCTCATGAAGCTGGGACGGCTGGTTGAAGAATATTTCCAAACCCAGAAGACCCCATAATTCCTATTCCCAATAGCTGCATAAAATTCCATCTTCCGGGGATACTGGATAGAAAAGAAGAAATCCAGAGAGGCAGGAAGCATGAAACAAGGACAGAGACAAGGCAAAAAACGGGCCAGGGTTCTTTCCCTGGAACATCAGGAACTAAAGGCAGAGATTGACTGGATCCGTCACAAAATGGAATCCGTCCGCAGCCAGTTTGAGGAAGTGGTAGACCCTACCCTTATTGACTGCTACATTTACGAGCTGAAGGCTGTTCAGCTCCGCTATCAGTTCCTGCTGCGGCGCTTTAAACTTCTGGAAAAGGTCTGCGCCGCTGATTATGAATCTCAAAATGTAACAGGAGGTTGCAACATCCAACATGAATACCTGGTATGAAAAAGCAGTCTTTTATCACATGTATCCGCTGGGCATGACCGGCGCGCCCAGAACAAACGATGCCGGCGCCCCAGCAATTCACCGCTTCAAAGAGCTGGGAGACTGGATTCTCCATTTAACAGAAATGGGCTTTAATGCCATCTACATCGGTCCCCTCTTTGAATCCTCCTCCCACGGCTACGACACACGGAACTACCGGCTGACGGACCGCCGCCTGGGAGACAACGAAGACTTTAAGCAATTTACAGCCCTTTGCCATGAAAACGGCATCCGAGTGGTAGTAGACGGCGTGTTCAATCACACAGGCCGGGAGTTTTTCGCTTTTCAGGACATCCAGAAGAACCGGGAAAACTCCCCCTACTGCAGTTGGTACAAAGGTGTGAATTTCTGGGGAAACACTCCCTTTAACGACGGCTTCGGCTACGAGGCCTGGCAGGGACATTTTGAGCTGCCCTGTCTGAACCTGCAGAATCCGGAAGTACGCCGGTATCTCTTTGATGTCATTCAGTTCTGGACATCCGAATTTGATATAGACGGCATCCGGTTAGACTGCGCCAATGTACTGGATTTCCAGTTTATGCAGGAAATGCGGGCCGCCACCCGGCAGATGAAACCGGACTTCTGGCTGATGGGTGAGGTTATCCATGGGGACTACGCCCGCTGGGCAAACCAGGAGATGCTTCACTCCGTTACTAACTACGAATTACATAAAAGTCTTTATTCCGGCTTAAATGACCATAACTTTTTTGAAATCGCCCACAATGTACGGCGGCTGGATCCTTTGGGAAGAATCCTTTACACATTTCTGGACAACCACGACGAAAACCGGATTGCCAGCAAGCTGGCCAAAAAATCCCATCTGCCGCTGGCTTATCTCCTGCTGTTTACCCTTCCCGGCATCCCTTCCGTCTACTACGGCGGCGAATGGGCCATGGAAGGCGTGCGTACCCGGGAAAGCGATGCAGCCCTCAGACCTGCCGTCACCGTTCAGGAGGGCCAGAAGCTGGCAGGAAGCCTGGCTGCATTCATAGGCAAACTGGCAAAAATTCACAGCTCCTGTGACGCATTCTGGAACGGACGGTATCAGGAACTTCTCCTGACCAACCGGCAATACGCGTTTGCAAGGCATGGAAAAACTTCCACAGCCATCATTGCAGCCAACAACGACGACGCCGAAGCTACCGTATCCATTCCGGTTCCTACCGCTGCTGCATCCGCAATTAACCGCCTGGACAACACTGCAGTTTCCATAGAGAACGGAAAACTCACAATCACACTTCCGGCCAACACAGGGGTTGTGCTGGAACTCAGGGAGGAATAAACCACATGGCAGAGAAAAAGCAGGAAACAAAACAGATCGGACTGGGCGTCATCAGTCAGGATGACCGCTACTTGTTCGGACAGGGCACCCACTACGAAATTTACGAAAAGCTGGGAGCCCATCCCATGACCTTGCAGGGAAAAGCCGGGGTGTACTTTGCAGTGTGGGCTCCCCACGCAGCTTCCGTCAGCCTGGTGGGAGACTTTAACAACTGGGATCCGGATTCAAATCCCATGACTGTACTGGACACCTCCGGCATCTATGAAACCTTTGTCCCCGGACTGGGACTGGGAGAGCTTTATAAATTCGCCATTACCACCCAGACCGGAAAGGTGCTGTTTAAAGCGGATCCTTATGCCCAGAGCAGCGAATTCCGGCCGGGAACCGCCTCGGTTACTGCATCCACAGCCGGCTTTTCCTGGACAGACCGCGCCTGGATGGAAAAACGGAGCGTAGCCAATCCCCGGAACATGGCTATGAGCATCTACGAGGTTCATTTAGGCTCCTGGAAAAAGAAGAACCGAGAGGTAAAGAACGGATATTACACATACAAGGAAGCTGCCCACGAGCTGGCTGACTATGTAAAAAACATGGGCTACACCCATGTAGAGCTGATGGGCATTGCAGAACATCCCTTTGACGGCTCCTGGGGCTACCAGGTAACCGGCTACTACGCCCCCACCTCACGGTACGGCACGCCGGATGAGTTCATGTACTTTGTCAACTACCTTCATAAAAAAGGCATCGGCATCATTCTGGACTGGGTTCCCGCCCACTTCCCCAAAGACGCCCACGGCCTGGCAGACTTTGACGGCCAGCCCCTTTACGAGTACGCAGACCCCCGCAAAGGAGAGCATCCGGACTGGGGAACCAAGGTGTTTGACTACGCCAAAACAGAAGTATCCAACTTCCTGATCGCCAACGCCCTCTACTGGGTAAATAAATACCACATTGACGGTCTCCGTGTAGACGCGGTGGCTTCCATGCTCTACCTGGATTATGGCCGGAAAGACGGCGAGTGGACAGCCAACCAGTACGGCAGCAACCAGAATTTAGAGGCCATCGAATTCTTCCGCCATTTAAACAGCATTGTAGAAAGACGAGGCCAGGGCGCCATTGTGATTGCAGAGGAATCTACTGCCTGGCCATTGGTAACCCACGCCCCTGATGAGGGCGGTCTGGGCTTTACCTTTAAGTGGAATATGGGCTGGATGCACGACTTTTTGGAATACATGAAGCTAGATCCCTATTTCCGCAAATTCAACCACAATAAGATGACCTTCGGCCTCACCTACTTTAACAGCGAAAACTTCATTCTGGTGCTGTCTCACGATGAAGTAGTACATTTAAAGTGTTCCATGGTCAACAAAATGCCCGGCTACTTCTCAGATAAATTTGCCAACCTGAAAGCAGGCTACACCTACATGATAGGCCATCCCGGCAAGAAGCTTCTGTTTATGGGTCAGGATTTTGGGCAGCTTCACGAGTGGAATGAGGAGGTGGCGCTGGACTGGTATCTGACGGAGGAGGAGCTGCACGGCAATCTTCAGAGCTATGTGCGGGATCTTCTGCATCTCTATCAGAAATACCCGGCCCTTTACGAATCAGACGATGACTGGGACGGCTTTAAATGGATCAATGCAGACGATGGAGACCGCAGCATTTTCAGCTTTGTCCGCTATGCCAAGAATCACAAAAAGAGCCTGCTGTTCGTCTGCAACTTCACTCCTATGGAACGGCCGGATTACCGGGTAGGGGTGCCCAAACGAGGCAGCTACACCTTGATTCTGGATAATGAACACGGCGCTTACGGCCCAGGAGAAACCAAAGTTATCAAGGCAGTAAAGAAAGAATGCGACGGCCAGCCTTATTCCATCGACCTGCCCCTGGGAGCATACGGAACTGTAATTCTGCGCTTCAGTTAAGTCAAAAAGATACTGAAAAACCGCCTTCGGCGGAATAGTGCTTAATTCAGGCTGTTGTATTGTTAATTTTTTGTCATAATAGTTCGTGACATTCACAGACATTTGTAGTACAATAAATTACGACCTATTATGTATCACCAATGAGCAAAAAGGAAGGAGAGTTTCGTATGGCTAGAGAGTTAATATCCAAGAACGCGACCAAGAGTGTCTACCGTGACGGCGATAAGGCAATAAAGGTGTTCTGCCAGGGATTTCCCAAAGCAGAGGTCTTAAATGAAGCCCTTATCAGCGCCCGTATCGAAGAGCTGGGCGACATCAACATTCCTGCAACCCTTGCAGTAGAGGTTGATAAAGACGGCTGCTGGGCAATTTACAAAGAGTTCGTTGACGGCAAGACCATGCAGCAGCTCATGGATGAAAATCCTGACAAGCTGGATGAATATCTGAATCAAATGGTTGACTTACAGTTGACGATTCATTCAAAAACCTGTCCATTACTGAACAAGTTAAAAGACAAAATGGCGCGGCAGATTTCTGAAATTGAGGAATTGAACCCTGTCAACCGTTACGACCTTCTCACCCGGCTGGATTGCACCCCCAAGCACACCAAACTGTGCCACGGAGATTTCCAGCCCAGCAACATCATTGTTAAGGAAGACGGCACCATGTATGTACTTGACTGGGTTCATGCAACCCAAGGCAACGCCAGTGCAGATGTGGCCAGAACCTACCTGCTGTTCTGCTTAAGCAATGAAGATACGGCAGAAAAGTACATGGACCTGTTCTGTAAAAAGACAGGCACTGACAAACGATATGTTCAGCAGTGGCTTCCCTTAGTGGCCGCCGCCCAGCTGACCAAAAAACGGCCGGAGGAGGCAGAACTGCTTCACACCTGGCTGAATGTATGTGATTATCAATAGGTCGTAAAATTCAGGGCGGTGAAACGGAGTACAGAAAACATCCGATACATCTTGACTGATGCACTTCAGTCAAGATGCCTCCCGTCCTGAAGCATTACAATGATGCAAACTATAGGTCTTGCCGATTGCGGCGGGACCTTTTTTCGTGTATACTAGAAAGAAAGCAAGGAGGATAACTGACATGCAGAGTATTTTAGTATGTGACGATGACAAAGAAATTGTTGATGCCATAGATATTTATCTGACCGGAGAGGGCTTCGAGGTAGTCAAAGCCTACGATGGCTACGAAGCCCTGGAAATCCTGGAAAAACGAAGCGTGGATTTGATGATCGTAGATGTGATGATGCCTGGCCTGGACGGAATCCGCACTACCTTAAAGGTGCGGGAAACCAGCAGCATTCCCATCATCATTCTTTCCGCAAAATCCGAAGACACCGACAAAATCCTGGGACTGAATATTGGAGCCGACGACTATATTTCCAAGCCCTTTAATCCCTTAGAGCTGGTAGCACGGGTCAAATCCCAGCTGCGCCGCTACACGCAACTGGGTAATTTAATCCAGCAGGGCAGTGACCAGGTATTCAAATGCGGCGGCCTGTTAATCAACGATGACACCAAGGAAGTGTTTGTGGACGAGGAACCCATCAAACTGACTCCCATCGAATACAACATCCTGCTGCTTCTGGTAAGGAACGCAGGAAAGGTGTTTTCCATTGACGAAATCTACGAGCAGATCTGGAACGAGGAAGCCATCGGCGCCGACAACACAGTGGCTGTCCATATCCGCCACATCCGGGAAAAAATTGAAATCAATCCTCGCGATCCCCGCTACTTAAAGGTAGTCTGGGGCGTAGGCTACAAAATCGAAAAGCAGTAAAGCTGGAGGATTTCCATGAAATTAAAAGATTATTCCATGCGGATTCGGAAAAATATCGCCGTTCTTCTGCATATTATTTTCCTGACGCTAGCAGTGGGCGGCATCAGTGTCATGTATTTAACCGGCCAGATTGGAAGCGGTCTGTCCTGGGTCTTCCGCTATGATTATGAAGATTCGCCTCAGTTTGCCAGACAGTTTCAGGAGGATCTGGATCACATTTTCAACTATGTGGCCTACCGGGATGTGTTTGAAACCGACGGGGCTCTGGATCTGTCTAAAGAAATGGTTTCTGTATCCAACGGCGATGGGCCGGAGGTAATCTACACCCTGGAAGAGCTGCTGCGCTACGCCAAGGGCCAGGGCTTTTACTTAAACGACCAGTTTGAGGTTATCAACGACCTTTTCATCTATGACAATGCCTCAACCAGTAAGAATCAGCGGGTCAACTGGCGGGCCTATAATCCTCATCCGGTACTGACAGAGCCTGGCGATGAATACGCCTCCCTGCTGGATCTGGCAAAAGAAGTGCTGGACTGCTTAAGCGAATACTACACCGTTACCTACCGGCTGATGTCCAGCCCTACAAACCTGTATTTTACGGTAATCTACTCCAATGACGGAGAAATCCAGTCTCTGTACTCCAATGCAGGAGGCATGACTGCCGACCAGATGCGGGAATTAGGCCAATACTGCATTTTAAGCAGCGATTCCGTGTTCATTGACTCCAACTTAAAGCAGATTCCCAAAAACGCTGCCGCTTCCATGGAGCAGAACAACATAAACGAAGCAGAAAGCTACTATCTGGCTGCCGCCGTGGACACCTCCTACCTGGCGGACGATGTCTATGCCAACCAGGCGGCAAACAACCGTATGCTGCTGGAACGATACATAGAAGGCTTTGTCAGCCTGGTTTTCGGTATTCTGGGCTGTCTGGTTACCCTCTATTACCTGATCCTGACATCCGGCTACAAAACCTCTGCCCGCACTGCCCCCTATCTGCACAGCTTCGATACCATCACTACAGAAAGCTGTGTGGCCCTGACTGCCATCTGTACCATGTTCGCCCTGTTTCTGGGGGAAAAAATCGGTTACAAGCTGATTCATCTGGTGCTGAAAGAGACCTCCTGGGAATTTGCGGAACGGATGATGCGGGCCGTAATCATCTACAGCTGCTGCATGATCGGCGCCTTTAGTCTGCTGCGGCGCTATAAAAGCCGAACTCTGTGGGAAAACAGCCTGCTGCATCAGTTTAAAAATCATCTTCAGGAATACTTTTCAGAGCGGACCTTCTCCCACCGGCTGGCCTGCCTGTACAGCGCATTTGCCGCCGCCCAGGTGATTCTGCTGGGATTGGCAGGCGTAACCTACGGACTGCGGCATTATTCCGCTGCAAAATACATTGGCGCTGCCTTGATTGTAATCCTGCTGCTTTTCGATTATCAGGTATTCCGCTGGCTGTTCCTGACTGCCCGGCAGAAAGACCGGATTGCAGAAGCCATTGAGATGATTGCCAGCGGAGATACTGCCTACCAGATGGCTCTGGACGGCCTGTCCGGCAAAGAGCTGGAAATGGGACGGCTAATCAACAGCATTGGCACAGGTCTGGAATATGCCCTTCAGGAGCAGGTAAAAAGCGAGCGGCTGAAGGCGGATTTAATTACCAATGTGTCCCACGACATTAAAACTCCGCTTACTTCCATCATCAATTATGTGGATTTGCTGAAGCGGGAGAACCTTCCCGGCGAACGGGCCAGGGAATACTTAAATGTGCTGGATCAGAAATCTCAGCGGCTGAAAAACCTGACGGAAGATCTGGTAGAAGCATCCAAGGCCAGCTCCGGCAATGTAAAGCTGGAAATGGCGACTCTGGATCTGGTAGCAATGATCTGGCAGACCAATGGGGAATTTGAGGAGAAGTTCTCCACCCGAAATCTGGAACTGGTTGCCAGTCTGCCTTCGGAAAGCATTCTGATCAAGGCAGACGGACGGCACCTGTGGCGGGTTCTGGAAAATGTCTACAACAATGCCTTTAAATATGCCATGGAACACAGCCGGGTGTATACAGAAGTATGCCGGGAAGAAAACCGGGTTTACTTTACCATTAAGAATATGTCCGAATCTCCCCTAAATGTCCAGGGAAGCGACTTAACCGAGCGTTTTGTCCGGGGCGATGTCTCCCGCACCACAGAAGGCAGCGGCTTAGGGCTTTCCATCGCCCAGAGCCTGACGAAGCTGCAGGAGGGAAGTTTTGAGATTCTGACTGACGGGGATTTGTTTAAGGTGAGAATTGGGTTTGAAGTGAAGGAATAAGCGCGGCGCGACAAACCTCAATCCCGCTGCGCTTCATCTTGGCCCCAGGCATTCGCCCTATCCTCTAAAAAAAGAAGGAGAAAATTCTTCTGGTGAGCAAGCTCACCGACAGAATTTTCTCCTTATTTTTTCTTTTACACACTGCTCATTGCTTATCCGAAAATCCGCCAGCCTACAATGAAGTTATTTCTCCACCAGGAGCTTAAGGATCTATGAACTACCTTTCCATTACCGGAAGACGCATCGATTACGGTGCCGCCATTGGCTACGATTCCCACATGGCCGCTTACTACTATAATATCTCCTGCCCGCAGGTCATTGAAACTGCTGACCCGCTGATACTTTCCTACACTCCGCCAACCGGAGGAAGTCAGGTAACTCTGGCGAACGCCAACCTGATTCAGGCACCAGTATACAAAACCGGAACAGTCAAAGGCATTGGGGCCCTTGGCTCCCCACACATAGGGGCATCCTAACTTGGAGCTGGCTACAGAAATCAGCGCACTGGCGCTTCCGGTAGCTGTGCCTGTACTGGGCGCTCCGCTTCCGCCGCTGCTCTGGCTGCCGGAGGAGCCGCCGCTGTTTTGAGCGGTCTGATTTCGGTTTCCGCTGCTTCCGCCGGAGGAGGAACCGCCGCTGCTCTGGCGCGGTGCTTTCTTAGCATCCCCACTGGTCAGCTTCGCCATGGTCTGGGCTCCCACCGTACCGTCTATCCCTAAATTATTGGTCCGCTGGAAGGATCTTACTGCATCTTCCGTAATCTCGCCGTAATAGCCGGTTACATTGCCGGAGTGCAGATAACCCAGCTTGCTGAGCATCTCCTGAACCTTTGTAATACTGTCGCCGCTGTCGCCCAGGCTCATGCCGTTTGGCACTGCATCCCCGCTGTTTAAGACCATTCTGGTGGAAGGCCCTAAGAATCCGTCTACAATCTGGTCATTTCTGGACTGAAACTGCTTCACTGCAAGGATGGTGTCATTTCCATAGTTGCCGTCTGGCTCGGAAGTCATATAGCCCAGCGCCTGGAGACGCTTCTGCGCTGCCAGCACCACATCGCTTTTCTCGCCGTAGGTAAGCATGTTCGGCTTTACCTCATCGCTGTAAAGCAGGTTCATGGTCTTTCTTCCCACTTTACCATCCTGCTCTAAGCCATTAACACTCTGCAGCTTTTTTACTGCCGCTTCCGTGCTGTCGCCGAAATTTCCTGTCATCATATCTGCAGTTGCCAGGTATCCCATCTCATAAAGTCGTTCCTGAATCCGCAGAATATCGTCACCCTGGTCTCCGTTCTGGGCCGCATAATATTTAGCGTCCGGAGAAAGGATCGCATCCAGAGTTTCCGGCCCGATCACTCCGTCCTGGGCCAGCTTATTCTGCCGCTGATAAATTTTTACGGCGCTCTGAGTTACTTCACCGTAGTAATCCGTAGGTTCATCATAATCCATAAAGCCCAGATCCATCAACCGCTGCTGCAGCTTTGCCACAACGGGATGCTGCTCTCCCACCCGCAGATAATCCGGAATAGGCTCTGTATACTCTGCATCCACCCCTGCCACAGACGGCAGAAGGGGTCCGTCCGGCGATAAGGCCATGACCGTCTCATCTGCCGCTGTCTGAGGCATAGTTTCCTCCATCAGCACGATAGCTTCCTCTGTGGTCTCTGTCTCAGGTTCCAAACCCCCCCCGGTCTCTGCGCTGCATCCTGCCAGAAACACGGCGCCCATCAGGCAAAGCCCCGCCAGGCCAGGCCAGAACCGTCTCCTTTTCTTCTTGTCATTTCTTATCATAAAAGATAAAATCCTCACTTCCTTTGTCGAATAAACTGTATTTTAACATATTTGAGGAGTCCTTTCAACTTGTGAGGGAGAATTGTAATAAATTGCTGTTTTTACGACAAGATCACTTCATGATGTTTCTGATAAAATCCTCCGTCTGCTGCTCATAGTCTTCCAGAACTATCTGTGAACCGCCCTCTGAAAAATCAACGATGGATGCAGCTGATATTTTTTTATTCAGCAGAGTATTTACATTTTCCAGCCCACGCCCCCGATAAGACTGCGCGCCTGCCGGGTTTAAATACTCCAGAATCGGACGATCATCTGTATTGCAGGGCATTTCTTCTGCAAAATCCTCAAACCGTACCTCTCTCACAAAATGGCTTAAAAACATGTACGGATCATCCAGCGCTGTATTTCCCAGATCCATCCGGTGTTCCTTCCGCCCATCGTAGAATGACGCAATCCGGTCAAAGGAAACAGAGATTGGCACTTTGCTTCCCATCAGCCCTGCTGCCGGAACAGATTTTCCAATCATTCCAAACCACACCGTAGTATTGGGAAATACCTCAGAAAATGTCTTCATGGTGATCTCCAGCTCCTGGGAGGAAAACTGATGAAGCGGAATCCACTGCGCCATCAGACCTCCTTCATTCAGACGGCTCAGGCAGCTTTCATAATACTCCCGGCTGAACATATTTCCAGATCCTGAACTCATTGGAAAAAATATATCTGCAATGATCACATCGTACATCTCATCTGTTGTGAGAAGATAGTTGCGGGCATCATCGATCACCAGATCCACTGCCTCTGATTCCAGTACATTGTGATTTTCCTGACCGAACTCCTGCGCCGCCTCTGCCACTGCGCCGGAGATCTCCACACAGTCGATCTCCACATTTCCAAACTCATCTGCTCCGCACAGCGTTACCCCTGCTCCAAGGCCTTCCACCAGAACCTTCTTCGGTTCTGGATGAAGCATCAGCGGAATATAGCCAAGGCGCCGGTGATCCTCCGGTCCGGTCATATTGGATGTGTTCTGGCAGTACAGACGATTGGTCGTCAGGTAGGTCTCATCGTAAGGCAGAAAATCCACCACGCTGGTGATCCCGTACATATCCTCTTTGTAATATCGGATATTCACATGTCCCTCCACATCCTGTCCCGGCTTTAAAAAAGAGGTGGACATCTCAAACCGGTCCCACTCCGGCACACCGGCCAGAACTGCCACGGCAACTGCCGCACCTGCCGCCAGGACCTGCTTCCATTTTTTCTCTCCGTCTGTTCCCAGTGCCATAAGAAGACCTGCCGCCAGATTCAGACAGGCATTCAGGATAACTGCATTCTGGATCCCCACCAGACCGGTCAGCAAAAAGGTTGCCAGAAAAGAACCGGCAGCCGAACAAACCGTATTCCAGCCCAGAATCACCCCCGCCCTGCGTCCTCTTTCAGCAGTTCCGGCTTCGCAGATCTGGCTGACCATCGGATACGCCATTCCCCAAAGCACTGCCGGCACCAGAAGAAGGAGACAGGTAAATCCTGATTTCAACAGGAGCCCTGCTGCAAAGAAATGTTCCCCGAAACGCTCATACAGCAGACTCTGAGATGAGATTCCTTCCGTACAGTATGGGAAACGACTAACCAGATACATGCTGAGCATGGAGCAGATCCCCAGCAGAATCTGGCTCCCTGATAAGATTTCCACATGTCTGACAGTACGCATTGCCCAGACAGAAGAAATCATATTTCCGATAAACAGCCCCCCAATGTACACAGCAAGGATCACAGCAAAATCATAAACACTATCCATAAAAAACAGCGTTAAGAGCTTTGTCTGATAAATCTGGAACGCCATTCCTGTAAATCCTGAAATTCCATATACCAAAAGAGCCAGGATACGGGTATTTCGGGTATAGGTTCGCCGTACGATCTTTGTTTTCTGCCTTTCCCCAGCCGATGGTTCCAAATTCCCAGACAAAATCCAGGCACCGATCAAAATCCCTGCTGCTGCCATCATACTTCCGGACAGTCCTGCTTTCGGGATCAGGAAAAAGCCGGTAAGCACAGCTCCGATTACAGAACCTAATGTATTAACGGCATAGACTTTTCCGTCCTTACCGTCTGCCCCTGCGATCAGGACCGGAAGGATTCCTCCAATCAAAGCAGTGGGAAACAAAAGTACCAGAAAGGAGATACCAACCCGCCAGGCGATCCGGCCTCCTCCTGCACCGAAAAATCCTGCTCCCGCCTGATTCAACCGGCTGATTCCCCCATAAATAACAGGAGACAGCAGGCAGCAAAGGGCCAGGCCGGCAAAGACGGTTCTTCTGACTGCTTTGTAATGCTGAACCGTCCAGGAACCAAGAATAAATTCGCCCAGAGCCAGACCGGCCATATAGCAGGCTGTAACCGTTCCGGCCGCATATACAGAATTTCCCAGCACCAGTCCCAGATAACGCACCCAGACCAGTTCATAGATCATAGATGTAACGCCGGCCAACGCTGCTGCTGCCAGTATCCGCTGTTTCCTGTTTTCCATAATGTTCCTCCAGACAAGGCAGCTTCCTGCCCATAATAGACAGGAAGCCGTTGTTTTCCTTTATAATCTTAATTTTCTGCTTCTGCAGACTCATCTTCTGCTGCAGAGGAAGTTTCCTTTTTAGGAAGCAGGATCTCTGTCCAGGGAATCTCCGATTTCTGATCATCCGCCGGAATCCTTTGAGCGTCGTCCTCTGTGGAAACCTCATCTTCCTCGGTCTGCATTACTGCATTAGAACCTGTAGCTACCTCAACTTCAACTTCTTCCTCCAGAAGTTCTTCCTCGTCAAAAATCAGCTCACTGGCCTCTGCGGTGTCTCCGTTTCCGTAGATGCAAATATTCGCCAGCATAACATCTCCCTCATACTTGCCGCCGGTTGCAAAGACAATATAGTCAGCTCCTGACAGTTCATTACGGAACGGAATTGCATCCGCCACAAGCTTATTATCTACATAGATACTATAGGCCTGAGCTTCAAAGTCAAGATCATACTTAACTTTGTACCACTGATCCTTCTTAATTTCAACCAAATTCTTATCTGTATTCGGATCAGCCGCTGTTCTGTAAATCAGGTTTCCGTTGCTGATATAGGTTTCCGTTACAAATGTTGCCTTGTTGTCATAATTTGCGCCTTCTGGTTTTCCGTCATTGATAAGAATGCGGAAGAAGCGCTTCTCTGCTGCAAGATTGTCCTTCACCTCGTATTCCAGAATCATTCTCTCGGACTGACGGTCAATCTCCTGTGCCAGCGTCACCATGTTCGGTGCGTTGCCCTTATTGGTATCCTTCAGCCGAACAACATTTCTGGGATCACCATCCTTCTCATCTTCTGCAATCACTGCAACTGCATTGCTGGCAGTTGCCAGATACCAGTCTTCCGGAACATCTCCTACCTCATATGCATCAAAGTCTGACTCAAATACCAGTGGAAGCTCATCTTTATCCGGGTCTTCCAGAATCACACCGTTCGTTCCGTAAACCTTGATGTTGTCCAACAGGAAATGTCCGTTTTTGCTTCCTGCAGTACCAAAATATATGCAATCTGCGCCGTCATGGGCATTCAGGAACGGAATTGCTTCAACCTTGCACTCATCATCCACATAAATATCATAAGTCTGTGCTGCAAAATCAAACTCATACCGGATGGTATACCATGTATCCTGATTGATCGCACATACTTCCATATCCGGAGTAGTTCCTGCAGACGGAATGATTTCTTTATAAGTCAGCTTTCCTGCATTAACATAAGTCTCATTCAGGAATGCCGTCTTTCCGCTCTCCTGGGCCGGTCCATTATTGACGATCGTTCTAAAGAACGGTTCCGTAGCATCCAGATGCATTACATCAAACTCTACAGCCAAATGCTCTGTCTCCCGTTCAAACTCATGAGAGAGCATCAGCATCTTGGAGCCCAGATCCTCCAGATACATTACCTTATTGTCGGTTCCATCTTCTACTTGAACTACTGCCTTGGTCTTATTGGCTGTACTTGCATTTCCAATTACCCACTCACCAGGCTGAGTCTCTCCTTCTTTATAAGACTCAAAATCGTCCTCAAAAATGATTCCAAGCTCCTGTGACGGTTTCTCAATCTCGTCCTCAAATTTCACCGTATAGACTCTTGGCTCTCCGAACAGCGGGGTAACCGTAACGGTTGCCGCCTCATCGAAGCTGGACGGCTGAGATACTTCTGCCTCTGCATAAACATCCATCGGCTGCGCTTTGATCTCCGGCTGCCGGGTCTTATCAAAGTCCTCTGGCAGAGACAGGATGATCTCTTTCTTCTCTGCATCGAACCGGTCAAAAGTCACACCGTTTACATCCAGACTTTCCAGACGATCTTCCAGCACCTTAATTTCCACATTATCGACCAGAATATCCGTAGCCTTAGAACCACTGCTTCCAATGATAAATGTATTTACAGTATCTGTCCCATGGAGGAACTTTAATCCTGCTTTCGCCAGCGCATCATTCACATATACATCAAAGGTCTTATTCACCATATCTACCACATATTTGATATGATGCCACTGCTTTGCTTCTAATCCGCTGATAATGTTCTTATCTGAAGAACCGTCGCGGTAATCCAGACGGCCGTCCTCATTCAGATATGTCTCTACGGCCCAATCATTTTTATCACCCGGATCTGCAGTCAAACCGCCTTCTTCCAGAACGAACCGCACATATTTCTGACCGGCCATTCGATTATCATACAGATCCCACTCTACAGAGAACTTACCGCCCTGAGGCAGGAATTCCTTCGCCATTACTACCAGGTTGTCAGAAACACCGGATGTAGCATTGGTATCGTAAAGCTGCACTGCCTGATTTCCATCCTGCTCAACTACTGTAGCCGCTGCATTGCTGCCCGGAAGCACGATCCAGCCAGAAGGTGCACTGCCTGTTTTAGAACCTTCAAAGTCATCTGCAAAGAACTCGTCATCGCAGCCTGTCTCCGTAATAAATACGGTATACATATTGCCGCCTTCGCCGCCTTCTTCTGCATTGCTGGAAAGAGTAACGCTCTGCCCGGCTTTTGCATCTGCGCTGAACAGGGAATATACCTCATCTCCAATCTTAATATCCTCGCCGGTATCGCTAAAGGTAATGCCCTGAATGGTTCCCTCCAGCCATTCCGGAGTCGGGATCCTGTCATCATGAGCTACATAAACGGTAATGTCTTTCAGCGCTCCGAAGGATACCATATCCTCTGCCTTGAATCCTGTATCTGCATTCGGCAGCTGGAAGTAATCCTCGTTTACCAGGTACAGCGGAAGATCACCAAATACGATGTCTTTTTTATCGGTATATACCTGCCGGCCCTTTGCAGTCGGATTTACTACGCTGGCCTTTACCTTGGTCTCGGTTCCGCTGTAGCTGAAGTTATCTATCAGCGCAGACTTATAAGCTACGGAAATATTTGCGCCATCAGACGGCTTCTCTCCATCGCCCAGACCCGGATAGGTCAGATCGTCCAGACTGTACTCATAGGTTTCGTTAAATGTAGTTGACAGACCATTTTCATTGTCGACCGGCTGACTGGTCACGGTAATGGTGTCAGACTCCAGGCCGTCAATAGAACCGGTAACCGTAATATCGCCCGGTTTCATCGTCGTGCGGACTGCCACACGGGTAATACCTGCCTCAATGTAAAGGTACTTGTTATTGGTGGAATGCTCAATACCGCTGTTGTAGCCGCCGCGCCAGATGGAGCATCCATTGTCATCGTTGATGGTAAAGTTAATGTACTGTCCCAGATTCTGACCGTCATAATTCAGACACCGGTTGCCGTCTTCATCTACAACCTCGGCATCGATCAAAAGTACATCAGAACCATTGGCCAGCAGACCCTGGGGACCTTCGATGGAAGTCAGTTTTACCGCATACGGCTTTCCGTGAGTTGCCTTTTCCGCACGGCAGACCTCATTACCTGCCAGGTCATAGCCGACTGCCTCTAAAGTTCCCGGCTCATAGGCCACACTATTAAAGGTAAACAGATAATTATCGCTCTTCTGACCAAAACCAAGAGATCTTCCGTTCAGGAACAGCTCCACTTTTTCGGCATCAGAGGTAACATATACCGGCTTCACAGTTCCGTCCGGATAGTTCCAGTGGCCAATGATATGAGCGTCAATCTCATCAGTCTGAATGGTCTTCAGTGCATAGTAGGCTTCCTTCTCCAGCATCACAGCGTCTACCTCACCGCTGGCACGGGTCACTTCTGAATATACACGGCCATGGCTGGTAGAATCAGAGAAGATCCAGTTTGCGCCGCCACCGTGGCTGGTCTTTGCGATCTTCTTATAGTTGGAAACCTGATTTACTGCAAACTGCTCTGTAGTCAGATTATAGGTATTAGAATCTGTCTTATAATCCTCAAAACCATCGGTATATCTGTCCCAGACACCTCGTCTTGCTTCTTCGCGGTTGTACTCGCCTTCTACCTCCGGCTTATTGCCCAGAGCGTCTGTGTTCATACCGCCGCTTCCCTCTGTTGTGATTCCCACATCCACATACTTGGCCATGGTTCCATTACCGCGGCGTACAGAAGTGAGACGCTGAGAAGATGCTTTGGTATTGTCATAGGAGCCTGCGTTGACCTTCGCTGCATTTGCCGGCTGTCCGTGATGGTCGTACTGCGCCACAATCTCGCTCAGAGCTGCCGCCTCTGCATCAGGCATGGACTGATTGCCCAGCTCCCACATAAAGATAGACGGATTGTTCCGGTAATAAATGATCATATCGCGGAATGCATCTTTTCTTACCCGATAAGCGGTATCACTATAAACACCGCCTACAGTGCTGCCCTCACCGTCAACGCCCGGCTGCTCTACTACCAGACCATATTTGTCAGACAGTTCGATCTGAGTAGGTGAACCGGCTGTATGTCCCCAACGGATAAAGTTACCGCCTGCATCCTTCATCAGTTTGATCACAAAATCATGCATCCAGTCCGGATATGCTGCGCCAAGTCCGGCCCACTCATTGGTGGACTTCTGTCCCCAGCCCTCCAGCTTAATGTAGTTCTCATTCAGGAACACACCGGAATCGTTGGTAAAGCGGAACACACGAATTCCCAGAGGAGTTGCAGAACGGTCTGCCTCTTCTCCATCCAAATCCAGAACTGTATCTACCTGATACATATACGGATACTGATCTGACCAGAATATGGGGTTTTCCACTACAGTCTCCAGCTTCACAACGGTTTTCTCACCCGGTTTCAGAGTGATGGCATCGCCGGTCACATCTGCTGCCACATTGCCGTCCATATCCAGGATCTCAGCGGAGCAGGTAAAGGTCTTCGCTTCATCATATTCATTCTGAACCTCAGCCTCAATATAGACCTTAGCGGATTCTTCTGTCTCATCTGCAGTATACACATAAGTTCCCTGAGTCTCCAGGAAGCTGTATAACGGCAGCGTCACATGAAGCTTGTCTGTTACATGCAGATTTGCATTACGGTACAGGCCGCCGTGAGTCGGATGCCAGTGAGAATCATGCCAGCTCAGCACATCCCCTTCCGTTCCCTCTGCATAGTAGGGGAAGGAGTTATCCACCATAACCGTGATCTGGTTGGTCTCTCCAAATTTCAGATACGGAGTCAGATCATATCCAAAGGGGATAAATCCATTCTCAGATACGCCCTCCAGCAGTTCTCCGTTCAAATATACATGAGCCGCTTGTCTTGCTGCCTCAAATTCCAGGAAAACCTTCTTTCCCGCATAGGAGGCAGGCACAGAGAATTCCTTCTTATACCAGGCAGTACCGGTATACATACTTCTCTCGCCGTGATGAGAACCTTCTTCCTCCATGAAGTTATCGAAAGTATCTACATCATTATATGTATGAGGCAGACTGACTGAAGTCCAGGTATCGTCCATCTCATAATCCAGTTCATAGGGTTTTTCCGTCTCCGGAATCACAACAACATCCTCAGCAGGCTTCACCTCTGATTCGCTGTTATTTTTTCCGACACCCTTAGAGAACATCCAGCCGGTGTTAAAGTTAAACTCCTGTCTGCCGTCCTCCGCCTCCTGGGGCTGCTGCGTTACTGTCACAGAAAAAGTAAGGCTTACCGGTTCGTAATCCTCTGCCTCTGCAGAAACTGTCACATTTGCTGTACCAGCCTGCAGACCGGTAAGGGTAACAATATTTTCCACAATGCCTGCTTCCAGAACAGCCTCATTATCACTGGACACAGCCAGTTCTGCTTCTTTCGGAACCACTTTTACTGTCAGAGTCCGCTGGCTTCCTGCCTCGACCTCTGTTACATCTGCGCCCAGTTCCAGCTGAATTTCCTGCAATTCCGGTTTCTCAGGTTCTTCCGGTTCTTCCGGCTCTTCCGGTTCTTCCGGCTCTTCCGGTTCTTCCGGCCTTCCGGAATGATGGCTTCCATCGTCAGAGGAAACCTTATCCTTCGGTGTTTCCTTCAGACTTACACCTCTGGACGTCCAGACATTTTCTGTCTCCGGCTGTCCGTTTGTGGTACCGTTCTCTGTAAAATAGAAAACGCCCTGCCCCAGTATTTCTTTCTCACCCACAAACAGTTCGCCGGTAGGATTCATATAATACACCCGACCGTTAACATTGATCAGGCCGGTCTGCATTTCACCGCTGATGCTCATAAAATACCATTTTCCGTCCACATCCCGGAACCAACCAGTAGCCATAGAGCCATCCGCATTGAAAAAATACCATTTTCCATCTACATCCCGGAACCATCCGGTCTGCATTTCACCGTTTGCATCAAAATGATACCACTTTTCATTTACATCCTTGAACCAACTATTGGTTTTCCAGCCAGCCGGACCATCCTGATATTTCCATCGTCCTGTATCCATCTGCTGCCATCCTGCATAGGATGAAAGCACATTGCTGACTGAAAGCACAGCAATCATTGCGGCCACCGCCACTTTCTTCCTTTTCACGCTTTTTCCTCCTGTATAAGATTTTTTTAAATATTTTATTTTCAATATACCTCCCCTCTATTTTACGCTTTATACTAACATATTACACTAATTTCGCTTCTTTATCACGGGTAATTTTTATGATTTGCCGTATTTTTTTAACAACATTTAAACGCCGGCATAAGCACTCTGTACATTCCCAAAATCAAATCCTCATAGCTGTTACACACTTTGCACAATTTCCTACGAAAATACAAAGGGCGCATCCCAGCCCTCGCCAGGATGCACCCTGTTTATATTTTACTTATGCAAAAAAAAAAATAACCAACGCTGCCACTTGGCTTATACCATGAATCCGCCTTTAATCGGTGATACGGCGTGTTCGGAAAACAGTTTCAAAACTCCCTTTGTATATTTGGCCGGTTTAGGCTGCCATTTAGTGCGGCGCTTTGCCAGAATACGGTCTACTTCCTCAGCAGGCAGTTCTTTTCCGTTTACGCCTACAATCGCCAGCACCCGGTTCTCCACATCAATGCGAATCAAATCCCCTTCTTCTACCAGAGCAATGGGACCTCCGGCTGCTGCCTCCGGACTTACATGGCCGATAACCGGCCCCCGTGATGCGCCGGAGAAACGGCCGTCTGTAATCAGCGCTACGCTGGAAGCCAGCCGCGGGTCTGAACAGATTGCCTCGCCGGTGTAAAACATCTCCGGCATGCCGCTGCCCTTGGGGCCTTCATAACGGATAAAGATGGCGTCGCCAGGCTTTACCTTGCCCTTCAGCACTGCGTCAATGCACTCCTCCTCGCTGTCAAAGGGCTTGGCATTCAAGGTTGCATAAAACATTTCCTTCGGACATGCAGTGTGCTTAATAACAGCCCCCTCCGGAGCCAGATTCCCTTTCAGGATTGCAATGCTTCCGTTGGTTCCCTTTGCATCGTCAAAATCGTGGATAATCTCCTGGCGTTTGATTTCCCGGCCCAGTTCCCGGCCCTTTTCCTGCAAAATCGCATCGCAGTGCTCATAAAAGCCATTCTTCTTTAAATTCTCCAGATTCTCCCCCAGGGTCTTGCCGGTAACCGTCATCACATCCAGATGAAGCATATCTTTAATCTCCTCCATCACTCTCGGCACGCCGCCTGCATAGTAGAAATACTGAGCAGGCCAGTCTCCGGACGGACGGATGTTCAGCAGATAATGAGCGCCCCGATGCATCCGGTCAAAAGTATCTGCATCAATCTCAAATCCAAATTCATGGGCGACAGCCGGGATGTGCATGGTAGCGTTGGTGGAACCGGAGATGGCTGCATGCACCATTATGGCATTTTCAAAGCTTTTCATCGTAACAATGTCTTTTGCCTTGATTCCCTGCTCTACCAGCTTCATTAACTGCTTTCCGGCGTCATAAGCCGCCGTCTTCAGCTCCGGTGCAGTAGCCGGCATCAGGGCAGTACCCGGAAGCATCAGGCCCAGGGCCTCTGCCATGATCTGCATGGTGGAAGCTGTTCCCATAAAAGAGCAGGCGCCGCAGCTGGGGCAGGCATGCTGTTTGTAATAGTCCAACTGTGAGGCCGGAATCTCCCCCCGCTTTTCCATGGCGTCAAACTTGCCAATCTGTTCTAAGGTCAGCAGCTCATTGATAGCACAGGAAGCATCGTCGATCACATACTTTTCCGGAATGCAGTGAGCTTCCATTACGCCGCCGGTTACCACAATGGCGCTCATGTCCTTCAGCTTGCCGATTCCCATCAGCACTGCAGGCATGGACTTGTCGCAGCTTGCCACAAACAGGCCGCCGTCAAATCCGGTAGAGCATCCGTGAATCTCTACCATATTGGCAATCATATCTCTGTGAGCCAGAGAATAATTGATTCCATCGTGGCCCTGGCTGATTCCGTCACACATATCCGTGGTGTAGTACCGCGCCCCCCGGCCGCCGTTTTCCGTAATGGCCCGCATCCCTTCTTCCACAAACTGGTCTAAGTGGGCGCTGCCCGGATGGCTGTCTCCGAAAGTGCTTTCTACCAGAATCTGGGGCTTGGACAAATCCTCTACCGTCCATCCCATACCAATCTTTAACGGGTCGCTTTCCGGTGCAAGTTCTCTTACCTTCTGACTGTGCAGTTCCATTTGTAAGCCTCCTTAATATACACAAGTTTTTCAAGTCATCTGACATCTCATGTATATACAGTATCATATCCCCGTTTTTTCCACAAGTCATCACATGTGTATTCTACTTTCTATCCATTTCAAAGGGTCTGTTCTTGGTGAGATTGTACAATTATCCAATATATCCTGCCTATTTCCCCTGATTTTCTTCCGTTTTCCTCCAGTTTCGTTCCAAAGTCATCAGATGTCTTTCTTGTTTTATAGAAAATCCCCTCTTTTTAGCAGAAAAACAACCGCTAAAACATAAAAGAGACCGTGCCAAAGGCGCTTTTTGCGCCTTAACCCTGCTGCTTTTGCAGCAGCCCGCGAATCATCTCCCGGTTGTAGGTCATGTGCATCATCATGGCAGCCCGCGCACCGATGGAATCGTGTTCTGCGATCGCATTGGTAATTGCCCGGTGGGTTTGAATGGTTTCCTCTTTTAATTTGGTGTGAGTCACATTGACAAACACCAGCACAGCAGTATCAATCACCGGAATCAACTGCTCCACCACCTTGTTTTTTGAACACTCTGCAATGCAGGTGTGAAACGCAATATCTTCTTTTACATAGCTGCTGCCGTTTAAAATCTTCGTCTCTACAATATCACAAAGCTCCCGCAGCCTGCGTATATCTTCCTCTCCGGCATTAAGGGCCGCCATCTCCGCAATGCCCGGCTCCAGCATCATCCGCACATTAGCCAAATCCAGAGCAAGACTCATCTTATCCTCGAAACGCCAAAGCCCCAGCGGATCCATGTCCGTAGGCATGGTGCTGACTACATAAGTGCCCGAACCTCTCCGCACCTCTAAAACACCGCGGGAAATCAGAAGCTTTACCGCCTCCCGGATGGTACTCCGTCCCACGCCAAACTGATCTGCCAACTCAAATTCGTTGGGAATCCGAGCCCCAATCTGATAATTGCGATCCAAAATGTATTGATAAATCTGCTCCTGTACCTGCTCTGTCAGAAGCTTGCTCTTTATATTGGATAAATTGTTCATAGGACGTTCCTTTCCAAATGGCCTGCCAGGCGTACCAGAACATTCCATTGCCACATCTGTTCCCAAGCCGCCCGTAAATCTGCCTGTGCCCTTCACAGGATCCCACATAGCCGTTTCTTACACTACATCAAGAAAGCACAAAAAAAGCACCAGCCCCGCAGTTCTCCGTCTGCAAAACCAGTACTTTCAGTGCGCCCTCGGGGACTCGAACCCCGGACAAATAGATTAAGAGTCTACTGCTCTACCAACTGAGCTAAGGGCGCTTGGTATGTTGTCCGTGCCTGTCTGTATCAGCGGCACGAACAATATCATACCTCAACAGCTAAAAAAAGTCAACACTTTTTTTAATTTTTTTTGGATTTTTCTCAGCGCTGAATCAAGCCTCCCGAATCATCTTTTCAATGGCTTCTTTCGGCTGTACGCCGATTACTTTGTTTACCATGGTTCCGTTCTTGAATACCATCAAAGTGGGGATCGTCATGACGCTGTACTTCATGGCGATTTCCTCGTTCTCGTCTACATTCAGTTTTCCTACATAAGCAACGCCGTCTAACTCCGCTGCCAGGCTCTCAACCACCGGAGCCATCATCTTGCAGGGGCCGCACCAGTCTGCGTAGAAGTCTACCAGCACCGGCTTGTCAGCCTTCAGTACCTCTGCCTCAAAATTTGCGGTTGTAAATTTCTTTTCCATTGTTATCTCCTTTTCTAAACTAATCTCTGCGCTATTTGCCCTTCCCGCGATTTATGATCCGCTCCACCTCTTTAAGGCCCTTGTTCCACTTTAAAATCTGGCGGTTCAGCGATTCCTTGTCGCTGGTGGCGCTGCGCATACTTCGGGTAACCTTTGTTTTTAAATCCATCTGCATCACCTGAAAACTCCGCTTTCCTTATAGTATATGCAGATAACGGTTTTTTCGGTCAAAAAGATGCCCGTCCCCCCACAGTTACCGACTGGCAATCAGCTTGCAGATCGGATTTCCCTGCTCTGAAAATTTCATCTCATACTCGGTCATCACATTGCCCTGGGCCATTTCTTCATTATGATGCAAATCTCTGGTAAATGCGTCAATCTTCCACCCGGCCTCTGGAATTGCCTCCAGCGAATAAGTAAATAAGTCCTGGTTGTCCGTTTTAAACTCTACCAGACCGTCCGGCCTCAGCACCTTGTCATAAACCTTCATAAAATCCGGCGATGTCAGGCGGCGTCTGGCGTGGCGGTCCTTGGGCCAGGGATCAGAAAAATTCAGGTAAATCCGATCCACCTCGCCGGGGGCGAACACCTCTGCCAGCTCTTTTGCGTCGATGCACATGAAATAAATATTAGGCAGCTCCAACTGTTCCCGCTTCTGCAAAGCACGCAGAAGCACGCTGGAATACCGCTCAATCCCAATATAATTGATCTCCGGGTGCAGCGCCGCCATTTCCATAATGAAGCGTCCCTTTCCCATGCCTACCTCGATGCGGATTGGGTTGTGGTTTCCGAACAGCTCCCGGAATGCGCCGCAATGGCTGGCCGGTTCCCGAATAACATAGGGACTGGCAGCAATGGCCTCCTCTGCGCCGCGGATATGGCGTAGTCTCATACTGTTTTGCTCCTCATATAATATCTTCATTTTGCTGTGTTTTCATTCTAACAGACAGCCCGATGGTTTGCAAGCGCTTTGATTCTCATTTTTAAGACTATTTGTTCATTCTATTTGGCTCTGAACAAGAATAATTTTTTCTTAATTTTACGCATTTATCCTTTTTTTGCGTGCACAATTTTATATTGTGTAGTATAATATCCTCAAAAGAATGCCCTTTTGGGCCCAAAAATTCAAACTGATAAATCTTACATATTTTAGATAAAGGAGGCGCGCATGACAATGAACTTCAACAGCAACTGGGAACAAATCCAGCAGGGCGTAAAAGACACAGAACGGCTAATTCGCCAGAAGGATTTCAACGCATCCATGATCAAAGCTCGTCAGACCCTGGAATTCATGACCCGCGTATTGATGGACCGGGCCGGGTTCGAGGATGAGGCAGACTTAAAAAATATGATTGACATTCTCTATCAGGAGCGCCGAATCAGCAAATCCGCCTGTGAGCACTACCACAAAATCCGCATCATCGGAAACAAGGCCGTTCATGAAGGGGACAACAACGCCTACAACGCCAATCAGGCTTATCATATGCTGGCTCAGGAGGTCTACACCTTTGCAACAGACAACGGCCTGACCGCACGCAGCCGGACAGAACAAAACAACCGTTATGCCCAGGGCCAGGCCAGAACGCCGCAAAACAGCGTGACAGCCCAGGGACGGTATCCTCTCACTCCGGCTCTTTTCAGTTCTAAACCAACCCAGGAAGGGCCTTCCACCATTCCGGGAAACAGCCGCAGCTCCCAGAAACGGCCAGCCCAGCAAAACCGTACAGGTTCCCGCTCCGGACAGCGCCGCCCGGCCTCTGCTGCAAACAATCGCAGCCGCAGACGGACGCCTCAGCGGAGACAGGGCTTTACCCTTTACGACCTGTTAAAGCTGCTGGTTCCCATCCTCTGCATCATCCTGCTGTTCTTTATTGTAAAGCTGTTAAAACCGGACACCAAGCCGGAAGAAACCACAGAAGCCCCCATCTCCACCGAGGCTGCCATGCCGGAAACCATACCGGAAACCCTGGCGCCGGAGACTTCTCCATCGGTTGTATATAAAACCACAGATGTGCTGAATGTACGGCCCCAGCCCAACACCACAGATAACCGTATCGGACAACTGGAGGCCGGCGTCACCGTAGACTATGTCCGAGCCCACGATGAAGAATGGGCCGTAATCCTCTACAACGGCCAGGAAGCCTATGTAGCAAGCCAATATCTGACAACGGAATAGACAGTGCAAATCTTCATGAACCCAACAAGGCCTTGTACAATTCCCATCTTATTGTACAAGGCTTTTCGCCGAAAAATCCCCCCTGACCAATGCATTCTTTTAAGCCCTTACTTTCTGCCCCGAACCAAATGTATTTCTTTCAGCACAATTCACGAAATCAGATTGTTAAAAATTTGTTTTTTATTCTATTTCCCAGTAGATATTTTCCCAGATAAGAGTATCATGGAAAAGACGAAACTTAAATAGACAAGGAGGACCGGAATGAACACAGTTATTAAGCAGATCTCGGAGATCGAGTCCGCCGCCGCTTCCGTCATGGATGATGCCAATGCCCGAAAAAAGGCATTTGCCCAGGAAATGGCCGAAAAAACCGCTGCCTTTGACAGAGAAGCGGAAAGCCAGACCCAGAAAAAAATCCAGGAACTGAGAAGCCGCATGGAAGTAGAAATGGAATCCAAGTTGTCTAGGCTAAAAACAGAGGCAGACGCTGCAGCCCAGTGGATGGAAGAAAACTACAAGGCCCATCACACCGACTATGCCAAAGCCCTGTACCAGTCTTTGATAAAGGAGTAACCCTATGAGCCTGTTGTCTTACAGTGGCATCACCACCAAAGTCCGGGCCATGGAAAGCCGTCTGATTTCAGACGCGCAGTTCCGGGAAATGGCGTCCTTAGAAGATGTCCGCAGCGCTGCCGATTACCTAAAGCAGCTTCCTGCCTACGAAGACAGCTTCACAGATTTGGACGATACCAAACTTCACCGAGGCTACATCGAACGGCTGCTGACCCGCTCCCAGTACCGGGACTTTGCCAAGCTCTACCGATTCGGGAACCTGGCCCAGCGAAAATTTTTAAACCTGTATTTTCTTCACTATGAAATCACTCTGATCAAGCAGATTTTAAGAAGAGTATCCGGCCGCCACCAGGAAGCCCCGGATTTGTCGGAGTTTAAGGACTTTTTTGCGAAGCACTCCAAGGTAGACTTAATCGCTCTTTCCCAATCCGCCTCCCTTCCGGAATTTATCGCCCGGCTGGAAGGCACCGTGTACCACCGGTTATTTCTTCTGGCTGAGGGAAATGGCCGCAGTACCACTTTTGACTATGAGCTTCAGTTGGATCTTTATTACTTTAAATCCCTCTGGAGCGCCAAGCAGAAGGTACTTACCAAGAAGGAGCAAAAGATCCTGGATGCCTGCTTCGGTTCCCGGCTGGATCTTTTAAATTTACAGTGGATTTACCGGGCCAAGCACTATTACCAGATGCCGGAAGCAGATATTTACGCCCTGCTGATTCCGGTGCGATACAAGCTGAAGGCTCCTCAGTTGGAAAAGCTGGTGGAAGCCGCTACCCCGGCAGAATTTGCCGCAGCCCTCCAGGCCACTGTTTACGGCCGATTAGAGGAAAGCAGGCTGGCAGAGCAGCCGGATGTGGAAGGCTTGTACCACCAGATTCTGGATCGGTTTTACCAGGCCGCATCCCGGAAGCATCCCTATTCCATTGCCATTCTGGATTCCTATCTGTATTTCAAGGAACGAGAGGTGCAGCGCATCATCACCACCGTTGAAGGCATCCGGTACGGCCTAAGCCCAGATGAAATCTACGGGCTTGCAGCAAAACAATAAGGAGGAACACCCCCGTGATAGAGAAAATGAAGTTCTTAAGCATCACTGGTCCCAAGGACGACATTGACCGGGTCGTGGAACAGTATCTCTCCAAATATGAGATTCAACTGGAAAACGCCCTGTCTGAGCTAAAGACCGTCGGCAGCTTAAGACCCTTCCTGGAAACCAATCCCTACAAGGGAGAGCTTCAGACTGCCGAGCAGCTCATTGGCAGCTTCCAAGGTTCTCCGGCAGACGAACCTGCAAAAAAAGTAAGCCTTTCCCAGGCCGTCTCCATTGTCCGGGAGCTGGACAGCCAGTTAAAGGACTTAAACGAGAAAAAGGAGGAGCTGGAACGGCAGGCAAATGTGCTGTCTGTTTCCATGAACAATGTAATCCCCTTTGCCAACTTAAACTACGATCTGAAGGATCTTCTCCATTTTAAGTATGTGAAATTCCGGTTTGGCCGGATGCCTCACGACTACTACCAGAAGTTCATGACCTATGTCTACAATACCATCGACACAGTGGTGCACACCTGTCAGGAGGATGCCGACTATGTATGGATTGTATATTTTGTGCCGGAAGCCCTCTGTGATAAAATCGACGCCATCTACGCCTCTCTCCACTTTGAGCGGTTTTTCCTGCCCGATGAATATGAAGGCACCCCGGTAGAGGCCACCCACGAACTGGAAAAGCGGCTGGCTGACGCCTGCGGCCAGATTCGGGACATAGATTCCCAGATTGCCGCCGTCCTGGACAGCCGGAAAACAGATTTGGCAGCGGCATATCAGAAATTAAAAACCTATTCCACCAACTTCGATGTGCGGAAGCTGGCCGCCTGCACCAAGCACGACGAGCACACCTTCTACATCCTCTGCGGATGGATGTCTAAGACCGATGCAGACGCCTTCCAAAAGGAAATCGAGCAGGATGGAAACGCCTTCTGCTTTGTGGAAAACAACCACGACAACATTTTCAGCAAGCCGCCTACCAAGCTGAAGAATCCCAGGCTTTTCAAGCCCTTTGAAATGTTCATCCGCATGTACGGCCTGCCCTCCTACGATGAGTTCGACCCCACCATGATCCTGGGGCTGACCTACTCCTTCCTCTTTGGCTTTATGTTTGGAGATGTAGGGCAGGGACTCTGCCTGTTGATTGGCGGATTTTTACTGTACCGGGCAAAAAAGATGAACCTGGCCGCCATTATTTCCTGCTGCGGCGTCTTCTCCACCATCTTCGGCTTCCTGTTTGGCAGCGTATTTGGATTTGAGAATATTATAGAGCCTGTCTGGCTCCATCCAAAATCCGCCATGACGAAACTGCCCTTTATCGGGAATCTGAACACCGTCTTTGTGGTAGCAGTTGCCATGGGCATGTTCATCGTGCTGATGACCATGATCTTAAATGTCATCAACAGCCTTCGCACCCACGATGTGGAGAAGGCCTGGTTTGACACCAACGGCGCAGCCGGAATCGTCTTCTACAGCGCCCTGACTGTTACCGTGTTCCTTTATATGAGCGGACGCGCCCTGCCGGCCACCATCGTGCTGGCAGTCATGTTTCTGCTTCCCCTGCTGGCCATCTTCTTTAAGGAGCCGCTGACGGCCCTGGTAGAAAAAAAAGCCAGAATCATGCCGGAGAAAAAGGGTATGTTCTTTGTTCAGGGATTTTTCGAGCTGTTTGAAGTGCTGTTAAGCTACTTTTCCAACACCCTCTCCTTCGTCCGTGTAGGCGCATTTGCAGTCAGCCATGCGGCCATGATGGAGGTAGTGCTGATGCTGGCCGGAGCCGAGGCAGGAGGAAATCCCAACTGGCTGGTTATCATCCTGGGCAACCTGTTTGTCTGCGGCATGGAAGGCCTGATCGTAGGTATCCAGGTGCTTCGTCTGGAATACTATGAGCTGTTCAGCCGGTTTTACAAGGGAACCGGACGGGAGTTTAAGCCTTACGGACAGAAAGACCAGAACAAGGCTTAACTTTAATTTAAGGTCACAATTAACATTCTATAAAAAAGGAGAATACTCATCATGACTTTATACGCAAAAATCGCATTAGCTGCCGCACTGATTTTAAGCATCGCCATTCCCTTCGGCGCATTTGCCGCAGGCGAGAAAACCAAAGGCCGTTACAAAACTGCTTTAGGCGTCAACGCTGTTCTGTTTATGGGTACTGTTCTGGCGGCCTCTGTCCTGTTCTTTTCCGGCAATGCCTTTGCTGCTGAGACTGTAGACGCTGCCGCTTCTTCCGCAGCCGGCTGGGGCTACTTAGCAGCCGCTTTATCCACCGGCATGTCCTGTATCGGCGGCGGTATCGCTGTATCTGCTGCTGCTTCCGCCGCTTTAGGAGCCATCAGCGAGGACGGCTCCATCCTTGGTAAATCCCTCATCTTCGTAGGTCTTGCCGAAGGTGTATGTCTGTACGGCCTGATCATCTCTTTCATGATCTTAGGTAAGCTTTAATATGAAAATGTACCTGATCAGCGACAACATCGACACCTGGACCGGTATGCGGCTGGCCGGTGTGGATGGAGCCGTTGTCCATGAAAAAAACGAACTGAAAAAGGAACTGGAAAAAGTCCTGGCCGACAGAGAGATTGGGATTGTGCTGCTGACAGAAAAATTCGGAACCCTATTTCCGGATCTGATCAATGATGTAAAGCTGAATCACCGGCAGCCTTTGTTTGTGAAAATCCCAGACCGCCATGGCACCGGCCGCAAGCCGGACTTTATCACCTCCTATGTAAACGAAGCGATTGGATTGAAACTATAACCGGCAACCGTTCAGGACGGTTGCCGACAGCGAAATAGAAAGCAGGTGACCCCTTTGACAACCGAGGAAAAATTACAGCATTTCCTGGATACCTGTATGGAAGACGCCAGAACCCGCAGCAGCCGGATGCTGGACGAATACATGTCTGCCCAGGAGCAGATTTTTGAGGAGCACAAGGCCGATGTAAAGCGCACAGCCAAGATGCAGCTTCAGCAGGAATCTGAGAAAATTGAACGGCAAATCAATAAGCAGCTGGCCATCGCCCAGCTGGATCTAAAGCGTATGCTGGGCCAGACCCAGGAAGATCTGAAGGACAAACTATTTGTGGAGCTTCGGGATATGCTGGCTAATTTTCTGGAGACGCCGGAATATCAGCAGCTTTTAGAACGGCAGATTGCCCATGCAGTGGAATTTGCCGGTGATGACCCGGTTATCATCTACTTAGATCCGGCAGATCAGGATAAGCTGCAGCGGCTGGCTCTCCACCACGGAAAAGCCAATATAACCGTAAGCGAATATTCCTTTGCAGGCGGCTGCCGGGCCGTAATCCCCAACCGCCACATCCTCATTGACAACTCCTTCCAGACCAAGTTAGCCGAGGCAAAGGAGAAGTTCCACTTTGACGCCAATACTATGAAGGGAGGCCCGGACAATGGCTAAAACCGGCATCATTTACGGCATAAACGGCCCCATCGTCTACTTAAAGGGGGACGCAGGCTTTACCATGAATGAAATGGTCTATGTAGGCAGGGAAAACCTGGTAGGCGAGGTCATTGGACTTACCTCCAGGGGAACCACCATCCAGGTTTATGAGGAAACCACCGGACTGAAACCGGGAGAAACTGTAACCGGAACCGGCGCGCCGGTGTCTGTCACTTTAGCTCCCGGTATTCTTACCAACATTTTCGACGGCATCGAGCGCCCCTTAAGCGAGATTGCAAAGACAAGCGGCGCTTACATTAACCGTGGTGTTTCCGTAGATTCTCTGGACACTTCCCGCAAGTGGAAGACCCATATGACTGTAAAGAAGGGAGACCGGGTATTTGGCGGCACCATCATTGCCGAGGTGCCGGAAACCCCCGCCATCGTCCACAAGGTTATGGTTCCTCCGGACAAGGAAGGCTATGTACTTTCCGTTGCAGAGGACGGCGAGTACACCATAAACGACCCGCTGGTAACCATCCAGACTATGGACGGCAGGGAAGAAGCTCTGACTATGACCCAGAAATGGCCCATCCGTATGGCCCGCCCCACTGCAAAGCGGTTCCCGGCCAGCCAGCCGCTGATTACCGGACAGCGGATCCTGGACACCCTGTTCCCCCTGGCAAAGGGCGGCACTGCCGCCATCCCCGGCGGCTTCGGTACTGGAAAGACCATGACCCAGCACCAGATTGCAAAATGGTCTGACGCCAACATTATCATCTACATCGGCTGCGGCGAGCGGGGGAATGAGATGACTCAGGTTCTGGAGGAATTCTCCGAGCTGATCGACCCTAAAACCGGCAATCCCCTAATGGACCGAACCACCCTGATTGCCAATACCTCCAACATGCCGGTAGCTGCCCGTGAGGCCAGCCTGTACGCAGGGCTTACCCTGGCCGAATATTACAGAGACATGGGCTATCATGTAGCCATTATGGCTGACTCTACCTCCCGCTGGGCAGAGGCTCTCCGCGAGCTGTCCGGCCGTCTGGAGGAAATGCCTGCAGAAGAAGGCTTCCCTGCGTATCTGGCATCCAAGCTGTCCGCCTTCTACGAGCGGGCCGGTATGATGCAGAACTTAAACGGCACAGAAGGCAGCGTTACCATTATCGGCGCTGTATCGCCCCAGGGCGGCGACTTCTCCGAGCCGGTAACCCAGAATACCAAGCGGTTTGTCCGGTGCTTCTGGGGCCTGGATAAGAGCCTGGCCTACGCCAGACACTTCCCGGCCATTTCCTGGCTTACCAGCTATTCCGAGTATTTAAACGACTTAGGCCCCTGGTACACAGAGCAGGTAGACAAACGGTTTGTGGACTACCGGAACCGCATCGTCTATCTGCTGTCTCAGGAAAGCAGCCTGATGGAGATTGTTAAGTTGATCGGCGGCGATGTGCTGCCGGACGACCAGAAGCTGATTCTGGAAATCGCAAAGGTTATCCGGGTAGGATTTTTACAGCAGAATGCCTTCCATAAGGACGACACCTGCGTACCCATGGAAAAGCAGTTTAAAATGATGGAGGTCATCCTCCACCTTTACAAGAAATCCCGTTCCCTGATCTCCATGGGAATGCCCATGTCCGTGCTGAAGGAAGACCCTATCTTTGACAAGGTCATCGCCATCAAATACGATGTCCCCAACGACCGGCCGGACATGTTTGAGGACTACAAAAAACAGATTGACCGGTTCTACGACGCTGTCGTAGAGCGCAACGCCTAAGGAGGAACATCATGGCGATTGAATATTTAGGTTTAAGCGGAATAAACGGCCCCATGGTGGTACTGGAGGGAGTCTCCGGAGCTTCCTACGATGAAATCGTGGAAATGACAGTGGACGGCAATAAGAAGAAGCTGGGCCGCATCATTGAGGTTTACGAGGACAAGGCCATCATCCAGGTGTTTGAAGGCACAGAAGGTCTGGGACTTAAAAATGTCCACACCCGGCTGACCGGGCACCCTATGGAACTGGGTGTTTCTGAAGAAATGCTGGGCCGTACCATGAACGGCGTCGGCACTCCCATTGACAGTCTGGGAGAAATCATTCCGGAGAAAATGCTGGACGTCAATGGCCAGCCCTTAAACCCGGTAACCCGTGAATACCCCAGAAACTACATCCGCACCGGCATCTCTGCCATTGACGGACTGATGACCTTAATTCGGGGCCAAAAGCTTCCCATCTTCTCCGGAAACGGACTTCCCCACGACCAGCTTGCCGCCCAGATTGTGCAGCAGGCTTCCCTGGGCGAAGATTCCGATGAAGAATTTGCCATTGTCTTTGCAGCCATGGGCGTTAAGCACGATGTAGCTGAGTTCTTCCGGAAGACCTTTGAGGAAAGCGGCGTTTCCTCCCATGTAGCCATGTTTATCAACCAGGCTAACGATCCGGTGGTAGAACGGCTGATCACTCCCAAGGTAGCCCTGACCCTGGCGGAATACCTGGCCTTTGAGAAAAACATGCACATCCTGGTTATCCTGACGGATATGACCTCCTTTGCAGAGGCCATGCGCGAGGTCTCCTCCTCCAAGGGAGAGATTCCGTCCCGAAAAGGCTTTCCAGGCTATCTTTACAGTGAACTGGCTGCCCTCTACGAGCGGGCCGGCATCGTAAAGGGCATAAACGGCTCAGTTACCCAGATTCCGATTCTGACTATGCCCAACGATGACATCACCCACCCGATTCCAGACTTAACCGGCTATATCACCGAAGGACAGATCGTTCTGGACCGCGTATTAAACGGCCAGTCTGTCTACCCGCCTATCAATGTGCTGCCCAGCCTGTCCCGCCTGATGAAGGACGGCATCGGCGAAGGCTTTACCAGGGCAGACCACCAGGCAGTGGCAAACCAGCTGTTCTCCTCCTATGCCAAGGTAGGAGACGCCAGAGCTTTGGCGTCCGTTATCGGTGAAGATGAGCTGTCTCCTCTGGATAAAAAATACCTGGTATTCGGACGGGAGTTTGAGCGGCGCTTTGTGGGACAAAACCCCCGTGATAACCGGGATATTATCCGTACGCTTACCATAGGCTGGGAGCTTTTGGGACTGCTTCCCAGAGAGGAACTGGACCGGATCGACACTAAGATCCTGGATGAATATTATCAGCCCACGACACCAGAGGAGGGAATCTAAATGAATCCAAACACCTTTCCCACCAAGGGAAATCTGATCCTGGCAAAGAATTCCCTGACTCTGGCCAGTCAGGGCTACGAGCTGATGGATAAAAAGCGGAACATTCTGCTTCGGGAGCTGATGGGGTTAATCGATCAGGCGAAGGATATTCAGGCTGAGATTGACTCCACCTTCACCGCAGCCTATCAGGCCCTTCAAAAGGCCAACATCCAGCTTGGCATCCACACTGTCCAAGATATTGCCGCCTCCGTGCCGGAGGACCATTCCATCCGGGTCAAAACCCGCAGCATCATGGGGACAGAGATCCCTCTGGTGCAGGCGGAGTCAGACCGGCTGCAGTTGACCTACGGCTTTTTCTCCACCACAGAGTCCTTAGATCAGGCACGGATGCACTTTGAGAAAGTAAAAGAGCTGACCATCCGGCTTTCTATGGTGGAAAACTCCGCCTACCGGCTGGCCAGCAGCATCCGCAAGACCCAGAAACGGGCCAATGCACTGAAAAACATTACCATCCCCACCTACCAGAACCTGGTTGCCACCATCAGCAATGCGCTGGAGGAAAAAGACAGGGAAGAATTTACACGGTTGAAGGTGATTAAGCAGGTGAAAAACAAACATTTATAGCGCCCTTGGCAAATTCCATTTATAATGCCTTGCCAGCACCCGGATTACTACCACCAAAAGGGCGCTTAAAATCATATCCCAGTCATTGTCCAGCACATTCATAAGCCCAACATAGGAAAGGGCGCCTGCCAGAGAGGCGCAGGCATAGACATGCTTTTTCAGCACTGCCGGAGTAACGCCTGCCATAATATCCCGGAGAATGCCGCCTCCTACGCCGGTAATCACCCCCAGGAAAATCATCAGAAAACGATACTCGCCGAAACCGGCGTTCACTGCCGAGTCAATTCCCACCACAGTGAAGGCGCCCAGACCTACTGCGTCCATCAGGTTCATGACCCGCTCGTACCACAAAGATTCCATCATCTCAATGCTAACCCGGCCATATTTTACAATCAGAAACAGTACCATGACCGAAAGGAACGCCATCATCACATAAACCGGATTGACAAACAGGGTTGGCGGGTTAATTCCGATCATCAGGTCCCGCAGCATTCCGCCGCCTACGGCTGTGGTAACGCCCAGCACAATTACCCCCAGCAAGTCCAGATTTTTCTTAATGGCTACCATGGCGCCAGAACAGGCAAACGCCACGGTTCCTATCATTTCTACCATAAAAAACACTGTAAATTCCGAATTCATTATTCTTACACCTTCTGCTTCTTTCTCCAGGTTGTCTGTTTTTCAGTATAATCTTTGTCCGTGAGAAAAGCAACCGCCATTTCCGGTTCATCGGTGGACACGCCCTTTAAAATAGTGTAAACTGTGTTTCATACGAATACGAAACAAGAAAGGATAGCATTGCACTATGAAATATCTGCATAATCTGCTGGGAATCTTCTGCGGCATTGCCCTGATGATCGTCCTGTTTATTACCTCCATCGAAGCGGTCACCTACTGGACGCCCGGTTACTATGAGAAAGAGTATAAAAAATACAATGTTCTGGAAGCTGTAGACATGGAGATGGAAGATTTATTAGAGGTAACCGATGAAATGATGGCTTACCTGCGGGGCAGCCGGAAAGACCTTCATGTGCCTACCATCGTAGGGGGAGAACCAAGGGAATTTTTTAATGAGCGGGAAATCGCTCACATGGAAGATGTGCAGGGACTGTTTCTGGCTGCTATTTCCATCCGCCGTTGGTGCCTGGCGCTGATTGCCGCCTCTATCGCTGCCCTGATGTTCTTAAAAGCGGATGTCAGACAGGTGCTGCCCCGGACCATCTGCGCAGGAACCGCCCTGTTTTTTTCCGTCCTGGCAGTGCTGGCAGGGATTATATCCACAAACTTTTCCAAATACTTTGTGGTTTTCCACCATATCTTCTTTGACAACGATTTATGGATTCTGGATCCTGCCGCTGACCTTCTGATCAACATCGTGCCGGAGCCCTTTTTCCGGGATACGGCAGTGCGGATTGGCGCCACTTACGGACTGGCCGTGCTGGCGGTGTTCATCGTCTGTATCTGGATTATCAGGCGACAGAAAATGCAGGGATAGCCGCGCAGTGTAACAGTTTTGTAATAAATTCTTTACTTCCCATAGATTTTCCGTTATACTAAAGAGATGTAAACCCCTGAAAATCTTGCGTTTATAACGGATTTGCAAGCTATGAGGAACCGCACATGAAACGAATCATCAGCTTTTTGTTATGCCTGGCCCTGCTGACCGGCATTCCCTGTGGAAGTGTGCAGGCTGCCGTTTCCTGGCCATCCAACATAAGTATTTCGGCGGAAGGCGGCATTGTAATGGACGCCGGCTCCGGAGCCGTATTATACGGAAAAAATATGCATACCTCCTACTTTCCCGCCAGTATTACCAAGATCCTGACGGCGCTGATTGTACTGGAAAACTGCAATATGGACGATATGGTAACCTTCTCCAGAAATGCAGTTTTTAATGTGGAGGCCGGCAGCACCAGCGCCGGCATGGATGTGGGAGACCAGATGACTGTCCGGGACTGTCTTTATGCCCTGGTGCTGCGCTCCGCCAATGAGGTAGCCAACGCCCTGGCGGAACACACCGCCGGCTCTATCGAGGCTTTTGCGGAGATGATGAATCAGAAAGCTGCCGCCTTAGGCTGCACAGATTCCCATTTCAACAACCCCAGCGGCCTGAATGACCCCAATCATTATACTTCCGCCTACGACATGGCGCTGATTGCCAGGGCAGCCTTTGCCAATGAGGCGTTCGTCACCATTGACTCTACCCTCTACTACGATCTGCCGCCCTCCAGGCGGAATCCGGACGGCTTCCGCATCTATCCGGGCCATCGGATGATGAAGAAAAACGCCAGAGAATACTATCCCGGCATCATCGGCGGAAAAACCGGTTACACCTCATTAGCAGGAAACACGCTGGTGACCTGCGCAGAACGAAACGGTATGAAACTGATTGCCGTAGTATTAAATGGGCATCAGACCCACTATACGGACACCAAGGCGCTGCTGGATTTTGGATTCAGCAACTTCCAGTCTCTGAATGTGGCGGAGCTGGATACCACCTACTCCTCCATTCACAATGACATGACTATTGCAGGGCTTCCTACGGCAGATCTATCCATCCTTCACATTCAGGATGGCAGCCAGATTTCCCTGCCTAACTCTGCCAGCTTCTCCGATGTGACATCCCGTATCGACTATCATCTGGCTGATACGGCTCCTGCAGACGCTATTGCCCAGATTTTTTATGAATACGATGGGCGGACCATCGGCTCCACCTACTTAATTCACAACGAAGAAGGATCCGGCGCCACAGAACCGGCTGTGGAGGTTTCTACCACTGAGCCGATTACCTATGCTGATACTGCGCCTGACCTTGCTTTTGGAGAAAGTGCAGGAGCCGCTGCCAAAGATGGACTGGCCGCCAATCAAGGAATCCCTATGGCTGCCAAAGCCGTGGATTTTGAGCCGGAAGAACCGGGCTTCTCTCTCCATATCCCTGCAGGCGTGTGGATTGGAGCAGCCATTTTCCTGGCCCTTGCCGCTCTGACTGCCGGACTGATCTTCCTAAAAATACAGATTGAGAAACGGGAAGAAGCGGAGCGAGTGACCCGCTACCAGCGCCGCCAGAAACGGCTGCAGGATATTGGCATGTCTTCCGCAGATTTCGACCTGCTGATGCAGAAAAAGCGGTCCGACTCTGCCTTAAGACAAACCCGGCCAAGGAAACGGCCAAAGAAACATAAGTCATTTTTGGATAAGAAACAGTGACATTGACACAGTTAAGTACAAAAACCACCGGTCAGCAATGAGCGGTGGTTTTCTATTCTCTATCTTCTATTTTCAATCATATTCATGCACTTTCACCAAATCTCAGTCTTCTCATTTGTGAAATAGTTTGATTGACTTTGACCGAATTTTGCTATATTATAAAAACAGATAAGAAAAACAACAACTAACATTCAAAATCAATCACACAAGGAGGGAATCGTATGATTTATACGGTGACATTTAATCCGTCTCTGGATTACATTGTTTCCGTGGAGGATTTTAAGCTGGGCTTAACCAATCGGACCAGCTCGGAGCTTTTGCTGCCGGGAGGCAAAGGCGTCAATGTCTCTTTAGTTTTAAGGAATCTGGGGTTTGAGAACACGGCCCTGGGATTTGTGGCCGGTTTTACCGGCGCAGAGATTGACGCCCGGCTGAATGCCATGGGATTAAAAACTGACTTCATCCCTGTAAACAATGGCTTTTCCCGAATCAACCTGAAGCTGAAGTCCATCGATGGAACGGAAATCAACGGAGCTGGCCCCGAAATCAGTCAAAATCAGTCAGAAGAATTGATGCGCAAGCTGGAGCAGCTAAAGGAAGGGGATGTATTATTCCTGTCCGGCAGCATTCCTCCTTCCATGGCTGACGATACCTACGAAAAGATTATGGCCCGGCTGGAAGGCAAAGGCGTTCAGATTGTGGTGGACGCCACGAAAGATCTTTTAGTGAATGTATTAAAATACCGCCCCTTCCTCATCAAGCCCAACAACCACGAGCTGGGAGAAATCTTCGGCACAGAGTTAAAAACCAGGGAGTCTGTAATCCCCTATGCGAAGAAGCTGCAGGAAATGGGAGCCGTCAATGTACTGGTTTCCATGGCCGGGGAAGGCGCAGTGCTGTCAGCCGCAAACGGAGAAATTTACAGCCTTCCGGCTCCCATCGGAACCTTAAAAAACGGCGTAGGCGCAGGAGATTCCATGGTGGCGGGATTTATGGCCGGATGGATGGAGAAGCAGGATTACCGCCACGCCTTTTTCATGGGCGTAGCTGCGGGAAGCGCCAGCGCATTCTCCGAATTCCTGGCTGACAAAGAGGAAATTCTGGCCGTTTACAGACAAATAGAGGAACGCCCCGGACAATAATAAGCTCCGGGACACAGAAAAAATTATAAAAAGGAGATCTGACGCATGAGAATCACAGATTTATTGGATAAGAGAAGTATCCGTCTGGACGCTGCTCCCAAAACCAAAAGCGAAGCACTGGATCAGATTGTAGACCTGATGGCAGAAAGCGGAAACATCAACGACACTGAAAGCTACCGCAGGCAGGTCTACGCCAGGGAAGAAGAAAGCACCACCGGCATTGGCGGCGGCCTGGCTATCCCTCACGGAAAATGCGGGGCAGTAGACCGTCCCGGCCTGGCAGCCATGGTAGTGAAGGACGGCGTGGAATTTGATTCCTTAGACGGCCAGCCTGCCACCTTAATCTTCCTGATTGCAGCCCCGGATACCAAGGACAATGTACATTTAGATGTACTCAGCAAGCTTTCCGTCCTGATGATGGACCCGGATTTCGCAGAAGCTCTGAGAAACGCGTCTTCCCCGGAAGAATTTCTTTCCATCATCGACAAGGCTGACACAGAAAAAAGCAGCATTGACGAGCGGCTGGCTGACACCGGCGATGCACAAACCGCACAACACAGGCTTTTAGCCGTTACCTCCTGCCCCACTGGCATCGCCCACACCTACATGGCAGCAGAAGCTCTGGAAAAGGCAGCAAAGGCCAGAAACGCCTTTATCAAAATTGAAACCCGCGGCTCCGGCGGCGCTAAAAATGTGCTGACTGCCCAGGAAATCCAGGCGGCAGAAGCCATTATCGTAGCGGCAGACACCCAGGTTCCCATGGACCGTTTCCACGGCAAGAAAGTCATCCGCTGCCAGGTTTCCGACGGCATCAGCAAAGCAGAGCGTCTGGTAGACCAGGCTATAAACGGCAATGCTCCTGTTTTCCAGGCTTCCGAAGGCGGTACAGAAAACACTGCAGCATCTGTGAAAAGTTCAGACAGCATCGGCCACAAGCTCTATATGCAGTTAATGAACGGCGTTTCCCATATGCTGCCCTTCGTAGTAGGCGGCGGAATCCTGATTGCCATCGCCTTTCTGATTGACGGCCTGGGCGTAGACATCAACGCGCTTCCGGCTGACCAGCGGGCAAATTTCGGTACTATCACCCCCATGGCTGCCATGTTCAAAAATATCGGCGGCGTGGCATTCGGCTTCATGCTTCCGGTTCTGGCCGGTTTTATCGCCATGGCTATCGGCGACCGTCCGGCGCTGGCGCTGGGTTTTGTAGGCGGTATGATGGCAGCAAACGGCAGATCCGGATTTCTGGGCGCTTTAGTAGCCGGTTTCCTGGCAGGCTATCTGATTCTGGTGCTTCGCAAAGTCTGCGAAAAACTGCCGGACGCTTTAGAAAAGATTGCCCCTGTTCTGATCTACCCGGTAGTCGGAATCCTGGTAACCGGGCTGGCTATGAACTTTGTAATTGAGCCGGTGATGGGCGCTGTCAACACAGCCCTCAACGGAGCCTTGACGGAAATGAGCGGTTCCAGTAAAATATTATTAGGACTTATCCTGGCAGGCATGATGGCAGTGGACATGGGCGGCCCCTTCAATAAGGCGGCTTATGTATTCGGCACCGCCAGCATCGCCTCCGGAAACTACGATGTTATGGCAGCCGTTATGATTGGCGGCATGGTTCCGCCCTGCGCTATCGCCCTGGCTACCATCCTGTTCAAGGATAAATTCACAAAAGAAGAACGGGAATCCGGCCCCACCAACTTTATCATGGGCCTGGCCTTTATCACCGAAGGCGCCATCCCCTATGCAGCCGCAGATCCTCTCCATGTACTCCCGGCCTGTGTAGCCGGCGCCGGTGTGGCCGGAGCGCTGTCCATGGCCTTCGGATGCACTCTGATGGCGCCTCACGGCGGTATCTTCGTGTTCCCGGTTATGGAAGGCGGGCTTAAGTATCTGGCCGCCCTGGTAATCGGAACCATTGTTTCCGCTGTGCTGCTGGGTATTCTGAAAAAGAAAATCGCCTGAAAAAGGAGAAATCATGCTGACTGAACAACGATATGCAAAAATCCTGAAACTGCTGGATGAGCAAAACAGCGTTACTGTAACAGAGCTGACCGGACTTTTAGACGCCTCCGAGTCCACTGTCCGCCGGGACATTACGGCCCTTGATAAGGCGGGGCGGCTGACAAAGGTCTTTGGCGGCGCTGTGTCAAACCGCCAGAGCTTTGCCCACTATGAGCCTACTGTGGCTCAAAAGCAGGAGCTGTACCGGAAAGAGAAGCAGCAGATTGCCCAATACGCCGCATCCTTAATCAGCTCTGAGGATTTTGTATATCTGGACGCCGGAACCACCACCGGCATGATTTTAGACTATCTGCCAGCAGGCGGCGCTACCTTCGTGACCAACGCCGTTGCCCATGCCCAGAAGCTGGCCAGCCGTGGGTTTGAGGTTCACTTAATCGGCGGCATTTTAAAGACCTCCACTGAGGCAGTCATTGGCAGTCAGGCCATCCTGACCCTGCAGGCCTATCACTTTACCAAGGGCTTTTTCGGCGCCAACGGCATCACTCGCCAGGCCGGTTTTACCACACCGGAAGCCCAGGAAGCTCTGGTAAAAAAAACAGCGCTGGCTCAATGTGCCCAGCGCTATGTTCTCTGTGACCACTCCAAATTCGGCGCCACCAGCTCCGTTACCTTCGCGTCTTTGGAAGACGCCCTGGTGCTGACCGATGAAGAAGTAGAAGGATATGAAGTTATCGTTTGTAAAGGATAAATTCAGAGATTAGACAACTGCTTTCTGCAGCGTCCTCATACCTTATTTGCCTTATTTCGGCGGCTTTTCCGGCTGGCTCTTTTCGCCGGGGAGGCCGTCTTTTTTTCTTCCTGCAGCCGCTGCTTTTTGGCCTTATTCCGTTCAGACCGCTTTTTCCGCACATCTTCCCTGCGGGCCGCCACTATGGCCGCCCCGGCCTCGTCCGTCAGCTTTAAGGTCTTCACCACAAATACGCGAGGTTCATCTACCTTTTTTAAGCGGATTTTTCCCCGCACCCAGCCGTGTTCCGGACAAACCGCCAGACTGTGGTAAATCTTCTGGTTTGGGGTAAACCACCGGATTTTAGCCCGCAGCGCCCGTCCGCACTCATAGCACTGAATCCGGGTAACGCCCCGGTCCTTCATAGCGTCCTCTTTGGACGGAAAAATCCGGGAAACATATTTGGAGTATCCGGGAAATACCATCCGAATTTCCTCTTTTTTATTTTCCGGCAGCCAGTAGTAGTCTATGGACTGATAGGGCAGAAAGGCGTTTGCACCGGGATTCTCTGCAAGATGCATAAGCACTCTGGCCGTATAATAGGCATCGTCCAGTGCCCGGTGAAAAGCACGATCCTCCAAAAGCTCCAGTTCTTCCACCGACGCATCCAGAGACGGCTTCGCCCCGTCCTTGTAAAACAAGCCGTAAAGCTTCTGCACATCGTAAAACAGCAGCGGCCTGGGGAACGGAATTTCCATGGCATAATAAGCCAGATTCCGCTGCAGCTCCATCAGATCCATAGAGCCCCAGGTACAAAACACGGCATTTCTTCCGCACCAGTCCAGAAAATCGTCTGCTGCCTCCGGAAAAAACTTCCCCTGTTTCCGCAGTTCTTCCATGGTGATATGAGTCACATCCGAAGTCATGTAATGTATTTTCTGATATACCTGAGGGCAGATCAGTCTGTGAAATTCGCCCACAAGCCGGAAGTTCTCGTCCAGCTTTACCGCCCCGATCTCGATGATCTCAAAGGGCATTTCCTCTAAAGAATCCTGTTTGCCCTTCGGGCTCTGATTCCACTCTAAATCAAAAACAATATAATTTTTCATAATAGTCTGATTATATCATAATCCTTTTTATTTGCATAGGCGGGCCAGAATCCCTTCTTTCAAAGAACCGGCATCTGTCTTTTCCTTAAACCCCAACACGGTTCCCTGCACCATCTCTCCCCGGCCTCCACCTTTTCCATCAAATTCCTGATAAAAGTCTGCAAGTACAGCTTTTAAATCTGCAGTTTTGCTGCCCAGAGTAAACTGATACCCCTTCTCATCGCTTCCCAGGAAAAGACCGCAGAGGCCGCTGCATCGTCCCATTCCTGCATCTACAAACCGGCGGGCCACATTCTTATCCAGTTCTTCCTCAAACAGAATACAGTTTTCCACTCCCAGCGCTATTTCCTCCAGCTTCTGCTCCATATAGCGGCTCTGCAATGCCAGGGTCTTCTCCCGCCACTGGCTGGCCTCTGTCTGAAGACGGCGCACCGCCTCCGCCACCTCACATGGCCTGGCAGAAAGCAGCCGGGAAATCTCCCGCACATTGTCCTCTTTGACCCGGTAATCCTTCAATGCACGGAATCCGCACACCATAGTCACCCTGGTGCCGCCTTTATATTTTACAGCGTCTGTCAGCCGGATTATGCCTATTTCTCCTGTCTGCTTTACATGAGGTGCACAGCAGGCGCACACATCATAACCCGGCACGGTTACAATCCGCACCTGGCCGGTCAGCTCCTTTTTGCTGCGGTATTCCAGCCGGCCCAGTTCTTCCTGAGACGGATAATCCACCCGAATTTCCAGATTGGCTGCCACTGCCTGATTGGCCTGCAGCTCAATCATCCTAAGCTCATCTTCTGTAAAGATACCGTTGAAATCCATGGTTACCAGCTCCTGCCCCAGATGAAAGCCTACATTGTCATAGCCGAAGGTTCTGTGCACCAGGCCGGATACGATGTGCTCTCCTGTATGCTGCTGCATCTTGGAAAAGCGGTCTTCAAAATCAATTTTACCATGAACCAGCCCGCCTGGCTCCAAAGGCTCCTTTACCAGATGCAGCACCTCTCCGTCCCGCTCTCTGGCGTCTTCTACCTTTACCCCATCCAAAAAACCTGTATCTGCATACTGGCCGCCGCCTTCCGGGAAAAAGGCGGTCCGATCCAGAATCACCTCATAATATCCCTTCTTCTCATTCCACCCACAGGAAACCACCTGGGCATCAAACTCTTTTATGTGGCTGTCCTGATAATATAATTTTTCCGTCATAATCTATGCCTCCTCCGTTATCAGCGAAAATCTGTTTTTGTGATATTCCAGCAGCCCTTCCCGCTGCATTTTCCCCAGTTCTCCGGAAAGGGCGCTGCGGTCTACGCTTAAATAATCTGCCAACTGCTGCCGGTTAAAGGGAATTTTTACGGTCCTGCTGCCCTGGCGGGCCGCCTCTGCAGACAGGTAGGAAAGCAGCCGCCCCCGGATGGTTTTGGGCGCCGTGTGCATCATTCGCTGGGAAAGATTTAGGTTTTTCTGGGCCATAGCCGTCAGCAGGCTACGAATCAGCCGATTGTGCTGAGGACAGGCGGCAGGGCAGGTATGCAGCACCCTCTGCATATCCAGAAACAGCACCTGGGTCTCCTCATCTGCCACTGCATTTACCTGCATGGGTTCTTCCGGCCTGCAGGCATAGGTCTCTGCAAAAATCTGGCCCGGCGTCACATGGCCGAAAATGTTTTTATTGCCCCAGAAATCGTCCAGCTCAATGTTGACGCTGCCGGACAGCACCAGTCCCATAAAGCGGGTGGTTTCCCCTGCCCGGAAAATGATTTCTCCCCGGCTAAAGCATTGCTTCCGGACCTCAAGGCAGTCCAGCATTCCCTGAATCTCCTCCTGAGAACTGCCGTCAAAAAGCAGGGTTTTTGCCAGAAATTCTGTATCCATCATTTCTCCTTTTGTTGTTAAAACAACATATTTTCTTGAATCATTATAGTATACTTCCCTTGTAAAAACAATCCGAAACCCTGAACTTTTAGGAGGAAATAAAGATGATAAGAAGAATCATTCAGATTGACAGAGACTTGTGCAACGGCTGTGGAATCTGCGCCGACGCCTGCCACGAAGGGGCCATTGCCATGGTAGACGGCAAGGCTCAACTGATGCGGGACGATTACTGCGACGGTCTGGGAGACTGTCTGCCCACCTGCCCCACCGGCGCCATTTCCTTTGTAGAGCGGGAGGCTGCCGCCTATGATGAAGCTGCTGTGAAAAAGCATATGGAGGCCCGGAAAGCGGCGCCAGGCTCCGGCGCCGCCCATCTGCCCCAGGATGCTGCCTCAGAATCCAGTACAACTGCCCCGGCTGCCGCTCCCTTACAGTCCCAGCTTCGACAGTGGCCGGTTCAAATCAAACTGGCTCCGGTAAACGCCCCTTACTTCCAGGGAGCAAACCTTCTGATTGCCGCCGACTGCACCGCCTACGCCTATGCAAACTTCCACCAGGACTTTATCCGGAACCGAATCACTCTGATCGGTTGCCCTAAATTAGACAGCGTTGATTACAGCGAAAAGCTGACGGAAATCCTGAAAAACAACGATGTCCAGAGCATCACCGTAGTCCGTATGGAAGTTCCCTGCTGCGGAGGCATCGAATATGCCGCCAAAACCGCGCTGAACAACAGCGGAAAACGGATTCCCTGGCAGGTGGTAACTATTTCTGTAGAAGGAGACATTATCCAGTAGGCTGTTGTTTTTACCTTACAACTTAAAAGATGAGAAAAAGCAGCCGCCTCCTTTTTCTCATCTTTAAACGATGTTCAGCACGCGTTAATACTTTGTCATTACAGGCTTTCTCTAATTTCTATAAAATTTCACCACATACTCCAAAAACTTCTCGATATACTCTCCCATAATAAACTCCCGGCGATGCACCAGATACAGGCTTCTGGCTGCCCCCTGCCGGGGCAGCTTAAAGGACAGCAGCTTCTCCTCCTGGCAAAAGTTCTGCGCTGCCTTTCCGGAAATAATAGAAACCCCAAGCCCACAGGCCACCAGCCGCTTTACCGCCTCCTGGTCATTTAACCGGGCGGCCACCTTTAAATCCTTCTCTGTAATTCCCTGCTCCTCAAAATACCGGGCAATACACTTGCGGCTGCCGCTGCCATCCTCCCGCAAAAGAAACGGCTCCCGGATGAAATCCTCAAAATTCAATTCTTCCCGCTCTTTCAACCCCAGAAATCGAGGGGTAACCGGAGTAATCAGCACCATCTCATCCTGGTAAAAGGGCGTGAATTCCAACCGTTCATCATCATTTCGCATTCCTACCATGCCCAGCTTAATGTTGTCATCCACAACCCCTTCTATAATCTCCTGGCTGTCTCCCTGATGAATGTGAAACTGGGTTTCGGGATGCTGCCTCATAAATCCCGGCAATACCTCCGGCAGAATATAAGCAGAGGGAATGGTTGAAGTCCCCAGATTGATAACATTTTTATCTTCCATCTGCCAGCTTTCCACCAGACCGTCCCGCAGCATAAAAATCTTGTCTGCGCAGTGGTAAAGCTCCCATCCTCTGGGCGTGATCTCCACTTCCTTCGTAGTGCGGATCACCAGCCGGGAATCCAGTTCCTCCTCCAGCGCCCGGATATGGCTGCTGATGGTTGGCTGAGAAATATAAAGCGTCTCCGCCGCTTTGGTAAAGCTCTGGCAGCGAACCACTGCTGCAAAGGACTGTAATTGTTTAAAATCCATATTTTCTTCTCCTCAATCCTACGCCAGCTTATCCAGCGCTTCCAATGCCGTCTCCACTTCCTCCGGCGTATTCCACCATCCAAAGGAAAAACGGATGGTTCCAGTCGGAAAAGTCCCTAATGTCTGATGGGCCGACGGCGCGCAGTGAAGCCCTACTCTCGTCATGATTCCGTAATCTGCATCCAGATGATAGGCCGCCTCCGACAGTTCCCGCCCCAAGGTCTGAATAGAAACCACGCCGGTTCGCTGCCCCGCCGCCGCATCTTTCATTCCCACAACCCGAATCCGCTTTTCATCTGGATCCAGGCTCTTTAATCCCTTTAAAAACTGTTCTGTCAAAGCCAACTCATGATTTCTAATCTGCTCCATCCCTGTCTTTTGAATCCAGGAAAGACCGGCGTGAAGGCCGATGATTCCCGGCAGATTCATGGTCCCGGCCTCAAATCTGTCCGGCATAAAATCCGGCATAATTTCCGTATGGCTGACGCTTCCGGTTCCTCCGGAAATCAGCCCCTTCACCTGAGAGATCATATCCTCCCGAAGCAGGAAACCGCCGATGCCCTGAGGCCCTAAAAGGCCTTTATGGCCAGTAAAGGCCAGCGCATCAATGTGCATTTCTTCCATACTGATGGGCCAGACCCCTGCAGTCTGGGCCGTATCTGCAATAAACCGCAGGCCGTGCGCCCTGCAGAATTCCCCTACCAGACCGTAGGGCATCATAGTTCCGCACACATTGCTGGCATGAGTCATCACTACCGCTTTCGTATTCGGCTTTAAGGCTTCCTCCAAAGCCTCTGTACCCGCCAAACGGCCATCAGCCAGACACCGGGCTCTGGAAAAGCTGACGCCTGTCTCAAAAAGCTCCACCAGCGGCCGCATCACTGCGTTGTGCTCCATGGACGATACGATCACATGATCGCCCGGCTTTAAAAAACCTTTCAGGATCACGTTCAGACTTTCCGTCACATTTTTCGTAAACACCACATTTTTACAGTCTCCGCCTCCAAACATCTGGCTGAGCGCTTGCCGGGTCTCATAGACCAGCTCCTCCGTCTCATACGCCTGGTCGTAGCATCCCCGGTTGATGTTGCTTCCGGTTTCCGTCATATAACGGCACATGGTTTCTGGTACTTCCTTTGGCTTTGGAAAGGTAGTGCTGGCATTGTCCAGATAAATCCGCTTCATAAGAATTCGCCTCTTTTCGTAGTCTCCTTTCAGAATAGCACATATTTATTTAATTTTCAAATAAATCCATCCGCTATATCAATAACCTCTATTGGACAGCGGAATCCCCCCATGCTATCATGTAATTAAGAAATTTTCTCATAGACAAAAAGAGGAAAAGGAGTATAACATTATGGCAACGAAACAAGAAAAACAACACATTCTGATTGCCGGATGCATCATCGGCCTGATTTCTGCAGGCCTGGTATTCCTGGGCAATCCAGCCAACATGGGCTTTTGTATCGCCTGCTTTCTGCGGGATACCTCCGGCGCGCTGGGGCTTCACTCTGCAGCCGCAGTTCAGTACATACGCCCGGAAATCATCGGTCTGGTGCTGGGCAGCCTGTTAATAGCCGTTGCCGGAAAGGAATTCCAGGCAAAGGGCGGCAGCTCTCCTGTGACCCGCTTCTTCCTGGGCTTTTTTGTAATGATTGGCTGCCTGATGTTCTTAGGCTGTCCCTTCCGCATGATTCTCAGACTGGCAGGCGGCGATCTAAACGCCCTGTTCGGTCTGGCCGGCTTTATCGCAGGAATCCTGGCCGGTGTATTTTTCCTAAACAAGGGCTATTCCTTAAAACGAACCTACAAGCTGCCAGCCTGTGAGGGCATGGCATTTCCGGTTATGGAAGCCGCTTTGCTGGTGCTTCTTGCGGCAGCTCCGGCCTTCATTCACTTTACCGAGGCTGGCGGCGGCCCCGGCGGAAGCCACGCTGCTATCCTGGTGAGCCTGGCAGCCGGACTGATCGTGGGCATCCTGGCTCAGCGCACCCGTCTGTGTATGGTAGGCGGCATCCGGGATATGGTACTGTTCAAAGAATCCCGCCTGCTGCTTGGCTTTATCGCCATTTTTGCCATGGCTCTCATTGGAAACCTGGTGCTGAGCGCAGTTACCGGCGGCACTTACTTTAAACTGGGCATGGCCGGTCAGGCTGTGTCTCATACAGATGGTCTGTGGAACTTCCTGGGTATGCTGTTAGCCGGTTACGGCTGCGTTCTGTTAGGGGGATGTCCCCTTCGCCAGCTTATCCTGGCCGGCGAAGGCAACACCGACAGCGCCATCACCGTTATCGGTCTGATGGTCGGCGCAGCCTTCTGCCACAACTTCGGCCTGGCCTCCAGCGGCGAAGGCCCCACTGCCAACGGCAAAATTGCAGTTATCATCGGCATTGTGGTTGTAACCGCAATCGCCTGTCTCAATACCTTTCGTAAGGAGGAATCATAAATGAAAACCATCGATGCAAGAGGGCTTTCCTGCCCGGAACCGGTTATTATGCTTCGTAAAGCCATGGCCTCTGGTGAAAACGCCTATCAACTGATTGTGGACAACCATGCGTCCAAGGAAAATACTACCCGCTACGGCCAGTCCCAGGGCTATCAGGTCTCGGTGGAGATGCAGGGCACCGAATACACCCTGACCTTTAAAAAATGACCTATATTACCACCTTTTACTCTCATTTCGGAGCCATCCGCTACAAAAAGCTGTGCGAGAAAAGCCAAATCCCGGCTCAGGTCATGCCTGTTCCAAGAGACTTGAGCAGCAGCTGCGGCACCTGCGTATCCAGCCAGGGAAATTACATTATGCCGGAAAGCCCGGCACTGGAAGAAATTGAACAGATCGTAGAAAAGACCGAAAGCGGCTACCGGCTGCTTTACCGGGCGGCAAACAGCTAGGACAGAAGGAGAATGTTATGGAAACCGATGTAAAACTGACAAAACTGGCTGGCTGCGCCGGCTGCGGAGCCAAGGTGGGAGCCGGAACACTGGTCCACATGCTGGAAGGCTTCCGTACCCACACAGACCCGCGGCTGATTGTCGGCTATGACAAAAGCGACGACGCCAGCGTCTTTGTACTGGATGAAAACACAGCCCTGATTCAGACCACCGACTTCTTTCCGCCTATCGTAGACGATCCCTTCCTTTACGGACAGATCGCTGCAGCCAACGCCTTAAGCGATGTTTACGCCATGGGCGGAGAACCGAAGCTGGCCTTAAACATCCTGTGCCTGTCGGAGTCCATGGAGCAGCACACGGTACAGGAGATCCTGCGGGGCGGCTACGACAAGGCCTACGAAGCCGGAGCCATTATCACCGGCGGCCACACCATCCACGGCGCAGAACCCATCTACGGCCTGGCCGTGTCCGGCTTTGTCCATCCGGATAAGGTTCTGAAAAACTGCGGCGCCTGCCCCGGTGATGTTTTGATACTGACAAAACCGCTGGGCATCGGCGTTTTAACCACTGCCGCCAAGGCAGACTTGGTGGAGCAGCCGGTTTTAGACCGCATCTATGCCCAGATGGCCCGCCTGAACAAAGCGGCCAGAGATGTCATGGTAAAATACCAGGTTCACAGTTGTACCGATGTCACCGGCTTTTCCCTTATGGGTCACGGCTTTGAAATGGCCCAGGGAAGCGGCTGCTCCCTCCATTTTACAACCGCCCAGATTCCCTTCCACCAGGAAGCCCTGCCTCTGGCTGAGATGGGCTTTATCCCAGCCGGGGCCTACCGGAACCGGGAATATGCTGAAGCCGGAGTTACCGTAACCTGCCCGGATCTTTCCCTGGCTATGGAAGATCTTCTATACGATCCCCAGACCAGCGGCGGCCTTTTGTTTGCACTGCCGAAAGACGAGGCAGAGAAATGCTTAAAGGAGCTGAAAAAGACGGTTCCGGAGGCGGAGATCGTTGGATATGTAACAGAATGGAAAGAGAATTATATTATCCTTGAATAACAAAGAGGATGGGAAATGCACCGAATGGGCATCTCTCATCCTCTCTTTTTATGGCTTTATCTCTCTTTTTCCCGTTGTTTAAATCCTGTCAGTGTTCCAATAAGCCCCATTCCGGACAGCAGCATAACCAGCGTCCGCCTCCTGATATTTCTCTGAATTACGATCCATATATGTTACCAGAGTATGCTCCCGGATAAACTCTCAGTCTCCTTTAGGATCCAAATTCTCTGACATCAATTCCCGAACTTCTCCGGAAAATCCAATGTCCATAAAATCCTGATAAAAGTAATCATAAAAAAGAAAATGCTTTTCTTAAATTATATCTTTTCTTTCTAAAATCAGGACTGCTTTCCTTCCATTAGCCCCTGATACACATCCCGCTTAGACACCCCCCGATCCTTAGCCACCAGCTTCATGGCCTCTTTCCGGTTAATACCCTGGCTTTCATACACCTCCATATGCTCCTCCAGGCTCATCTCCTCCCAGGACTTCTGCTGCTCCGTCTTAATGTCGCTGATGCTCCGCCCCTCAATGACAATCACGCACTCGCCCTTTGGCTCCTCACTCTCATACCGGGCCAGCACCTCTCCAAAGGTAGCCTGATATGCTTCCTCATACTTTTTGGTCAGCTCCCGGCACAGGGTAATCCGCCGGTCCATGCCCAGCACTTCTCCCAGCTCTGTCAGGGTTCGTACCAGATGATGAGGCGCCTCATAGACGATGATCGTCCTGGTTTCGTTCTTTAACTCATCCAGAATCCACTGCCGCTCCTTCTTATCCACCGGCAGAAACGCCTCAAAGCAGAACCGTCTGGTAGGAAGTCCCGATAAGGTCAGCGCCGTAATACAAGCAGCCGGACCGGGCAGGGAAGTTACCTCCACCCCCGCCTCATAACACTGCCGCACCAGCTCCTCACCCGGATCGGAAATGCCGGGAGTTCCTGCATCTGTCACCAGAGCGATGTTCATCCCCTGCTGCAGCTGTCCCACCAGATAACGGGCTTTCTCCACCTTGTTGTATTCGTGATAACTGGTCATAGGCGTCTTAATACCAAAATGATTCAGCAGCTTAATGCTGTGCCGGGTATCCTCTGCTGCAATTAAATCCGCCTGCTTTAAGGTATCCAGCACCCGCAGGGTAATATCGTCCAGGTTTCCAATGGGCGTAGCGCACAGATACAATTTTCCCGCCTGTCTGTTTTCTCCGTTAATATCCATAAATCGTATAAATCTCCTCCGTATAAACCCCCGGTTCCCGGTAAACGATAACCGGCGCCTCCACCTTCATCATGGAACGGCCTCCCCGGACTGCCTCTAAAAGCACCATATTGGCGTCCTTGTCCGCAAAAGGATGTACCAGCTTCATCCGCTTCGGCTCCAGCTTATGTTCCTTCAGCACAGTAATAATCTCTGCCAGCCGATGGGGTCTGTGTACCATGTAAAACCGTCCCCCTGGCTTTAATAAAAGGGAAGCCTCCCGCACCACATCCTCCAGGGTACAGAGTACCTCGTGGCGGGCAATGGCCTTAGGCAAATCCGGATTTTTCAGTCCGTGGCTGTCGTTCATGTATGGGGGATTGGATGTCACCACATCAAAAGAAGCCTTGCCGAACAGCCGGCTGGCTTCCTTAATATCTCCCCGGACAATCTCTACCCGGCTTTCCAGGCCGTTTAAGGCCACACTGCGGCCGGCCATTTCCGCCATTTCCTCCTGAATCTCCAGACCGGTAAAATGCTGTCCCTCTGTCTTTGCCTCCAAAAGAATCGGAATAATCCCGGTTCCGGTGCCTAAATCCAGGGCATTCTCTCCTTCCCGCACTCTGGCAAATCCAGACAGAAGAACTGCATCCATGCCGAAGCAAAAACCTTTTTTCTTCTGAATAATCTGATAGCCGTTCCGCTGCAGATCATCAATCCGCTCATCCTCCCGGCACAATACTTCTCTATTCATCCAGCTTCGATCTTCCCTCTTTCCTCTCCAGGGCTTCCAGTTTTTTCAGCTCAGAATCATTTACCTCTGTTTTTCCTTTTCTCCGGCGAGGCTTAAACTTTAACTGATCCACCTTGTACTCCCGGATTTCCTTCTCATCCCGGTCTACCGTCACAATCACCTTCACAGTCTGGCGCAGCACATTGACGCTCTGCACCTCGCCCTTTAAGCCATCCTCAGCAGTCACATAATCTCCCAGCCCCGGCAGTTTGCTGTTTAAATACTCATAGGTTTCTTCCTCGTTCTTTAGGCAGCACATCAGACGGCCGCAAACTCCGGAAATCTTAGTAGGATTCAGAGAAAGATTCTGCTCCTTTGCCATCTTAATGGATACCGGCGCAAACTCGGACAGATAAGAATGACAGCAGAGGGCCCGTCCGCAGATGCCGATGCCTCCCATAATCTTGGTCTCGTCCCGGACGCCTACCTGGCGCAGCTCAATCCGGGTCTTAAACACAGACGCCAGATCCTTTACCAGCTCGCGAAAATCAATCCGTCCGTCTGCCGTAAAGTAAAACAGAATCTTATTGTTGTCAAAGGTATACTCTACATCAATCAGCTTCATTTCTAACTGATGCCTGCGAATCTTTTCCTGACAGATTTTAAAGGCCTCTTTTTCCTTTTTCCTGTTGGCCTGCTCCCGGTTCTGATCCTCCTTGCCTGCCATACGAATCACAGGCTTTAAGGGCTGCACCACCTTGTCGTCCTCCACCTCACGGTTTCCCAGCACCACATATCCGTACTCCACCCCGCGGGCAGTTTCCACAATCACATGGTCCCCGGTCTTTATCTCCAGCTTTCCCGGAGAGAAATAGTAAACCTTTCCGCCGCTCCGGAACCGCACTCCAATTACCTTTATCATGAATTTTAAATCTCCTTTTAGTTCTCTTTCATTACCAACAGCATCAGCTCTGTAGCCAGCTCCATATTCACATTGGCGTCCAGACGGGCTCTGGCCTTATCAATGGCTTCCAGAATCTGTTCCAGGCCCTCATAAGCGCTGTTTTTGCTGATTTCATTGATGATGGGGTATTCATCCTTGAATACCAGCAGATTCATGTCCTTGGTTACCTTATAAAGCAGAATATCCCTGTACCAAAGCTGCATGAAATCCAGACAGTCGTGGATGTCTAAATTATCCTCCTTCAGCTTCCGAATGTAATCCAGAAGTTCAGAAATATCCGATTCCTTCAGATGCTTTAACAGGTGAAGCATCTCTGTCCGCATATGCTTGAAATCTTCCGAAGATGCCAGAGAAATAGCTTTTCCCAGATTTCCTCTTGCAAACGCCGCATACACCTCTGCGTCTGCCTCCGGCACATTCAGATGGCCTTCCAGATAGCTCTTTACCACAAAATCCCGCAGCGGCTTTAACTTTAACTGCACACAGCGAGACAGAATCGTGGGAAGAAAAGCATCCTGGTTGGTAGTCAGCAAAATGATGATGGCGTAGGACGGCGGCTCCTCAATGGTTTTCAGCAGCGCGTTCTGAGCCTGCTGGGTCATCTTTTCCGCCTCGTCCACAATATAAATTTTATAGTAACTGCTGTATGGCCGCACCATAATGGTATCGTTAATCTGCTCCCGAATATCATCCACGCCGATGCTTCCCGTTTTCTCATGCGTAACATAAATAAGGTCAGGATGATTCCCGCTTAACACCTGCTTGCAGGCATGGCACTCCATACATGGTTCTCTGCCGCCCTTCTCGCACAGAAGGGTGAGGGCAAAGGCATTGGCCAGGGATTTTCTGCCCATCCCGGCTTCCCCTGTCAGAATGTAGGCATGAGATACTTTGTGATTCTCAATGGCCTTCTGAAAATGTTCTTTAATCTGTTCATGACCGATAATATCCTGAAAACTCAACATATTCCACACCTCGCAATCGCCCTGCTGTCCGACTGGAACTGTTTTTAAGCATATTGTAACTGTTCAGCAGGCCTGCACACCTGCTGCGCTGACCTACTGAACAGTTACAGTATAGCACATCTTCAAGTTTCTGTATAGAAAATTGTTCTGCATAGTTCTTCCACACAGCCGTTTAAATCCTGGTTCTGATAGGCCCGGTTCACCTCTAACCGCTTCAGCTTTTCCGGTGCAAAGTCTGCCTCGTCTGCCAGAAATCTGCGGCACAGCTCCGCATAATTCGGATTCTTCTGCTGCCGTTCCCGGCTGATGGCACGCTCTAAGCGCACGCCGTCGTCCAGGGTGATATACAGGGGAACTACCCTGTCTTTTCCAAAATAATCCCGCACCTTTTCATAGGATTCCAAAGTCCCGATAGCCAGATAATCCTTCTTCTGAAGCTCAATCTGACCATCGTCCACTGTAGCGTAGCTCCATGGGCCGCAAACGGTCTGATAAGTGCGGTGCTCAATCACCTTCCCGGCTTTCTCAAACTGCTCTAACGCGTCTTCAGTAGTAAAATGATATTCCACGCCGTCCTGCTCCCCCTCCCGCATGGGCCGGGTAGTGTAAAGAATTACCGTATGCAGATGACTGCAGATTTCCAGCAGCCGCTTGTAGATTGTGTCCTTCCCCGACGCACTTTTTCCCATCAGGTAAAATATTTTTCCCATTCCAGTTCCTCCTGCTGTCCCGCGTTTTCAGGCAAGCACCTTAAGCCGCTTTGCCGCCCGGTCTGCCATGCCCTGTACCGGCAGCTTCATTTCTTTATAGGCTTCCACCAGCCGGATGATTTCCTCTGTCACCAGCTCCCCCGGCGCCACAATCGGGATTCCCGGCGGATACAGATAAATAAATTCTCCGGAGATTTCTCCGGCGCAGTCTGCCAGATCTCGTTCTTTTAACTGACATTCTACTGCATCAGAAAGATTCCGGCAGATTTGAGGGCGAGGCAGGTCTGGCTTCTCCCAGTCCGGCGCATCCAGCTCCGCCAGTTCTCCATCCAGCTCCAGAAGCGCCGTCCCTAATCGCTGCAGATCCTCCTCCCGATCCAAATAAGTAGTGATTGCCACCACATAATCTGCACCGCACATCTCCATCTCTATATGATACCGGTCCCGCAGCCAGTCTCCCAGCATCTCGCCGCTGATGCCGCAGCCTCTGCAGGACGCCACAATTTTAGATAAATCCAGATCGAATACCCCGGCATTTTTCTCTCTTTCCATAATCTCCGGCTCTAACAGCCGCAGCCGTTTCAATCCTTTCAGCTTTCCCCGCAGGTTCTGAAGCCGCCAGTTAAACGCCTGCATCTGCCCGGCTCCATTCTGCGCCATCTCCCAAATACACTGTTCCATGGACGCCATAAATACATAGGATGGGCTGCTGCTCTGAAACATCTGCAGAAAACGCTCTATCCGGACAAAATCCACCTGCCCGGACCGTCCGTGCATGACCGCTGTCTGGGTAAGAGACGGCAGGGTTTTGTGCAGGCTCTGAATCACCAGATCCGCCCCGCAGTCCAGCGCAGATTTGGGAAACAGGCCTTTTCCAAAAGGAAAATGAGCGCCATGGGCTTCATCCACAATCAGAGGGATGCCATAACCATGCACCACCTCTGCAATCGCCGCCACATCCGACACTGCTCCATCGTAAGTGGGAGACACAATAAGCACCGCTTTTGTATCCGGCTGTTTTTTCAGTTTCTTTTCCACATCCGATGCCAGAATCCCGCCCTGAATCCCCAAACCCTCTAAAGTTTGTGGATAAACATAGTCCACTTCTGCATGGCTGAGGATAACTCCGTGATATGCAGACTTGTGGCAGTTCCGGCTCATCAAAATCCGTTCTCCCGGCTTTACGGTTCCGCAGATGGCGCTTAAAATCCCGCTGCTGCTGCCGTTTACCAGATACCAGGTTTTATCTGCTCCATAAACACCGGCAGCCCACTCCATGGAATCTTTTAAAATCCCCTCTGCATTGTGGAGATTATCAAAGCCGTCAATCTCGGTAATATCAATGGAAAAAGGATTGGGAAACGCCCCAAGAAAGGCTTCTCCTGTCTGCCGTTTATGGCCCGGCATGTGCATAGGGCAGGTATCTGCCGCCCCATATTTCTTCAGTTTGTTTATTAGAAGATGCTCTTTATCCATGTTTGCTCCATCTGTTTCCTGACATTTTAAGATTACTGTTCAGTCATTGTAGCATAGAACAGCTTTACATTCCATAGTCTTTTCACTATACTACTCATAGAAACTGCCGTTACGGTTCAGAGCCAGCTTCCAAAATACTGCCTCTGTTCTGCGGCCAAAGGAGTGATAAACATGCGTCAGATGGAATTTAAAATGGAACGCCAGGGCCTGGTAAACATTGGAGACACAGTCCAGGTGATAGAGCGGGAAGGAGTCAACTACAGCTACATCATAGAACCTGCGGTAGCCATGTCCGGCTGCTACAAAACCCACGAACGGCTGAAATCCCGTGAAGGCGTGATCAAAGACATCCAGGAAAATGACCGGGGTTTTTATATTATTGCAGAATTTGATGAAGAAGAAATCTAAGATTTGTCGAATTTTGTCGAATAGATTTGCTGACACACTCTGCCAAAAGTCTGGTATTTGTGCAGATGAATAATATATAATGAAGCAGACCGAAAAATCCCAAAGCATCAGACACCGGATCTCAGCCGATGTCTGATGCTTCTCTTTACTTAAATTCCATGCCCTCTCCTGAATTGCCAACAGGCTCAGCCGCATTCCAGCCTTATTCTCTCACCATAATCCGATTACGGTCCGGAATCACCAGCACTTTTCTCCACTTCACTATCGGGTCTTCTCCGTTCTCCCAATAGCAGTCCTTCCAGTAGCAATACACCTGGCCGTCCTGCATCATAACGAACTCCAGGAAATCGTTGCCGCTGGTTTCCACACCCTCCCGCAGTTCTTCATCGTCCAGATAGCTCATCTGGCCGGACAGAGAAATAACTGCAATTACGCCGTAATTATTCTTCCAGTTCCGGGGCGTGTAGTTGGCATAAATCTGATCGGCATTCTCCGAATAGTACATTTGCCGAAGCCGTCCGGCAAACTCATTCCGAAGGGATTCTGCCTTAGCGTCCTCCTCTGTCAGCGACTTTTTAAATATCCTGCTGTAATGGGCGCCGGAGCCGCCTCTGCGCATATAGGCGCTGTAATACAGCCAGTCGCCTGCAATACAGAAGCTGTCTATGGTTCTTCCCTGTTTTTCAAACAGCGTCTCCTGACCGTTTTTTCTGCAGTAAATTGCCGTTTTGTCCGGCTCATCCTCCATCGCTTTCAGATAATAGCTGACGCCGTCCTTTTCCATCTGATCCGGCTTTACATCCAGAACCCGGTTGGAAAACATCTCAAATGCCTGGCCGCCAAAATGAATGGTGCCGTCTGCAGCCCCGTTTAAAGTCCGGCCCAGCGTATCGTACAGATAGATGTCCTCATCCTTTACTTTCACATAATATCCCGGCTGAATCTTATCAAATGCCTCATCCATTCCAATCCGCTGAATTCGGCCATACTGATTTACATAAATATCTGTCTCTGTAATGGTATAGCTGTCCACCTCTGCCGCCACAATCTCCAGCTCCTGGCCGTCTGCAGCCAACCGGTACAGTGTATGAAAAAGCGCAGGCTGCACCTGGGAAAGCTGGCTGTTTTCCCGCTCCGGACAAGGCAGATAATAAGTCCAGCCATCGTCCATCTTCTGAATTTCCGGACAAAGAGGATCTGCGCCTGCCAGGTCTGTTTCCTCTAACGGCAGAGAATAGAGCACCTCACCTATATCAGACAGATACACTACCGTATCTCCCACCTGAATCCGGTTTTTTTCAGCTTCCGCTTCTGCGCTCAAATCCTCCTCTGCAAAAGTTCGCTCAAAAGGCGCCTGCAGAACCTCCATCTGGTTCTTCATTTTCATTATGCCTGCCACAGTGGCAATGACGGCCGCCATAAGCATGACAATGGAGAGTATCCCTTTAAATGAGGTAAGGGCTACGCTTCCCTCCTCCGATGATTCCTGTCCGTCCACAATTCCCAGACGATCCTCAATTTCCAGAAGCACCGTTGTCTCGTCCAAATTGGAGCGCTGTTCCTTTTTCGCCTCCTTGGACTGCATCTTTTCTTCTGCATAGGACGCTTCCAGCATGTCCTTTGTAGCTTCCAGCTTGGTTTCCGCCCAGAAATCTGCCCGCTTACGCAGCCAGTCAGCCGGAACCTTCTCCTTCTGAAGCTGCTCCCGCCGCTGATAGGCCTCCATATAGGTAAGCGCTAAAAGCTCCTTCACCTGCTCTTCCTGGCTGAAAATCAGCTTTCCGTGCCGGTACAGAATCGGATAAGTCTCAATGTATAAATTTTCAAACTCCTCTATCCAGGCAGATTCCCTGGACGCTTCCTGACTGTTCATCCTGTTTTCCTCATCCTTTTTGCTGCCGTCAGCAGGCAAAAAGCCTTATTTCTGCGACACTAATCGTAACTTTCATCTTATCAGAAATTGCCATTATTTGCAAGAAACGGAATATCCAAACAAAAGAGCGAAATGTGTAAATGTATTTTCCCCAATTCCAACTATACTGTAACTACAATGTAACTGCTACATTAAGATTTATTCTTAAAAAATGGGAGGAAGCTTATGTCTCATACAAAAGGACGCGTTACGCTGCCGAGCGAATCCGGCTTTCTGCAGCAAACCAAAGAAATAATGAACCGCTGGGGGGCCGATGCCATCCGTGACAGTGACGGCACCAAGCTGTCCAGCGATATAAAATCCCTGGATGCCAAAATCTACACCACCTACTTCGTGGCCAGGGGACACAATGAGTTTGCCAAAGAGCACATGGACGAATGCCAGCAGCTCTACCTCATGTCCAAACGGCAGACTGCCGTTTCCGACAGCCTTTCCATCGACTTTATGGACGGCTACTTTGACCAGCAGGTAGTTCCGGACTACATCCATGATCCTGCCAAATGGTGGGAGGTTATAGACCGCACCGCCGGTACTGTAGTTCCGGTTTCCCAGTGGAGCGTGAACCAGGAAAAGTCCCTGGTTACCATTACCGGAGCTGTTCCCTTCCACGAATACACGGTATCCTTCCTGGTATATGCCATCTGGGATCCTACCCAGATGTACAACCATATTACCAACAACTGGGGAGACAAGCCCCATGAAATCCCCTTTGATGTACGCCAGTTAAACTCCGGCCAGTTCGCCAGGGACTATCTGGTACAGTGGTTAAAGGACAACCCAGACACAGATGTAGTCCGTTTCACCACCTTCTTCTACCACTTTACCCTGGTCTTCAATCAGGAAGCTAAGGAAAAGTTTGTAGACTGGTTCGGCTACGGCGCTACCGTTTCTGTAAAAGCCCTGGAAGAGTTTGAAGCAGAATACGGCTATGCCCTTCGTCCAGAAGACATCGTAGACAACGGCTACTATAACTCTACCTTCCGGGTTCCCACAGACCACTATCTGGACTACATGGACTTTATCCAGCGCTTCGTGGCAGCCAAAGCAAAAGAGCTGGTGGACCTGGTTCATGAAGCAGGCCGGGAAGCTATGATGTTTCTGGGTGATAACTGGATTGGCACAGAGCCTTACGGCAAATACTTCCCGTCTATCGGACTAGATGCAGTTGTAGGCAGCGTCGGCGGCGGCGCCACTCTGCGGCTGATTTCCGAAATCCCCGGCGTCCGCTACACAGAAGGCCGGTTCCTTCCTTACTTCTTCCCGGACACCTTTTATGAGGGCAATGACCCCTGCCCGGAAGCCATCGAAAACTGGCTGTGCGCCCGCCGCGCCCTAATGCGCAAACCGGTTGACCGGATCGGCTATGGCGGCTACTTAAGCCTGGCTTACAAGTTCCCTAAATTCGTAGACTACATCGAGACCGTCACCGATGAATTCCGGGAGCTTTACGATAACATTGCCGGCAGCAAGCCTTACTGCGGCTTAAAAATTGCCATCTTAAACTGCTGGGGACAGCTTCGGGCATGGCAGACCTACATGGTAGCTCACGCCCTCTGGTATCAGCAGACCTACTCCTACTTCGGTATACTGGAATCCTTAAGCGGCGCCAGCATCGATGTAACCTTCTTAAGCTTTAAGGACATCCGGGAACATGGCATCCCCGCCGATATTGACGTCATCATCAATGCCGGCGATGCAGAGACCGCTTTTTCCGGCGGCCAGGAGTGGCTGGACGATACCGTAATTACAAAAATCCGTCAGTGGGTTCATGACGGCGGCGGATTCCTGGGAATCGGAGAGCCCTCCGCCATCCATCACGCCGGACGCTTCTTCCAGCTGGCAGATGTGCTGGGCGTAGACAAAGAACTGGGCTTCACCCTGTCCACCGACAAATACTTTAAGAATCAGGCGGAGAACCACTTTATTAAAGAAGACCGGACAGAAGCCTTTGACTTTGGAGAAAGTAAAAAAAGTATCTACGCACTAAGCGCAGACACTGAGATTATTGAATATTCCGATGGCTGCGTTCATGCAGCTTCCCACGATTACGGCAAGGGCCGCGGCGTTTACCTGGCAGGACTTCCCTACAGCTACGCCAACACCCGGCTGCTGCTGCGGAGCCTTTATTATGCAGCTCACAAAGAGAAGCAGTTCCATGTATGGTTCGCCGACAACCTGCTTTGCGAGGTAAACTGCTATCCGGAGACCGGTCGCTACGCCATCTCCAACAACTCCAGCAAAGAGCAGACCACAACGGTTTATGACGGCCAGGGACGCGCCGAGACCGTCACCTTAAAACCCTGCCAGATTCTCTGGAAAGAGATCAGCTAACACAAGCTTCCGCTTATAACCTGAACCGGTATGGACTCTCCGACAACTGCTTAATAGACGCAGTGTATTCGGTAGGGGTCATACCGGTTGTCTTTTTAAACTGCCGGGAAAAATAATGAACTGACGCATAGCCAAGATAATCTGCAATCTGAGTAAAATTCATGTTCCGGCTGCGGATCAGTTCCTTGGCCATATCAATCTTCTTCCTATTAAAATATTCGATAACTCCGCAGTGCTCCCTCTCCCGAAACAGCTTCTTTAACTGAGAATTTCCAATCAGATTGTCCTTGCATATCTGCTCTACCGTCAGCTGTTGCCGGATGTTATGCTCCAGATAGGCCACCACATCCCCATAAAGAGCCTCAGATTTCTGAACTGCATAAGGCTGTTTCCGCTGGGTTTCGTGGAAAAAGGCATTTTCCCGATAAAGATGGATCAACAGTTGTTCCAGATAAAGCTTAATCAGCTGCTCTCCGCCAAAAGGCGTCTTCCCTCCCCGGATAAGCTCCTCCTGGTAAGGATTGTCCAGGGGCCCTGGAAATACCTCCCTGGCCTCCACCAAAATCTGAGCCAGCAGCCGCCGTTCTCCCTCTCCCACCTTCAGAATCTTGCCCTCAAAGAAACGCATGCTCGGATCTCCGCACTCAAAAGAGATTACCACCAGATTGGGGGCAATAACTCCATTAGCCGCCACATTGTGAAACTCATTAGGCTTGTGGAAAATGATGTCTCCCCTGTGCAGGGTAATCTTTTCCAAATCTGCCGTAACCTCCACCTCTCCCTTATCCACGCATAGCAGTTCCCAGAAATTGTGGGATTCTCCCGCAAATTTAAAATCGCTCATATATTCAAAATAGTGAATGCTGATAATCCGATTTATGGAAAATTCTTCCTTTAATTCTACTGCCTTGTACTTCATGTTTTCCACACTCCTCCCGGATCCAGTTAAATGAATCTGGTTTTATTGTAATCAATTTATGTCAAAATTGCAAGGGCAAAAGGACTGATTGTCCAAAAATATAAACTGTTTGTGTAAATCATTTTAGCAGTTAGTATAATATTATAAAACTATAAGTTTCAAAAGATGTGTAAAATACACAATTTTTAAGGAGGATGTGTGTTATGAAAAAAAGAACAATGAGTCTGATTCTCGGCGCTTCCATGATTGCTACCATGCTGGCAGGATGCGGAGGTTCTCAGGAAGCAGCTACTACTGCTGCTCCGGCAGAGACTACCGCTGCTGAAGCAAAAACCGAAGATGCTGCACCGTCCGGTGAAGGCGGAAGCCTGGTTTACTGGTCCATGTGGGAGTCCACCGAGCCTCAGGGCAAAGCAATCCAGGAAGCAGTAGACAAATTTACTGCTGACACCGGCATCAAGGTTGACCTGCAGTTTAAAGGCCGTACCGGTATCCGCGAGGGTCTTCAGCCGGCATTGGACGCAGGTACAAACATTGACTTGTTCGATGAGGATATTGACCGTGTAAACACCACTTGGGGTCAGTATCTTATGGATCTGGAAGAGCTTGTAAAAGCTTCTGACTACGAAGCAACTGCAAACGCAGGTCTGATGAAGGCATGCCGCGATGTAGCTGGCGGAACCTTAAAATCCATTCCTTATCAGCCGAATGTATTTGCATTCTTCTATAACAAGGCTATCTTTGAAGAAGCTGGCGTGACTGCAGTACCCACCACCTGGGAAGAACTGGATGCAGCCTGTGCAAAGATCAAAGAAGCTGGCTACACCCCCATTACCAACGACGACGCTTACATCACCTGCATGTTCGGTTATCATATGTCCAGACTGATCGGCGAACCGGCTACCGAGACCGTTGTAAAAGAAGGCAACTGGGATGACCCGGCAGTTCTTAAGACCGCTGAGGCTTATGCAGATTTCGCAGCTAAGGGTTACTTCTCCGAGACCATCGCTTCCAATGTATGGCCGGCAGGTCAGAACCAGGAGCTGGCTATGGGTACTGCAGCTATGTATCTGAATGGTTCCTGGCTTCCCAACGAGGTTAAGGACATGGCTGGAGATGACTTCCAGTGGGGATGCTTCAGCTACCCGGCTGTAGACGGCGGCGTTGACGGTGTTGAGGCAGCAAACTACGGTTCTCAGGTTCTTGCTATCAACAAAGATTCCAAGAACGCAGAGGCAGCCTTCCAGTTAATCGAGTACATCACCAAAGGTGAGTTTGACCAGAAGCTTTCCGAGTACTCTGTAGGTATTCCGGCAGACTCTGCCAATACTGAGTGGCCGGCACTGTTAGCAGATGTAAAACCGGTTATGGACAGCCTGACCACCCGTTATCCGTGGGCAGCAGGTGCTGAGGCAAACGCAGATATGACCCCGATCATCAAAGAGAACTTCTTAAATCTTTGCGGCGGTTCCATTGACGCTCAGGGCTTCGTAAACGCACTGAAAGCAGCCGGCAACTAAATCCTTATATTTATTCTATTCAGGGTGACATCGTATAACGCGCTGTCACCCTGTTTTTAACCAAGAAACATCATATTTTTCAAAGGAGGTACGAGTCATGAAAAAGAACAAAGGTATGATCATTGCATTCATGACGCCCGCTGTGCTCATGTTTGTCCTGGTGTTCCTCTACCCCATCTTAAGAACCATTCTTATGAGCTTCTTTAAGATCGAAAACATCACAGACTCTTTTTCCAAGTGGCAGTTTACCGGTCTGGCTAACTTCAGCAAGCTGGCCAGCACCACTCTGTTCAAGCAGTCCATGTGGAACCTGGCAAGAATCTGGTTTATCGGCGGACTGATCGTTATGTCACTGGCGCTTTTATTTGCAGTTATCCTTACCAGCGGCATCCGCTTTAAGAGCTTCTTCAGGGCCGTAATATACCTGCCCAACATTGTCAGTGCCGTAGCGCTGGCTACCATGTGGCTGCAGTATGTATACAGCCCCAAATTCGGTCTGTTAAAGAACTTCTTTTCTGCCATAGGCCTGGACAGCCTGGCTAAAGTCCAATGGCTGAGCAACGACCACAAATTCATGGCTCTGCTTCTGGCGTACTGTTTCGGTATGGTAGGCTATCACATGCTGATCTTTGCCAGCGGCATTGAACGGATCAGTCAGGAATACTATGAGGCCGCCACCTTAGACGGCGCTAATAAATTCGGCCAGTTCCGCTACATAACCCTTCCGCTGTTAAAAGGCGTATTCCGCACCAACATCACCATGTGGAGCGTAACCTCTGTAGGTTTCTTCGTATGGTCCCAGTTGTTCTCCACCGTTACCGCTGACACCCAGACCATCACCCCGATGGTTTACATGTATATGCAGATCTTCGGCGCAGGAAACAGTATGACGGAACGAAACGCCGGACTGGGCGCCGCCATAGGCGTTATGCTGAGTGTCATCGTAGTCATTATTTTCTGGCTGTGTAATCATCTGCTAAAAGATGATGATCTGGAATTCTAAGGGAGGAGGGGAACAAATATGGCAAAACAAAAAGCACAGAAAACTCCATTTAACTGGAAACGGGAACTGAAACTGGCGCCTGGCTACCTGATCCTGATCCTTTGGATTACATTTACCTTCATGCTGCTGGGCTGGGTGGTAATGGCCAGCTTTTCCACTACTAAGGAGATCTTTGCTGACCAGCTGCTGGCCAGCGGACTTCATTTTGAAAACTACAGCAAAGCCTGGTTCAACTCCGATGTATCCGGAATTTTCATGCATTCTCTGGGCTACACCGTTGTGTCCTGCACGCTGTTAATCGTTATCTGCGCACCGGCAGCCTACACTCTGTCCCGGTTTGACTTTATCGCCAACAAGCTGATCCAGACCGGTCTGGTTTCCGCTATGGGCGTACCGGTTATCATGATCGTGCTGCCTCTGTTCGGACTGGTTGCCAACCTGGGCATCTTAAACAATGTGGCATCTAACTGGCTGTTAATGATTTTCCTGTATGTGGGCATCAATGTCCCCTACACCACCATTTTCCTGATGACCTTCTTCTCCAACCTGTCAAAGGCATTTGAAGAAGCGGCGGCCATCGACGGATGCCCGCCTACCAAGACCTTCTGGCTGATTATGCTTCCCATGGCACAGCCTGGTATCATCACCGTAACCATCTTTAACTTTATCAATATCTGGAATGAATACTTCATTTCCCTGATCTTCGCAAACTCCGACCGGCTGCGTCCCATCGCAGTAGGCCTGTACTCCATGATTAACTCCATGAAGTACACCGGAGACTGGTCCGGCATGTTTGCAGCAGTAGTTATCGTATTCCTGCCCACCTTCATCCTGTACATCTTCCTGTCTGAGAAGATCATCGCAGGTGTTACCGGCGGCGGCGTAAAGGGTTAAAAGAGCGTTACATTTTTAGTAGAAAGAAGGAATTATTTATGAACAAGAAACCGGTATTAGTGATCATGGCGGCCGGCATGGGCAGCCGCTACGGCGGCCTCAAACAGATTGACCCGGTAGATTCCTACGGCAACATCATTATGGATTTCTCCATCTACGATGCCCTGCAGGCCGGATTTGAAAAGGTGGTTTTCATCATAAAGAAAGCCATTGAGAAAGACTTTAAAGAACACATTGGGAACCGGATCGCCAAACATATCCAGGTAGAATATGTCTACCAGGAGCTGGATAAGGTTCCGGACGGCTTCACAATTCCGGCTGACCGGGTAAAACCCTGGGGCACCGGCCACGCTGTCCTTTGCTGCAAAGGCGTCATTGACGGCCCCTTTGCTGTAATCAATGCAGACGACTACTACGGCCAGTCTGCCTTCCATCAGATTTATGACCAACTGGCCTCTACCGAAGATAACGAGCGGTTCCAGTATACCATGGTAGGCTATCGCCTTTCCAACACCCTGACGGAAAACGGCCATGTAGCCCGCGGCGTCTGCTCCACAGATGAAAACCACAAACTGACTGCCATCCACGAGCGCACCCGCATCGAACAGCACGGCGACAGTCCGGCATACACCGAGGACGACGGCGCCACCTGGACGCCTCTGGCTCCGGATACTACCGTTTCCATGAACATGTGGGGCTTTACTGGCAGTATGTTGGCTGAGCTGGATAACCGCTTTGCCGCATTCTTAAGAGATCAGGTTCCCTCCAATCCCTTAAAGAGCGAGTATTTCCTGCCCTTCGTGGTAGACGAGCTTTTAAAGGAAGGCAAAGCCGAGGTTACGGTATTAAAGAGTGCAGACCGCTGGTACGGCGTTACCTACAAAGAAGACAAAGCCATGGTAGTTGCCGCTCTCCAGGCATTGAAAGATCAGGGCTTATATCCTGAGAAAGTATGGGAGGACTAAAGTATGGAAAACGATAAATGCGCTAAACGCCAGGAGGCAATCGAAGCCTTCTGCCTGAAGGGACAGGTTGCAGAATGCGTCCGCTATGGCAGCGGCCACATCAACGATACATTCTTTCTGCGCTGCACAGAGGAAAACGGCACAGAGCACAAGTACATCCTTCAGCGGATGAACCACGAAGTCTTCAAAGATCCGGTTTCTCTGATGAAAAATGTGGAGGGCGTCACCAACTTCATGCGTGAGAAGATTCTGGCTCAGGGCGGAGACCCCAACCGGGAAACCCTGAATCTGATTCCCACCAAGGACGGTAATACCTTCTACAAGGACAGCATGGGCAACTACTGGCGGGTATACTTATTCATCGAAAACGCCAAGTGCTTCGATCTGGTAGAGAAGCCGGAAGACTTCTATCAGAGCGGAAAGGCCTTCGGTTACTTCCAGCGCCAGCTGGCTCAGTATCCGGCCGCTGAGCTGACAGAAACCATCCCCCACTTCCACGACACTCCATCTCGTATGGTAAACTTCAAGAAAGCCGTGGCTGCAGACATCTGCGGACGGGCTGCTGATGTTCAGAAAGAAATCGCCTTCGTAATGGAGCGGGAACCGGAAATGAGCATGGCTATGGACATGCTGCAGGACAACAAACTGCCCCTCAGAGTTACCCACAACGATACCAAGCTAAACAACATCATGTTTGACGCCGCTACCGGCGAAGCTCTCTGCATTATCGACTTAGACACCATCATGCCGGGACTTTCCATCTTCGATTTTGGAGATTCCATCCGGTTTGGCGCCAACACCGGCGCAGAGGATGAAAAGGACTTAAGTAAGATTTCCCTTTCCCTTGATCTGTTTGACATCTACACCAAGGGCTTCTTAGAAGGCTGCCAAGGCAGCCTTACCAAAGAGGAAATCGACATGCTTCCCATGGGCGCCAAGCTGATGACCCTGGAATGCGGTATTCGCTTCCTAACCGACTATCTGGAAGGAGACACCTATTTCCACACCGCCTACCCGGAACACAATCTGGTACGCACCCGCACCCAGTTTGAACTGGTAGCCGATATGGAGCGGAAGTGGGATGAGATGAAAGATATTGTGGAGAAGTATCGGAATTAAATTTGAAAATGTGCGCCGCCAGGCGCGTCACAAAACGGCCCTTCCAGGTTGATGACCTGGGAGGGCCGTTTCTTATCCGAATCTTATTGTTCCTCAGGCCGTTCCTGCAGCCATTCTATAAGCATTACGACACTGGCTGAGGCTGACGGCATCATAGGATAGAATTGACCATGATGAATCATGCCATCCGAGAAAATACACATTTCACTCAACTCGTTTTTGGGAATCCACAATAGTTTATTTCCATCCTCAACCACCGAATTCTTGTTATTCTTCTTCTCGTTCTTTTTAAAAAAATTAGCTTCAATCTCATCTTTTGTCCACCTGGATTTTGCATAAAAAAGCAGCTGCGGCTTTCCGCCCTCTACTAAATCCCGGTATGCTGCAATCAACATGTTTTCCAGCGCCTTTATCTCCAATACCTCACCTGGAATTTTTAATTCATCCTCAATTTCATTTACGATACCGCGCAGCAATCCGCCAGAAGTGAACCGGCCATTTTCATTTATTGCATATTTTGCTTTCAGACTGGCGCCTACACTGTCTCCATAAGTTCCTTTTCCTATGGACAAGTTCTTCCCCCGCTTAACAAACACAATCTGTCCGTCTTTCGATTCTACAAATCCATTCATTCCCAAGTGATTAGACAGACTGGATTTCTCCAATGGATTCAGAAATGGGCCAAATTCATACTGCTCCCGAACAGTTACCCCATTGCTCCATTTAAAATCCATAGCCCGATTTGTAACCAGGGAATAATAGTAAGTTGTTCTCGATGTTTCTATTACAAACCCATCTTTTTCGTTTCCCCATCGGCTTACCCGAATGTTTAATTGATTGTATATTTCTGAAGTTACATGGGCGCCAAACAATTCATCAAAATGTTTCTTCACAAACTCAGGCAACTCATACATTTCTTCACTGTCCCGAATTTCAATCGGCTGGCTTCCCAGCTTATATTCACAGGTCACCGGAAATTTCTCCGTTGCGGTTATGCTCCGCCCCATATGAGCCGCCTTCTTTATATTTTCAGCGGATGCTGTCTGATTTTTACAGCTTATCACATCTGATTTATATCGCTTTACCAACTGCTTATAATCTGTTGTCAGCTTTACATCATCTTCAAAGTAATTTAAAACCGGTTCTCGAATCAGCTTGGTTCCCGTTTCCAGAAGCATGGCAATAATAATGGCGCCAAATATGGTCCAATCTACAATCTCAGGACTTTCCTTCCCTTGCTGAATCCCCAGACAAATACCGCAAAATATAATAATTGCAGCTATCACAACTGTAATTCCATCCGCATTTATAAAACGGTAGCATGCTGATTTAAATTTTTTCTTCACCTAATCACTCCTCCCCTTTTGCAGTAAAATGCTCACTCCTCATTTTAGCACTTTTTGAGATTTATTGCCATGCCAATATTCGCATACATACTATATCTATCAATAAAGCAGATAAAAGAAAAATTAGGCTAAAAAGAAATGGCATTACTTATAACGGCATGATAAAATGCAGGTACAGAAAAACATAAAGTTGCGGGGTAAAAAAATGGGGAAATTTCTTATTGATGTGACGGATTTGTGTTGGATTGATGGAAGTACAGACAATGCCGATGATTTGTGTTTACATGGCCACGCTATTGTGTGCATTGGAAATGAACAACTTGAATTTGAGGAAACAAGAATATGAATGAATATATCTATGTTACTTTAAGGCAAAAGCCAGAGTTAAAAGAAGCCGCTGCTGCATGGTTTCATGACAAATGGGATGTGCCACAAGAAGCTTATCTTGAATGTATGGAAGCCTATCTTAATAATGAAACAGCATATGGTTGGTATTTTTGCTTAGACAAAGACCGGATTGTAGGCGGTCTTGGAGTAATCGAAAACGATTTTCATGACAGGAAAGACCTTACGCCCAATGTATGTGCAATATATACTGAACAGGAATATCGCTGTCAAGGAATTGCGGGACAATTACTTGATATTGTTGTGAAGGATATGAAGTCCAAAGGAATTACTCCTATCTATTTGATTACAGACCATACAAGTTTTTATGAAAGATATGGTTGGGAATTTTTGTGTATGGTTCAAGGGGACAATGAGCCCGATATGACAAGAATGTATATCCATAGATAAATTCCCTTTTATAGAACTGGGCAAATTGAAAATTAAGGAGTTGGATGAAATGAAACTAAAAAATATTTTAATAGTTGTGAAAGATATTGATAGATCAAAACAATTTTACCACAACTTGTTTGGTTTGGATATGGTGCTTGACAATGATGGCAACATGATTTTAACAGAAGGTCTTGTACTCCAGGACGAAAAAATTTGGGAGAAGTTTTTAGGAAAAGGTATTATTCCAAAAAGTAATTCTTGTGAACTTTATTTTGAAGAACAAGATATAGAAGCATTCATTGAAAAATTAGAAAGCCTATATCCTGACATCCAATATGTTAATCGACTTATGACGCATAGTTGGGGACAAAAAGTAATCCGTTTTTACGATTTAGACGGTAATTTGATTGAGGTAGGAACGCCTATGTAGTACATCAACTTCCCATCTGTCGGGAAGTTGCAAAGAGCGGAAAACCGGAAGTTAGAAATGAGGTATTTTTATGGATTATATTAGAGTAACCAACGAGAATATAGACAAAGAGCATATATGCTGTGCAATTTCAAATAACAATGATATTCAAGTATCATCAAAAAAGGCTTGGCTGCAAGAGCGATTTGATGAAGGCTTAGTTTTCCTAAAGAGCGAAGAACGAGGAAAGTGTTTTGTTGAGTACATTCCTGCTGAAAACGCTTGGAACCCTATTGCTGCAGACAGCTATATGTATATTAACTGCCTTTGGGTGGCTGGTTCATTCAAGGGACATGGATACTCAACAGACTTATTAAATGCGTGTATTGAAGATAGTAAAATCAAAGAAAAAATGGGGGTATGTATTCTATCTTCCAAAAAGAAAAAACCATTTTTGGCTGACCCTAAATTCTTAAAATACAAAGGTTTTACCGTTTGTGACGAAGCGGACAATGGTATTCAGCTATGGTGCTTGTCATTTGATAACAATGCTTCTTTGCCTAAATTCAAAGAGTGTGCTAAACATCCTCACATTGATGAAATGGGATATGTTTTATACTACACCAGCCAATGCCCATTTAATGCGAAATATGTCCCTATTGTAGAAGAAACCGCAAAAGAAAGAGGTGTACAGTTTAAAGCTATTCATTTGCAAAGCAAAGAGCAGGCACAAAATGCGCCTACACCGATTACAACTTATGCCCTGTTCTATAATGGGGAATACTTAACAAATGAACAGATGAATGATAAGAGCTTTTTAAAGTTATTGGAAAAACAAAATATTCTCTGACTTCAAAGCGTTTGCGGAAGGATTCGGACCTTCGGTGCGTTGCCGCGCACCACCTTAGCAGGGTGGCACCAAAAACCATTCGCACACGCAAACAAAAAGTGGATGGGGCAGGACTCGAACCTGCGGTGTTTCTTTGTAACGGATTTACAATCCGCTGCCCTCGCCACTAGGCATACCCATCCATGGGGTGACCAGGGGGAATCGCCCCCATAGACAGAGCCACAATCTGCCGGACTACCATTATCCTATGGCCACAATAGCTCCTGTGGGGCTCGAACCCATCATCTCCGGCTTGAAAGGCCGGTGTCCTAACCATTAGACCAAGGAACCTTGTAGCAGGTATTTCAACCTGCCGTCTATAAACTCTTTT
>CATOIK010000001.1 GCA_951800645.1 uncultured Eubacteriales bacterium | reverse complement strand
CTGTCATTTCAACTCTGTGAACCGGTTTCTTTTGTCTTGCCATAGTAAAAGGCCCTCCTAATGATATTTATTTTATCATAGAAGGACCTTATCGTGGTTATTTTACAGAAAAAGTTTCATAGGCTCGGCTTTACCTCTGCACTGGAATTTACTTTTTCAAGTCAGTAAAGTTTCATAGGCTCTACAAATCCAGTATTGCGCTAAGATACACCTTATGTTTTTCTAAACCAATGTAATATTTAAATTCTGTTACATCTGTAAGCCATTTCTGATTAGGTGCATCGGCATAAAACTCTCGATTCAATACATTTTCTGCTATGAATTGAGGATTCGCAGCCTGGCGTGTGCATCCATTGTTCGCATATTTAATTGTAGATTTGATATTTTTCTTTCTACAAATTCGAAGAACTCGTTTGTCATTTACTTTTACTCCATGATAGCGTTCCAGATCATCTCGTATTCTCCGGTATCCTTTATCAGGGAAGTCAGCCTGTATCTTTTCGATTTCATCTGCAATACGCATGTTTTCAATTTCATTAGTTGGAATCTCTCTATGAAGCCATTTATAATAAGCAGCTCTGCTTACATTTCCAAGTTTACAAAGTGTACTGATTGGATAACCATATGTTTCGTTTTCTTCTTTGATTGCCTGATAAATCTGTCCGTATTTAAGCAGGCTTAACCCCACCTCCTCTCTATTTCGTCTAATTTTTTTAAGAAGGATGCCTCCATTTCTGCTTTTTTTCGCTTGGCTTTTTCTAATTTTAATTCTGCCCGAAGTCGATCAAGTTCGGTAAGAGAATCTTCTGATTTTCGTTTGTCGCGATTATCCTGCAATGCATCAATTCCATTTTTCTCGTATTTAACGGTATAGTTTCTAGCCTGCTGATAAGAAACCTTAAATTTTTCGGCAGTTTCTGCATAATTATGATCATGAGAAATACAATATGAAGCGATTTCTACGCGTTCCTCAAATGTAGTTTTTCTTCCTTTAGTCATGATGACGGTACCTCCTGTTCCAGAAGCCTTCAGCTCCTCATGACCATTATACTTCTCAATCCAACTTCTGAGTTGACGAGTTGAAAGGATTTTATATTTTTTGCAGATATCCATATGTGAACCTTCACCTGCTAAATATGCTGCAACAGCCAATTCTTTTTCTGATTTAGAATAATGCTTATTTTGATGGGCCAGAAAGGCATCAGTTCCCATTGCTTCATAATTTTTTACCCATTGCCGAAAAGACGGTAATGCTATATCCAAATGTCTGGCAATTGAACTCATACTCTCTTTTTCATCTAAATACTCTTTGATAGCATTTATCTTTTCTTCAGCACTATATTTTGGACTCCTTCCCATTTAAAATGCTCCCTTCTAGGCAACAAGTTTTTATTATTTTACTTGTCTACCTAAAAGGGAGCATATCATAATTTTATCTTACATCAGTTTAGAGGTTTACACAATCTTTGGGATACTTCCAGAAATTTTCTCATACTCTCTGTAATTTTCAACCTCCGTAACAACTTTCCATACTCTATGAATATCGCAGGGAATACAGGCTTTAATATTTGAAGTTGCCATTTTTAACATCTCCTTAAACTGGGATTTAGTGCATAGCATAATTTATTTTTACCATATGAATATGGTCTTCCCAAATTCCATTGATTTTTAGATAATATTTCGAAACCCCTTCATTTATAAAATGATTTTTTTCCAAAACTCTTAAAGAAGCTTTATTTTTCGGCATCACATTCGCCTCTATCCGATGTAACCCCAATTCTTCAAAAGCATATTTTGTCAACATGTTTACGGCGATAGACATATATCCTTTGTTGACGAACTCCCTGTCTAATTTATATCCCAAAAAGGCAGAACAAAAGGCTCCCCATACTACATTGTTTAATCCAATGATACCTATAATTTTCGTGGGTTGCTCCACCGAAAGAATATAAAAACGAAATGCTGTCCTTTCCTCATACTCGGATATTTCCTTTTTCAATACCGCTTGTTGATATTCCAGAGTAAAAAATTCCTCGCTTCGCACAGGCTCAAAGGCTTCTAAAAAATCTCTGTTTCTCTTATAGTAATCAACCACTTGTTCTGCAAGAGAAAGGTCTGCCGGTACAAGCTGTATATATTGATTTTCCATTATTATTCCCCCTCTACAAATTTCCTGTTTTTAATACATCTACTTTATCATACTTTTCCTTTGTATTCTATCTCTATTCATGTCAATTTGGCATTTTTAATGTGGCCGCCAATCTGGCAGTGACGACACCGGAACGGTGTATAAGTGCGCTGTTGGAAACAGACGGGATTTCCGGCACAAAAAGTAACGGTATTCACTGTGATCTCCTTGGCATAGGAGGGACAAGCCGCCGAAACAGCTTGTCCCTCCCGGTGATAGGGCGATTGCCCCTCACTTGGTAGTCATCATACCGGGGAACCGTCAGGGCGGGCCGAGACACCGGGGCCAGAAGGTCATTTTCTTACTGTTGGCAAGCTTTGCATGAGGGCAAAGAAATGTTTTTCCTCGCCGCTGCTGAAATAGTTATACCATGCTTCCAATGTATCAGGCTGAAATACTTCCAATCGCTCAATGATTTGTTTTGCCCATAGCAAAGCTCCGGTGGAACTGGCAGTAATCAAGTTGTGATCTGCGACAGATGGTTTATCAACATAGAATTGCTGCCCATTGTAACAGGGAGAACACATTTCAAGATAACCCATCCCATTGCTGGTATGCGGGCGTTGATCCAGCAGACCAGCATTCGCCAGCGCAACGGTGGCACCACAGATGGCACATACCGTAGCACCTGCTGAAAGAAGTTCTCCTGCCTTTTCAATAATGGCACCATGCTTTGTATCGTTCCAGGTATTTGCGCCTGGCAACAACAATACACTTTTTTCATCTACCGCAATATCGCTAATGGAACAATCAGGAATTACAGTTAATCCGCCCATTGTTTTGACAGATTCTTTTGAGACACCAGTTGTTTTGACTGATATACTTGGCGCATCTTTTTTGAAAAAACGCTTGGAATGTAATTCCGCAGCAACATAGCCCAGTTCCCAATCTGCCAAAGTATCAAGGGTATAAACATAGACTGTAAACATACTTTTCCTCGGCTTTCATTTTGGTGTGCTGTTTGCTTCTTCATTGTACTAACCAATCGTTGACATCAGTATGGCAACAATCTATAATGAAAGAGGATTTTTGAAAGGCGGTTGCCAAATGAAAGTTGACAGGCTGGTTAGTATTATTATGACGCTTCTCGATAAAAAGCGTATAGGCGCACAGGAATTGGCAGATATGTTTGAAGTTTCTCCCCGCACAATTTATCGTGACATAGATGCAATCAATATGGCGGGTATTCCTATTCGCTCAATATCGGGAGTTGGTGGCGGCTTTGAAATTATGCCAGAGTACAAGATTGATAAAAATGTTTTTTCGACTGCCGATCTTTCCGCAATCTTGATGGCGCTATCCAATCTTTCCAACATGGTACGAGGTGATGAACTGGTAAATGTTCTTGCAAAAATCAAGAGTTTTATCCCTGCTGACAAAGCGAAAGACATTGAGATAAAGACGAATCAAATTTGTGTAGATTTAAGCTCGTGGTCAGGCAATCAAAATATCCAACTATACTTCCAAATGATTAAAACCGCTTTAGAAGATCATAAGCTGCTTTACTTTGAATACATAGCTCACCATGGAAATAAAACTGTGCGAACAGTTGAGCCATACCAACTTGTATTGAAAAGCAACCACTGGTATTTTTATGGGTACTGCTACAACAGGAATGATTACCGCCTATTCAGGCTATCCCGTATGTCAAACTTGCAAATAGAACAGGAAACTTTTGTGCCACGGGATTATCAAAAACCAATTTTAGATTTTCAGAAAATCATAGAAACCATGCAAATAGAAATCAAGATACGCATTCACAAATCTGTGCTGGACAGGGTGCTTGAATTTTGCACCTATGACCATTTTGTGCCGGATGGTGACGAGCATTATATCGTAAATTTCCCGTTTATTGAAAACGAATATTACTATGATATTCTTCTTAGCTTTGGAGATAAATGCGAGTGTCTTGAACCTCTACACATCCGCACAGAAATGAAGCATAAAATATATAACATAGCTGCGATATATAGTGATTAGCACCATATATCAGGTGAATTTAGGGCAAAAAAAGCAATCAGAAACAACGATGCTGATTGCTTTTTATCCATACCATATTTGCATTTCTTGTCAGCAGATCCGTATAGATTTTTTGTGGTCTTGTCCATATCAGCGAAGTGAAGAATCCCGCCAGGCAAAGCAGTAACCTTACCTGGCGGGATTCTTTAAATACTAAAAATCACTGTGCGCTTTTCCCCTGTGGCTTATCAAACGCCGGGTTAAAGGCATAGAAGTTCCGGCTGTTTAAGTGATCCTGTACATCCCGCAGGGCTTCGCCGAACCGCTGGAAGTGTACTACTTCTCTGGCCCGCAGGAAGCGGATGGGATCGCAGACCTCCGGATCCTTGACCATCCGAAGAATGTTATCGTAGGTGGCCCGTGCTTTTTGTTCTGCAGCAAGGTTCTCAAACAGATCCGTGATGGGATCGCCTTTAGACTGGAACTCACAGGCATTAAAGGGGATGCCGCCGGCGGCCTGAGGCCAGAGACCGGTGGTGTGGTCGATATAGTAAGGGCCGAATCCGGATTCTTCGATCTCCTGTGGCGTTAAGTTTCTGGTCAACTGATGCACGATTGCCCCGATGATCTCAAAGTGTCCTAATTCCTCAGTTCCAATATCATTCAGCGTCGCCTTACATTTATCATAAGGCATGGCATAGCGCTGGCTTAGATACCGCATGGCGGCAGCAGCCTCGCCATCTGGCCCGCCATACTGGCTAATGATAAACTGCGCCATTTTCGGGTTTGTCTGGGTAATGTTTACCGGGTACTGAAGTCGTTTTTCATATCTCCACATCAGCGCATTCCTCCTTCCCAGGGCCATGGGCCTTTGACCCAGCTCCAGTTATTAGAATTCACCTGGTTAAACATCAGCGGGCCGTGGACTTCTTCGTAGGCCCGGACAGCGTCCTGGTTTAACCGCCGTACCTGCTGATAGTAGTTCATGGCTTCCTGATCCGTGGGATGAGTGTTCAGGTAAAGCTGTGCTTCGTCCAGGGCAAAGCCGGTTTCATATACATTCATAGAAAGCTGATCCTTATATCCACAACTCATCTGAGACACCTCCCCATCATAAATGGAAGATCCAGATCCGGGAAAATGGTTCCCCGCTGGAATCCCTGGCTTAACGGATATGTCTGACGCCATCTTTGCATGGGGACATATCCCATGGCAAGAGGCATTTGGTCGATGCAGGCCCCTCTCATTTCCATCATCGAATTCTGCATTCCGGTGTTGGGATTCATCGGCCGTTCCATCTGCGGCCGCAACGGCGCAGCGGCTGGGCCGCATCCGGGAATTACATTTGTATTGACGCAAGGCGGAACCTGTACCTTCGGTCTTCCGGTACAGGAATGTTTGCAGTGATTGCAATCCATAGGTTGCTGCTCCTTTCAGAAGGTTCTCTAATATACTATGGAGCAGAGGCCTTTATAGTACTTTGTCACACTTGTCTTACTGTCCACATATGGTAAAGTACAACCAAACAATCAAAGGAGATTTCCAATATGTGTATGTTCAATAACTGCAATACCAGATGTAATTGTGAGAGACGAGAGGACTGCAATACCAGACGAGAGGACTGCAATACCAGACGAGAGGACTGCAATACCAGACGAGAAGGCTGCAATACCAATCGAGAAGGCTGTTGGAATAATAACCGCTGCGGCTGCGGATGTGGCTGCAATAATAACTGGTGGAATACGGAAGAGACCCGCAGTGCCAGACTTCGTCAGGCATTTAGGGAAGGCTACGAGGCTGGTTTCCGGGTTGGAATCCGGGCATGTATGTGCCGCTGCAACGCAGGCATTATGCCGATGGCTGAAGCAGAAATCAGAACGGGAGACTGCGGCTGCAATTCCTGTGAATGATTTCTTCTGGAAATAAGCGAGGCAGGGGAAGGCTTCGGCCTTCCCCATTTCTTAGAGCGATGGAAATCTGATTGCAAAGTCCATTTTGGTTCTGTTTTTTTCATGATTTTTGCTTGCTTTGTAGAAAAAAGGTTTTAATTTTTCTTGAAATTGTACTGTGATATTGGTATAGTAGGGATACTGGCGTTTTGGGACTGAAAAGATTTCGTCCAAATGCCGGTATTTCTTTTGATTTTTAAAACGATGGAGCAATATCATGGATCGAGAATATGACAACTACGAAGAATTGAGAGAAGCCCGCCGGCGCAGACAGATGATGCGGCGGAGACAGGAAAAAAGACGGAAGAAGATGATTCGTTTCTATACCATTCTGGCGGTGCTTGCAGTGGCAGTAGTTTTGCTGATTGCGGGAGCAGTAAAGCTGGTCAGCGGAGTCATAAATGTTATGGAAGGCAGCAGGAAAGACCTATCGGAAGAAACGGCAACAACTGTAGAAACCAGTCGGGAGATCAGGACGGAGACGATGGCGGAAACCACGGCGGCTTCATCTGCGGCTTTGGAAACTTCTGCAGCAGAGTACCGGGCGGAGCGCACTTCAGACACCCAGGCCATGAACGAAGATGTTCACAGCAATTATGGGATTTTTATTGATATGGGAAGCGGGAAGATTCTGGCGGAGCGAAATTCCGATACCATCATAAATCCAGCGTCCATGACGAAGATCCTTACAGTGCTGGTGGCGGCGGAGCAGTTGGAAGATTTGGAAGAAAAGGTCGCCATCTCTCGGGAGGCAGTGGATTACAGCTTTAGTAATGACTGCAGCAACGCAGGTTTTGAGGTGGGAGAGAAGGTAACGGTGCGGGACTTATTTTACGGAACCATTCTTCCTTCCGGCGGCGAGGCTGCGGCAGAGCTGGCTGTTCACACGGCCGGCTCTCTGGAAGCCTTTGTGGAGCTGATGAATCAGAAGGCTGCGGAGTTGGGGCTTTCAGGCACGGCTCATTTTACCAACTGTGCAGGACTTTACGATGCCAATCATCGGTGTACGGTCTATGACATGGCTATGATTCTGGAGGCGGCATTGGATAATCCTCTGTGCCGGGAAGTGTTGTCTGCGAAAACCTACACCACCTCTGCTACCTCGGAACATCCGGAGGGACTTCTTCTTTCCAACTGGTTTTTGCGGCGGATTGAGGACAAGGACACCGGCGGCCATGTGATCAGCGCAAAAACCGGTTATGTGGTGGAATCCGGAAACTGTGCAGCCAGCTTCGGCGTGGACCGGATGGGAAACCGTTATATCTGCGTAACAGCAGATGCAGAAAGCTCCTGGCGGTGCATCTACGATCATGTAGCATTATATAAGCAATTTGCAAAATAGAAGATGAGGCGGCTGGGATATGTAACTCCTTTCAGCCGCCTCTTTGTTCGTTCATAGGAAAGTTCGTCCTATGAAACAAAAACGCTCCGCGGGATGCGCACTTCGCGCTTAAGGAAAATGTCTGCTGACGCAGACGCGCTCCGGCGCGAGAGTACGGTGAACCGGACTCTTTTTTAATTGTGGATCCGTTTATTTAGTCTGCAAAAATAACCTTGCCGGTTTTCTCCTTAGCTTCCGAAACCGCTGCCGGATACCCCAGTGCAGCCAGCCCATATACGGTGTGGCTGGCAGGAATGCCCCAGTCTGTTAAGAGAGCGCGGACAGTCGGAACATCGCAGATGTCCCTCAACTGGTTGATCCACACAGATCCGATGCCAAAGGACCAGGCGGCCAGAAAGATGTTTTCCAGGGCGCAGGCATTGTCCTCCATGCCCCAGGGACTGTCCTTTTCATTGGATGGAATTACGATGGCAGCAGGCAGGTACATATTGTATCCTTTCCGGTCTAATTCCGTTTCTACCAGGGCAGCCAGTTTTCCAATCTTCTCAGCGTCGGTTACTACCGTAAACTGCCAGGTCTGGCGGTTCATGCCGCTGGGGGCGTAAAGGCCAGCCTTCACAATCTGTTCCAGCTCCTCTCTGGGAACAGGCCGGTTTTCAAAGGCCCGCACACTTCTTCGAGTCAGTAAATTATCCATTACAGTATTCATAGAAAATCCCCCTTTCGCTTCTATCACTTTACCATGAACTTCCAGGAAAGTAAATCAAAATGGTGGAAGAAGGGGCCAAGTTATGTTATGATAGCAGAAGCGACAAAACGAAAGGCAGAGAGTTTCCATGCAGTATATGTTTGCCCCTATGGAGGGGATTACCGGTTATGTGTTCCGAAATGCCCATCACAAATTTTGCGGCGGCGCAGACGCCTATTACACCCCTTTTATTACTCCTACCCAGAACCGAAAAATGACGGCCAGGGAGTTAGAGGATGTAAGGCCGGAGCACAATCAGGGACTTACGGTAGTTCCTCAGGTGCTTACCAACCAGGCAGATGGGTTCTTGTGGGCGGCAGATAAGCTGGGACAGATGGGATATTCTGAAGTAAACTTAAATCTGGGATGTCCGTCCCCTACTGTAGTAACCAAGCACCGGGGAGCCGGATTTTTGGAGCGGACCGACGCTTTGAATAAATTTCTGGAGACGGTAAGTCTGGGAATGGAAGAACTGGGATTGGATTTTTCTGTTAAGACCCGTATCGGCCTGACAGATTACGACGAGTTTCCGGATTTGCTGCAGATCTACAACCGCTATCCATTGAAGCGGTTGATTATCCATCCCAGAGTAAGGATGGATTTTTACGGAAATCATCCTCATATGGAAAGCTTTGCTCTTGCTGTAAAGGAAAGCAAAAATCCGGTAGGCTACAATGGAGATCTGTTTTCTGTTTCAGATTACCATGAATTTCGGAAGCAGTTTCCGGATACGGATTTCGTGATGATGGGCCGGGGGATGCTGACAAATCCCTTTTTGGCTCTTGAGATGGCCCAAAAGACGCCCTGCGACAGGCGAAAACAGATGCTGGCTTTTCACGATGAATTGCTTTTGGGGTATCGGGCTGTAATTCCGGGAGATAAAAATGTGCTGTTTAAGATGAAGGAGCTGTGGTCTTATCTGGCCTTTGGGTTCGCCAATGGAGACAGGCTGGTGAAAAAAATCAAGAAAGCCCAGCGGATGGAGGATTACCAGGGAGCAGTGCAGACATTGTTTGAAACCTGTCCTCTGGCAGAACCACCGGTGTTTGGCGGTTTTGGAAAATAGAAATTTTATGTCTGTCTTATATCATTTTGCTTGGCTCTGAACAGTAACAAATAGGAAAGGTACAAATGGGGAATGAGTAAGGAAGTGAAGGTAGTGATTGTGGACAATGATCCGGAGCTGCTTAATAAGCTGAAAGGAATTTTCTGCAATATGGAGGGAATACGGCTGTTGGGGCAGTTTGAGGAAGCGGTGGCAGTAGTGGAGTTTGTCAGGGAAAATCCGGTAGACATGGTGTTTACCGATATTGTAATGCCAGATATAAGCGGTATCAGTCTGGCTTCCGAGCTTCACAAGCTGCCGGATCCGCCTGCAGTGGTTTTGATGTCCAGCATTCCGGGATTTTCTCTGGAAGCCTGGAAGATTCAGGCCTTTGGGTTTGTGGAGAAGCCCTATACCAGAGCGTCCGTTGTCCGGGTGGTAGAGGACTACAGAAAGGGAAACCGTTCTCTGGAAATCAGGTCCGGACAGTGAAAATGGAAATATTGGGCAAAAATGTTGAGAAATTTTTGTCAATTCTTCCGGTGGAGTCCATTTTTCATGTATGCTAGAATAATCTGGTGGAAATGAATAGAGTAATGACAGGAGGAAACGGATATGAACGATACCTATATTTCAAATGCAGTTCGCTATGTAGGCGTGAATGATAAAACCCTGGATTTGTTTGAGAGCCAGTACAAGGTGCCAAATGGGGTTACCTATAATTCCTATGTAATCCTGGATCAGAAGGTGGCGGTTATGGATACCGTAGACGGCCGGGCCACAGACCAGTGGATGACGAATCTGGAACAGGTTTTGGGGGATGTTTCCCCGGATTACCTGATCGTGTCTCATATGGAGCCGGATCACGGAGCCAATATCCAGCGGTTTGCAGAGCGCTATCCGCTGGCAAAGCTTGTGGGCAATGCTAAGACCTTTTCAATGGTCAGCCAGTTTTTTGAATTAAATCTGGAAGGCAGAACCGTGGAGGTGAAAGAGGGAGATACCCTGGAGCTGGGAGAACACACGCTGCAGTTTTTCATGGCGCCTATGGTGCACTGGCCGGAGGTAATGGTAACCTACGAGCAGAAGGAAAAAATTCTGTTTTCTGCAGACGGCTTCGGCAAGTTTGGAGCAATGGACGCAGAGGAGGAGTGGACGGAGGAAGCCGCCCGCTATTACTTAAATATCGTAGGAAAATACGGAGTTCAGGTACAGGCCCTTCTTAAGAAGGCGGCGGCTCTGGACATTTCCGTGATCTGCCCTCTTCACGGCCCTGTTTTAAAAGAAAATCTGGAGTTTTACATTGGCAAATATCAGACCTGGAGCAGTTATGAGCCGGAAGAAAAAGGCGTACTGGTGGCTTATGCCTCCATTCACGGAAACACGGCTGACGGTGCGAAACAACTGGCAGAGCTTTTGAAAGAGCAGGGCGAGACTGTAGAAGTTCTGGATCTGTCCAGGACGGACATGTCTCTGGCTGTGCGGAAAGCCTTTTACTATGACCGGATGGTGCTGGCCTGCGCCACCTATGACGGCGGCCTGTTCCCCTCCATGGAGGAATTCCTGCAGCATTTGAAATCCAAGAATTTCCAGAAGCGCAAAGTGGGCCTTATGGAAAACGGCACTTGGGCGCCTATGGCAGCCAAACAGATGAGGGCTGTTTTAGAGACGATGAAGCAGGTGGAAGTGCCGGAGGAGATTGTAACGATTCGCTCTGCAGTTCATGCAGATACGGTAGGGCAGATGAAGGTTCTGGCGCAGGCAATGGCCAGCCATTAAGGTTTCTTAACAGGGGCTGGCGGCATTGCAGTTTCCTGATAAAGGTGGTATACTGGCTTTATGAATTCAACCTGGAAATCAGGCATTCCCAAGAGGAGGAAACGGCTTATGAAAATTATCTATGCGATTGTAAGTTCTGACGATGGAAACCGTGTGACTGATGTGCTGACAGAGCATCGTTTCAGCGTTACCAGACTGGCTACTACCGGCGGCTTCTTAAAAAAGGGCAATGCAACCCTGATGATCGGTACAGAGGAGGAGCAGGTAGACGAGGCCATTGACCTGATTCGGGATACCTGCGGCAAGCGTCAGCGTATTACCTGCGATATGCCGGCTCCTGGAATTGGCTCCATGTCAGCCGGTTATATGATGATGCCGGTAACCGTAGAACTGGGGGGCGCCACCATCTTTGTTACGGATGTGGAGCGGTTTGAGAAGTTTTAAATTTGTTATGATGAAAAAGCAGAGGCTGCGTGGAAACTTGCAGCCTCTGTTTTTTCATATGCACCGGGCAGAGCGTATTTTCAGCCTTGTTTGATAGTTTGAATTATTTGAATAGTTATATACAATTTAACAATTGATAAATAATATAAAAATATTTTCAAAAAAGCATTGACAAAATAAGACATATCTGGTATTATAAAGACAACAAAACAAAAGAAAAAAACAATCAAAAAAATCTAAGAAAAGGAGGTACAGTCCACCGAAGTAGCTGGTTAAGTTTCCACTTTCTTTATTATAGAAAAGATGGAAACAAAGGAAAACGAATCTGCTGTAGAACATACCAAAGACAATTCCACTCAAAAGGTTATCAAAAATTGAAAAGAATCGGTTTTGTTATATGACGAGAAAGTATAGTGAGAACGATAGATTTCAAAACCGGATAACAGAAAAATAAAATTCATGACAGGAACAAACGGTACAAAAGAAACAGCAGAGAGAAAAAATTTACATAAAGACACAAAAGATCGTCAAAAGACGAGAACACAACAGAAAAAAAGAGAGGTACACTCCCATGGACGAAGTGAATTGAAGTGGCTACCAAAGATGTCAATCATTGGTAGCCACTACTCATTGTGTATAAACATGGAAGCAGAAAAGAGCACATCTGCATTTTGCAGTCATCCACCCTCTTATAATCCCTGCAGCTCAAAGGACGGCGTATATTCCTTCCTGGCGCTGCTTTTTTTCTGCATAAATCCCTGCTCTAACCCCAATTCCAGGGCAGTTTCCACCACCTTTTCATATTCATAGCGGGTAATCCTCCGGTTCAGCTCCGGATAGTCCCAATCCTTCTGACAGGGTGTGTACTGGCTTAACAGGCTGATATAAAACTCCTGCTTCGGGAGCGTCTCTGCCATCCAGTGCAGCAGACGGATGGAGTCGTCCTTGTGGCCGGGCAGCACCAGGTGGCGGATGATTACGCCCCGTTTCATAAGCCCATTCTCGTCAAATTGGGGAGCACCGGTTTGGTGAATCATCTGGTGAATAGCAGCAGAAGCTGCAGAAAAGTAATCAGGAGCCTGGGACAATCGGCGAGAAAGGCCAGAGTCAAAATATTTTAGGTCCGGAAGCCAAATGTCTACATAGTTTTTCAGAGCCTTTACCGTTTCCATCCGCTCATAGCCGCCGCAGTTATAGACTACCGGAACGCGGAGACGGTCCTTTGCCTGCTCCAAAGCAGGAAGAATCCAGGGAAGATAATGCGTGGCTGTTACCAGGTTAATGTTGTGTGCTCCCTGTTCCTGGAGAGACAGAAAAATTTCCGCCAGCCGGTCAGAAGATATTTCTTTGCCCCATTGGTCCCGGCTGATCTTATAATTCTGGCAGAAGCGGCATTTTAAGGTGCAGCCGGTAAAAAAGACAGTACCGCTTCCATTTTTACCGCTGATGCAGGGTTCCTCCCAGTGATGCAAAGCCGCTCTGGCCGCCATGATTCCGGCAGGAGCGCCGCAGTAGCCGGGTTTTTCTTTTTCAGCCTGACCAGAGCCATCCATAGTTTCCGGCGAAGGCCGCCGGACGCCGCAGCGGCGGGGACAGAGCCTGCAGCCGGCGTCTTCGGAATACAATTCTGATAAGTCTATCATGCGCCTTTCCCCCAATTTTTGACAAACGAAATATAGAACAGTAAAATAAAAAACATTATACGAAAGATTACAAAAGATTGCAAGAGAAATGGGGGAGCATAAGTGAGATTGGGAAAGGAGGAGGCAGCAGCCCTTCGGTATGCTTTTCCCAAAACAGTGCCGGTTATGGCAGGTTATCTGTTTCTGGGAGCAGCCTATGGAATTTTGATGAGTGAAAACGGATATGGAATCGGTTGAACGGCAGCCATCAGCCTTTTGGTGTATGCAGGCAGCCTTCAGTATCTGGGAGTTACCATGCTGACGGCTGCAGTGGGTCCGGTAACGGCCTTTTTCATGTCTCTGACGCTGAATGCCAGACATCTGTTTTACGGTATCTCCATGCTGTGAAAGTACAGTCAGGTAAAGAAATCCTATCTGATTTTCGGCGTGCTGGGCATGGCTTATAAAATAAAGAAACGGAGGACGGAAGGATGAGAGAACATCTGGGGGGCGCCGGAGTTTCTGGCTGTGACTGCTGTGGTGATTTTACATCGGTGGAAAGGAAATTCTCTGTTCAGCATCGGGGCAGGAACAGCCTTTTATATGTTTCTTGTGCAGATGATTTTTACAGCATAAAAACTTTTGCAATGGCAGGAAAAGGAACTTGAAAAGAAGTGTTCTGTGGTGTATAATCAGTTCATAAGAATTAAGAGAAGTAATTCCTGGAATGTTCGATACCTTACCCATTTTGAACCTACATTTGTGACACCGGGATTCCAATATTTGTAAGCGGATGTCAGGCCTCCTTTTAGCAGTGGAAGACAGAAACTTGCGTGAGGTTGCCCACCTAGCATCGCTAGGCGTCAATAAGTAAGACCGGCATTTTGGGATTACGAAAGAGAAAAGCAGCGAGAAATCGCTGCTTTATCTTTTTGCAGTTTTATGGTAAGCTATATGCTAGTATTGAAAAATTTGGCAATGAACAGGCGGAGGAGCACATGGATCGAGAAAAGTATCACAGATATATTTACTGGGGCGTGACAGCATTTGTGGTGTCGGCTCTTCTGGTAGCCCTGATCTTTCTGATCATCAACTGGGAAAAGGCAAAAGGTATTATGAGCCTGCTGAAGGGAATTCTGGCGCCCATTATTTACGGAGCAGTATTAGCTTACCTGCTGACCCCCATTTATAACCGGGCCTATGATAAGACAAGGGATCTGACAGCCGGAATGAAGCTGCAGGAGAAAAACAGAGATAGCCTGAGCCGCGTTGCCGGAACGGTAGTCAGTCTGGCGGTGTTGATTGCAGTGGTTACAGGTTTGATTTCCATGCTGATTCCTCAACTGATTGAAAGTATCCGGGGTATCGTTGACGCACTGCCGTCCAGCGTAGCCAATTTAAAGGCATGGCTGGGACATCTGCTGGCTAATAATCCGGAAGTGGAAGCCACAGTAATGACCTATTACAATCAGGGCGTTGAATGGATCTGGAACTGGGTGAGCAATGATCTGATCCCCAATATGAATAATATTTTAAGCGGTCTTTCCAGCGGAATTATGAGCGCAGTCAATATGGTGATGGATCTGCTGATCGGCCTCATCGTTATGGTGTATCTGCTGAATATGAAGGGAACCCTTTTGACCCAGGCCAAGATGATTATTTACGGATTGCTTCCTTTAAAAGCAGCCAACAAAGTCATCGAGGAGTGCCGGTATGTGCATTTTGTGTTCGGCGGCTTTATCATTGGAAAACTGCTGGATTCCCTGATTATCGGAATCATGAGCTTTGTGCTTCTGAATTTTATGAAGATGCCGTATGTGCTATTAGTCAGTGTTATCATTGGCGTAACCAATGTGATACCCTTTTTCGGGCCGTTTATCGGAGCCATTCCCAGCGCCTTTTTGATCTTGCTGGTAAGTCCGAGACAGTGCATGTATTTCATTATTTTTATTGTCCTGCTGCAGCAGTTTGACGGCAACATTTTAGGACCGAAGATTTTGGGAGATTCCACCGGACTTTCCAGCTTCTGGGTGTTGTTTTCCATCCTGCTGTTTGGCGGACTGTTCGGCTTTGTAGGTATGATTATCGGCGTTCCAACCTTTGCGGTAATCTATCGTCTGACAAGAGAGGTGACCGCCAGTTTGCTGGAAAAAAAGAATCTGTCGGCGGACATCAGTCGGTATGAGGATCTGGAACGGATTGACGAGGAAAAGAAGACCTATATCAGAAAATAAAATGTAAGAGGTAAACATGAAGGGGCATAGGCTGATTGGATGGGTTATTGGGGTGCCGTTTATAATCGGAATTCTGATTCTCATTATTTTAGGACATGAACCGGAGCGGGATGGTATCAGCAGGGCGATGGCTGCAAAGTCAGTCGCCCTGGCTGTTTTGTCGCCTCAGGAACTGGCAGATTGGAAACAGGAGTACGGAGCGTCTCATTTTCCGGCAGAGTCTGTGAAGGAGTGGTATGTGCCCTACCTGGACTATCTGTATGAGCAGGAGATTTTGTCGGAGGCGATGACGCCTGCAAAAGCGAAAACCGCGGAAGGGCCGCTGACATTTGAGGAAGCAGAATTCATGCTGAATCAGTTAGAACCGGCTCTTGGCAGTTTGGTAAAGGCCAGCCCCCAGAACCGGGAAAAGCCCTTTCCCCAGGAACGATGGTGGCTTCTCTACGATTCTGTATTAAAGCGGATGGATAAATCAGGTCAGGTAAAGACGGAGCGGGTGGCGATTTACGGCACCCCGGACAATATGCAGGGGGTTCCTGCCTGGACAGCTTATACCAGCCTGGGGACTCTGACATTTTACGGTCTGGCACTGGATGCTTATCTGGATCACGAGCTGACTGCCTATGTGCGGGACGGAGAGCTGATTCATGTGCTGGAGGATCGGGGCAGCGAGACGATCTACCGGAATGTGTGGATTTTAGACGGCGATGAGCGGGAGCTGATGGTTTACATCGGAGACATCCAGAGAAAGATTCCATTCCAGAAAAAGTCCAAAAAGGCAGAGGAGCTGCTTCATCACATGGCGGATCTGAAGATGGAGGACGGCAGGATTGTGAAGGTGTTCCTGAAGGAGGAGACCATAAGGGGCAAGGTGCTGTCCGTCCAGGAGGACGCCATCGAGTTAGAGGAGTATGGGACAGTGCCTCTGGATGAAGAATACAAGGTATTAAAGACCTACGGCGATGTGGAGAGGATGAAGCTTTCAGATGTTGCAGTAGGCGAAGGTATGGAAGAATTTGTGGTGGCTCATGGAAAGATTTGCGGCGTCCTGATTGTGCGGGAGCTGAATCCGGAGTTTGTGCGGGTGCTTCTGATGAACAACAATTTCCAGAGCATTTATCACGAAGGAATTACCCTGTCCTGTACACAGGATATGACGATGTTCCAGGAGGAGAAAAAGACACGAATCAAGGCAGGAGAGCCGTTCTCCATAGGATTCGGAGATGAGAGGCTGGAAAAGGGACGGATGATTTTTGAAGCAGACGACGGCGGAGAGATTGGGGTTGGGTCATTAGAGCGGGGCTACGGAGCTCCATCCTATGCAGGACGGCTGGAAATTGTGTCCGGGGAAGAAGGGCTGGTGCTTATCAATGAGCTTTATCTGGAGGATTATCTGACCAAGGTGGTTCCCAGTGAGATGCCGCCCAGTTATGATATGGAAGCCTTAAAAGCCCAGGCAGTCTGCGCCAGAACCTACACCTATGTGCAGATGCGGAGCAATACATACAGCCAGTACGGCGCCCAGATTGACGACAGCACCAACTTTCATGTGTATAACAATGTGGAAACCAGTGAGCGCACCACTGAGGCCGTCCGGTCCACCTATGGAAAGATGCTGCTGTATGAGGGACGACCGATTACGGCATATTATTTTTCCACCTCCTGCGGCGTTACGGCAGATGGGTCTCTCTGGGGCAATGCGCCGGAGGAGCTTCCCTATTTAAAAAGCGTGACTTTGCAGCCGGGAAGAAAGACGCTGAATCTGAAAAAAGAGGAGGATTTTTCTGGCTTTATCAAGCGGAAGGATTATCCGGCCTATGATGATGACTACCCTTATTATCGGTGGAATGTGACTACTAATGGAGAAATCTTAACGGCCAATATCGGCGGCGTAGGACAGGTAACAGACATCCGCATTACAGAGCGGGGAGCCGGCGGCGTGGCCCAGACCCTGCTGGTAACCGGAACAGAAGGAGAAAAGGCCATAAACGGTCAGAATGCCATCCGGGCGGCGCTGGGGGATAAAAGCCTTACCATTCATCGGAAGGACGGAAAAACCACCACCGGCTGGAGCTCTCTGCCCAGTGGTTTTCTCTGCATTGAAAATCTGGGTAAAGATGATAACGGAATTTTGCAGTTTCATATCTACGGCGGCGGCTACGGCCATGGTGCAGGCATGAGCCAGAACGGAGCCCAGGGTATGGCGAAGGACGGCTATGGCTGTGAGGAAATTTTAAAGTTTTTCTACGAGGGAGTGACGGTTGATGTCCTTCGGTAGAAACAAGGAGAAATGAGATCACAAAGGAGACAAAACAAGTATCATGGAACAGCAGTATAATTTGAAACAGAGAAACGCCGGTTTTTATTCCTTTTTTATCAGCGGCATATGTGCAATCAGCAGTGGGATTGTGGTAAGCCTTTTGCAGGAACAGGCCGGATTTGACTACGGCACTACAGGAACCTTACTGGCGCTTATGAATATAGGAAATCTCCTGGCTGGATTTGCCGCAGGAACCCTTCCTGGAAAGATTGGCATGAAGCGGACGGTTGTGCTTCTTACTGCAGGTTACGGCATCGGTTACCTGATTATGGGAGTATCCGCTTTTATTCCGGCTTTGATGGCCGCCTTTTTCCTGGCAGGACTGGGAAAGGGCAGTACCATTAACACCTGTACCATCCTGATTGGAAACAACAGCCCTAACCGGACAGTTGGCATGAATCTGATGCATAGCTGTTATGCTTTAGGCGCCCTGTTTTGTCCCTTTTTGATTGCCTGGGCAGCAGGAGTTTTCCCTCAGCTTCCCATGATGATGTTAAGCGTCCTTGGAGCCACCTTGTGGCTGGCGTTTCTTCTGACGCCTATGGAAGGGGACAAAAAGGGGGAGCGGCAGAAGACAGACTGGAGTTTTTTAAAGAGTAAGTTGTTCTGGTTATTAACTGGATTGATTTTTTGTCAAAATGCAGTAGAAGTCAGCGTTACTGGCTGGATGGTAACTTATTTTAAAGATACCGGCATTTTAAGCGGAGCATTAAGTACTTATACGGTAACCGTGATGTGGGCGGCTACATTGATTTTGCGCCTGTTGTATGCGTTTGTATTCCCCATCAAACGGCCGGCCCGCGCCATGATCTTCATGGGAGTCGGTTGTACCGCATTCTATTTCTTTATGATACAGGCCCAGACTCAGACTATGGCCATTGTGCTGCTGTTTGCTTTTGCGGCAGCCATGGCAGGTATGAATCCTACGGCAGTGGCCAGCGCAGGCCGCATGACCAGCGTTACCAGCATGGGCATCATGCTGCCGGTAGCCAGCAGCGGCGCTATTATCATGCCCTGGATCATCGGTCTGGTGGCAGAGCAGGCCGGCATTGGCGCAGGTATGGCCTGCGTGATTGCTCCCTGTGCAGGTATGCTGCTGTTTAGTATGGCGGTGAAACAGATGGAAGGAAGATAGAGAAATGGCCTATGTTTTTTTCTTTTAATTTCTATTAACAATCTTTACTTTAAAAAGAAGGATTTCGCTTTACTGACAGGAGGCGGAATCCTTTTATCGTATATGCAGCCAAGAAATTTGGCAGTTATTTGCCAGAGAACTGAAAATAAAAATGAAAATTGTAAAATTTGCACAAAAAAAGAGGATTCTATTTTAGAATGTGAAAGCTTATTGCTGGTTGCTTTCAGAAAGCGAATATCAATATAATGACTACATAAGGAGAGGTTATATGCAGAAGTTAACGATCTATGACATATCTCAATTAGCAGGTGTTTCAATTACAACAGTTTCGCGTGTGCTGAATGGAAGCGACAGCGTGAATCCGGAAACCCGGGCAAAAGTGGAGGCAGTTATTAACGAGCATGGTTATGTGCCAAAACAAAAGGCTAGAAATTTTACCAGAATGAAATCCTATACAGTTGCCTTGATGTTGGATGATATACGACATGCATATATGTCGGAATTGGCTTATGCAATGATTCAACAGCTTAACAGTTGGAAAGTAAGCGCTCTTGTCTGCAACATAAATGATGTGGAGCAAGAGTTTGTTGAGAAGGTAGATTCTTTGATCCATCAGCGAGTAAATGGAATTATCTTGATGGGATCTATATTTGAGAAAAATATATGCAGAGTAGCCATTGAACGACGGTATTCAGAAGTTCCTTTTGTTACAGTAAATGCAAACCTGGCGTTGCCGAATGTTTGTGAGGTTTTGCAGAATCATGTGCAGGGAATGATGGATGCGGTTAAGTACCTTCATCACATTGGGAGAAAGAAAGTTGCTTTTGTATATCTGAAAAGATCAAACTCCGATAAAAAGAAAATTACTGGATTTATAAAAGGAATGGAAGAATGCGGATTAGAAGCCGGTCGGATATTGGAAGTTGATATATTATCTCAACAGGCGGGAACGGAAGCAACTCATAGATTGCTGCAGCAGTATTCAGATGTAGATTCCATAATTTATTCAGGAGAATGTCTGGCAGTGGGAGGAGTTCATGCGCTGAATGATCTTGGAATTCCGATTCCTGAACAGATTGCAGTAGTCAGTTTCAATAATGCTCATGGCGCAACAGTATGTTATCCTCCTCTTACTTCAGTGGATAACAAGATTGCTGAATGCGGAAAAATGGCGGCTCAGATGATGATCGATATTTTGAATCGAGAGAAAGTGGAAAATGTGATGTTGTCATGCGGCCTTGTAATTCGCCAAAGTACAGAAAAATAAGTTGATTCACATTATAAAAGGAGAAAGGCATTATGAAAAAACCAAATATTGTATTTTTGATCCAAGATCAGATGCAACAGCAGGTATTACATGAACAAAGCGGATGCATTATGCCAAATCTACATGAATTGATGAAAGACAGCGTAGAGTTTGAACAGGCATACAGCTGTAATGCCATTTGTTCGCCTGCAAGGGCATCCTTGATGACCGGGGTTTTGCCTCATGTACATGGAATGGTGGATTGTACGCACACAGTACCTTCATATAGAGCAGAATATAACGAAAATTTGGATACATTTACGCGCGCTCTTCGAGACGAAGGGTATCATGTTTCTTACTACGGAAAATGGCATATTGAACGGACCCATGAATTAGGGAAATTCGGTATCGAGGATTATATAACGGAAAGAAATATTCCAGGCATGCATGTAACAATGCAGGAGCGAGTTGTATTAAAAAATCCTGAATATGCGGACAAAGTAGTGTGTGGAGTGTTTGAAGAAGGGATAGATCATACTGAGGAACATTATGTATATGAGAAAGCTATGGATGATATAGAAAAGCACCGGAATGACGACAGACCATTCTGTACCTTTATATCCACATATGCACCACACGACCCCTACTGTGTTCCAAGGGAGGTATACGACCAGTATGAGAACAAAGAACTTTGCCTGCCCCGCAGTTTCGGTGATGGAATGGAAGATAAACCAGTGATTTATCGGAGAATGAGGTCAGCACTTAGTCCTTTGACGGAAGACGATTTTAAAATGGCTCAGCGGTGTTACTACAGCTATTGCACTTTGGTAGATATTCAAATTGGTAAACTGATTACATATCTGAAAAAAAGCCAATTATATGATAATACATTGATCGTATGCATGTCTGATCATGGAGACCTTATGGGCGCCCATGGATTGATGATGAAAAGTGTAGAGTCTTTTGAAGAAATATATCATATTCCGCTGATTATGAAGCTGCCAAAACAGAAGCAGGCAGGAGAAAAAAAGAGTTTCTATGTAGGAACCTGCGAAGTGGCGCCGACAGTGTTGGAATTAGCCGGATGCCGGCCATTAAAAGGAGAGTATGTAAATCAATCCGTTGTTCCCTATATAACAGGGAAAGAAACAGATTCGCGTTTTGCTTTTGCTGAATTTTTTGGTCAGAGATTTGCATATACACAGCGCATTTGTTGGAAGAATGGCCTGAAGTATGTGTTTAATGCGTTTGACAATGATGAGCTTTATGACTTGAACAAGGATCCAGATGAACTGATGAACTTAAATACCCATCCGGCATATCAGGAGAAAAAAGAGGAACTTTGCAGATTGATGTGGGAGCAGATAAAGAAAACGGATGATACGGCTATGGTAGACGCAGAATATTATTTGATGAGATTTGCTCCTGTAGGTCCGGGTGAAAAGAGAAAAAATGGATCCTATTCCATCTATAATAAGAGTTTCTAGGTGATGAAAGTAATATTGTAAAAATATTCTTATAAACAAAAAGGAGGAATAAAAGATGATGAAGAAGAATCTTAAGGCAGGAATGATGGCAGCGGTTTTGGCAATTACATTGGCGGCATGTGGTGGTAATCAAGAGAAATCTGCAGAAAATGTAAAAGCGGAAGCAACGGAGACAAAAGCAGAAGATGCGGCAGAAACTGATGCAGAAGCATATGTGCCAGAAGGAACCTTTAATATTCGCGTGTTTGCAGCAGCAGGCGGCGTGGCAGATATGGTGACAAGAATTACAGCTCAGAGTTTACAGGATTCATATGGGATTACTCCGGTTATCAATAATCTGACAGGAGCAAATGGAGCGATTGCTGCTGCTGACATGGATGGCTATGATCCATCAATCAATGAATTATCTCTTGTAAGTATGTCTCTGTTTACAATGAGCCCATTGATGAATCCGGATCTTAATGTCAGTATGGATAACTATGAATTTGTAGGTTCTTTGATTCGAGATGAGTTTGTGCTTTTAGTTTCCAAAGACAGCGGGATCAAGAGTTGGGAAGATTTAGTTGAGTATGGTAAGAATAATAAAATAATTTATGCTTCTAATGCACCGGGAGGCGGAACTCATGTGGTTCAATGTGGTTTGTTTGGAGATGCCGGACTGAATGCAGAAGCATTGACCTCTGATGGAAGTAATAAAGATATTTTAGCTGTCATGTCTGGCGACGCCATTTGTACCAGTGCAACGGTAACATTAGCTAAAAGCTATGTGGAAAGCGGAGATTTGATTCCGATCGGAATCTTTTCTGATAATGTGTATACTGGTTATGAAGGATATGAAGTTCCGACAGTACCCAGCTTTGGATATGATATTACAATCCCGTCCTATAATTTCCTGATTACAAGGGCTGGCGTGGATGCCGCAGAAGTGAAAGGATTTTATGATGCTATTGAAGCCTGTCGTGAAACGGAAACATTTAAAGAGGCAGCGGAGGCAGCTGGTTATGTGCCGGATCATACAGATGGAGAAACACTGCGGGCAGAGATTGAAAAATACGCAGCAGACAGTAAGGAGATTTTTGATAAATATTATCAATAAAAGACTGAGATTTGTAAAAGGAGAGACGCCTTGATGAAGTTGCATTATCGCTCGAATTTGTCGGCTGGCTGTGCTGCACTAATCGCAGCAGTTCTGCTGTTTCTTATAACTCCAGTACAAGTAGCTGCGGAAGCCAGTTCTGTACATGGGATTTCGTCCAGAACATTGCCATATGCGCTTTCTGTTTTGACGGGAGTATGTGGAGTGGGGCTGATCCTTCAAAGTCTTGTGCTGAAAAAGGATGAGGTAAAAGAACTGGATTTGAGAAAAGAAGCAAAAGGACTTCTCTATATGTTGGTGCTTCTGGCATATGGATTGGGATTAAAACATAGTTTTTTGATTGCTACAAGTTTACTGGGAGTTGCTACATTGGCATTTACCAAATGTAAAAAGCCGTGGTACTATGTGATTTCCATTGTAGCAGTTGCGGTAATTTACCTTATGTTTACTCAACTGCTGCATGTGCGTTTACCATAAGGGAAAGGAGGACTGAAAAATATGGATGTTCTCATGGCTGCGTTAGGAGAATTATTTTCTTTTGATTGTTTGCTGTTTATGGTTCTTGGCGTATTTATCGGAATTATTTTTGGTGCGATTCCAGGAATGAGCGGCAATCTTGGAGTTACTGTATTTCTTCCGTTTACCTTTGCAATGGATACTGTACCGGCATTGATTCTCTTATGTGGGATTTTTTACGGTTCCAATTTTGGCGGTTCAATCAGTGCAATTTTAATAAATACACCGGGAACGAATGGGGCGTGCGCAACGCTGCTGGACGGGTATCCTATGGCTAAAAAAGGTCATCCGCTAAAGGCGTTGGATATGTCGTTAGTAGCATCTACCTTTGGCGGTCTGGTCAGCGCATTAACACTTTTGTTTTTCTCACCTCAGATCAGTAAAGTTGCTCTTAGTTTTGGGGCACCGGAATACTTTGCACTGGCAGTGTTTGGATTATCCATCATTGCGTCTGTCAGCGGAAAAAGTATTATGAAGGGCTTGGTTAGTGGTTCCTTGGGAATGCTTCTCGCTACAGTCGGAATTGATAAGATCAGTGGTATTAACCGTTTTACATTCGGAAACATTAAAATGTATAATGGAATTCAAATGATTGCAGTTTTACTTGGAGTATATGCAGTCAACCAGATGATTAGCCGTGTTAACGGAACTGAAGGCGGCGGACAGGCCAGTTCTTTAGTTGGAACAGATCGTAAGAGTGACCGGCTTACTTGGAAGGAAGCAGTATCTACTGTGCCAACAATGGCAAAATCTTCTATTATTGGTTCTGTCATTGGTGCAATTCCTGGTGCAGGAAGTGCGATTGCAGCATATATCTCTTATAATGAAGCAAAACGATGTGCAAAGCCGGGAGAGAAGTTTGGAGAGGGAGAGTTAAAAGGAATTGCTGCTCCCGAATCAGGAAATAATGGAGCAACCGCATCCTGTCTGATACCGTTGTTGACTTTGGGAATTCCTGGTGACGCAGTAGCAGCTACGCTTATGGGGGCTTTCACCATGCATGGTTTGGTAGTAGGGCCCAAGCTGTTCCAGACATCGGGCGATTTGGTTTATGCAATCATGATTGGAAGTATAGTGGCTCAGATTGTTATGTATTTCCAGGGGCGGTATTTAATGCCGGTTTTTGTCAAGATCACACACATTCCACAACAGCTTTTAACAGCACTACTGATGATTATATGTTGTGCAGGTGCATTTGCCATTGCAAATTCAGTCTTTGAAGTATATATTATGTTGATTTTTGGAGTGGTGGCATATTTTATGAATAAATTCGGATTTCCTCCTGTTCCGATCGTTTTAGGTATGGTACTTGGTCCGATTGCAGAATCCAATTTAAGAAATGCCTTGACTTTATCGGATGGAAGCTGGATGATTTTTGTACAGAGACCCATTTGTTTAACATTTATTATTTTGACAGTTGTATTAGTTGTACTGCTTAAAAGAACTTCTAAGAAAAATGCTTTATAAAAAGATAGCAGGACTGCTCACATCTGATCAAAGTGGAAAATGGTGCAGTGATTCTTTGCAGGCATATAGCATTTTGCCTGTTACAGATAATAAAACCCATTTGACCTTTATGTTACAATCCGGCTATCAGTATTTCTAATAGAAAAGGGCATGGCAATGAAAACGGCAGTGGTATTCTTGTAGATAATGATTTTGGGAATCCCCCTGTTGAAAATTGATTGGATGGCTGTAACCTGTGTTAGAAAGTATTCAGCGTTGAGAGTGTTGCAGATTTAGGAAACCATGCCCTCTATATATTAAACGGAAATAATCTGATTTTGTGACAGGTTTGTGGCCATTCTTTCAGAGAACGACAAATACCTCTGCCGGATATATCAATAACCCAATCTTATTTCCTGAAATCATTTTGTGTCAATTTTGTGTCAGAACGGATGTCCCGGCAAGTATTTTCTCCTTGCATACCCTCGCAAACCCTGATAAAATAAGGGCAGAATCGTTTTTGCTTTATAGAGCGAATTTTTCTATGAAACAAAAATATCCCCCGCCCACCCGCACATGGCGAATAAACAGGGGATTAAAAAGGGGAGGATAAGTATTTCTTTTTTCTTTGGTACTACTCACATTATCTCCCTGTTGTGGAAGTTTATACACATTGTAAAAAATAATTTTTAAAAAGAAATGAGGATATGCAGATGAAGAATGTAATCGTAGGACAGTCCGGCGGACCTACCGCAGTAATCAATGGGAGCCTGTACGGTGTGGTAAAGGAGGCCCTGTCCCATGGAGCGGAGATTGGCCATGTGTACGGCATGATTCACGGCATCGAAGGATTTTTGCAGGACAAATATATGGATATGGGGGAAGAACTGACAGCGGAGGAGCTGGAACTTTTAAAACTGACCCCTGCGGCCTACTTAGGTTCCTGCCGGTTCAAGCTGCCGGAGGATTTGACGGCTTCCTTTTACAAAACCATTTTTGAGAAGTTTGAGGCTTTGAATATAGGGTATTTCTTCTATATCGGCGGAAATGATTCCATGGATACGGTAAGTAAGCTGTCCCGCTACGGCGCTCAAACAGGAAGTGATATTCGGTTTATCGGCATTCCCAAGACGATTGATAATGACCTGACCCTGACGGATCATACGCCGGGCTACGCCAGCGCTGCCAAGTATGTGGCTTCCACAGTGCGGGAAATTGTGCTGGACGCATCGGTGTACCAGCAGAAAGCGGTAACCATCATTGAGCTGATGGGCCGACATGCAGGATGGCTGACGGCGGCCAGCGTGCTGGCACGAAAGCATGAAGGGGACAACCCGGTGCTGATTTATCTGCCGGAGGCGGATTTTGAGATGGAACATTTTGCCAGAGACCTGGAAGCAGCGCTGAAAAAGCAGAACTGCGTGATTGTCTGCGTCTCTGAAGGAATTTCCGACAGCAAAGGCACCTTTATCTGTGAATATGGCGATGAAGCTCTGGTAGACAGTTTTGGGCATAAGATGCTGACCGGCTGCGGCAAGGTGCTGGAGAATTTTGTACGGAACCGGTTTGGGGTGAAGGTACGCTCCGTGGAGCTGAATGTAAGCCAGCGCTGCTCTGGTATGGCAGTGTCTGCAGTGGATGTGGAGGAAGCGGCTCAGGCAGGAAGCTGCGGCGTTCAGGCGGCTCTGGCAGGTGAGACCGGAAAGATGATTGCCTTTGTGCGGGTATCGGCCGAGGACGGGGATTACCGGATGGAGTGCCGCACCGTAGATGTGAATCAGGTATGCAACCAGGAAAAGCCGGTTCCCATGGAATGGATTACCGGGGACAGCAACGATATTTCCGACGCTTTTATTCAGTACGCAAGACCGCTGATTCAGGGCGAGCCGCAGCGGGTGATGGAAGACGGGCTGCCCAAATATTTGTATCGGAAGTAAAACCAGAATGGAGGCGTCTTATGACCCCGGATATACTTCAGTTTTTTGAATGTCAGCCGGCGGCGCTGCCTCTCTATGAAGAATTTGAGCGCCGTGTGCTGGAAGAAATTGATGATGTGGAAATCCGGGTGCAGAAGACGCAGATTTCCTTTTATAACAGGCATCTGTTTGCCTGCGTGTCTTTTGCCAAGGTGCGGAAGGCCAAGGAGCGGCCGCCGGTTTATTTGGTGGTGACCTTTGGCCTGTGCCGGAAGGCAGAGTCGCCCCGCATCGATGTAGCGACAGAGCCTTATCCTAACCGATGGACGCATCATGTGATGCTATCCGGCCTGGAGGAGATCGATGGGGAACTGATGGACTGGATAAAGGAGGCTGCTCAGTTTGCGGCGGCCAAGTAGTTTACAAAAAGGATTCCTGTTCAGAGCAGGAAACAAAAAGCAGTTGACAATATCCGAAATTGGACTTATACTGATGCGAGTCCGATTTCGGATATTCTTTTTAATGATGGGAAAGTGTATCCTATGACATAAAAACGCTCCGCAGGCTGCGCAAGAGCTGGCGGAGGTGAGCTTTTTTAAAAATCAGGAGGAAGTCAGTTTTATGGAAACAGCAGTTGATGAAAAAATTGCGGAACAGCGGATGATATTTAACCGGATTTTTAAGGAACAGGACTATTTCTATTATCAGGCGGCAGCCAAGGCAAATCTTTCTGAGGCGGCTTTCTGGATCCTGTTTGGCATCTGTGATTCAGAAAAGTCCTGGACTCAAAGCGAGATCTGCCGGGAATTTTACTATTCCAAGCAAACGGTCAACTCTGCAGTAAAGCGGCTGGAAAAGATGGGATTTATCCGGCTGATGGCAGATAGAGGAAATGGAAACCGGAAAATTCTGGTATTGACAGAAACAGGAAAGGCTTATTGCCAAGCGGAAATTGTTCCTTTGATTGAGGCAGAGCAGGACGCCTTTGTTAGTTTTACAGATGAAGAAGTGGAAATTTTGTTATCTTTGATGCAGCGCCAGTTGGACGCGCTGAAAAACCGGATTGACGGGTTTGGAGGAAAAGAGCGGCATGCAGATTAAATTATCAGATCATTTTACATATGGAAAACTATTGCGGTTTGTATTTCCCAGCATCATTATGATGGTGGTAACCTCGCTGTATACGGTTATTGACGGATTTTTCGTATCCAACTTTGCGGGAAAACAGGCGTTTGCAGCGGTAAATATTATCTGGCCCTTTCTGCAGCTGGTAAGTGCGGCAGGTTTTATGTTCGGTTCCGGAGGCAGTGCCCTGGTGGCCTACACTCTGGGTACCGGCGCTGAGAAAAAGGCCAACCAGATTTTTACCATGCTGATGGCGGTGCTGGCTGCAGCGGGCGCAGCCATTTCCGTGGCAGGCTTTGTGTTTATGCCTCAGATTGCAGTAATGCTGGGAGCAGACGAGACCTTGTTGGCAGACTGCGTCCTTTACGGCCGGATTTTGATTTGCTCCAATACCTTTTTCATGATGCAGTGCGCTTATCAGAGCTTTCTGGTGACGGCAGAGAAACCCAGGCTGGGACTGGGGCTTTCCATTCTGGCCGGGGTGACGAATGCAGTGCTGGACTTTATGCTGGTATATGTATTCCCTTTAGGCATCTGGGGAGCCGGTCTGGCTACGGCCATCAGTCAGGTAGTGGGCGGCCTGGCGCCTACCATTTACTTTATGCGAAAGAACAGCAGCAGTCTGCGGTTTATGAAGTTTGCAATGGATATTCCGGCTTTGGCAAAATCCTGTTTAAATGGTTCTTCGGAGATGATGACGAATCTTTCCGGAGCAGTAGTGAGCCTGCTTTACAATCTGCAGTTGCTTAAGATTGCAGGAGAAAATGGGGTAGCGGCCTATGGAGCCATCATGTATGTGTCCTTCGTGTTTACAGCCTTTCATTTTGGCTATGCCATCGGCGGAAATCCGGTGGTAGGGTATCATTACGGAGCGGGCAATAAGGATGAGTTAAAGAGCCTGCTGAAGAAAAGCCTGATTTTAACCGGCGGAGCAGGGCTTTTGATGATGGTGCTGGCAGAGACCCTGGCTGATCCGATTTCCCGCATCTATGTGGGCTACGATGCAGAGCTTTGTGAAATGACTATCCGGGGTATGAAGATTTACGGTATTTCTTTCTTAATGAACGGATTTAATATTTTTGCCTCTGCATTTTTCACCGGACTGAACAATGGCTTGGTGTCTGCCCTGATTTCTTTTTTGAGGACTCTGGTGATACAGGTGGCAGCCGTGCTGATCCTTCCGGTGTTTTGGGGGCTGGACGGCATCTGGTTCTCCATTGTGGCGGCTGAGGGCGTAACGCTGATCGTAACCGTGATGTTGTTTGCGGCAAATCGGAAAAAGTATCAGTATTATTGATGGAAAGAAAGCATTTGCAAATTTTCTGGAATTGTTATATACTACATAGGAATATGCGTAATGGATAGAATGCGCAGGATAAACATAGAAAAGGAAGGGTACTTATCATGGCATTATTAGAGACATGGAGAAACCTTGCGTACGGCAACGGCTTGAATGATAAAGAAAGAGAAAATCTTTGGAATGGCTACTTCACCATTGAGAAGGGCATTTATGAGCAGATTCTGGCTGAGCCGACTCAGGTGATTACCGGAACTGTAAAGGAGCTGGCTGAGAAGTATAACACGGAAGTGCTGATCATGACCGGTTTTCTGGACGGCATTAACGAAAGCTTAAAAGGTTATGAAAACCCGATTGACACCATGGAGGAAGATACTCAGGTGAAGATTGAGATCGATCCGGAGAAGCTTTACTACAATATGGTGGAGGCAAAGGCTGAGTGGCTGTACAGTCTGCCTCAGTGGGATTCCATCCTGACGGAGGAGCGGAGAAAAGAGCTGTACAAGCAGCAGAAGGCTTCCGGTACCATCCGCAAGGAAAAGAAAGTATTCCCGAATGATCCGTGTCCGTGCGGAAGCGGCAAGAAGTACAAAAAGTGCTGCGGACGGAATATATAAGAGAAAGTCAGAAGAAAGCAGGGGCATCCGGTAATCCAGGTGTGCCTGCTTCTCATTTATGGTGATTGCAGATATGGGACTGCAGAACTGTGTATAGCTGAGTGCTGCAGCCGCCGCCATTGCAAAGAAAGGAGTTTCCAAGATGGACGCATATACCGGATTTGCAGCGGTTTATGATATGTTTATGGACAACATTCCCTATGAGGAGTGGTGCGAATATCTGACCGGACTTTTGAAAGAATATGGTGTGGAGGATGGACTGGTGCTGGAGCTGGGATGCGGCACCGGAACCCTGACCAGGCTTTTGGCAGCCCAGGGCTACGATATGATCGGAGTAGATATTTCGGATGAGATGCTGGAGATTGCCATGGAGTATCAGGCAGAGCAGCCGGACAGAATCCTTTATCTTCTGCAGGATATGCGGGAGTTTGAGCTGTACGGCACGGTACGGGCCATCGTCAGTATTTGTGATTCTATGAACTATGTGACAAATTACCAGGATTTGGTGCAGGTGCTTCGGCTGGCTAATAATTACCTGGATCCGGGCGGAGTGTTTATTTTTGATCTGAACACTCTTTATAAATACCGGGAGATTCTGGGAGAGCAGACCATTGCAGAAAACCGGGAGGAAGGCAGCTTTATCTGGGAAAACTACTTTGATGAGGAAGAAATGGTAAATGAGTACGACCTTACCCTGTTTATCCGGGAGGAGGACGGCCGTTTCTCCAGGTACGAGGAAACCCATTATCAGCGTGCCTACGAGCTGGAGACCGTGAAACAGGCTATTTTTGAGGCAGGCATGGAGCTGGTAACGGTGTACGATGCGTTTACAAAGGAGCCGCCCGGAGCGGACAGCGAGCGAGTGTATTTTGTAGCCCGGGAGAGGGGAAAGAAGGAGGAATAGATCATGTCAGATTATATGATTCGAGCTACGGCAGCAGAGGGACAGATTCGTGCTTTTGCAGCCACTACAAGAGAACTGGTGGAATTTGCCAGAGCAGCCCACAACACCAGCCCGGTGGCTACGGCGGCTTTGGGCCGTCTTCTTACGGCAGGCGCCATGATGGGAGTGATGATGAAGGGAGAGAAAGACCTTCTTACCATTAAGATCCAGGGAAGCGGCCCCATTGAAGGCCTGACTGTGACTGCAGATTCCAGGGGAAATGTGAAGGGCTATGCCTTCAATCCCCAGGTAATGCTGCCGCCAAATGCCCAGGGAAAACTGGATGTAGGCGGAGCGCTGGGAATCGGCGTGTTAAGTATTATCAAAGACATTGGACTGAAGGATCCTTATGTGGGGCAGACGGAGCTGATTACCGGAGAAATTGCAGAGGATTTAACCTACTATTTTGCTACATCGGAGCAGACGCCCTCCAGCGTAGCCCTTGGGGTACTGATGAACAAGGACAACACTGTGCGGCAGGCAGGCGGCTTTATTTTGCAGTTGCTTCCGGGGGCTTCGGAGGAAGTGATTTCTGGACTGGAGAAGAAGCTGGCGGAGATTACGTCCATTACTGCCTTATTGGACGCAGGCAGCACGCCGGAGATGATCTTAGACCATGTGCTGGGGGATTTTGGCCTGGAGATTCTGGATAAGCTGCCTGCTGCCTTTTCCTGCAACTGCTCTAAAGAGCGGATTGAGAAGGCGCTGATCAGCGTAGGCAGGAAGGAGCTGCAGGATATGATTGACGATGGAAAGACCATTGAGGTCAACTGCCATTTCTGCAATAAGCATTATCCGGTGACTGTGGAGGAATTGAAGCAGTTGCTTCAACAGGCAAAATAGGAACCGGAAGGGGGATTACTGATGGAAAAAAAGAAGCTGATTCGTCTTGCCATTCAGGCGATGGAGCGGTCTTATTCCCCTTACTCTGGATTTCGGGTAGGGGCGGCGCTTTTAGGAAAATCCGGTCAGATCTATCAGGGCTGTAATATTGAAAATGCAGCTTACACCCCAACCAACTGTGCAGAGCGAACTGCCTTTTTTAAGGCAGTCAGCGAAGGAGAGCGGGAGTTTGAGGCCATCTGCATTGCAGGCGGGAAAGATGGTGTGCTGACTGGTTTTACAGCTCCCTGCGGCGTGTGCCGGCAGGTGATGATGGAGTTTTGCGATCCGGAAACATTTCAGATTATTCTGGCCAGAAGTGAGTCTGACTGGCGGGAATATCGTTTAAAGGAACTGCTGCCGGAGGGATTTGGGCCAGGAAATCTGGCGTAACTTGAGAACGGAGAAAGGGAGCGAGATGGCTGCCGGCAGGAAAGGAGTGCAGATAGATATGACAGAACAGAGGTTTAAAAGAATTTTTGTGATTGTAGTGGATTCTTTAGGTGTGGGCGCCGCAGAGGATGCGGCAGATTATGGGGATGCCGGAGCGGACACTCTGGGCCATATTTCCCAGAAAATGGGCCGGTTTGAGATTCCTAATCTGCAGCGGCTGGGAATGGCAAATCTTCATTCCTTAAAGCAGGTGGCGCCAGTGGAGCAGCCCCTTGGCTGGTACACGAAAATGAACGAGCGGAGCCGGGGCAAGGACACCATGACCGGACATTGGGAGTTTATGGGGCTTAAGACAGAAAAACCGTTTATTACCTTTACAGAGACCGGGTTTCCACCAGAGCTGATAGAGGAATTGGAGCGGCGTACTGGACACAAAGTAATTGGGAATAAGAGCGCCAGCGGCACAGAAATTCTGGATGAGCTGGCGGAGGAAGAAATTGCCACCGGCCATATGATCGTCTATACTTCTGCAGACTCTGTGCTGCAGATTTGCGGAAACGAAGAAACCTTTGACCTGGCAGAGCTTTACCGGTGCTGTGAGATTGCCAGAGAGCTGACCATGCGGGATGAGTGGAAGGTGGGACGGGTCATTGCAAGGCCGTATCTGGGCCGGAAAAAAGGTGAATTTAAGCGAACCAGCAACCGCCATGATTATGCAGTGCCGCCCTTTGGAAAGACGGTACTGGACGCCTTAAAAGAGCAGGGACTGGATGTGATTTCCATCGGAAAGATTCAGGATATTTTCTCTGGCTGCGGCATTACGGAAGCTTATCATTCCAACAGCTCTGTTCACGGCATGGAGCAGACGATCCAGCAGGCAGCAAAGGATTTTACAGGCCTCTGTTTTGTAAATCTGGTGGATTTTGACGCCCTGTGGGGCCATCGGAGAGATCCCATCGGCTATGGGAAGGAGCTGGAGCGGTTTGATGAAAAATTGGGAGAACTGCTGCCTCTTTTACAGGAAGAAGATCTGCTGATCATCACTGCAGACCATGGAAACGATCCTACCTATACAGGCACTGATCATACCAGGGAGAAAGTGCCGTTTCTGGCTTATTCCAGATCCTTTAAGGAAGGCGGCTTATTGCCGGAGACCGATACCTTCGGAGCAGTAGGAGCCACTGTGGCAGAGAATTTTGGGATAGAGATGCCAAAAGGGGCGATCGGGGAATCGCTGCTGGGGAAAATGAGATAGTTGAAATCATAAAACTCAGAAAACCATCTTTGATTTTGACCGAGAAATGAGTGTTGGAACAGGGCGGAGGGGAGTAAAACATGTTCAAAGCCAAAGCATGGCGTCATTTTTGCACGATAACGGAACATAAGCTGCAGGTGATGAAAAACTGCTTTCGTGTAGGGCTGATACGGCAGGGGCTGCTGCACGATTTATCCAAATACAGCCCTGCGGAATTTATGACTGGGGTTCATTATTATCAGGGAATCCGCAGCCCCAATGCGGTGGAGCGGGAGGAAAAAGGGTATTCCCTGGCCTGGCTGCATCACAAGGGACGCAACAAGCATCATTTTGAATACTGGATTGATTTTTCCAAGACTGGGATGGGGCTGACCGGGGCTAAGATGCCGGCGAATTATCTGGCAGAGATGATTATGGACCGGATTGCGGCCTCGAAGGTGTATCAGGGAAGGAATTACACCGATGCATCGGCCTGGGAGTATTATCTGCGGGAGCAGCCTTACATTGACGGAGCCATGCACCCGGAGACGAAGGCCCAGTTAGAGAAAATTTTAAAGCTTCTGCGGGATAAAGGAGAGAAGGCTGCCTTTGCTTATCTGCGGAAGCTATTGAAACAGGGAATTTATTAAATCTCAGAAAAAGAGACAGTTGGACAATGTGGCAGTACATGTCCCAACTGTCTCTTTTTCTAAAATTTTTCCATCAGTCCTTAAAAATATCTGCCGGATAATGATACACTTCCGCATAGGATTCCAGCTCCGAATCCGAGACCGGAAGGGACGGAATCAGGCCGGTACATTCCATGGCAGAGCAGGCCCGCACATTCAGGCCATTGGGGTCATCGTGACCGTAAGGATCGTTGGGTTCCTCCACAGGAGCTTTTTCCGGCGGGGCAGGAGGTTCTGTGAAGGCGCTTAAATTTAAAAGAGCTGTGTCGTCGATACCATGTTTTTTAGAATGGAACGGTTTCATATTTTATCACCACCTTACTGTTAGTATGGATTCAAAGAAAGAAGATATAAGTGGAGAAAATTTGAAAAAATTTTGAGAAAGTGTGAACCAAAGGACGGGGAAGCTGCTCTTATATAACAGATGCATCGAATTACGGAAAGGAATCAGGATATGGACGAGAAAACCAGGGCTTATGTAGAAAAGATGATACAGGGTGATGAGCCGGCATTTGATGAGCTGTACCGTTCCTATTCCGGAAAGCTGTACCGTATGGCTTATGCAATTACAGGAAATAAAAGTGACAGTGAGGATGTGCTGCAGGAGACTTTTGTAAAGTGTTATCTGAACCGGGCAAAGTTAAAGGACCCGGAACGGTTTGAAGCCTGGCTTTGCCGGATTCTGGTGCGGACAGCATGGAAAGTTTCTAAGAAACGGCGGGAGATGTCCCTGGAAAGCCTTTTGGAGGATCCAGAACAGGGGCAGCAGGCGGCGGGGATCTGCCGGGATCCGTCTGCCGGGCCGCTGGAGTTTTTAATGGACCGGGAAACTTCCGGGGAACTTTTAACGCTGGTTGGAAAACTGGATGTTAAGTATCGGACGGTGGTGGTGCTGTATTATTATAATGAGTTCAGTACCGGGGACATTGCCAGGATTACCGGAACCTTGGAGGGAACGGTAAAGTCCAGGCTTTATAAGGCCAGGAAGCTTCTGCGAAAACAGCTAGAAGGACGGGAAGAAATGGAAAGGGGGATGCGCCATGAAGAAAAGCTGGGATGAAAGAGAAAAACAGGGAAAAAGGGATTTGCTGAGACAGCAGCTTCCGGCGGATATGGATCGCATTTCCTTTACAGAGATCCAGGAACAGGAAAATTTAAGACAGATTCACAGGGTAATTGAGGAGAGGAGAAGAAATATGAGATTTCATGGAAAACGGATGGTAATTGCAGTGGCGGCAGCCATGATGGTAACCGGGACGATTACGGCTATTGGGGCAGGGAAGATCGTTGGACTTTACAGCTCCACAGATTTAAGAAAAGCAGTCCATTCTGCGGCAGAGCTGAAACAGCAGGCTGTTTCAATACTGGGAGATGAGCTGGTGCTTGAGGAAAAGCTGGCAGATGGGACATCGTTTGATGAGGGCCAGATAGTCGAGGTACAGGGAGTGGACGAAGGGATGAATAAAGTATCGTCCTACCAGGAACTGACGGCCCGGTATGGAGATATTACCTTAAGTGTAATGAGGAAGGAGGATCAGATTCCGGCAGACGAAGGGGAAAATAAGGCGGCAGATTACCAGGAGACCGTAGGGGAGATTTGTTTTACCGGTACAGAAAACAACTATCTGTTCCTTCCACCGGAGGCAAAACCCAGTAAGGAGGATGAGGCCTTGGCTGAGGCTGGGGAACTTTTTATCAGTTATGGTACGGAAAAAGAAGAACGCATGGTATTTCGGAACATTTCATGGGAAGAAGACGGACTTTGTTATATGATGCTTACAGACCGGGAAATGTCGCTTTCGGAACTGGGAGATCTGGCAAAGGCCTACGCAGAAGTTAAATAAATGAAATTTCTTGATTTCTCCTGCTTCAGCCAGTATAATATGGATTAGTTGTGCAAAGGTAACTATGGAACCGTTTTGCACAAACTATAAGATACGACAGGAACAGGAGAAATAACAGAGTATGGAAGAAAACCAGAACAAGCAGCACCAGGAGAATGGGAACGGAGGAAAGTTTCCCAAAAGCCAGCTTCTCATTATGCTGGTGGCTGCTCTGATTACCATGTTTGCGGCCAGTATGATGCGGTCCTACATGAGTGATAAAACCCAGGAGGAGCTGACCTACGACCAGTTTGTGGCGGATGTGGAATCTGGAGATGTGGAATCTGTTGTGATTCGGGGAAATGTCATCAAGATTCAGTACAAGGAAGATTCGGAGAAATTCAATCCGGTGCTTCAGTATTACACCGTTCGTCTGGCCGGAGATTTTAAGCTGGCAGACCGTCTGTTGGAGCAGGGAATAAAGATCAAGGAGGAGCAGCAGGATACGGCTGCGCTGATTGAGTCTATTATCGGCATGGTGCTTCCCTTTGTGATTCTTGTGATTTTTATGAATTTCATGATGAAGCGGATGGGAGGCGTAGGAAAGAGCAACGCCAAGGTTTATATGCAGAAGGAAACCGGCGTCACCTTTGCCGATGTGGCAGGTCAGGACGAGGCTAAGGAGTCTTTGGTGGAGCTGGTGGATTTCCTTCACAATCCGGGGAAATATACCCATATCGGCGCCAAGCTTCCCAAGGGAGCGCTTCTTGTAGGACCGCCCGGAACCGGTAAGACTTTGCTTGCCAAGGCAGTGGCAGGAGAGGCCCAGGTGCCCTTTTACTTTTTGTCCGGTTCGGATTTTATGGAGCTTTATGTAGGCGTAGGCGCGTCCCGCGTCCGCTCTTTGTTTAAGCAGGCGCAGCAGACTGCTCCCGGCATTATTTTTATTGATGAGATTGATTCCATTGGCCGCAGCAGAAGTAATTTTGGCGGCGGCGGAGATTCAGAGCAGCAGCAGACCTTAAACCAGCTTCTGTCGGAGATGGACGGCATGGATTCCTCAAAAGGTCTTTTGATTCTGGCTGCTACCAACCGGCCGGAGGTGCTGGATCCGGCCCTGCTTCGTCCAGGCCGGTTTGACCGCCGGGTGATTGTGGATAAGCCGGACTTAAAAGGCCGGGTGGAAATTTTAAAGGTACATGCAAAGAATGTGTCTTTGGATGAGTCCGTAGATTTAGACGCCATCGCATTAGCTACCTCCGGAGCCGTAGGCTCTGACCTGGCAAACATGATTAACGAGGCGGCTATTCTGGCAGTAAAAAATGGCCGGAACGCTGTCAGCCAGAAGGATTTGTTTGAGGCAGTGGAAGTGGTGCTGGTAGGCAAGGAGAAGAAGGACCGCATTTTAAGCAAGGAAGAACGGCGGATCGTCTCCTACCACGAGGTAGGCCACGCCCTGGTAAGCGCCCTGCAGAAGGATGCAGAGCCTGTGCAGAAGATTACCATTGTGCCTCGCACCATGGGCGCTTTAGGCTATGTAATGCATGTGCCGGAGGAAGAAAAGTTCCTGAACAATAAAAAAGAACTGGAAGCGATGCTGGTAGGCTTTTTGGCTGGCCGTGCTGCAGAGGAAATCGTGTTTGACACGGTGACTACCGGCGCAGCCAACGATATTGAGCAGGCTACCCGTCTGGCCCGCGCCATGGTAACTCAGTACGGTATGTCAGAGAAGTTCGGCCTGATGGGCTTGGCTACGGAGCAGGATCGTTATTTAAGCGGCCGCACAGTGATGAACTGCGGCGAGGCCACTGCAGCAGCGGTGGACGATGAGGTAATGGGGATTCTGAAACGCTCCTATGAGGAGGCGAAGCGGCTCTTAAGTGAGAACCGGGATGTGATGGATCAGATTGCAGAATTTCTGATTGAAAAAGAAACCATTACCGGAAAAGAGTTTATGGAGATTTTCCGGAAGTGCAAGGGGCTGCCGGAGCCGGAGGAGAAACCGGAAGCAGCGGAAGAACAGAAAAACGGGGAAAACTGCGCAGAGCAGCAGGATTAAGAACCTGGTGCCAGAGTAATATCTGGCACCGGGTTTTTGAAATGGAAAGAAAAGAAGGGAAGGAACAGGGCATGGGAGAAAGCAGACAGATTTCTGCAGCAGAGCTGTGGTACAACATCAGGATGAAGGAAAAAAATTTGTCCGTGAAAACAAAGGTGCTTTTGTTTCTGGGCTTAATGGTATCCCTGTTTCTTTTGTCCAATATTTATTCCATTTACCGGGAAAAACCTATGAGGAAAGCTTTGATAAGGTTCTGACCCAGTATTATACCATCAATCGTTTTATGATGGCTTATTCCAATGACATAATCCTTTATGAACGGTATTTAAACGACAAGACCGAGGGTAACTGGAGCGATTATATGGGCAATGACATCCTGGTGAGGAATCTTTTGAAAGATATGATTCAGGAGGCTCAGAATCTGCCGCTGTCCGATTATCTTCTGGTTCAGTCTATCAAAAATCTGTATGACACCTACAGTCACATTATCTGGGAGCCGATAGGCCAGGACGCAGAACAGATGGAGAAGGTATACCAGGTTTCCGGCCTGATCGATGAGAAAAACCGGGAACTGCTCCAAAACAGTTTAAACTACGGCTTTGATATTTATCACGGGGTTGCACAGGACATTACTGCCAGCCGCTCCTTATCCGTTAATCTGATGATCGGGGTGGTGGTAATTTCGGCGGTGTTTGGCTCATTTGTGAATGAGAACCTGCTTAACCCTATTAAGGATCTTTCCTCTGCGGCCAAGAAGATTGAGGAGGAGCAGTTTGACATTCCGGATCTTCCGGTTCAGGCGCTGAATGAGGTGGGATATTTAAACCAGGCATTTAACCGGTTAAAAAAGAGGATGAAGCTGATCATCAGCGAGTTGAAGGAAAAGCAGCGGCTCAGCGAGGCGCTTCATGAGCAGGAAATCCGCATAACCAATAGCGAACGCCTGATGGAGCAGGCCCGCTTTTCTTATCTGTCGTCCCAGATCAATCCCCATTTCCTGTTTAATACCTTGAATGTGATTTCCGGTATGACGCATATGGAAAAGGCATCCGTCACACACGAATTGATTCTCTGCCTTGCCAGAATTTTTCGCTATAATCTGGATAACAGCGCAGAGTTTGTGAATTTGTCCCAGGAACTGACGGTCATTAAAAATTACATATTTATTGAGAAGCAGCGATTTGGAGACCGGCTCCAGTATGTTCTGCGGGCCGATGTAGATCTGGATCAGTACCACATTCCGCCCTTTACCCTTCAGCCTTTGATTGAAAACAGTATCAAGCATGGAATCTTAAAGCGGGAAAACGGCGGAACGGTGGCTGTAAAAATTTAGAAGGAATAACAGTAAGCCCTGCAGACGAGCAAGCCTGCAGGGCTTCTGCTTTTTTCAGAAGTTTTATTTTATCTTCGCTTTTTCCACCGCCGTTTCAATGGCCTTTAAAAGCACCTGGGAAGTGTAGCGGGTATCCTCGGAATATGTAAGATTTTCAAAGGATTGGGTGGTACAGATCTGTTTCGTCAGACTGTCAAGGGATGGCTGGACGAGAGGGTACATGGTGGCTACTGCATCGCTTAAGGGAACCATGGAAATGGAGGTGATCTTGTCAGAGTCCACCGCCACTTCTACATTGACTTCCTGGGTGCCTAAGGTAAGGGAGGCAGAGTAGATGCCGGGGATGTAGCGGGCGGCGTCGGCTGAGGCAGCCAGCCCTTCCTCTTTTGGGCGGAACATAATAAAAAGCAGCAGTATCAGCAAGATGCCGAAGCCTACAAAGATGGCCGTGTATATAATCTCTTTCATGCGCAGTACAACGATTTTTGTTTTGGAACTCATGGAGAGGCCTCCGGAATTGTTTGATACAGTGTATTCGGTCAGGCGGGCGGATATGCCGTGGATTTCAGGTGGAAAGTGTGATATACTTTTTACAAAGAGGATGGACGAGCATGTGGCGGCAGAAATAGGCTGCCTGCAGTCTGCAGCATCCTCAGGCAAAGGAAGGAGCAGCATGTATGTCCCTGCAGTTGATTATAGGTGGTTCCGGTTCCGGGAAGACCACATATTTATATGATGCGGTGATCCGCGCTTCTATGGAGTGTCCCGGGCAGCAGTATTTTGTGATTGTGCCGGAGCAGTTTACCATGCAGGCCCAGAAAGATATTGTTACACGCCATCCCAGACACGGCACCATGAACATTGACATTGTCAGCTTTAACCGGCTGGCTTACCGGATTTTTGAGGAGCTGGCAGTGGAAAATCTGGCAGTGCTGGACGATATGGGAAAATCCATGGTGCTTAGAAAGGTAGCGGCCCAGAAGGGCCGTGAACTGGTGCTGTTTCGGGGGCATTTAAACCAGACTGGGTTTGTCAATCAGTTAAAATCCATGCTGTCGGAGTTTTACCAGTACGGCGTCAGCCCGGAAATGTTAAGAGAGATGGCAGAAAAGGCAAGGACGCCCCTTCTTCGTCAGAAGCTGGAGGATTTTGCCTTGGTATTTGAGGCCTTTAAGGACTATCTTTCCAATCATTACATCACAACTGAGGAAGTGCTGGATGTGCTTTGCAGGGTACTGCCCAGGTCAGAGCTTTTAAAAAACAGCGTGGTGGTTTTAGACGGCTACACCGGTTTTACCCCGGTACAGTACCGGCTGGCAGAGCTTTTTATGGTCTATGCAAAGCAGGTGGCAGTGACCGTAACTGCAGAGCCATCCATGGATCTGATGAAGCCCATGGGGATTCATAACCTGTTTTATATGAGTGGGCAGATGGTTCGCCGTTTAACTGGGCTGGCAGAGAAAAATCAGGTAAAGCAGTTGAAAAATGTGGTGCTTGAAAGCCCAGGCCCCAGGTTTTTAGAAAGCCCGGAGCTGGCTTTTTTGGAGCAGAATTTATTCCGCTACCTGGGAAAAACCTACAGCGGGGAAAATAAAAACAGTCTGGAGCTTTTTAAGGCCGTCAGTCCTTCCGCAGAGATCAGTCAGGTTATTCATCGGATGGGAGAGCTTATGAGAACACATAAGCTTCGTTACCGGGATATGGCGGTAATTACCGGGGATCTGGCCGGTTACAGCAAGGAGATAGCCCATCAGTTTGAGTTAAATCACATTCCCTATTTTATGGACGATAAAAAGACCATTATGGACAATCCCATGGTGGAGCTGATTCGTTCAGCATTAGACGCCGTGCGGCGGGATTTTGACTATGAGGCGGTGTTCCGGTATCTGCGCTGCGGTCTGGCAACAGAGAAGCGGGAACTGACAGACCGGATGGAAAACTATGTGCTGGCTTTGGGAATCCGGGGAGGGAAGCGCTTTCGGGAAACCTGGGAGCGGACTTACAGAGGTGCTGGGAATATAAATCTGGCGGAGTTAAATCAGTTTAAGGATGAGGTAATGGCGCCTCTCTTTGCCATGCAGGACAGGTTCCGGGAAGGTGACGGAACCATAAAAGTTATGGTGGAGGCAGTGAGGGAGCTGCTGATTTCCTGCCGGGCGGAGGAACAGCTTTCCATGTGGCAGGACTATTTTATGGCCAGGAAGGAGTACCGGCTGGCAAGGGAATATGGCCAGGTGTATCGGCTGGTAGAAGAACTGTTAGGCCGGTTAGAGGAGCTTTTGGGAGAGGAAGCCATAAGCCGGAAATCTTTTATGGAAATTCTGGACGCCGGATTCGGAGAAATCTCCGTAGGGGCGATCCCTGCATCTGTAGACCGGGTGGTTGTGGGTGATATTACCAGAACAAGGCTGGCGCATGTGAAGGTGCTGTTTTTTGTAGGTGTCAACGACGGCATCGTTCCCTCCAGAAAGGAGACGGGGAGCCTTTTATCAGACCGGGAGCGAGAGTTTTTTGCAGAGCAGGATATGGAGCTGGCGCCTACAGCCAGGGAAGACAGCTTCCGCCAGCGGTTTTATTTATATCTGATGATGACAAAGCCGTCCCAGAAGCTGATACTTTCCTACGCTACTGTAGGAGGAGACGGAAAAGGGCGGAGGCCCTCATTCCTTGTGGGAGAGCTGCAGAAAATGTTTCCGGCTCTGGTGTGCAGGGAAGCGGACCAGGCAGCAGAAAGCCGGCAGATCTACTCTATAGAAGAAGCCAGGGTCTGTTTAACAGACGGCTTGCGCCGTTTCCGGGACGGTGATTTGGATGAGCAGGCAGAAGGAGAATTTTTGGAACTGTTTCGGTGGTTTTCTCAGTCAGAGGACTATAAGAAAGAGGCGAAAAAGCTGCTGGACGCCGCCTTTTACACCTATGAAAAGAAAGGGATCGGCCATGCAGTGGCAAACGCCCTTTACGGCAATATCGTAAGCGGAAGTGTTACCAGACTGGAGCAGTACGCAGCCTGCGCTTACGGCCATTTTCTGCGGTACGGCCTGGAGCTTTTGGAGCGGAAGCGGTATGAACTGGCAGCGTCGGATATTGGAAATTTGTTTCATGACTCTATTGATAAATGCTTCCAGATCGTGAAGGAGCAGGGGCTGGACTGGAGAACGCTTTCGGAGGATGACAGAACCGGTCTGGTTCACCGCTGTGTGGAGGAAGTGACGGCGGAGTACGGCGCTGCCATTTTAGGCAGTTCTTCCCGCAATGCTTATCTGGCCCGGCGGGTAGAGCAGATTACCCAGCGGACCGTATGGGCCCTGCAGCAGCAGCTCTTAAAGGGGGATTTTGTGCCTGCCGGATTTGAGGTGTCTTTTTCAGCGGCAGACGATTTAGACGCTATGAAAATTGCCCTGTCTGAGGAGGAAGCCCTTCATCTGCGGGGGCGGATTGACCGTCTGGATCTGTGTCAGGACGGAGAGCAGGTGTATGTGAAGATTATCGATTATAAATCCGGCAGCACCTCCTTTGATTTGCTGGCCTTGTACTACGGCCTTCAGCTGCAGTTGGTGGTTTACATGGACGCTGTGCTGGAGATGACCAGGCGCAGCTTTCCGGACCGGGATGTGGTGCCTGCAGGAATTCTGTATTACAACATTGCAGACCCCTTTGCGTCTAAGGCAGGAGAGCCGAATCCGGAAACCATCGACCAGGAGATTTTAAAAAAGCTGAAGATGAACGGTCTGATCAACAGTGAGCTGGAAGTGATTCGCCATCTGGACAACAGCATTGTGAAGGAATCAGACATCATACCGGTGGTGTTAAAGGACGGAGCGGTGCAGGACGGCAGGTCTTCCGTAGCAAGCAGAGACCGGTTTGAGGTGCTGCGGCAGTTTGTCCATGAGAAATTAAAGGCAGCAGGCCGGGAAATCCTGGACGGAGAGATCGGGGCAGAGCCATATAAAAACGGAGCCAGGACAGCCTGCGATTACTGCCCTTACCATGCAGTGTGCGGATTTGATAAAAAGACTTCCGGCTTTGGGTTTAAACGGTGGAAAAACAAAAAGTCAGAGGAAATCTGGGAGGAAATATGTCAACAGTAAAATGGACCGACAGGCAGCAGCAGGTAATTGAAAGCCGGGGAACCAATCTTTTAGTCAGCGCTGCTGCAGGAAGCGGAAAAACGGCGGTTTTGGTAGAGCGTATCATCCGCATGGTGACAGAGGGAGAGCATCCTCTGGACATTGATAAGCTGCTGGTAATGACCTTTACTAATGCAGCGGCTGCGGAGATGCGGGAGCGGATTGGCGCTGCCATTGAGGCCAGGCTTTTAAAGGAGCCGGACAATGAGCATCTGCAGATTCAGTCGGCTCTGGTTCATCATGCCCAGATTACCACCATTGACAGCTTTTGCCTTAATGTAATCCGGGAGCATTTTAATCTGCTGGATTTAGACCCGTCTTTCCGGATTGGAGACGAGGGAGAGCTGATGCTTTTGCGCCAGGATGTGATGGCGGAGCTTTTAGAGGACGCCTACGCAGAGTGGGGAGCGCGGTTTGAACGGTTTGTGGAAATCTTCGGCCAGGGCAAAAGCGATGCAGGGATTGAGGAATATATTCTTAAGGTGTATCAGTTTTCCCAGAGCAATCCTTATCCGGACCAGTGGATTGCCCAGTGCAGACGGGAGCTGGAAGCCAGGGAGCAATTCCAGGAAACCCGGTGGATGCAGTTTCTTTTAAAGGATGCCCGGCTGCAGCTTAAGGAGCTTAGGGAGCAAATGGAGGAAAGCCTTTCTCTGTGCCGGGAGGACGAATATTTATGTGCCTATGAGCCTATGTTTGCAAACGATGTGGGGCAGCTTAAGCATGCAGAGGCAGCGGAGGATTTTGAAGAACTTTATAAGCGGCTGACCTCCATTTCCTGGGAACGGCTGGCTACCGTCCGCAGCAAGGAGGTGGATCCGGTGCGGAAATCCTATGTGACTGGATACCGGGACAGGATGAAAAAGGCAGTGGCGAAAATACAGGAGCTTTACTGTTATGCGCCCCCTAAAGAGCTGCTTCAGGACATGGAAGGCACCGGAGAGTCCGCGGCGGTTCTTCTGGATTTGGCAGAGGCTTTTGATAGGCGGTTCCAGGAAAAGAAAAGGGATCGGAACCTGGTGGATTTTAACGACCTGGAACACCAGGCCTTAAAGGTATTGATCCGGTTTGAGGATGGGAGAACCGTTTACACGGAGGCGGCAAACGAGCTTTCCCGCCAGTTTGCAGAGGTGCTGGTAGACGAGTATCAGGACAGCAACCTGGTGCAGGAAGCATTGCTTCATGCAGTTTCCAGGGAGCGGTTTGGCCAGAATAATGTGTTTATGGTGGGAGATGTAAAGCAGAGCATTTACAAATTTCGTCTGGCCCGTCCGGAGCTGTTTCTGGAAAAATATGAAACCTATGAGCCTTATGACAAGGGGGAGAGCGGGGAAAAGAAAATTGAGCTGCATCAGAATTTCCGAAGCCGCCCGGAGGTACTTTCCGGAGTAAACGATGTGTTCTACCAGATTATGACAGAAAATCTGGGAAATATCCGCTATACAAAAGAAGCGGCGCTGTATCCGGGAGCAGAGTATGCCCGATTGTCAGATGAGGAGTTAAAGGGCCGCCATCTTGCCGGGATTCCGGAACTTCTGGCGGCAGACACTGGCGGGGCGCTGGATAACCTGGATGCAGACGCAGCAGATTTTACAGCCAGAGAGATTGAGGCCAAGATGATTGTCTCCAGAATCCGGCAGATAACAGACCCATCCTGCGGCATGATGGTGTGGGATAAAAAGGCGGGAGACTACCGGCCTGCCCAGTACCGGGATATAGTAATTCTTCTTCGCAGCACCAGCGGATGGACGGAGGCCTTTATGGAAGTTCTGATGAATGAAGGGATTCCGGCCTACGCAGAGTCCAGAACCGGATACTTCAATACGCTGGAAGTGGGGACAGTCTTAAGCTTTCTGGCTGTGATTGACAACCCTATGCAGGACATTCCGCTGGCAGCTTCCTTAAAATCCTGGATTGGAGGTCTGACAGACGAAGAACTGGCACGGCTGATGGGCTGGTATCGGGGGGAAGCGGATAAGGGCCAGAACCGAGGGATTTATGGAGCTATGGAGCTGTATCTAAGCCGGAATCAAAATTTAGAAGATGCAGAAGATTCGGAAAAGCCGGAAGGGGAGCTTTTTTGGAAGCTTCGGCGGTTTTTTACATTGATGGAATCCTTCCGCAGCCGAAGCCTCTATCTTCCCATCCATCAGCTGATTTATCAGATTTACGAGGAGACCGGTTACTACCATCTGGTATCGGCCATGCCTGCGGGAGAGACAAGAAAGGCAAATCTGGATATGCTGGTGGAGAAGGCGGTGGAGTACGAGCGGACCAGCTACAAGGGACTGTTCCACTTTGTGCGGTACATTGAAAATCTGAAGAAATATCACACGGATTTCGGTGAGGCAGCCACCTCCGGAGAAGAAGACAATACGGTGCGGATTATGAGTATCCACAAGAGCAAGGGTCTGGAGTTCCCTATTGTGTTTCTGGCTGGAATGGGAAAGAAATTCAACAAGCAGGATGTTTACAGCAAGCTGTTGATTGACCCGGAGCTGGGCATCGCAACGGATTATCTGGATTTGGAGCATCGGGTAAAGGCTACTACCCTGAAAAAGAATGTACTGCGCCGCAAGATGGAGCTGGACAATTTGGGAGAGGAGCTGCGAATTTTATATGTTGCCATGACCAGGGCCAGAGAACAACTGATTATGACCGGCACCGACAAGTACCTGGAAAATACCATGGAAAAGTATCGTCAGACGCCTGTAAGGGGGGATCAGATCCCCTATACGGTTCTGGCAGGCGCCGGTTCTTATTTAGACTGGATGTTTATGTGCCTTGGGGGGCGGCCGGTCGGCATCAAATTTACCCAGGTGCCTTTAACGGAGCTGGTTGGCAGAGAGATGAAGCGGCAGGTAACGGCTCAGGCTGCCAGATCTTACCTGGAACATCTGGACCGGTCTGCATCGTTTGATGAAGCTTACCAGAAAGCTTTGGTGCAGGGGCTGGATTACAGCTATCCTCATCAGGCAGACATCGGGCTCCACACCAAGATGTCGGTGTCTGAGCTGAAAAAGCAGGGACAGTTGACGGACGAGGCGGAAAGCGAGCAGATGCAGGGGCCTCTGGGAGAGGATGGAGACAGAGCCAGGCCTTTAAGCGTCAGCCGGGAAACCTGGCGGCCAGAGGTTCCTCCTGCAGACGGAGGCAGCGGCACAGCCAGGGGTACTGCTTTCCACCGGGCCATGGAGCTTTTGCCCTTTGGACAGATGAAAGATAAGGAAGATGTGGAAGCCTGTCTGGAACAGATGGTGTCCAGGAATCAGTTTACCAGAGAAAGTTATGAGCTGCTGGACTGCGGACAGATTTGGGCCTTTCTTACCTCAGACCTGGGAAGACGGATGACCCGTGCAGAGGCAGAGGGACGGCTTTACAAGGAGCAGCAGTTTGTAATGGGGATACCGGCCAGGGAGATGGGCGCCGGAGATTCGGATGAGCTGGTGGTGATCCAGGGTATTATCGACGCTTACTTTGAGGAGGAAGACGGTCTGGTAATCATGGATTACAAGACAGACCGGGTAAGCCGTCCGGAAGCTTTGGTAAACCATTACAAGACCCAACTGGATTACTATGAGCGGGCTCTGACTCAGATGACAGGAAAGAAAGTGAAGGAAAAATTGATATATTCTGTGACCTTTGGACAGGCAATTTCCTGTTAAAACAACTATTCCAACTTTGATAGGATGGTGGTATACTGTGTAAAGTGCCTGACGGGAAAGCTGACAGACACAGATAAACAAAAGAATGTGAGGATAAGTGACATGATGCGTGATTTGACAGAAGGAGAACCTCAAAGTCTGCTTTGGCGGTTTACACTGCCCATGTTTATCAGTGTGATTTTTCAGCAGCTATACAACATAGCAGACAGTGTAATTGCAGGAAAATTTGCGGGAGAGGACGCCCTGGCGGCAGTGGGAGCCTCATACCCCATTACAATGATTTTTATGGCCATCGCTATAGGCAGCAATATCGGCTGTTCGGTGGTGATTTCCCAGCTTTTCGGAGCCAAGCGGTACAGCCAGATGAAGACAGCGGTTTCTACTACCTTTCTTGCAGCCACAGCGCTTTCTCTGGTGCTGACGGCGGCTGGCCTTTTGGGAAGCCAGGGGCTGATGAGGATGATTCAGACTCCAGAGAATATTTTTGCAGACGGAGATTTGTATCTGCGGATTTACATCGGAGGATTTCTGTTTTTGTTCCTTTACAATGCAGCCACCGGAATTTTTACATCCCTGGGAGACTCTAAAACACCGCTGTATTTTTTGATTGGTTCTTCTCTGGGAAATATCCTGCTGGACTACTGGTTTGTGGCCGGGTTTAACTGGGGCGTGGCCGGTGTGGCCTGGGCTACCTTTATTGCCCAGGGAATTGCCTGTGTGCTGGCGCTTATTACCATGGCAGTCCGGCTGAAGTCTGTTGAGAACGATGAATCGGAAAAGGCGGAGCTGTTTTCCTGGGATATGTTAAAGCGTATCAGCGTCATTGCGGTGCCCAGTATTCTGCAGCAAAGCTTTATTTCCATCGGAAATATATTTGTCCAGGGACTGATTAACTCCTTCGGTTCCTCTGTTATTGCCGGATATTCGGCTGCAGTAAAGTTAAATACCTTTGCCATTACCAGCTTTACTACTCTGGGAAACGGCATCTCCAACTTTACAGCCCAGAACCTGGGCGCCAGAAAAATCCATCGGGTAAAGGCCGGGGCAAAAAGCGGCATGAAGCTGGGCCTGATGCTGGCTGTGCCTTTCCTCATTGCTTATTTCGGCTTCAGCAGCCAGATGATGTCTCTCTTTATGGAGGATGGCGGCGGCCTGGCTATGGACACCGGCGTGGAATTTCTGCGGATTGTGGCCCCCTTCTATGTGATTATTGCCATGAAGCTGGCTTCTGATGGGATGCTCCGCGGCTCCGGCTCTATGAAGGAATTTATGGTTGCTACTTTCTCAGATCTGATTCTGCGGGTAGTTCTGGCCTTTGTGCTGGCAAAGGCGTTAGGCGGCGTTATCGGTGTGTGGCTGTCCTGGCCCATCGGATGGATTGTGGGAACGGTTCTGTCCCTGTATTATAACCGGGCAGTGGTAAAACGACTGGAACAGAAATTCTCCAGGTCATAAGGGAGGAAATGATGAATAAGAAAACGAGACAATCCAGCTGCGACAGTTGCATGTATTATGAATACGATGAAGATTATGAGTGCTATGTCTGCGCTGTCAATTTAGACGAGGACGAGATGGCCCGGTTTATGGAAGATAAGTTTTACAACTGTCCCTACTATCGTCTGGGAGACGAGTACGCCATTGTGCGGCACCAGATGTAGGAGCAGGAATCTCCGAGGATGATATGAGAAAGAAGGCTTTACAATGTTTGGCAGAAAAAGTGTAAGAAATTACGAGTTAGATATGTGCAGCGGCCCCCTGTTTTCCAAGCTGATTGTATTTGCGGTGCCGCTGATGCTGTCCGGCGTGCTGCAGCTGCTTTTTAATGCGGCGGACATTATTGTGGTGGGCCGGTTTGCCGGAAGCCAGTCCCTGGCTGCCGTAGGCTCTACCTCATCGCTGATCAACCTGATCGTCAATCTGTTTATCGGCTTGTCAGTAGGCGCTAATGTGGCGGCAGCTCAGTATTACGGCGCCCAGAGGTGGAAGGATTTGGAAGAAACGGTTCACACCGCCATGCTGATTGCAGGGGTAGGCGGCGTGGTTTTAATTGCTACGGGCGTGCTTTTGGCAGATCCTATGCTGACTTTAATGGGAACGCCGGAGGATGTTCTGTCCCTGGCGGCTCTCTATATGAAAATTTACTTTATCGGCATGCCGGCCACTTTGATATATAATTTTGGCAGCGCCATTTTAAGAGCTGCGGGAGATACCAGAAGGCCTTTGTATTTTCTTCTGACTGCAGGCATTGTCAATGTAATTCTGAACCTGATTTTTGTAATCCGATTCTCCATGGGCGTAGCGGGGGTGGCATTGGCTACCACCATTTCCCAGTGTATTTCCGCAGCGCTGATCGTCCAGTGTCTGGCTCGCTCCGATGCCCCTTACCGGCTGCGGCGGGATAAGCTGCATTTAAACAGACATAAAATGGCAGTCATCGCCCGGATTGGTCTTCCGGCTGGTCTGCAGGGCGCAATTTTCTCTATTTCCAATGTGCTGATCCAGTCGTCGGTAAACTCCTTTGGTTCTGTAGCTATGGCAGGCAATACGGCGTCAGCCAATGTGGAAGGCTTTGTTTACACTTCTATGAATGCGGTGTACCAGACTGCCTTAAGCTTTACCAGCCAGAACTATGGAGCCGGAAATTATAAGCGGATGACAAAGATTCTTTTGTACTGTCAGGGAATCGTTATCGGCGTCGGCCTGTTGATGGGGCTTGGAGCTGCCTGTCTGGGCCGTCAGCTGATCAGCATTTATTCCTCAGACCCGCAGGTAATCCAGTTTGGAATCAACCGGCTGTGGATTATCAGCGCACCCTATTTCCTGTGCGGAATTATGGATGTCATGGTGGGAGCCTTGCGGGGCATTGGCTGTTCCCTGCTTCCTATGTTTGTGTCCCTGACTGGAGCCTGCGCCTTCCGGGTGCTGTGGATTTTTACGATTTTTGCAGCCAACCGGACCCTGCAGACCTTGTACCTTTCCTATCCGGTGTCCTGGACCCTGACTTTTCTGGTACATATTATCTGCTACATTCTGGTGCGGAGAGCCATGGCAAAAAAACGGCAGAAATAAAAGGGGCAGAAATCAAAATTTTGGGGATGCGGTTCAAGAAGAACCCTGGGCATCCCTTTCTTAATATGGAGGATGGAAAATGGTGGAATTAAAATTACTAAGTCTGGCTCAACTGGAAGAAGTGTACAAAAGCTATATGATAAAGGACTTTCCCAAAAGCGAGCTGCCGCCTCTTAAGGTTTTAAAAGACCGGGTGGACCGGGGCTTTTATGACTGTCTGGGACTTTATGAGGATGGTAAGCTGCGGGCTTACGGTCACCTGATCCGGAACCGGCAGAGTGGTTATCTTTTATTGGATTTTCTGGCTGTCTGCAGGGAAGTGCGGGGAGGCGGCTACGGCAGTCATTTCCTGCGGCTTTTAGGGCAGTATTATGGGGAAGAAAAGGGGATTTTTTTAGAATGCGAGTCGGAGCGGGCAGCGGTTGATGAAGAAGAATGGCAGATGCGGCATCGCCGGATTCATTTTTACGAGAAAAACGGCTGTTATGTAACCCGGACAAAGGAGATCTTGTTTGGGGTAGAGTTTGATATTCTATATCTGCCGCTGAAGGAGAAAGCCTGTCAGGCAGACGCAGAGCTGGATCAGATTTACACCATGATGCTGGGCCAGGAAGGCAGGAAAAAGCATGTAAGCCTTTGGAACAGGAATCAGCGGATGACACTGGTAAAGACCTGGGACGCTTCTGCAGGCGCCATGAAGCCGGCCCAGACCCTGCTTTCTGCGCTGGGATTTGGTCCGGGTCATGAGATTCCCTCCATTGTCTCTTTGGTAGGAGGCGGAGGAAAAACTTCTACCATGTACCAGTTGGCAGACGAGCTGGCAGAGCAGGGAAAGCGGGTTTTAGTGACCACCAGCACGCATATCCGGCGGCCTGTCTGTGAAGAACAGACTGCAGCAGTAAGCCATGTCCGTGAGATTACCGAAGACTCCTGGCACGGCCTGATCCTGACAGCCGGAAAACCGGTGGGGAAAAAGCTTGCCATGCCGGATGGCCTTTCTGAAGAGGCAGAGCTTTCCCGCCTTTTGGAACTGGCAGATGTAATTTTGGTAGAGGCAGACGGAGCCAGGTGTCTTCCCATAAAGGTGCCGGAAACCTATGAACCGGTAATTCTGCCTCAGACCGGACTGGTGATCGGCTGCGTTGGGCTGTCTGCCCTGGGCCGCCCCTTTGGAGAGGTTTGCTTCCGGTTTGACACACAGGGGGCATGGCTTAGAAGAAGCGCAGAGGATAAGGTGGAACCGGCAGATTTAGCCCTTATTCTGATGGATGAGCGGGGCAGCCACAAGGCAGTAGACGGCCGGTATTACCGGGTGGTGTTAAACCAGGCAGATGGAGAAGAAAAACAGATGGCTGCAGAGGCGGCGGCGAAGCTGCTGCCGTTTCCCATGCAGGAGGGGTGCGCAGTTACAGCTTACCGGATTGAAGAAGACGCGCAGATTAAGGCAGATCTGCAGGAGGCGGCAGCCCGGGAAATGACTGGGGCGGAAGTCTGGCAGCCAGAGACCCTTGACATCCAGGAAGAAAGCCAGCTGGTAATCTGCGGCGGCGGTCATATTTCTCTGGAGCTTTCTAAATTAGCAGATTTTATGGAATACAGCTATACAATCATGGACGACCGGCAGGAATTCTGCAGCAGGAACCGGTTTCCGGGGGCAAAGCAGTGTCTTTGCGGAGCGATGCCGGAGCTTCTTAAAAAAGAGAGATTTTCTTCCAATGCCTGCTACATTATTGTTACCAGGGGGCATGAGGCAGATTTAGAATGTCTGGAGCAGGTGCTTGCAAAGCCCTTTGGCTATGTGGGCATGATCGGAAGCAAGGCCAAGGTGGCAAAGACCATGGAGGTGCTGAAGGAAAAGGGATTTTCAGAGGAAGTGTTAAGCCAGATTCACGCTCCCATCGGACTGAAGCTGGGGGGGCAGACGCCTAAGGAGATTGCTGTCAGCATTGTGGCGGAGCTGATTCAGGTGCAGAATCAAAATCAAACCTTAAGCCGTTTGGATCCGGCAGTGGCCCGGTTTTTAAGAGCCGGTAAAAAAGGGGTGCTGCTGACTATTACCGGAAAGCGGGGGTCTGCTCCCAGAGGCGTCGGAGCACGGATGGTAGTGTGTCCGGCAGAGGATGGAAGTGGAAAGAAGCTGATTGGAACCATTGGCGGCGGTCTTATGGAAGCGGCGGCATCGGCGGATGCCTGGGAATTTTTAAACCAGGAAACAGCAGGCCAGGTTCTGGAAAAAACCTATGAGGTAAACCACAGCACAGCGGCAGCCCTGGGCATGTGGTGCGGCGGCGCTGTGGACATTCGGATGGAGAAACTGGGAGAGCAGTGATACAGGGAGGTATGGAAACATGAATATGGGACGAGTTGTGATCAAGGGGGCCGGAGATTTGGCTACCGGCATTGCACTGCGGCTTTTTCGCAGCGGCTTTCAGGTGGTGATGACAGAGATTTCGATACCTACTACGGTGCGGCGGACAGTGGCCTTTTCTCCGGCGGTGTATCTGGGGCAGATGCAGGTGGAAGATGTGGCTGGCGTGCGGTGTGATTGCTTGGAAGTGGTAGAAAATACACTAAAAAATGGAAATATCGCTGTTGTAGTGGATGAAGACGCTGATATTATAGAAAAAATAAAGCCGGATGTGGTTGTGGATGCTATTCTGGCAAAGCGTAATCTGGGGACGGAAATTACCGATGCGCCGGTTGTCATTGGCGTAGGACCGGGCTTTACCGCCGGAGCAGACTGCCATTGTGTAGTAGAAACCAAACGGGGGCATTATCTGGGCCGGTGCATCTGGGAGGGCAGCGCCATCCCCAATACCGGCGTGCCGGGGCTGATTGGAGGCTATGGTCTGGAACGGCTGATTCGGGCAACTGGAGACGGTCTGTTTAAGGGAGTTGTGGAAATTGGTGATGAGGTAAAGGCCGGGCAGTTGGTAGGCTATGCCGGAGAGCATCCCATTTATGCCCAGATTGACGGCGTTGTACGAGGGCTTTTGCAGGATGATGTGCCGGTAACTGCCGGGATGAAATCAGGAGATGTAGACCCCAGATGTGAGAAAAAACACTGCTTTACTGTGTCAGATAAAGCGTCTTCCATTGGCGGAGGGGTGTTGGAGGCAATCTTATGCATGCAGAACAAAGTAAGAACCGAACGATAGCCCTGGTGCTTTTAGCAGCAGGAGACAGCAGGCGCTACGGCGGCAACAAGCTGCTGGATGAAGTGGATGGGCGCCTCATGTACCGCCATGTGGTGGATGAGGTGCTGGCTTTGCCGGAGAATTTTTTCTGTAAAAAGATTTTGGTCAGTCAGTATCGGCCTATTCTTGACTGCGCTGCAGAGCTGGGCTTTACGGCTGTGGAAAACCGGGAAAGCCATCTGGGCATTTCTCATTCCATGCATTTGGGACTGGCGGCAGCAGAAGAAACCGGCGCAGAGGCCGTCTGCTTTTCTGTCTGCGATCAGCCCTGGCTGAAAGGAGAGACCATAAAAGCCTTAGTAGAAGGCTGGCAGGAAAGCGGGCTGGGACTGGCTTCTTTAAGCTGTCAGGGGAAGGATGGAAATCCCGCCATTTTTTCCAGGGAGTATTTTCCGGAGCTGAAGGCCATTACCGGAGACCGGGGAGGCCGGGGAGTGCTGCGAAGCCACCCATCAGATGTATACCGGCATGAGGTGGCAAACGGGCAGGAATTGGAAGATGTGGATGTAAGAGCCATCACGGATTTTTTTATGCCGGAGCTGGATGTGTACGCCCGGTTTTCTGAGGTGCAGTTGCTGAGGTTTCATGAGCCGGACGCCGGGCTTTTCATTGCAGAAAGTCCCAAGGTGGTAGAGCGTGCTCTGAATGCAGGATACGAGCCTGTTTCTCTTTTGGTGGAGACAAAGCATATTCAGGGAGAAGCGAAAGAGATTATCAGTCGGTGCGGCAATATTCCGGTCTACACGGCAGAGTTTGAGGTGTTGAAGCAGCTAACTGGATTTCCCCTTACCAGAGGCGTGCTGTGCGCCATGAGGCGGAAGCCTTTGCCTGCGGCAAAAGAGCTGTTGGCAGGAGCGTCCCGGATTGCAGTGTTGGAAAATGTGATGAATCCTACCAATGTAGGCTCTGTTTTCCGCTCTGCAGCGGCGTTAAATTTAGACGCGGTGCTTTTGACGACTGGATGCAGCGATCCGCTGTACCGGCGAAGCAGCCGGGTCAGCATGGGAACTGTATTCCAGATTCCCTGGACTTATTTTGACAGCATTCGGGAGCCGTGGCCGTCCCAGGGCGTATCCATACTGAAGGAGCTGGGCTTTAAGACAGTGGCTATGGCCCTTAAGGAGGATTCGATCGCTTTGGATGACCCGGTTTTAAAACAGGAGGAAAAGCTGGCGATTGTCATCGGAACGGAAGGGGACGGACTGGCGGAGGAGACCATTGCAGACTGTGACTTTACGGTGAAGATTCCTATGGGCTGGGGCGCAGATTCTTTAAATGCTTCGGTGGCGGCTGGAATTGCCTTCTGGGAGTTGGGAAAGCGGTGACTGTGGAGCCGAGAAAGCAATGACTGGAAGTTGACACAGGGGATAAACAATGCTATAGTAAATATTCGAGTAAGACAGATGGTCGCTGCCGCACGGCCGAAAGGCGGCGGGAGAGGAAAGTCCGGGCTTCACAGGGCAGGGTGCCAGATAACATCTGGCGGAGGCGACTCCAGGGACAGTGCAACAGAAATGTACCGCCGGCGTAAGACCGGTAAGGGTGGAAGGGCAGTGTAAGAGACTACCGCCCGTCTGGTAACAGACGGGGCACATGTAAACCCCACTCGAAGCAAGACCGAACAGAAAGCATAAGGCGGCCCGTCTGCTTTCGGGTAGGTCGCTTGAGCCAGATGGCGACATCTGGCCTAGATAGATGGCCATCCAACGACATAACCCGGCTTATCGTTTTGCTCATAAAAAAGAACTGTTGGCAGAGATGCTGACAGTTCTTTTTTATTCCATGCTTTCTGAAGCAGCGGACGGAACAATCAAGCCAGAAAAAGAGCCGGCAGATTACTCTGCCAGCTCCTCCCATTTTTCATAGAGTTCTTCCAGGGATGCCTGGATAGCCTCTTTTTCTTTGTTCAGCTCCATCAGCTTTGCCACATCTGTGTAGATGTCTTCCTGTCCCAGAAGTTCATCAATTTCAGCATCCCTTGCTTCCAGACGATGAATTTCTTCCTCTGTTTTTTTTAAATCATTCTGCCGCTTGCGGATACGGGCCTGTTCCTCCTTCTGGGCTTTCCAGTCCATCTGGCTTTCGCTGGCGGCAGGCCGGTCAGCAGTCTCAGAGGCTGCCGGCGGGGTGTAAAGCTGGTTCATCAGCTCCCGCTTTTCCAGGTAGTAGTCATAGTTTCCAATGTAGTTTAAGAAGGTCTGGCCGGTCAGCTCCAGGATCCGGGTAGCAGTCTGGTTGATAAAATACCGGTCGTGAGACACATAGAGCACTGTGCCGGTATAGTGTTTTAAGGCGTCCTCCAGAATTTCCTTGGAGGTAATGTCCAGGTGGTTGGTCGGCTCGTCCAGGATCAGGAAGTTGGCTTCGGAAAGCATCAGCTTGGCTAAGGACACCCGGCCCCGTTCGCCGCCGCTTAAATCGGAGATCCGCTTGAATACATCGTCTCCTGTAAACAGAAACGCAGCCAGTATGTTGCGGACCTGGGTGTTGGTCAAATTAGGATAGGCGTCCTGCACTTCCTCAAACACGGTCTTTTCCATATGGAGCACATGGTGTTCCTGGTCATAGTAGCCGATGTGAACTTTGGAACCCAGGGTAATGGTGCCGGCGTCTGCAGGCAGCATACCGTTAATCAGCTTTAAGAGGGTGGTTTTTCCAGTGCCGTTGTTGCCGATAATGGCTACCCGCTCCCCTCGTTTCACATCCATGTCAATGTGGCCGAACAGCTTCTGGGCGCCAAAGGCTTTGCTTAAATCCCGGATAGTCAGCACATCGTTTCCGCTGGTGATGTTCGGCTCTAAGGAGATGTGCATCTCATCGTTGACTTCCATAGGCTTATCCAGAACCTGAATCTTGGACAGCATTTTTTCCCGGCTTTCCGCCCGTTTAATGGACTTCTCCCGGTTAAAGGATTTTAATTTGGCGATAACCTCCTCCTGGTGACGGATTTCCTGCTGCTGGTTTAAATAGGCCTTCATCTGGGCCGCCCGGATCATGGCCTTTTTTTCGCTGTAGGCGGTGTAGTTGCCCAGATAAACGGAACCCTTGCCAAATTCCAGCTCCACAATTTTGGTTACTACCCGGTTTAAGAAATACCGGTCGTGGGCTACGATGATGACTGCTCCGTTATAATTCAAAAGATAGGTTTCCAGCCATGCAATGGATTCCATATCCAGATGGTTGGTCGGCTCGTCCAGAAGAATGATGTCCGGATGGGAGAGAAGCAGCTTTCCTAAGGAGACGCGGGTTTTCTGGCCGCCGGACAGGGTAGAAACGGTCTTCCCAAATTCCTCCTCGGAAAAGCCCAGTCCCTTTAACACGCCGGTAATTTCACTTTGCCAGGCATAGCCGTTTTCCAGTTCAAAGGTGTGGTTTAAACGGCTGTAGGCCGATAACATCTGCTCTAATTCCTCCCCGGAGGCGGACTGCATCTGCACCTCCAGGCTGCGGATTTGCTGCTCCATCTCAATAATGGGCATCTTCACTTCCTTAAGTTCTTCATAGATCGTGCGGCTGCTGTCCAAATCCTGATGCTGGGCCAGATACCCAAGGGTTTTTCCCTTGGAAAGGGTGACTTCTCCGGCATCTGCGGCCAATTCCCCTACAATAATCTTTAAAAGGGTGGATTTTCCTGCGCCGTTGATGCCTACGATGGCGGCTTTCTCCTGGTCTTCTATATGAAAAGAAATATCGGACAAAATCTGGTCTGTTCCGAAGGCTTTGCTGATATGGTTACATGATAAAATCATAAATCTGCTCCGTTTCTGTTGCTTCAATGCAAAATGTACTGATGCAAGTATAATATAGGAGACAACTTTTTTCAACAATTCTTTCACTCTGGTATTTACGGAGTGAAAGAATTGTGGTATATTCGACTCTGTATAGCTGTAAAGGGAAAACATGTTTGACAGAAAAATATCAAATTGCTATAATGGAAAACGGAATATGAGTGTGACTGTCCCAGGCGGTGCCTTCAGGGACAGGTAAAATGGAGAAGAGTTACTTATGGAAAACAGAACAATTTCAAAAGCAGTAATATCGCGGCTTCCCAGATATTACCGTTATCTGGGTGAGCTGCTGGAGCTAGGCGTGGAGCGTATTTCATCCAATGAGCTGAGCATCCGGATGAAGGTAACTGCGTCTCAGATTCGGCAGGATCTTAATAATTTCGGAGGTTTTGGCCAGCAGGGCTATGGCTATAATGTAAAATATCTTTATACGGAAATCGGAAAAATCCTGGGACTGGACCGTCAGCATCCCCTGATCATCATTGGAGCAGGCAACCTGGGGCAGGCCATTGCCAACTATGCCAACTTTGAAAAGCGGGGCTTTATCATCAAGGGCATGTTCGATATTAACCCCAGGCTTATCGGCCTGGTAATCCGGGGCATTGAAATCCGCGGAGTGGACGACTTGGAGCAGTTTATCCAGGAGAACCATGTGCAGATGGCTGCCCTTACCATTCCCAAAACAAAGGCGCCGGAAATTGCTGAACGGCTGGTAAATGCAGGAATCAAGGCAATCTGGAATTTTGCCCATGTAGACTTAAATGTGCCGGAGGATGTAGTGGTGGAAAATGTTCACCTGTCTGAAAGCCTGATGAAGCTGTCCTATCGGCTGTGCAGTATGCAGGATGAGGAAAACGGAAAAGAATAAAGAACTTAGCTGCCGGCGGGCGCAGGATTCGTACAGCGTATCCTGCGCCTGTCATGCGATAGGAAAGGTGGTGCGGCAGGTGAAATACATTTTGACAGGTTCTCAGATGAAGGCGGTAGATTCCTACACGATAGAAAAAATCGGGATTCCGTCTCTGGTTTTAATGGAGCGGGCGGCTCTTTCTGTGGCAGACGCAGCGGAAGAACTGGCAGATTCGTGGCTTAACCGGAGCCTGCCTAAAGAGAAAATCCAGATTCTGGTTGCCTGCGGCACCGGAAACAACGGGGCGGATGGGATTGCCGCAGGCAGGATTTTAAAAGGCCGGGGCTATTCTGTGACTGTGGTGTTGGCCGGAAACCTGGAGCACGCCTCCAGAGAACATCAGCTTCAGCGGCAGATTGCAGAAAATCTGGCAGTAACCATGGTAGAAGCTGTCGATTATTTACCCGGTTCCTGTCATGTCGCAGTAGACGCCCTGTTCGGCATCGGACTGACCCGGCCTGTGGAAGGAGAGTACCGGCAACTGATAGAGCTGCTGAAAGAAAAGCGGGAGACAGAGAAAACAAAGGTGATTGCAGTGGACATTCCCTCTGGTATCCAGGCAGACACGGGAGCCGTCATGGGAACGGCCCTGGCGGCAGATGTGACTGTAACCTTCGGATTTTTAAAGACCGGCCTGGCCCTTTATCCGGGAAAAGAATATGCAGGCCAGGTAAAACTTGCAGACATCGGATTTTCTGAAATCAGTCTGAAGGAAACCGACTGGGAGGCGCTTTTGCCGGAACAGTCGGATTTGGCTTTGCTGCCGGAGCGGAGACCGGACGGCAACAAGGGAACTTTCGGAAAGGTGCTTATTATTGCCGGAAGCAGAGGTATGTGCGGAGCTGCCTATTTAAGCGCCCTGGCTGCCTACCGGACAGGCGCAGGCCTGGTAAAGGTGCTGACTGTGCCGGAAAACCGGATTGCTTTGCAGGCCCTGATTCCGGAGGTGATTGTGGAAACTTATGAACCGGAGGAACCGGACGCAGGGGTGTTCAAGGCTTTTGTAGAGCGCCAGTGCGACTGGGCAGACGCCATTGTGCTGGGGCCGGGGTTGGGCAGCGAGCCTTATGTAGGGTATCTGGCGGAGGTGGTGCTGTCCTATGCCTATGTGCCGATTGTGTTAGACGCAGACGGCCTTAATACAGTGGCAAAGCACCCTTATCTGACCCGCTATTTTACGGAAAATATCATTATTACGCCCCACATGGGAGAGATGGCAAGGCTTTGCGGCTGCAGTGTGGAGGAGCTAAAGGCCAGTCCGGTGCAGGCAGCAAAAGCTTACAGCAGCCGTTACGGCGCAGTCTGTGTACTGAAGGATGCAGTGACGGTGACGGCAGATAAGGACGGCAATGCCTGGTTAAACGGAAGCGGCTGCAGCGCCATGGCAAAGGGCGGATCCGGAGATGTGCTGACCGGCGTGATTGCCGGTCTATCAGCCAGGGGAATGGACTGCAATGAGGCGGCCTGGCTGGGCGTTTATGTCCATGGTCTGGCTGGTGAAAAGGCAGCCGGAATCTGGGGAAACCAGAGCGTGCTGGCCCGCAATCTGGCAGACTGTCTGGAAGTTTAAGGAGAATGAAAATGGAGCATTACACGCGAGTTTACGCGCCCATTGACCTGGACGCAGTAGTATATAATATGGAGTCCATGAAGGCCAATCTTTTGCCGGAAACCGGCATCATCGGAGTGGTAAAGGCAGACGGCTACGGCCATGGCTGTGTGCCGGTGGCAAAAACCATTGAGCCTTATGTGGAAGGGTATGCAGCCGCCACTTTAGAGGAAGCTCTGACCCTGCGCCGCCACGGAGTAAAAAAATGGATTCTGATTCTGGGAGTAACGGCTCCGGCCCATTATGAGGCCATGCTGGACGCAGAGATCTATCCTACTATTTTTACCATGGAGCAGGCACGGCCTTTATCAGAGCTGGCAGTAAGCCGGGGCGTTTCTGCGAAAATCCATTTAGCGGTAGACACTGGTATGAGCCGGATCGGGCTGGATGCAGACGAGGCAGGAGCAGATCTGGCCGTCAGAATAGCAGCCTTGCCGGGCATCACAGTAGAAGGCCTGTTTACTCACTTTGCCCGGGCAGATGAGACTGACAAGGCAGCTACAGAGAAGCAGTTTGAGCTGTATCTGAATTTTGTAAAGCTGCTGAAAGAGCGGGGACTGGAAGTTCCGGTGAAGCACTGCGGCAACAGCGCTGCCATCGTGGATTTGCCTCAGATGGGACTGGATATGATGCGGGCAGGCATTGCCATCTACGGTCTTTATCCGTCCGATGAGGTGAACAAAACTGCCATGGATTTAAAGCCGGCCATGGGACTGAAAAGCTTTGTTACCTATGTAAAGGAAATTAAAGCCGGTCAGCCGGTCAGCTACGGCGGTACCTTTACAGCAAGCCGGCCTATGACGATTGCTACGGTGCCGGTTGGCTACGGCGACGGTTACCCCAGGAACTTGTCTGGAAGGGGATATGTGCTGATTTCCGATCAGAAGGCTCCCATCCTGGGCCGGGTCTGCATGGATCAGTTTATGGTGGATGTAACCGGAATTCCTGGGGTAAAGGCAGGATGCGGCGTTACATTGATTGGCCGGGACAAAGAACTGGAAATTACGGTAGAGGAGCTGGCCGGGCTTTGCGGCGGCTTTCATTATGAGATTATCTGCGACATTGGAAAGCGGATTCCCAGGGTTTATTACCGAAACGGACAGGTGGCAGGCACCAAGGACTATTTCGATGATGTCTACGAGGGTTTTACAGACTGAGGTCTTTGAGGGAAAACCGGCGGGGAACCTGCAGCCTGTCTGAGGCATAAAATAATCACAGAACCATGTATACAGAGCTCAAAGGAAGGCAATACTACCTTTGAAAATGAGTGACGGAGTGTGAAACTGTGATTATCAGACGAGGTGACATCTATTATGCAGATCTGCGCCCGGTGGTGGGCTCGGAGCAGGGCGGCGTCCGCCCGGTGCTGATTATACAAAACGATGTGGGCAACAAGCACAGCCCTACGGTGATCGTGGCTGCGATTACATCACGGATGAACAAGGCAAAGCTGCCAACCCACATTGAGCTGGATACCCGCAGATGTGACATCATCAAGGATTCAGTTATTCTTTTAGAGCAGCTTAGAACCATTGACAAGCAGCGGTTAAAAGAGCGGATATGCCGCATCGATGACGAACTGCAGAGCAAGGTGGACCGGGCACTGATGGTAAGCCTGGATCTGCCTACATAGACTTTAGTTCGCCATTGACGAAAAACGGGAAGTTTAGTATAATGGGGAAAGAATCAGACAATTTCAAATGAGAAAAGGAGACCATTAAAACGATTATGGACGATGGGTATGCCAGTATGGGCTTAATCCTTGGAGTTTTAGCGGTGCTTGCAGCCGCCGGGTATCTGCTGTGGAAGTATAAAAAATCCAAAGAGGAAAATGTGACGGAAGAAGACATCATGACCATGGTAAACGAAGGTCATGAGCAGGGAGTTTTAGAATCCAGCGAGGCGGAGATGATTACCAACATCTTCGAGTTCGATGACAAGCAGGCCGGGGACATTATGACCCACAGAAAAAACATTGTGGCCTTGGATGGCTCTAAAAGCCTTCGGGAGGCAGCCCGGTTTGTTTTAAAGGAAGGAAAGAACTCCCGGTTCCCGGTATTTGGAGAAGATTTAGACGATATTCTGGGAACCGTACATATGCGGGATGTGTTGAACCGCGGAGAAAACGAGCAGGAGGCAGATATGGCCCTTTCTCAGGTTCCGGGACTTTTGCGGCCTGCCTGCTTTATTCCGGAGACCCGCAACATCAATTCTCTCTTTAAGGAGATGCAGTCCCAGAAGATCCATATGGAAATCGTAATAGATGAGTACGGCCAGACTGCCGGCATCGTCACCATGGAGGACATTCTGGAGGAAATTGTAGGCAATATTCTGGATGAGTACGATGAGGATGAGCAGTTTATTGAAAAGGGCCAGGACGGTGCTTTCACCATGAACGGCATGACTCGTCTGGAAGACGCCCAGGAAGAGCTGGGAATCCAGTTTCCAGAGGAGGATCTGGACAACTTTGACACCATAAACGGACTTTTGATTTCTCAGTTGGGCCGCATTCCCAAAGAAGGGGAACAGCCGGAGGTGCGGTATCAGGGCTTCCTGTTTGAGGTGGAAAATGTAGAAAACAAGATGATAAGCTCTGTGCGGGTAACCCAAATCCCTCAGGAGGAGCTTAAGGAGGATAAGGCAGAGGAAGAAAAGGAAGATTAGGGTTTCCCTGCTTTGGAAATACAAGAATACGGACGCTCTGGAATTTTCCGGGCGTCTCTTTTTACGCATACTTTGTGCACAGGATGAGGAGAGTGTAAGCGATGCAGTTATTGAAAACAACCGGGGAGATGCTGAAGGATAAGTCCTTTTTGAGCAAAGCCATAACCATTGCGCTGCCGGTGGCTTTGCAGGGCATGTTAAATACCATTGTAAACCTGGTAGATACTATGATGATCGGCACCTTGGGTGAAACCACCATCGCAGCGGTGGGGCTGGCTAACAAGGTGTTCTTTGTGTTTTCCCTTCTGGTATTCGGCGTAGCCAGCGGCTCCGGCGTGCTGGCGGCCCAGTATTGGGGCAACCGGGATGTAAAAAATATCCGGAAGGTGCTGGGGTTGGCCCTGATTATTTCTGTGACAGGGGCCATGGGCTTTTTGATTCCTGCTGTGGTCTGTCCGGAGGCAGTAATGCGGATTTTTACCACCAGTGAGGGCGCTGTTTTGGTAGGCATTACCTATCTGGTGATCGTGGCTTTTTCCTACCCTTTTACGGCAATTACCAATACCTATGTGGCCCTTCTTCGTTCCGTGGGCCGTGTAAAGGCGCCGGTGGTAATTAGCTGTATGACCATCTGTGTGAATATCTGTTTTAACTATACTTTTATTTTCGGCCATTTTGGGGCGCCGGCCATGGGAGCGCCCGGTGCGGCGCTGGCTACTCTGATTGCCCGGATTGTGGAGTGTCTGGCTATCTTGGCGGTGACCTATTATACAAGATCGCCGCTGGCCTGCCATGTAAAAGAGCTGTTTGGCTACAGCAGAGCTTTCCTTCGTCAGTTTGCGTCTACCACCGGCCCGGTAATCGCCAACGAGTTTATGTGGGGGCTGGGCACTACCATGTATTCCTTAGCATATGGCCGGATGGGGGACAATGCAGTTGCGGCCATTACCATCGCCACCACCATCCAGGATATTGTGGTGGTGCTGTTCCAGGGGCTTTCCGCAGCTACGGCAGTGGTGCTGGGCCATGAGCTGGGAGGCGGAAAAATCAGGCGGGCAGAAAAGTACGCCACGAACTTCTTTATTCTCCAGTTTATGGCTTCCCTTTTTGCCATGGCAGTCTGCTTCTCCATCCGGGGCGTTATCATCGGCATGTACAGCATTACGCCGGAAGTGGCGGCAGATGTGAATCTTTGCCTGCTGGTATTTATTCTGTACCTTCCGGCCAAGTCCTTTAATTTTGTGAATATTGTGGGGGTGCTGCGAAGCGGCGGAGACACAAAGGTCTGTCTGTTTATCGATACCAGCGGCGTCTGGCTGATCGGCGTACCCATGGCTTTTCTGGGCGGCCTGTATTTCAAGCAGCCCATCTATGTAGTCTATGCCATGGTAATGTTTGAGGAGGTCTACAAAATGGTGATTGGCTATGGGCGCTACCGGCAGAAGCGGTGGCTTCGGAATTTGAATGTGGAACTGTGCAGAGCCAAGCAAAATTTATAGAACAGGCGTTAAATGCCTGCTGAACAGTAATTTAAACAGTAATTTAAAAAAGGCAAAATCAGCAGGAATACTTGCCATCCGGCACATTTAGTGCTAGAATGGTTGAGGTATTTCCGCCGCCCGGCGGAAGATAATGAAGGACGAAAAGAGATAAGAAAAAGAGAAGGAGCAGGATTTATGTCAGGACATTCCAAGTTCGCCAATATCAAGCACAAAAAAGAGAAGAACGACGCCGCAAAGGGTAAAATCTTTACTGTTATCGGCCGTGAGATTGCCGTAGCAGTAAAAGAGGGCGGCCCGGACCCGGCTAATAACAGCAAGCTGCGTGATGTTATCGCAAAGGCAAAAGCCAACAACATGCCTAACGATACCATCGACCGGGGCATCAAGAAGGCAGCAGGAGACGCCAACTCCGTAAACTACGAAGTGCTGACCTACGAAGGCTACGGCCCCAACGGCGTGGCTATTATCGTGGACACGCTGACCGACAACAAGAACCGTACTGCAGCCAATGTAAGAAGTGCATTCACCAAGGGCAACGGAAACATCGGCACACAGGGCAGCGTTTCCTTCATGTTTGATAAGAAGGGTCAGATCATCATCGACAAGGAAGAATGCGAGATGGACGCTGACGAGCTGATGATGCTGGCGCTGGACGCAGGCGCAGAGGATTTTGCCGAGGAGGAAGACAGCTTCGAGGTAATTACCGCCCCGGAGGATTTCTCCGCTGTCCGCGAAGCTTTAGAAACTGCAGGCATCCCCATGCTGGAAGCCGATGTCACCATGATTCCCCAGACCTGGGTAGAGCTTTCCGATGAGGAAGATATTAAGAGAATGAATAAGCTTCTGGATCTGCTGGATGAGGATGATGATGTGCAGAATGTGTACCATAACTGGGACGAATAAAAATACGCTGCTTGCAGCAGTATTTTCAGAGGAACCTGAACGAGGCCTGTAAGGCAGCGGGCAGGGTACGGATGAAAGATAAATAAGTGTATAATGGCCTCTTTCTGTGTGTTATAACTGATGGACAGAAGGAGGCCTTTTGTAAAGGTTCTGCATACTTTTCCCCTATCCGGCAAAAATAACACATAGATATGTTATTTGAGACAGGAGGAATGACGGATGCAGAAGGGAAAAGCCAGTATCTTGTTTGATAATCCCGTGTATATCGCCGGTATGGCGTCGGTGGCGGGAAAGAAGGAGGGGGAAGGGCCCATAGGCGGCAGCATTGATGTGGTGGAGCAGGACCCCATGTTTGGAACGGAAAACTGGGAGCAGGCAGAGAGCGCCATGCAGAAGCAGGCTGCAGACCTGGCCCTTGAAAAGGCTGGGATTCACAGAAAGGATGTGCGGTATCTGTTTGCCGGGGATTTGCTGGGACAACTGATTGCCACCTCTTTCGGAACGGTAGATTTGGAGATTCCGCTGTTTGGGCTTTACGGCGCCTGTTCCACCATGGGAGAAGCTATCAGCCTTGGGGCCATGTGCGTGGACGCCGGTCATGCAGACAAGGTATTGTCTCTTGCATCCAGTCATTACGCTACGGCAGAGAAGCAGTTTCGTTTCCCCTTAGGATACGGAAACCAGCGGCCTCAGAGCGCCACCTGGACGGTGACAGGCTGCGGAGCCGTGGTGCTTTCCAAGGATAAAAGCTGTCCGGGCACATTGACGCCGGCCATTCGTGTAAAAGGCATTACAACCGGAAAGATGGTGGACATGGGAACCAAGGACTCCATGAACATGGGGGCAGCCATGGCGCCGTCAGCCTGGGACACTATCTCCCAGAACTTCAAGGACTTCGGCATAGATTCTTCCTACTATGATAAGATTATCACCGGAGACCTGGGACAGGTGGGAAGAAAGGTTCTTCTGGATTTTATGAAGCATGAGGGCTGCGACCTTACAGAGAAGCATATGGACTGCGGCCTTACGATTTACGATAATCATCTGCAGGACACGCATTCCGGCGGAAGCGGCTGCGGCTGTGCTGCCGTAACGCTCTGCGCCCATATTCTGCCTATGATGCAGGCTAAAAAGTGGAAGCGGGTGCTGTTTGTGCCTACAGGAGCATTGCTTTCTACAGTCAGCTATAATGAAGGCCAGAGCATTCCCGGCATTGCCCATGGCGTGATTTTGGAGCGATGTGACGGCCAGGAAACAGAAGCGAAAGGAGGGGCAGCACGATGATGGAGGTTGTAAAAGCATTTCTGGTAGGGGGACTGATTTGTGCAGTGGTACAGATTCTGCTGGACCGGACGAAGCTGATGCCGGGGCGGATCATGGTGCTTTTGGTGGTAAGCGGAGCTATTCTGGGATTTTTGGGAATCTATGAGCCATTTTTGGAGTGGGCAGGCGCAGGAGCCGGCGTACCACTTCTGGGCTTTGGAAACAGCCTCTGGAAAGGGGTGGTAAAAAGCTTGGGAGAGGAAGGCTTTTTGGGAATCTTTAAGGGAGGCCTGACAGCCACCTCTGCCGGGATTGCCGGAGCCATTATTTTTGGGTATCTGGGTGCTCTTATTTTTAAACCGAAAATGAAAGAGTAAAGAAAGAATAACAAAAGAAGAAAAGGGAAGGAACCGGTTTTATGTATATTGCAGATTTGCACATTCACTCACGGTATTCCATGGCGACCAGCCGGGATCTAACACCGGAGCAGTTGGATCTTAGCGCCAGACAGAAGGGAATCCGGCTTTTGGGAACAGGAGATTTTACCCATCCTGCATGGCGGAAGGAGCTGAAGGAAAAGCTGACGCCTGCAGAGGATGGGCTTTACCGGCTGCGGGAGGAATATGTGCTTGAGCCGGAAAAAAGCTACGGAATGGAGAGAACCCGTTTTGTAGTGTCTGGAGAGATCAGTTCCATCTATAAGCAGGACAAAAGGACGAGGAAGGTGCACAGTCTGATTTTGCTGCCTGGGCTGGAAGCAGCAGATAAGATGGCTGCCCGGCTGGAAGCCATCGGAAATATTCATTCTGACGGACGGCCGATTTTGGGCCTGTCCTGCCATGACCTTCTGGAAATTTTGCTGGAGGTATGTCCGGAAGGGATGTTCATTCCGGCCCATATCTGGACTCCTCACTTTTCCCTGTTCGGCGCCTGCTCCGGCTTTGATAAGGTGGAAGCATGTTTTGGAGATTTGACGCCCTATATTCATGCAGTGGAAACCGGCCTGTCGTCTGACCCGCTTATGAACTGGCAGTTGTCGGCCTTAGACAGGTTCCAGCTGATTTCCAATTCCGATGCCCATTCTCCTTCCAAGCTGGGGCGGGAAGCCAATCTGATGAGCGGGGAGCTGTCCTATGAAGGATTAAAACAGGCCTTGACTACCGGAACAGGATTAGAGGGAACCATTGAGTTTTTCCCGGAAGAAGGAAAATACTACTTTGACGGCCACCGGAAATGCAGCGTCTGCTTCAGCCCGAAGGAGGCTATCAGCCAGGATGGAAACTGTCCGGTCTGCGGAAAACGGCTGACTATGGGAGTGGCTCATCGGATTCGCCAGTTGGCAGACCGGCCCTTAGGCTTTGTGCCGGAGCATGCCAGACCTTATGAAAGTCTGGTGCCTCTTAAGGAAGTGATTGCCGCCTCCATGGGTTATTCCACCGCCTCTAAGCGGGTACAGCAAACCTATATGCAGCTTTTGGAAACTCTGGGAAGTGAATTTTCTATCTTAAGAGAACTGCCGCCGGAAAATATCCGGCGGCAGGGAGGAAACCGATTGGCTGAAGCCGTGCAAAAAATCCGGGAAGGCCAGGTGAAACGGCAGCCAGGATTTGACGGCGTTTACGGAACCATTCAATTATTTGATTCAGAAGCGTGATTCCTGTGATTTCTGATACGATCGACTGGCTTCAAATTCCCTCAGCGCCTTTAAGGCTTCCCCGGACAGGGGATAGAGGATCGCAATGTTGAATACAGTCATCAGGCCTACGCCTACATCGCCCAGGTCCCACACAAAGGTGTAGGCAGCCAGGCCGCCGATAAACAGCATCACCAGAGCCAGCACCTTGTAGGCAGTCTGGGAGAACCAGTTGTCGCCAAACAGGTAAGCCACATTGGACCGGGCGTAGAACAGGATGCCGATAAAGGTGGAAAAGCTGAACAGCCACAGGATCACGGCGATGAAGATGACGCCGAAGGTTCCCAGGTGGTAGTTCATGGCTGCCTGCATCAAATCCATACCCTGAAGCCCGGAGATTATTTCCTCCGGAACCAGCAGGATGATGAAGGCAGTGCAGCTGCAGATAACGATGGTATCGATAAACACGCCCAGAGCCTGAACCAGTCCTACAGCAGCAGGCTGAGAGCTTTCTGCGGCAGCGGCAGAACAGGGAGCGGAACCGGAGCCGGCCTCATTGGAAAAGAGGCCTCTTTTTACGCCGTTCATCAGCACAGCGCCGAAGCCGCCGGCAGCTACCTGGCGCAGACCGAAGGCTTCTGAGAAGATGCGGGAGAATACGACAGGCATCTGGTCCAGATTCATGAAAATCAGTATAATAGTCATAAAGAAATAGCATCCGGCCATAATGGGCACCAGCACATCCAGCACCTTGACTGTGGCGTGTTTCCGCAGCACAATCACGGCAGCCAGCGTCACTAAAATAACAGTGGAGACGATGGGCGGAATGTGGAAGGCGTTCTGGAAAGCGGAGGTAACGGAGTTGCTGATCACCTGGCTGATGCCGCACCAGCAAATCAGGCCGGAGATTGCAAACAGCACTGCTAAAACAGAATAGCGCATGGGCTTTTTGCCTCGCTTCCGCTCTACATATTTGTGAATGTAATAGGCCGGGCCGCCTCTGTGACCTCCATACAGGGGGTCTTTTTCTTTATAAAGCTGCGCCAGAGTTGCTTCCACAAATGCAGTGGAGGAGCCGATGATGGCGGTGACCCACATCCAGAATACGGCGCCGGCGCCGCCTACGGAGATGGCTGCTACTACTCCGACCAAATTTCCCATGCCTACCCGCGTAGCAGTAGACACTACCAGAGACTGGAAGGAAGTGAGGGAATTGCTTTCTTTTCCATTCTTTTCCAGAGTAGCCCGGAGCATGTCCGGAAACATGCGGATGGGAAGGAAGCGGGTTTTGATGGTGAAATAAATGCCGGTTGGAATTAGCAGAATCACTAAAAGAGAAAGCCCCAGGCTTTGGCCGCCCGGCAACGGCAGGGTAATCAGATCTCCCCAGAGGAACTGGTAAACGGCTCCGATCAGTGCGATAATTGCGTCAGTCATAATTGGTGGATACCTCCTGAAAAATTCTGTCTGTTGACAGCCATAGTTAATAGTATATAATGAGTTTATGTATTTGTAAAATTGATTGTATGACTGATAATCATTGAAAAAATTGATTATAAGGGAAGGAGGATTTTTATGGAATTAAAGAACCTGGAAAGCTTTATCCAGGTGGCAGAATTAGGCAGCTTTACCCGTGCAGCCAGACGGCTGGGTTACACTCAGTCCACCATATCCTTTCAAATCCGCCAGTTAGAGACTGAACTGGAAACCCCGCTGTTTGAGCGGATTCGCCATACGGTGCGGCTGACGGCCCAGGGGCGGGAAGTGTTAAAGCTGGCCCATCAGATGGTGCAGACGGCAGAGGATATGAGGCGGGCGGCAGGAGAGAATAAGAATTTGCGGGGCACAGTCCGTATCGCTATGGCAGACTCTTTGTGCGGCTGGCTTTTGAAGGAGGAATTTCGGGAGTTTGTAAACCGTTACCCGGATATTCGCCTGACCATTCTTACGGGGATTACGGAGGAGATGTTTCAGATGCTGAACGAGAACCAGGTAGACCTGGTTTACACTCTGGACAATCATATTTACGACCGCAGCTATGTGACGGCCTACGAGGAGCCTGTGGAGACTCATTTTATTGTATCGCCGGCCAGTCCGCTGGCAGGAAAACCGAAGGTGGAGCCGGAGGAGCTGCTGGATAAGCCTATGATTTTTACGGAGAAAAATGTCAGCTACCGGAAAATGCTGGAAGAAAGGTTAGCCAGTATGTCCCTGGAACTGGAACCGTTTCTGGAACTGGGAGATACGATTCTTATTACCCAGTTGGTAAGTCAGGGGCTGGGCTGTGGCTTCCTGCCGGATTTTGTTACCCAGGAGGCTGTGGAGGCAGGTCAGGTTGTGCGGCTGAATACTCCCAGGCTGCAGGTGGAGGTGTGGAAGCAGCTTTTATATCACCGGGACAAATGGGTGTCTCCGGAGATGCAGGCAGTGATGGAGTGCCTGGGACGGCCATAAGGCAGGAAAAGGGGAACAAAACGGTTAAATTGTGGTGGACAAACGCTCTTAAAAATTCTATATTAGAAAGTAGCAGTTCAGGACGGTGGGAACTCAGAGGTTGAAACAGGCGTTAAGCTTGCTTATAAGCCAAGCAAAATGAGAGCCGCCTGGAATTATGGAGGAAACAGAAACATGATAGATTTACACGGGGACATCTCCATTCCGTTTTTGAAAAAAAGCCGCTTTACCGGCAGCTATCTGGGAATGCGCTATCAACTGGAGAAGGCGGAGCGGGAGATGACCGGGCCGGAGCCTCAGACAGAGACAGTTATCCGGGCTGTTATCTGGCCGGAGCCCTATAATTTTGAGGTGACGCCGGATGAGCAAAAACACAGCCGGGATTTCCCCTTTGACATAGACGGGCTGTGGGCGGCTGTAGACTGGCTGAATGAGGAGCATGAAGCCGGCCATTTTTAAGGTTCATTTGTTTATATACAGGAGGATAAGAATATGAATTTAAAACAGGTTACCAGCGTCTGGTTCAGTCCTACCGGCCAGAGCCGGCAGGCAGTAGAGATGATCAGAGCAGAGATTCCGGGAAGCGGCGCTTTTGTGGATTTGACAGACTGGAATGTCAATCGGCCTGACTATGGATTTATAGAAAACGAAGCAGTCATTGTAGGAGTTCCGGTGTACGGCGGCCGAGTTCCGGATGTGGCAGTAAAGCGGCTTAAAAAGCTTCATGGAAAAGATACTCCGGCAGTGCTGGCGGTAACCTACGGAAACCGGGATTACGAGGACGCCCTTTTGGAGCTGAAGGATATTTTAACGGAGCAGGGATTTCGTCCGGTAGCTGGCGCGGCCGTATCTGTGGAGCACAACATTGCCCACTTTGCAGAAGGACGGCCGGATGAGAAGGACCGGGAAAAGATCAGGGAGTTTGGCCGAAAGGCAGCGGAGATTTTAGAAAAGACCTACAGCAGCCATGAAATCGGAGAATTAAAAGTAAAGGGAAATCATCCTTACCGGCCTTACGGTACTTTTTCTGTGAAATTAAAGGCTGGTTCTGACTGTACTGGCTGCGGTATCTGCGTGAAAAACTGTCCGGTACAGGCTATTTCCCGGACAGATCCCAAGGTGACAGACGAGACCTGCTGCATCGGCTGTATGCGCTGCGTCAGCCTGTGTCCCAACCACAGCCGCAGCATGGGAACGCTGATGAAGCTGGCTGTGCGCCAGAAGCTGAAAAAAGTCTGCGCAGAGAGAAAGGAACCGGAGTTTTTCTATGAAACTGGAAAATAATCTGGACACAGACGACATTCGGGGGCTGGTGTGGAGACTTGCAATTCCCTCCATGCTGGCCCAGTTTGTCAGTGTGTTCTATAGTATTGTGGACCGGATGTACATCGGAAACATTCCAAAGATCGGAGAGGCGGCGTTGGCAGGCGTAGGCGTCTGCGGCCCTATTGTAACGCTGGTGTCCTCTTTTGCATTTTTAGTAGGCGTAGGCGGCGCCCCCCTGATGAGCATCCGGCTGGGAGAAAAAAATGAGCGGGCAGCCAGCCAGATTTTAGCCAACTGCTTTTTGATGCTGTCGGTTTTGGCGGTAATCTTGACGGCAGTTTTTCTGATTTTAAAAGATAAGCTGCTTTGGTGGTTCGGCGCAGGAGAAGGGACCTTTCTCTATGCCCGGCAGTACATTGCCATTTACCTGATGGGAACCGTGTTTGCCCTGATGACCATCGGCATGAACCAGTTTATCATCTGTCAGGGCTTTGCCAAAATCGGCATGAAGTCGGTGGTGCTGGGGGCTGTCACAAACATTGTGCTGGATCCGGTTTTTATCTTTGTGTTTGATATGGGCGTCCAGGGAGCGGCCATTGCTACAGTGATCTCCCAGATGGCGTCCTGCGCCTATGCCCTGGCGTTCCTCTTTGGAAAGCGGGTGCCTGTGAAGATTACCTTCCAGGGCTATGACTGGCATATTATGTATCGGGTGGCGTTCATCGGCATGACGCCGTTTATCATTATTTTTATGGACAATGTGCTGATTATTTCCCTGAACACAGTGATTCAGCGGATGGGCGGACCGGGCCAGGGAGATATGCTTTTGACCTGTACCACCATTGTCCAGAGCTTTATGCTGATGGTAACCATGCCCCTTGGCGGAATTACCGGAGGCACCCAGACCGTGCTGGGGTACAATTACGGAGCCAGGCGGCCAGACCGTATCTGGCAGGCGGAAAAATGGATTGGAGGCATCAGCCTTCTGTTTACCACTATCATGTTTCTCATTGCCCAGACGGTGCCGGAGCTGTTTGTGCGGCTCTTTACCCAGAACCAGGAATATGTGGATTTAAGCGTCTGGGCCATCCGGGTTTATACTCTGGGAGTAATTCCGTTGGCAATTCAGTATACGATTGTAGACGGATTTACCGGCATGGGAATTTCCATCGTAGCCATGAGCCTGTCTGCCTGGCGGAAGCTGGTGTTTTTAAGCGGCGTATTTCTGATTCCCAGATATTTTGGCATTACCAATGTGTTCTACACAGAGCCATTGTCGGATTTTCTGGGTACACTGGTTTCTGTGATCGCCTTTTTTTTATTGTTCCGCCGGATTGTGGGAAATCCAGATATGGGAAAGGAGGCTGCATAGCCTATGAAAGTGAGAAAGCATTTTTATTTTTCCGGCCGGGTTCAGGAAGTGGGATTCCGGTATCAGTCTGCCAGACTGGCCCGGAGCCTGGGACTTACAGGCTGGGTGCGGAATTTAGACGATGGCCGGGTGGAGTTAGAGGCCCAGGGCGAGGAAATGCTCATATGGGATCTGGTAACTGCCCTTCACAAACAGCCTTATATCCGGATTGCGGATATGGAGACGGCGGACAGGCCATTAAAAGAAGAAGCTGGTTTTCAGATGACAAATTAAGGTTACTGTGCATATAACGATAAAGTAAGGGTCTGTTTCCGGCCCTTATCTACAAAGGACGGTGAAAATGGGAAAAGAGGAGTTGTTTGCGATTTTTACAGGAATTTGGATTCCGTTTCTGGGGACGGCCCTAGGAGCGGCTTGTGTGTTTTTTGTAAAAAATGAGATTAGGGAATCTGTACAAAAGAGTCTTCTGGGATTTGCCTCCGGTGTGATGGTGGCAGCTTCAGTCTGGTCTTTATTGATTCCGGCCATGGATATGGCAGGACATATGGGAAAATTTGCATTTGTCCCGGCAGTGGCCGGGGTGTCGACCGGTATGCTGTTTCTGTTTTTGATGGATAAACTGATTCCCCACCTTCATCTGGGAAGCGATGATCCGGAGGGTCCAAAAAGCGGCCTGGCCAGAACCACCATGCTGGTGCTGGCAGTAACCCTCCACAACATTCCGGAGGGCATGGCAGTGGGGGTGGTGTTTGCAGGACTTTTGACAGACAATAGCCCCATTTCCGTGGCAGGGGCCTTCGCCCTGGCTATCGGCATCGCCATCCAGAACTTCCCGGAGGGAGCCATCATTTCCCTGCCTTTAAAAAGCAGCGGAAAGCCCAGGAAAACGGCGTTTTCTTTAGGCGTACTGTCCGGTATTGTGGAGCCAATCGGCGCTTTTGTGACGATTCTTCTGGTGAATGTGATTTCCGGCATGCTTCCCTATCTGCTTGCCTTTGCAGCAGGAGCCATGCTGTATGTGGTAGTGGAGGAGCTGATCCCGGAATCAGCCAGAGGCAGCCATTCAGATATGGGCACTCTGGGATTTGCTTTGGGATTTATGGTGATGATGGCCCTGGATGTGGCTTTGGGCTGACCTACCAAGGAAAAGGAGAAAGACAATGACGCAAAATGAAGTGTTGGAGCAGGCAAGAGCCTGTCTGGGAGTATACTGTAAAGGCTGTAAGGTTTGCGATGGCCGGGGCTGCAGGGGGCAGATTCCGGGGCCGGGAGCCAAGGGAGTGGGAGACACAGCCATCCGCAACTATGATAAATGGAAGGAAATCCGGGTGCAGATGGATACCCTGTGTGAAAACCGCCCAATCGACACCTCTGTGGAGCTGTTTGGAAAACGGTTTACCTACCCCTTTTTTGCAGGCCCGGTGGGAGCAGTAAACCTTCATTACGGAGAAAAGTACAACGATGCCAGCTATAACGATGTACTGGTAAAGGCCTGTGCTCAGGCCGGCATCGCTGCTTTTACCGGAGATGGAACAGACCCGAAGGTAATGGAAGCAGCCACAAAAGCCATTAGCGCAGCAGGCGGTCTTGGGGTTCCTACGGTGAAACCATGGAATGCTCAGACCGTACAGGAAAAGATGAAGCTGGTGCGGGAAAGCGGGGCGTTTGCAGCAGCTATGGACATTGACGCTGCAGGGCTGCCGTTCCTTAAAAACATGACGCCGCCGGCAGGCAGTAAGACCGTGGAGGAGCTGGCGGACATCATCGCTGATGCAGGCGTACCCTTTATTGTAAAAGGAATTATGACGGTGAAGGGTGCGCTGAAGGCAAAAGAGGCGGGAGCTTCTGCCATTGTAGTGTCAAACCATGGAGGCCGGGTGCTGGATCAGTGCCCGGCTACGGCGGAGGTATTGCCGGAGATTGCGGCGGCAGCAGGCGGTTCCATGAAGATTCTGGTGGACGGCGGAATCCGCACCGGCGTGGATGTGTTTAAAGCCCTGGCATTGGGGGCAGACGGCGTTTTGATTGCCCGCCCCTTTGTAACAGCAGTCTACGGCGGAGCGGCTGAGGGGGTAGCAGAGCTGGTGGCCCGGCTGGGCGGAGAGCTGACAGACGCCATGGCTATGTGCGGCGCTGCTTCGATTGACCAGATATGCCTGGATATGGTGCGGAGATAGTTCATTCATAACCCTGAGGAATGTTTGACATTCCTTATATATAGTTGACAAATACTACATGGATTGCTATGATTATTCGTAATATGTTACTGTTCAGAGTCAAGGGGAATTTTATCTGACAGATACGCCGCACCGAGAAAATGCGCAGCGTTTTAGAGGCTGGCTAGGAACAGTAGCTGTAACTGATAGAAAGGGAGAGAGCCATGGATAGAATTGTATTATCACTTCTGGTAGACAACACTTCCGGTGTGTTAAGCCGTGTGGCCGGGCTGTTCAGCCGCCGGGGCTACAACATTGAGAGCTTGACGGTAGGCGTTACGGCGGACGAGCGTTATTCCCGCATGACGGTGGTTTCCGTTGGAGATCAGAACATCCTGGAGCAGATTGAAAAACAACTGCGCAAGCTGGAGGATGTCCACGACATCAAGGAACTAAAACCGGGCCGTTCTGTTTACCGGGAACTGATTATGGTAAAGGTGCGTGCCAATGCCAGTGAGCGGCAGGCAGTCAGCGCTATCTCCGATATTTTCCGGGCCAGCATCGTAGATGTAGGCAAGGATTCCCTGACCGTCATGCTGACCGGAGATCAGTCAAAGCTGGACGCTCTGATCAATCTGCTGGAGGATTACGAGATTCTGGAGCTGGCAAGAACAGGCCTTACAGGACTGTCCAGAGGTTCCGATGATGTTCGTTACCTTCCGTAAACAAAACAGTAAATATTCAAGAGGAGGAAATAGAAATGGCAAAGATTTATTATCAGGAAGACTGTAATTTATCCTTATTGGAGGGCAAGACCATTGCGGTAATCGGCTACGGCAGCCAGGGACATGCCCATGCGCTGAATGCAAAGGAGTCCGGATGTCATGTGATCATCGGTCTTTACGAGGGCAGCAAGTCCTGGGCTAAGGCAGAGGCACAGGGATTTGAGGTATATACGGCTGCAGAGGCTGCAAAGAAGGCAGACATCATCATGATTCTGATTAATGATGAGCTGCAGGCAGATATGTATAAAAAGGATATTGAGCCGAATCTGGAAGAAGGCAATATGCTGATGTTTGCCCATGGCTTTAACATTCATTTCGGCTGCATCAAGCCGCCGGCATATGTGGATGTTACCATGATCGCTCCCAAAGGTCCGGGCCACACTGTTCGTTCCGAGTATCAGGAGGGAAAAGGCGTTCCCTGTCTGGTAGCAGTAGAGCAGGACGCTACTGGCAAGGCATTAGAGATGGCTTTGGCCTATGCCCTGGCTATCGGCGGCGCAAGAGCTGGTGTTCTGGAGACCACCTTCCGTACTGAGACCGAGACCGACTTATTCGGTGAGCAGGCAGTGCTTTGCGGCGGCGTCTGCGCTCTGATGCAGGCTGGTTTTGAAACTCTGGTAGAGGCGGGCTACGATCCCAGAAATGCATACTTTGAGTGCATCCATGAGATGAAGCTGATTGTAGACCTGATTTATCAGTCCGGTTTTGCAGGAATGCGCTATTCTATTTCCAACACCGCTGAGTACGGCGATTACATTACTGGCCCGAAGATCATTACTGAGGACACCAAGAAGGCCATGAAGAAGATTCTGTCTGATATTCAGGACGGTACCTTCGCAAAAGAGTTCCTGGTTGATATGAGCCCCGCAGGCCGCCAGGTTCATTTTAAAGCAATGAGAAAGCTGGCTTCCGAGCATCCCTCCGAGAAAATCGGCGAGGAAATCCGGAAACTGTACAGCTGGAATGATGAGAGCGGAAAACTGATCAATAACTAAGGAAGAAAATCTGCAGAGCAGAGTTTCTTCCGCTACTCAAACGGAACAGAGTGGAGTTTGAGTTTCCCCCAAAAAGGGCCACTGGTTTAAACCAGCGGCCCTCTTTTTTCTTTTCCTGTTTACTGGTTTACAGACCCCCCAGGCATGGGTGGAAGCAGTTTTGGCGGAAGGGATGCCCCCCGGATGCCTACCACGGCGGCAGCCACCTGGTTGGCATAGGAAATGGCAGCTTCCAGCTCCATTCCTTTGGTAAGGCAGGCCAGTATGGTGCCGATGTGGGAGTCTCCGGCGCCGATGGTATCCCCTACTTTTTGGACAGGAACAGAAGGGGTCAGGAAGGCAGAACCGTCCTTTTTAAGACAATAGGTGCCGGCTGGCCCCAGGGTAATAATGACTGTATTTTGAGTGAGACCTTGCAGTCTGGCAGCAGCTTTTTTTACATCGGTTTCGCCGGTCATGGCCTGGGCTTCTGATTCATTTATGTGGAGCATGGGGCGCAGCTTCATCATCCGCTCAGTCTTTTCCGGAGTAATGAGAACCCCTCTGGGGCCGGGGGCGTAGCAGAGTTCCAGGTTGGGATGTTCTTCCAAATACTCAATTAAATTGATGCCTGTCGGCTCCTCAATTTCCAGGCCGCAGACATAGGTCAGGCCGAAAGCGTCCGAATCCTGAAAATTCATCCATTCCTTCTGAAAGGTATATTCCACTCCGTGATAGGACATGAAGGTCCGCTCTCCGGAGGCCTCTACCAGACAGTAGCAGCAGCCGTTTTCCTGATGGGGAACCGACACGGTAATGGGAATATCCAGGGCCTTCATCTGCTTGGCTACATAGTCTCCGTAGGTGCCGCCTCCGACTGGAGTGATAAAGGTGTGGGGAGCGTTTAAGAGCCGCATCATGTAGGCCACATTATAGGCGCAGCCCCCTAACGCCATAGTCTGGGCAGTAGGGCGGATATTTTCCTCTGTTTTGGGAAGGTGGTCAATCTCTATGATGACATCTACGCAGGTGGAACCGATGATCAGTGCTGGTTTCATGGAATTACTCCTTTGTAATTGGTGGTGATTTCAGGCGCGGCGATGCTGACCGGCTTGTTTTTTCCGGCTTTGCCGTTCTGAACTGTTATGTTCCATTATAATATGGATCGAGCTTCACTTCAATTTCTTTTTGTCATTTCACTGTAAATGTGGTACACTGAAAGACAGGGAAAGTTGGAGTGGAGGAGTTAGAATGTACGATAAGATCATTAAATATGCAGAAGAACTGGATCAGGTCAGCAGAGAGCGGAGACGGGATTTTCATCGTTATCCGGAGACGGCCTGGTATGAGGTGCGGACCAGCGCTGTGATCGCAAAAATATTGACAGAGCTGGGCTATGAGGTGCTGACCGGAAAGGCAGTGTGTCTGGAGTCTGCCCGGTGCGGAGTCCCCTTGGCGGAGAATTTAAAGGAGCATGCAGAGGCAGTTTACAGCCAGGGTGCGCCGGAGAAATATGTAACTGAGGAGATGAAGCAGGGCTTTACCGGCGTTATCGGAATTCTTCGCTGTGGAGAAGGGCCGGTGGTGGCACTTCGGTTTGACATTGATGCGCTGGGGATGCAGGAGAATGAAACGCCGGAGCATCGTCCCTTTGCAGAAGGGTTTTCCTCCCGGAATCCGGGCTGGATGCACGCCTGCGGCCACGATGCCCACGCCGCCATGGGACTGGGGGTAGCCCAGGTTTTAATGAAGATTAAGGACAGTCTTCACGGCACCGTAAAGCTGATTTTCCAGCCGGGGGAAGAAGGGGCAAAAGGGGCAGCTCCCATTGTGGCAGCCGGACATTTAGATGATGTGGATTATTTTGCAGGAACCCATGTAGCTCCTACCGGCGGTCCGGATGATGGAGATGTAACGCCGGGAACCTGGGGTTCTCTGGCTACCAGCAAGTATGATGTGTATTTTAAAGGCCAGGCGGCTCACGCCGGCGGCTTTCCGGAAAACGGCCGCAGCGCCATTGTGGCTGCAGCCAACGCGGTGCTTAACTTAACTGCCATTCCCCGCCATTCTGGGGGGATTTCCCGTGTCAATGTGGGAGTAATTCAGGGAGGCAGCTCCCGGAATGTGATTCCGGACAGCGCCATGATTATGCTGGAGGTGCGTGGGGAAACCACAGCAATCAATGCTTATATGGACCAGCAGGCCAAACGAATTTGCCAGGCGGCAGCAGAGATGACGGACTGTACCTGCCAGATTGTCTTCCAGGGAGGTGCGGAATCCCAGCAGAGTGATGAAGACTTTTTGACCTGGATTGGAGAGGAGGTGCGGCAGCATCTTCCCCACCTTACAGTCAGCAGTTGTGAGAATGCCCAGAACTGGGGCAGCGAGGATATTTCCCTGATGATGAACCGGGTTCAGGCCCGCGGAGGAAAAGCAGTTTACATGCGTTCTGTTACGGACATGGCCTCTGCCCAGCATACCACCGGCTTTGACTTTGACGAGCGGGTGCTGGTTCAGGGAATTGAGACCTTTTCTTTGATTGTGTACGGACTTCTGAAAGGAAATCCGCCCCTGTAATTTTATAGAAAATGAAGATAGGCCGGGAATCCAAGCAGGAATCCCGGCCTATTATGGTGCTTTTTATTATTTCTCAGTAATAGCGGTTGCAGCAATCTCCTTGTCTCCGATGGAGCCATTGTAGGTAATCTGAACAGTCTGGCCTTCCTTGTATGCACCAAAATCAATGTCAGAGTTTACGAAGGTGAAGAAATCGCCGGACGCAGTTTCTAAAACGATGCTGTCGCCCTCCTGGCCAACCTGGGCCACTGTGCCGATAAAGGCGTTGATTTCTGCCTCCGGAGCATCGTAGGAGTCTTCCATAACGACTTTGGTAACGATGGGGTCATCGTCTAAAAAGCCTAAATAGCTGACTTTGCACTGGTTGTCAACCAGGATGCCGTTTTTGCCTACTATATAGGCGTTGGCAGTATCTAAGGTGTACTCCTCGCCGTCTACTTCAAGAATCAAGGTGTTCATGGTAGCGTCCACAACGGTGCCTTCTGCAACCGGATCGCTGTTCTGCTCAATCATGGAAACAGTTACTTCCAGGATCATAACCGGGATAGGCTCCTCAGTGGCGCCTTCCTCAAAGGTAACATCTACCCAGTCGCCTTCTGCTAAGGGGAAATCGTTAATCAGTTCAGCGTCTGCGATGTTGTAGGTACGCTCAGTATTGTCCTCATCACTTTTGATGGTAAGGATGTCGCCGTCGATTTTGGTAAGGATACCGCTCATATATTCTTCAGAAACCTCCTCTGTGGAAGCTTCGGCAGCAGCTTCCATAGTAGCTTCTGTAGTAGCTTCGGTTGATGCTTCTGTAGCGGCAGTAGTGGGCGCCGGTTCTTCTTTCTTGGAGCAGGCGGCTGCGCTGATGGAAAGGACTGCAACAGCAGCCAGCAATAATGTTTTCTTTTTCATAATGATCACTCCTCTAAATAAATTCTTGTTGCAAATAACACTTTGCAGTGTACTACAAAGCCTGGGAAAATACTATTTATTTTTTATTAAGTTTTTCTAATAATTCAGAATCCTGTCTCTAGGCCGTCCTCAGAATCGTTAATATATCTTTTCAAGAACAGGGGTTTATGCTATACTGTGCAGTGTACTTAGCAAAAAGGAGAATCTGTATGGCAGAGGATAAAAATTATATTGATATATTGAATAAAGCCAGAAGACGGCGGAAACGGAATGCGTACAGTAATTACATCATCCTGGCAGTGGCTTTGGCCGCCTTGATCGGCGCAGTGGTGTTCATTGCCTGCATGCTGGGGCAGACCGGCGGAAACGGCGAACCGGCTGCGGCAGACGCATCTTCTCAGACAGAGGAGAATGGGGAAATGGAAAACAGCTTATCTCCGGAGGAAGAAGCGGTCAGACAGGAGGCGGAAGCCAAACAGGCAGTGGTAGACAGTTATCAGAATATGGGGCTGGTGCAGTTGGAAAACGGCGGATATTTGAATATTCGCGAGACTCCGGATACCAGCGGAAAAATCATCGGCAGCCTGATGGAAAACAGTGTCTGTGAGATTATAGAAAGCGAGGGGGACTGGAGCCATATTACCTCCGGCGGTGTGGAGGGCTACATCAGCAACCGCTATGTGGTAACTGGAGACGAGGCCCGGCAGAAGGCTCTTGGTTATGTGACGGAGATGGCCATTGTCAATGTGAAAGCAGATGATAAATTAAATATCCGTTCTGAGCCTAACGCAGATTCAGCCGAAAATGTGGTGGGACAGGCTCTGCGGGACGAGCGCTATCCGGTATTGGAAAAATTAGACGGCTGGATTCAGATTGAGGAAGGCTATATTTCCGCAGATTATGCAACCGTTCAACTTGCTCTTAACGAGGGCCGGAAACTGGATTTGCGGACCATGGCCTTAAACCAGTATGACAACCTGATTATTTCCAAGGTGAAAAATTATTTAAACATCCGCAAGGAAATGAACATGGATGATGACAGCAACATCATTGGTAAATTTCCCAGCCAGGCAGCAGGAGAAATTTTAGAGACTCTGGACGGGTGGTATAAGATTAAGTCCGGTCCCATCACCGGCTATGTAAAGGCAGATTCGACTTTGGTGGCTATCGGCCAGGAGGCCAGGGATCTGGCGCTGGAAGCAGCCAGTCTGACGGCTATTGTCAATACAGACATGCTGAATGTCCGTTCGGAGCCCAACACAGACGCCAAAATCTGGACCCAGATTTCCAAGGAGGAGCGCTATACGGTGCTTAATCAGTTGGACGGCTGGGTAGAGATTGAACTGGATGCCGGAGACGGAGATTCAGAGGACAAGGCCTATATTTCTACCAGAGATAATAATGTGGAAGTTCGCTATGCCCTGACAGAAGCAATCAAATTCTCACCGCTGGAGGAGAAGGCCAACAGAGAGGCATCCCTGCGGAACAAAGTAGTTAATTATGCCCTGCAGTTTGTAGGCGGCCGGTATGTCTGGGGCGGAAACGACCCTCATACAGGCGCAGACTGTTCCGGCTTTGTAAAGTATGTTCTGAATAATATGGCCGGCGTCAGCCTGCCCAGAACCTCCAGAGAGCAGGCTAAGGTAGGAAAATCCATCAGCTCCAGCGAGATGCGGCCTGGAGATTTGATTTTCTACACTGGCAGCAACGGCGTGGTAAACCATGTGGCCCTGTATATTGGAAATGGCCAGATTGTCCATGCAGCCAGCAGAAAGAGCGGAATCAAGATTTCCACCTGGAATTACCGGAAGCCGAAGGCTATCCGGAATGTGCTGGATTAAAATTCGTGTTTTGAAAAATGATGAATGACAGCAGAGGAAGTTTGTGCAGAGGGAGTGCTGTGCAGACTTCCTCTTTTTATATCCCTGTCCAACAAAAAGAACAAATGTTCGGAAAAGCTCTTGATATTTGAATCTGGGCGTGATATAATGAACCAAGAAAGAACAAATGTTCTGTTCTGGCAATAACTTGAAGGGGGGAGAACCGGTGCTGATTCAGGAGGCTATGGACATTCAGGAAAAGCTTAAGATTTTATCAGATGCAGCCAAGTATGATGTGGCCTGTACCAGCAGCGGGGTTTCCCGCAATGGGAAAAAGAATGGGCTGGGAAATACCTATGCCAGCGGAATCTGTCACAGCTTTTCGGCAGATGGCCGTTGTATTTCCCTTCTGAAAATCCTGTTTACCAATCAGTGTATTTATGACTGTAAGTATTGTATCAACCGCCGCTCCAATGATGTGGTGCGGACCGCCTTTACCCCGGAGGAGGTCTGTACGCTTACCATGGAATTTTATCGGAGAAACTACATTGAAGGCCTGTTTTTAAGCTCCGGTATTCTTTATTCGCCGGATTACACCATGAATCTGCTTTACCATACCCTTTACCGGCTTAGGAATGTCTGTGGATTTAACGGTTATATCCATGTGAAAGCCATTCCCGGCGCAGATCCGGAACTGCTCCGGCAGGTGGGGTTTTTAGCAGACCGGATGAGCACCAACCTGGAACTGCCTACGGCGGAAGGCCTCCGGAGATTGGCGCCGGGAAAAACCAGAGAGAAGATTCTGCAGCCTATGAGGCTGGTTCAGCGTGGGATTGTACAGCAGGATCAGATGCGGCTGGAGTATGGAAAAAGCAGTTTTTCTGGCACCAGAGGCGTTGCCGGAGGTGAAGCCGGAAATGCAGCAAAAGCAGAAACCGGGAAGCGGAGCTTTGTGCCTGCCGGTCAAAGTACCCAGATGATTGTGGGAGCTACGCCGGAAAGTGATTATCAGATGATTCGGGTAGCAGAAGCCCTTTACCGGAATTATGATTTAAAGCGGGTATTTTACTCTGCCTTTGTGCGGGTAAATGATGACAGCAGCCTTCCGGCTTTGCCGGGAGGGCCGCCTCTTTTGCGGGAACACAGGCTGTATCAGGCAGACTGGCTGCTGCGGTTTTACGGATTTCAGGCAGAGGAGTTACTGTCAGAGGACCGGCCTAATTTTAATGTACTGCTGGATCCTAAGTGTGACTGGGCTTTGCGGCATCTGGAACTGTTCCCGGTGGAGATTAACCGGGCAGATTACAAAACCCTTCTCAGGGTGCCTGGGCTGGGGGTAAAATCAGCCAGGAGAATTCTGGCTGCCAGGCGGAGTGCCAGACTGGATTTTGGAGATTTGAAAAAACTGGGAGTAGTATTAAAGCGGGCTGTGTATTTTATTACCTGTTCCGGGAAAACCATGTACCCGTTTCAGATAGAAGAAAATTACATTGCTGCTCAGCTTGTGGGGGAGGAGCGCCGGAAAGCCTGGGAAATAGAATATCACGAAAGTTTCCGCCAACTGAGTCTGTTTGAGGATAACCGAATCTGGGCGCCGGTTACAAGAGAAGACGCGGCTGCGGTAATAACAGGAAGTTTATAGAATGGAGGAAGCCGGATGACGGTATTTGTGTGCGGCAGAGAGCCGGAAGATATTTTCTGCGGGATTTATGACGCATGGATGAGCCGTCTGGGCCATGACCATGTCCGTCTGGAATTTGAAGGCTGTGACCGGGAACTGTTCTGTGAATACAGGCAGGTGGAAACCACGGCAGAAAAGGCAGGGAAGGTGACAGACAGCATAAGGAAGAAGATTTCCCAGGAAGTTTATGAAGCGTCCTATAAGGCGGCCCTTTCCAGGGAGAAGGACCGGGCGGACAAGCTTTACCGTTTTTTAGTATATGCCTTTTGGGCCGGGAACAGAGTCATGGATATGCTGCAGATTCCGGCAGTCAATGAGGTGTTTTCCATGAACCGTCATCTTAATCGGGAACTGGACCATATGCTGGGGTTTACCCGGTTTTCTCAGACAAAGGAGGGAGTCCTGTTTTCCGAAATTGCGCCGGAAAACGACCTTGTGGTTCTTATGGCGTCTCATTTTGCAGATAGGATGCCTATGGAAAACTGGATGATTTATGACTGCAAAAGAAACAAGGCTGCAGTTCACAGGGCAGGCGGAGGCTGGGGAATTGTAAGGGCGGAGAAAAGCCAATGGCAGACCCGGCTTCATAAGGAGAAGGAGGAAGAAATGTTTGAACGGCTGTGGAAAACCTTCCATCAGACGATTGCCATAAAAGAGCGGGAGAATGAAGCGTGTCAGAAAAATCATCTTCCGCTGCGGTATCGTTCTTATATGACAGAGTGGAACAGATAGGGGATTTTGTGGAAAAGCAGGCAGAAGGAGAAGATTCTGCTTGCCTTTCATTTATTGAGATAGTATAGTAGAATTATCTTTTCTCTAGGCATTCGGAAATATTCTTCGTACAGTTCGTACATCATTCCGGCATAGAAAAGAACAAGGAACATATGGCAGATCAGGCTGGCAGAAGTCTATGCTTTTGCGGCAGAAAGGAGTTCTTATTGTTCAGTAAAATTTACAGCGGAGGTCTTCTTGGCATGGAAGGCTATCTGGTAGAGGTGGAGGCAGATGTCAGCAACGGCCTTCCTGGATTTCATATGGTAGGCTGTCTGGCCTCGGAGGTAAAGGAGGCAGAGGAGCGGGTACGCACTGCCATTCGGAATTCTGGTTTTCAGCTTCCATCCAGAAAGGTGACCATTAACCTGTCCCCGGCCAATGTCCGTAAGGACGGAACAGGGTGGGATCTGGCAGTGGCTGTGGCAGTGCTGGCAGCTTATGGAATTGTTAATCCTCTGATTCTGAAGGATACAGCTTTTCTGGGAGAATTAGGACTGGACGGCCGGATTAAACCGGTACGAGGCGTCCTGTCGCTTATGATGGTTCTGGGGAAGGCAGGAATCCGCCGGTGCTTTCTGGCAGAGGAGAATGGGAAGGAAGGACTGGCGGCCAGAACTGTGGAGATAGTGAAAATCCGGGATTTGAAGGAACTGGCAGTGCTGTTAAATGCTCCGGAGCAGATTCAGAAAGAAATCTTTCTGGAAGATTCGGATGTGAAAATAAGTTATTCGGTGGATTTTTCTGAGGTACATGGCCAGAAGCTGCTGCGTAGAGCAACGGAAGTGGCCGTGGCAGGACGCCACAATATTTTATACATCGGGCCGCCAGGCAGCGGAAAAAGCATGATGGCCAGGCGGATTCCTACCATTATGCCGGAGCTTTCCAGAAAGGAGCAGCTAGAGGTTTCCCAGGTTTATAGTATCTGCGGCCTTTTGCCTAATGGGGGAGAGCTGATGAAAATCCGGCCTTTTCGTTCTCCTCACCATACTATCAGCCCCCAGGCCCTGACTGGAGGCGGGAAGCGGCCCAGGCCTGGAGAGATTTCTCTGGCTTCCAGAGGCGTTCTCTTTTTGGATGAGCTGCCGGAATTTCAGAAAAAGACATTGGAGATCCTGCGGCAGCCGATGGAAGACCGGAAGATTACCATTTCCAGGGTTTACGGCGCCTGTGAGTTCCCGGCTCATTTTATGCTGGCGGCAGCCATGAACCCTTGTCCCTGCGGTTACTTTCCGGACAAGAATCGTTGCTCCTGTACGGAACATCAGGTGCGCCAGTATCTCAGGAAAATCTCCCGCCCTCTGCTGGATCGGATTGACATCTGCGTAGAAGCCGCTGCAGTCAGTTATCAGGATATTCGCAGCGGCGCAGCCGGGGAATCCTCGGAGGACATCCGGCAGCGGGTAGAGGAGGCCAGAAGTATTCAGGCTCTCCGCTTTTCCGGAACCGGGATTTTGTTTAACAGTGAGATGGGAGAAGGAGAGATTCGCCGGTACTGCAGACTGCAGCCGAAGGATGACGCATTTTTACAGCAGGTTTTTGGAAGGATGGGATTGAGCGCCAGAGGCTGTCATAAGATTTTACGGGTAGCCAGAACCATTGCAGACTTAGAAGGGGCAACCACCATTGGCCGCAACCATCTGATTGAGGCCGTTGGGTATCGGGAACTGGAGGAGCAGTATTGGGGAAAGGAGGGACGGTAGATGGAGAAGCAGGAACGGGAGGTTCTTTACTGGCTGGTAAGCAGTTTGTTTTTGGGAGCGGTTTCCATCCGGCGCCTGGGCGCTTATTTTGGCAGTTATACACCTCTACTTAATATAGAAGAAACAGAGCTGAGAGCGGCTGGAATCCTGACGGAAGGGCAAATACAAAAGCTGATGGCCTGGCAGTCCCAGTTTCCGGCTTGCCGGAAGAATCTGGAAAGCCTGGAAATGGGAGAAGACCCAGCGGTGTTTGTCACTGCTTACGACGATGTATATCCTGAACGGCTTCGGGAAATCTATGATTATCCTATGGGGCTGTTTGTAAAGGGAAGACTGCCGGAAGCTGACAGGCCGGCAGTAGCCATAGTGGGAGCCAGAGGCTGTTCTTTTTATGGAGAACAGATAGCAGAGGAATTTGCCAGGGTACTGGCAGCAGAAGGAGTGCAGATTTTTTCTGGTCTGGCGGCAGGAATTGACGGAGCAGCCCATAAAGGCGCTTTAAAGGCTGGCCGGCCTACTTTTGGCGTGCTGGGCTGCGGCATAAATATCTGTTATCCGGCAGCAAATTTTAAGCTGTATCAGCAGATGAAGCAAACCGGCGGGATTATTTCAGAATTTCCGCCGGGAACGAAACCGAAGGCTCAGAATTTTCCTATGCGGAACCGGATTATCAGTGGTTTGGCAGATGCGGTTTTAGTGGTGGAGGCCAGGGAGAAAAGCGGCTCTCTCATTACGGCAGAGCTGGCATTGGAACAAGGACGGGAGGTATTTGCCGTCCCCGGACGAATTACCGATCATTTAAGCGAAGGCTGTAACTGGCTGATTCAGCAGGGAGCCCATGTGGCGGTTTCTCCAGGCGATATTTTAGAATATCTGGGGGTCAAATGTCAAAAACAGCTAATTCTCTGTGGAAAAAATGTAAATACACTTGCAAAGAAAGAGAAAATGGTGTATAGTTGCTTGGATTTCAAACCCAAACATATCGACCAGATTCTGGAAGAATCCGGTTTGCCTTTAAGCGAAACTCTGGGGATTCTCCTGGAATTGGAGCTGGGAGGGTATGCGTTTCGGGCGGGAAATCACTATTATGGAAAGAAAATCTGATTTCTGTGATTAGGAGTAGTTATGTCAAACAGTTTAGTTATTGTGGAGTCCCCTGCAAAAGTCAAAACCATCCGGAAGTTTCTGGGAAATAATTATACAGTGGATGCATCCAACGGTCATGTCCGGGATCTGCCCAAAAGCACCATGGGTATTTCCGTAGAAAATGACTATGAGCCGAAATATATTACAATCCGTGGCAAAGGAGACATTTTAGCCAAGCTTCGCAAGGAAGTGAAGAAGGCAGATAAGATTTATCTGGCAACGGACCCGGACCGGGAGGGAGAAGCTATTTCCTGGCATCTGATGAAAGCGCTTAAATTAGACGAGTTAAAAGATAAAAAAGTCTACCGCATCAGTTTTAATGAGATTACCAAGAATGCAGTGAAGACTTCCTTGAAAAATCCGCGGGACATTGATATGAATCTTGTGGATGCTCAGCAGACCCGGCGGATTTTGGACCGGATGGTGGGCTACAGCATCAGTCCTCTGTTGTGGGCCAAGGTAAAGCGAGGCTTAAGCGCAGGCCGCGTTCAGTCTGTAGCTCTTAGAATGATCTGTGACCGGGAAGACGAGATCAGCGCCTTTATTCCGGAGGAATACTGGAGTCTGGAAGCCGAGCTTTTGCAGAAAGGCAGCAAAAAGCCGCTGAGGGCAAAGTTTTACGGTACAAAGGAAGAAAAGATCGCTATTGGGAACCGGGAACAGTTGGATGTTATTTTAAAGGATCTGGAAAGCCAATCTTATGTGGTATCGGATGTAAAACCGGGAAAGCGGACGAAAAAACCGCCCATTCCCTTTACCACCAGTACCCTGCAGCAGGAAGCTTCCAAGGTGTTGAACTTCTCCACGCAGAAAACCATGCGTTTGGCCCAGCAGCTTTACGAGGGCGTAGATGTAAAAGGCCACGGTACCATCGGTCTTATTACCTATCTTCGTACGGATTCCACCCGAATTGCGGAGGAGGCAGACCAGGTAGCCAGAGCCTACATTGGCAGCAACTACGGCGAGCAGTATGTGTTAAAGGCAGAGCAGGGCGGAAAGCAGAACGGCAAGATTCAGGACGCTCACGAGGCAATCCGTCCCACAGACATTACGCTTACTCCTGCAACGGTAAAAGATTCTTTGCAGCGGGATCAGTTCCGTTTATATCAGTTAATCTGGAAACGGTTTGCAGCCAGCCGGATGCAGCCGGCTGTTTATGATACTACCTCTGTAAAGGTGGCGGTAGGAAATTATGAGTTTACCCTGTCTGCTTCCCGGCTGACCTTTGACGGCTTTATGTCTGTGTATGTGCAGGAGGATGAGAAGGAAGAAAACAATACCCTTCTGGAAAAGCTGGAAAAGGGGGATGAGCTGAAGCTTTCCGCTTTAAATCCCAGCCAGCATTTTACCCAGCCGCCGGCTCACTATACGGAGGCCTCTCTGGTAAAAGCATTAGAGGAGCAGGGGATTGGCCGTCCCAGTACCTATGCGCCTACCATTACCACCATTCTGACCCGCCGCTATGTGACAAAGGAAAACAAAAACCTTTATGTGACAGAGCTGGGAGAGGCAGTAAACGGTATTATGAAGAACTGTTTTGCCAGCATTGTAGATACCCGCTTTACTGCAAATATGGAGCTTCTTTTAGATAAGGTGGCAGACGGAAGCGTGCGGTGGAAAACCATTGTGGAGAATTTCTATCCGGATTTGGACAAAGCAGTAAAAACGGCAGAGAAGACCCTGGAGTCAGTAAAGATTGCAGATGAGGTTTCCGATGTGATCTGCGATATTTGCGGCCGGAACATGGTGATCAAGTACGGCCCTCATGGGAAATTCCTGGCCTGTCCAGGATTCCCGGAGTGCAAAAATACCAAGCCTTATCTGGAAAAAATCGGCGTGGCCTGTCCGAAGTGCGGCAAGGATGTAGTGATCAAAAAGACCAAAAAAGGACGCCGCTATTACGGCTGTGAGGCAAACCCGGAATGTGATTTTATGTCCTGGCAGAAACCGTCTGTAGAGAAATGTCCCAAGTGCGGCAGCTATATGGTGGAAAAAGGAAACCGGCTGCTGTGCGCAGATGAGCAGTGTGGGTATAGTATGAGTGTGAAAACAAAGAAGGATGAGTAAAAGGTCTGATGAGCAAAAGTACTGATCAGCGAAACGGTTAATCTTCTTGGCCGTCCTGCCGGTCAAGAAGCATCAGATATTCATCCGATGTGAAGTCAAAAATAAGGAAACGGGTCTGTAAGCAAGCTAATACCTGTTTCCTTATTTCTGGCTTTTCGCCGTTTGAAAAATTTTTAGAAAACTCTTGTTATTATTGGAAAGTCATGTTAAGATTCAATTAGAATAGTGGTTTCGGGTGCTAAATATCGATAAGACAAGGAGGTTTTTTGAAATGAGCGTACAGCTTCTGGACAAAACGCGTAAAATTAACAAATTATTGCACAATAATAATTCTCACAAGGTTGTATTCAATGACATTTGTAATGTATTGTGTGAAATTTTAAATTCCAATGCGCTGGTAATCAGTAAAAAGGGTAAGGTTCTGGGCGTAGGTCTTTGCCCTGGCGTAGATGAGATTGAGGAGTTGATTGAGGATCAGGTAGGCGGATTTGTGGACCGCATGCTGAACGAGCGGCTGCTGAGTATTCTTTCTACCAAAGAAAATGTAAACCTGGCTACTCTGGGATTTGCAGAGGAAAATGTAAAGAAGTATCAGGCTATCATCACTCCCATTGACATTGCAGGGGAGCGGCTGGGTACTCTGTTTATTTACAAAAGTGACGCTCAGTATGACATTGATGATATTATCTTAAGTGAGTACGGCACTACGGTAGTAGGCCTGGAAATGATGCGTTCCGTAAATGAGGAAAACGCAGAGGAAACCAGAAAGGTGCAGATTGTAAAATCCGCTATCAGCACTCTGTCCTTCTCAGAGCTGGAAGCCATTACCCATATTTTCGAGGAGCTGGATGGAAACGAGGGCATCTTGGTTGCCTCTAAGATTGCAGACCGGGTAGGAATCACCCGCTCAGTTATTGTAAATGCCCTCAGAAAGTTCGAGAGCGCCGGCGTTATTGAGTCCCGGTCCTCCGGTATGAAGGGCACCTACATTAAGGTTTTAAACGATGTGGTGTTTGACGAGTTAAAAAATATTAAGCATGCAAAATAAGGAACAGGAAACACCTCCTGCAGGCATCAACAGCTGTCGGCTGCCGGCGCAGGGCGTGCAGCAAAGAAATCCTTTTCTGTAAACAGGCAGACATTGTCCACAAAGGTCTGGACATCATATTGGCCGGAGGTTTCTAAGTAGCACTGAAGGGTAGTAAAGAAAAAGTTTGTCAGTAAAGCAGCAAAAATGGGGATGTCGATTTTGTATCGGCATCCTTTTTTTTCGTACTCTTTTAAAATGCCGGTGATAATGAGAATCAGATAGTCCTTGATCATTTTCATCAGGACTCCGTCCTTGTTGCTGTTGTAAATCTTCTGGTAATCCTCCAAATCCTGCTGCAGCATCTGGATTAAAGCCAGCAGGAAATAGCGGACAGACTCCGGGCTTCGCAGATAGAGCACATCCTCGTTAAAATTGGCCTCCTGCAGCATGCACTGAAGACAGTAGCGCTGCAGGTCGTATTTATCCTCAAAATACCGGTAAAAGGTGGAGCGGGGAATCATGGCGGTGCTGCAAAGCTCTGTCAGGGTAATCTTCTCAAATGGGGTGGTGGTAAGCAGCTGAAACAGGGCTTTCCGTAAAAGCAGGTGGGTTCTTTTGGTGGAAAGCTTTTCGTCTGAGGCAGGGAATAAAGGTAACATAAAGCTCCTTTCTGTACGCTGTGGCACAAAAATAAAAAAGTGTCTCGTTTGAGACGGATGAAAAAATCTAATTCTTGTTTCTTTGTTCTCTCTAGTGTACCATAGGCTCCATAGATTTAGCAAGGAGACTTATTTAGATGGCAGAAGAAAAGAAGAACAGAGGGCAGGAGCTGATGGAGAAACTGGCCCGGTTGATCGTGGAAAAAAGGAAGGGATTTCTGGCGGCCTTTCTGGTGGCTTGTGTGTTCTGTGCAGCTTCCATTTCCAAGGTAACGGTTATCAATGACCTGACCGAGTACCTGCCGGAGACCACCCAGACCCGGCAGGGACTGGACATTATGGATAAGGAGTTTACCACCCTGGGTTCCGGAAAAATCCTGCTTACCAATGTGGCCTATGAGGAGGCATTAAAGCTTTCCGGGAAATTGGAATCCATAAACGGCATTTCCCATGTGCAGTTTTACGACATGGAGGAGCGGGACGACGCCTACAAGGACCAGGAACTGACCGACTATTACAAGGACGCCGGCGCTCTCTTGACTCTGGCCTTTGAGGAGCCGGAGGACACGGAAAAATCCCAGGCTGCCATCAAGGAAGTGCGGCAGGCCCTGGATGGATATGAGGCTTATGTTTATACAACGGTGGACAAAGATGATGCCGCCGAGCTGGAAGAAGATATGAAGGGCATCCTGGTGATCGTGGTGGCGGTTATCCTGGCGGTGCTTCTGTTTACATCAGGAACCTATATGGAAATTCTGATATTTTTGGTTGTGTTTGCAGTGGCCGCTCTCTTAAACATGGGAACTAACTACTGGTTTGGGGAGATTTCCTTTGTAACCAATGCAGTAAGCACTGTGCTTCAGTTGGCGCTGGCCATCGACTATGCCATTATTTTGTTTCACCGGTTTATGGAGGAGCACAAAACCAGGGACACAGAGCCGGCTTTGATCGCCGCCCTCAGCAAGGCCATTCCGGAGGTGTCCTCCAGCAGTTTAACTACGGTTTCCGGCATGGTGGCCCTGATGCTGATGGAGTTTGGCATTGGGCCGGATATGGGCCGGGTGCTGACAAAAGCCATCCTCTGCAGCATGATGTCCGTATTTTTCCTGATGCCGGCTCTCATTATGATGTTTTCCAAAGCCATTGAACGGACTGTACATAAAAACTTTGTGCCGTCTATCCGCCTGTGGGGAAAATTTGTTATCAGGTTCCGTCACCTGGGCATCGTCCTGTTTGCAGGAGTAGTGGTGCTGGCAGTTCAGTATTCTTCCCGATGTCCCTATATCTACGATTACAACTCGATTCAGTCAGAGACCCGGAATGAATTTCTGGCGGCCAGGGACCGGATTACCCAGACATTCCCTCTGACAAATACCATGGCGGTGATTGTTCCCAAGGGAGATTATCAGAAGGAGGCCCAGGTAATTCATCGCCTGGAAGATATGGAGTTTGTGGAGCAGGTGCAGGGCATGACCAACATCCAGGTAGACGATGGAGGAAACTATGTGCTGGTTGATAAGCTGAACCCCAGAGAGTTTTCCCAGGTGGCAGATGTGGATTTGGACCTGGTTCAGATGCTGTACCGGCTTTACGCCGTAGACCGGAAGCAGTACGGCGGCCTGATGCAGAGCATCAGCGATTATAAGATTCCCATTATCAACATGATTGACTTTATTTATGAGCAGAAGGAGAATGGGGCCATTACCTTCGATGCAGACCAGTCTGAGGAAATTGACCGGCTGTATCAGGATGTGTGCGATGCCAGGGCTCAGTTAGAGGGAGAGGAATACTCCCGGATCGTGTTTACTATGACAGGAGCTGTGGAGGGAGAGGAAACCTTTGCAGAAATTGACCAGGTACAGAATATGGTGGAGCAGTATTACGACCACGCCTTTGTGGTAGGAGACGCCACCAGCAACTATGACTTGAGCCGGTCTTTCCAGAAGGACAATATGAAAATCAGCATTCTGACGGCTTTGTTTGTAGGCATTATTCTTTTATTTACCTTCCAGTCAGCAGGGCTTCCCTTCCTTCTGGTGCTGACTATCCAGAGCAGCATCTGGATTAACTTCTCTGTGCCGGAGCTGACGGGAAGCACTATGTTCTTTTTAAGCTATCTGGTAGTGAGCTCCATTCAGATGGGTGCCACCATTGACTACGCCATTGTGATCACCAACCGGTATCTGGACATCCGAACCAGGACTGCAGATAAAAAGGCGGCGGTGATAGAGGCGCTTGACGGCGCATTCCCTACCATTGTCACATCGGGAACCATTCTGGTGTGTGCTGCCTTTGCAGTAGGCAAGCTGACTTCTCATCCGGTTATTTCCTCTCTGGGAAATACTCTGGGCTGGGGCGCGCTGATTTCCGTCATTCTGGTGATGACGATTCTGCCTCAGATTTTGGTAGTATGTGACGGTTTTATTGAGAAGACCCGGTTTTCTGGAGGAAAGGCGGAGAGAAGGCATTTTTTAAGCATTAAGGACAAAGGGAAGACAGAGGAGCTGACAGCAGGAAAGGAGGCGCAGAGTGATGAAGAATAACAGACAATCCATCCGGAAAAACCGGATATTATCTGCAGGACTGGCGCTGCTGCTGGCATTTGCGCCTGTTTTGGAACAGGGAGCGATAAGCCAGGTTCAGGCGGCCCCTGCAGTCACTGAAATAAACACCATAGAAGACTGGCTTTCCTTTTCGGCCTCTGCAAATGCTGAATCAGCCACCAAAGGCCGGACAGTAGAGCTGACGGCGGATTTGGATTTTTCCGGGGCAGTCCTGGAGCCGGTTCCTGTTTTCTGCGGAACCTTTCAGGGAAACGGCCATAAAATAAGCGGCGTGTCCGTTACAAAAGCCGGGGCTGCAACCGGGCTGTTCCGGTATGTGGAGGAAGGAGCCAGGGTGCTTGATCTGACCCTGGAGATTACGGTAGATCCAGAGGAAGAAAGCCAGTATGCAGGCGGCATTGCCGGGCGGAACCAGGGAACTGTTTCCGGATGCAGCGTTTCCGGCACAGTTACGGCAGAGGAAGCTGCCGGAGGCGTGGTTGGTTGGAACGAGGAAACCGGAGTAGTGGAAAACTGCATCAGCAGTGTAACTCTGATTGGAAATCGGCAGACAGGCGGCATTGCAGGAGACAACAACGGCCTGATCCGGGACTGTAAAAACTATGGAAGCGTCAACCGGCAGCCGGGAGGCGTACCTTCTGATTCGGAGACAGAGCTGAAACTGCCGGACGAAAGCCAGTTAAAGGTACTTTTGGAAGATGAAAAGGTAAAGGACAGCGGCGGTATTGCCGGCCGTTCCAGTGGAAGCATACGCAGTTGCGAAAACTACGGTTTCGTAGGCTGCGGCGGAGCCGGCTACAATGTAGGCGGCATTGTTGGCCGTCAGAAGGGAGCGGTGACCGGCTGCGTGAACAAGGGTGCAGTAGAAGGCCGCAAGGATGTAGGAGGCATTGTCGGACAGCTGGAGCCTTATCTTTTAGTCAGCTACGAGGAGGATGCTCTGGATGGCGTCAGCAGCCAGATGGACCGGTTTTCAGAGATTGGAGATTCCATTTCCAGCCAGATAGACGCTGCAAGCGACCAGATGGAAGGGCAGATGGACGAAAGCCGCCGGATTTTAAAGGAGATTAAAAATCTGGCCAGAGACGAAAAGGAGATTTTCAGCCGGCAGCAGGATGCTTTTGATGAACAGGCAAACAAAAAGCTGGACCAGCTGGATGAAATTCTGGCTAACATGGAACTTGATCTGGGCAGCCGGTCTGCAGAGCGGGCGGCGTCCCGGATTCGCAGAACCATAAAGGAGTGTAAGGAGCTGCTGGACAGTCTGCGGCCCGGTCGCGGCCAGGAAGTGCAGAAGTTTCAGAGCCGGATCGCCACGGCCTCTGACCTGGATCTGATGTTGGAAGAAGACCTGATTCTGGATGAGGAAGGGGGGATCCTGGGAGATCTGACCCATGTCTATGAGGTACTGTCACAGCTTTATGCCAACGGAAAAAGTATCAGTGAGGATATGAAAATCCTGGTGGAAGACGGCGCAGAAGGAGTGGTGGACGGCGTTCGGGATCTGACAGATGATTTAGACTCCCTCCGTCAGAATTCTAATGAGCTGCTGGAGCTTTTTCGTCAGCGGAAAGATGAGGCGGAAAACCAGTTAGACCGGGTAGACGATGATGTAACAGGAAAGCTGGACCGGCTTTACAGCCAGATGGACGATTTATCCGATACTGTAAAGGACAGCCGCCGGGATTTAACAGGAGACCGGGACCGGCTGGATAATCAGATGGAGGAGCTGAGGGGCGTTATCGAAGACGGCAGAGACCGGGCGCAGAGCCGGGCAGAGAACTGGATAGACGGTGAACCGGTGTTCACCGATATGTCGGATGCAGCCGATGTTTCTTTCCAGAAGGGGCTTTTGGAAGGAAACCGGAATGAAGGACCTGTGAAGGCAGACTACCAGGCCGGAGGTATTGCAGGCATGGTTGGCCTGGAACTTTCTGAAGACCCGGAGGCAGATGTAGAAACTTTTGGAGACCGGAGCTTTAACATGACCCGTTATTTATGGGCCGTGATAGACGGCTGCAAAAACAGCGGCAAGGTAGAGGCGTTAAAGGATTATGCAGGCGGCGTGGCCGGAAAAGCCGCATGCGGAGCCATTGCAGCGTCGGAAAACTATGGAGATGTAATGGCAAAGGACGGCAGCTACGCCGGAGGCATTGCCGGGGAAAGCGGTCATCTGATAAGGGACTGCTACAGCATGTGTACGGTGTCCGGCCAGGATTATGTAGGCGGCGTGGCAGGCCTTGGCAGCAGATTAAAGGGCAATACAGCCATGACTCATCTGGAAAGCGAAAAGAACGCCCGCACCGGAGCGATTGCCGGATGGATGGAGGATGAGGGAACTGCTTCCGGCAATAAGTATGTAAACCAGGGGATTGGCGCAGTGGACGGCATTTCCAGAGAGGGGGAGGCAGCAGGCTTCTCCTACGAACAGATGCTTGCCGCATTCCAGTTGCCGGAGGAATTTTTAAATATGAAGGTAACCTTCCTGGTGGACGGAACTGCCTACGAAACCATGACCTGCCCTTACGGAAGCCGGATTGAACGGTCAGAGCTTCCCAGGGCGCCGGAGAAGGACGGCTACTATTACCAGTGGGAAAATAAGGATCTATCCTTTATAGACAGAAATATCACTGTAGAGGCCATTTACCAGCCCTGGACCACCGTGCTTTCCTCAGATACGGAAAAGCAGCCTTTGCTTCTTGCAGAAGGCCGGTTCTATCCGGGTACGGTTCTGACAGCCCGGTGGACGGAAAAACCGGAGGAAGCAGTGCGGGATGGTCTGCCGGAAGAATGGAAGGGAGCCGGAGTGCTGACCTATGAAGCAGTTCAGGAGCCTATGCCGGAAGGCAAAGTTACCCTGCATTTTAAATACGGTGCAAAAGATGAAGAGGTTTTTGTTGGAATCCGGAAGCCGGATGGAGCCGTAGAGCAGGTGGAAACGGTAAAAGACGGAAGCTACCTGGTGTTTGAGGCCCCTGTATCCGGTACAGTGCTGGTACAGAAAGCAGGGTTAAAAACACGGACTGCATTGGGAATCGGACTGCTCTTTGTGGCAGCAGGTGCGGCAGCTCTTCTGTTTTTCCTTGAAAAAAGGGGAAAAACCAGAAAAAACTCCTTGTCAAACCATGGAAGTTATGGTAGGATTAAAAAGTTGATAAAAAACACGCCTGCCGATTCTGACGGAGGTGCCGGAAACCCGGTCCCGGAGGGAACAAAAGACGCAGGCGGAAGTAAAAACCAAATGGAGGAAGAAACATGAGCGTAATTTCTATGAAGCAGCTTTTAGAAGCCGGTGTTCATTTCGGACATCAGACCAGAAGATGGAACCCCAAAATGGCTCCGTACATCTATACCGAGAGAAACGGTATCTACATCATTGACCTGCAGAAGTCTGTAGGCAAGGTTGACGAGGCTTACAAGGCTGTATCTGACATCGCTGCAAACGGCGGCACCATTCTGTTCGTAGGCACCAAGAAGCAGGCTCAGGACGCTATCAAGACTGAGGCAGAGCGTTGCGGTATGTACTATGTAAACGAGAGATGGCTGGGCGGCATGCTGACTAACTGGAAGACCATCCGCAGCCGTATCGCAAGACTGAAACAGATTGAGACCATGTCTGAGGACGGAACCTTTGATGTTCTGCCGAAGAAAGAGGTTATTGAGCTGAAGAAGGAGTGGGAGAAGCTGGAGAAGAATCTGGGCGGCATCAAAGAGATGCAGAAGCTGCCGGACGCTATCTTCATCGTAGACCCGAAGAAGGAGAGAATCTGCGTACAGGAGGCTCACACTCTGGGCATTCCGTTAATCGGCATCGCAGATACCAACTGTGACCCGGAGGAGTTAGACTATGTGATTCCGGGCAACGACGATGCAATCAGAGCCGTTAAGCTGATCGTTTCCAAGATGGCAGACGCTGTTATCGAGGCTAATCAGGGCGAGACAGGCGCTGACTTCGCAGAGGAGTTTGTGGAAGCAGAGGAGTCTGTAGAGGCTTAAGGAAAATGAAAGATGCGCCTGTCTGTGTGATGCAGGCAGACGCATTTTTACGATTTCATAATTTATAATAATGGAGGAAATAACGATGGCAGCAGTTACCGCAGCAATGGTAAAAGAGTTAAGAGAGATGACCGGTGCAGGCATGATGGACTGCAAGAAGGCACTGGCAGCTACCGATGGAGATATGGATAAGGCAGTAGAGTTCTTAAGAGAAAAAGGACTGGCAGGCGCAGCAAAGAAGGCTGGCCGTATCGCTGCCGAGGGTATCGTAGATACCGCCCTGACCGCTGACGGCAAGAAGGCTGTTGTGGTTGAGGTAAACGCTGAGACCGATTTCGTTGCTAAGAACGATGTATTCAAGTCTTATGTAGCAGATGTTGCTGCACAGGCTCTGACTACTTCCGCTAAGGATATGGACGAGTTCTTTGCTGAAAAATGGGCAAAGGATGAGACTCTGACTGTAAAAGAGGCTCTGTCTGCACAGATTTCCGTAATCGGTGAGAACATGAACATCCGCCGCTTTGAGCAGGTAGCAGAGGAGAACGGTTTTGTTGCTTCCTACATCCACGCAGGCGGTAAGATTGGCGTTTTAGTAGATGTTGAGACTGATGTTGTAAACGACGACATCAAAGAGATGGCTAAGAATGTAGCTATGCAGGCTGCAGCATTAAAGCCGGTATACACCAGCCGCGATGAGGTAAGCGCAGACTACATCGAGCATGAGAAGGCAATCCTGATGGCTCAGATTCAGAACGACCCGAAGGAATCTTCCAAGCCGGAGAATGTAATCGCTGGAATGATCCAGGGCCGTGTCAACAAGGAACTGAAGGAAATCTGCCTGCTTGACCAGGTATATGTAAAGGCAGAGGACGGCAAGCAGTCTGTAGCTCAGTATGTAGCTCAGGTTGCTAAGGCAAACGGCGCTAACATCACCATCAAGAAGTTTGTCCGCTTTGAGACCGGTGAAGGTATGGAGAAGAAGAATGAGGATTTTGCTGCTGAGGTTGCTGCTCAGATGGCATAATTGTCCGTACAAATATTCTGAATAATGTAACCAGTTTGCATTTATATCAATACGAGTGAGTCCTATGGGATCATCCCGTAGGACTTCTTTGTACCTCAAATGTAAGCGGTAGGCGTACAAAAGTATGCCAGTTAGCTTACAGATGAAGAAAGGAGACCTACGATGCCGAAATATATCGTAAAACGAGCATTTATGGCGGCTGTTACTGCATTTCTGGTAGCTACCCTGACCTTTTTTATTATGAACATGGTTCCTGGCGGCCCTTTCCTGGCTGAGAAGGCTGTAACGCCTCAGGCACAGGCGGCCATGGAGGCCAAGTTCGGTCTGGATAAACCCTTAAGCGAGCAGTACATCACTTATATGGAAGATCTGATGCACGGAGATTTAGGCCCATCCTTAAAAAAGAGAGGCCGTACCGTAAACCAGATTATTGCGACCAAGTTCCCGGTTTCTGCAAAACTGGGCGGCATTGCCATTTTAGTAGCTGTGTTTGTAGGCGTGCCCTTAGGCTCTGTGGCCGCCTTCAACCGGGGAAAATTCCTGGATAATTTAATTATAGTAGGGTCTACGGCAGGAATTGCCATACCAAACTTTTTGTCGTCCACACTATTGATGTACTTTTTGTCCACCAAGCTGAATCTGCTTCCGTCTATGGGACTGAATAATCCGGTCAACTACATTATGCCGGTCATCGCCTTAAGCTTGTATCCCACAGCTTACATAGCCCGCCTGATGCGTTCTTCTATGCTGGATGTGATGGGGCAAGATTACATGCGTACTGCCAGGGCAAAAGGAATCTCTACCTTTAAGTCCATTTTCAAGCATGCGCTGAGAAACGCCATTCTGCCGGTTGTTACCTATTTAGGACCGCTGCTGGCATCTCTTATGACAGGAAGCTTCATTATTGAGAAGATTTTTACTATTCCGGGCCTTGGCTCTGAGTTTGTAGGCGCAATTACTTCCCGTGACTACCCTATGATTATGGGAACTACGATTTTCCTGGCTGTGTTCATCATCATTATGAACATGATTGTGGACATTGCCTACGCTTACATTGACCCGAGAATCAAACTGAAATAAGGAGAGAGGCATGGAAAAGAAAAATATCTTAAGTTTTCAGTTGAATGTAGATGATTTTGTACCTGCTTCTTCTGAGGAAAAACAATCACTGGTAGTCATGCGGGAGTCTGTCAGCTTCTGGAAGGACGGCATGCGCCGGTTTAAGAAAAATAAGATTGCAATGGTTTCTCTGCTGGTGGTTCTGGTAGTGATGATTTTTGCATTTATTGTACCGATGTTTTATCCCTACGGCTACGAGCAGCAGATGAAAGGCTCTGAACGGCTGGCTCCCATGGAGTATTCTGCAGATGAGCAGGCCCGGATTGATGCGGGAGAGGATGTATTCCCTCACATTCTGGGAACAGACCAGAATGGCCGTGACTATGCAGTCCGTGTTATGGTAGGCGCCAGAGTGTCTCTGACAGTTGGTATTGTGGCATCTTTACTGATTTTGCTCATTGGCTCTACCTACGGCGCCATTGCCGGATATTTCGGCGGCATGGTGGATATGGTAATGATGCGGATAGTAGATATACTATATACAGTTCCGGATGTGCTGATTATCATCCTGCTGGCTACCACCTTAAAATTCCCGCTGGAAGTTCTGGCTACTTATCCGGGATTTTCCTGGATTCAGAAAATCGGTCCCAACATGGTTTCCATGTTCTTAGTGTTTGCACTGCTTTACTGGGTTGGTATGGCCCGTATTGTCCGGGGACAGATTATGGTGTTAAAGCAGAATGAGTATGTAACGGCAGCCAAGGCCCTGGGCGCCAACAATGGGCGGATCATCAAAAAGCATCTGCTGACGAACTGTATCGGTACGCTGATTGTTACCACTACTCTGCAGATTCCGTCCTCTATTTTCACCGAGTCCTTCTTAAGCTTTTTGGGACTGGGTGTTCAGGCTCCGATGCCGTCTTTAGGTTCTCTGGCTTCTGCAGCCTTAAACGGCCTGCAGACCTATCCGGAGAAGCTGTTTGCTCCGGCATTTATGATTTTTGTTATTATCCTCAGCTTTAACCTGCTGGGAGACGGTCTGCGGGATGCGTTTGACCCGAAATTAAAGAACTAAGGAGGAGAACAACAATGAGCGAATATTTAGTAAACATTCAGCATGAAAAGCTCTCCTTTTTTACTCCGGCAGGAGAGGTAAAGGCATTAAATGATGTAACCATCCAGATGAAGGAAGGAGAGGTTCTTGGAATCGTAGGAGAATCTGGTTCTGGAAAATCGGTTACTGCCTACTCCATTATGGGACTGACCGCCTACAACGGAAAGATTATGGGCGGCACCGTAGAGTTCAATGGCCGCCGCATTGACCAGATGAGCGAGCGGGAGCTGCGGAAAATCCGGGGTAAGGAAGTCAGCATTATCTTCCAGGACCCTATGACATCCTTAAATCCGGTTTACACCATCGGAAACCAGATTGAGGAGGTGATCCGCCTTCATACGGATAAAAAGGGTGCTCAGATTCATCAGCGGGCCAGAGAGCTGTTAAGCCTGGTAGGCATTAACGAGCCGGAAAAAAGGCTGCGCCAGTATCCACATGAGCTGTCCGGCGGTATGCGCCAGCGTGTGATGATTGCCATTGCCCTGGCTTGTGAGCCGAAGCTTCTGATTGCAGACGAGCCTACTACGGCGCTGGATGTAACCATTCAGGCTCAGATTCTGGAGCTGATGCAGGAACTGAAAGAAAAATTAGGCATGGGCATCATCATGATTACCCACGATTTAGGCGTGGTGGCGTCCATGTGCGACTACATTGCCGTTATGTATGCAGGTGAGATTGTAGAGTACGGCACAGCCGAGGATATTTTCTACAATCCTCAGCACGAGTACACCAAGGGACTGTTAAAGTCTATCCCTAAGTTCCACGAGAAGGAATATTCCAAGCTGGTTCCCATTGAGGGACAGCCTGTGGATATGTTAAATCCGCCTAAGGGATGCCCCTTTGCACCCCGGTGCACATCCTGTATGAAGATTTGTCTGAACCGGAAGCCGGAGAAAACGGAGTTTGAGGGAGTCCACTATTCCCGGTGCTGGCTGCAGCAGAAGAAGGAGTACGAGGCTGCCATGAAAGGGGGAAATAACTGATGGAGACGAAAAACCTACTTGAAATTGAGCACTTGAAGCAGTATTTTCCCGTAGCAGGTTCCCGGAATGTGGTAAAGGCAGTGGACGATGTCAGCTTTTTCATTAAAAAAGGAGAGACCTTCGGTCTGGTAGGCGAGTCCGGATGCGGAAAGACCACCACCGGCCGTTCCATCCTCCGGCTGACAGAGCCTACCTCCGGAAAAATTGTTTACGATGGAGAAGTGATTTTTGACAGCGAAAACAACATTAAGGCAGATATGCTGCCTTACCGCCGGAAAATGCAGATTGTATTCCAGGATCCTTATGCTTCTCTGGATCCTCGTATGACTGTAGGAGACATTGTAGGCGAAGCCATTGACATTCATAAGCTGTGCAGCAACGGAAAGGAGCGGCGGGAGCGGATTATTTCCCTGCTTCAGACGGTAGGGTTAAATTCCGAACATGCAAACCGTTATCCTCACGAGTTCTCCGGCGGACAGCGGCAGAGAGTAGGCATTGCCCGCGCCCTGGCAGTTAATCCGGAGTTTATCGTCTGCGACGAGCCGGTATCGGCTCTGGATGTAAGCATCCAGGCTCAGGTAGTCAATATGTTTGAGGAACTGCAGCAGGAGCTGGGCCTGACCTATTTATTCATTGCCCACGATTTGTCTGTGGTAAACCATATTTCCAACCGGATCGGCGTAATGTATCTGGGCCATATGGTGGAAATGGCAGAGTCGGATGAGCTGATTTTCCATTCCGTTCATCCCTATACCAAGTCTCTGATTTCTGCAATCCCCATTGCAGACCCCAGAAAGGCAAGGGCTTCCAAGCGCATCATCCTGTCCGGTGATGTGCCCAGCCCCTTAAATCCCCCCAGCGGCTGTGCCTTCCGCACCCGCTGCCCTTATGCAGACGAAACCTGCGCCCAGTGCGCACCGCAGTTCAGGGAGGTGTCCAGGGGACATTATGCAGCCTGCCACCATATTGACAAAATAAATTGATATGGTATACTGATATACAAATTGTTTGATGCTTTACCATAGCAGAGAAGTATATTACTCCATAAGGAGTTAATATAAGAACCAGAAAAAAGGAGGATATTATGAAAAAGAAGTTAGCACTTGTTATGGCAGTTGTCATGACTGCTTCCCTGGCACTTGCAGGATGCGGCGGCAGCAAGGCTGATGCAACCACCGCAGCAGAGGGTACTGAGGCAGCCGGAACCGAGGCAGCCGGCACAGAAGGCGGCAAGGTCCTGGATGTTCAGGTAGGCCCCTCTCCGGAGACCATTGACCCGGCATTAAACTCTACAGTAGACGGCGCAAACATGATCATTCATGCATTCGAGGGTCTTTTAAAGTTTGACAAGGATAATAAGGTAGTAGGCGGCCTGGCTGAAAGCTGGGAGCCCTCTGAGGACGGTCTGACCTGGACCTTCCATTTAAGACCGGACTTAAAGTGGTCTGACGGAAGCGCCCTGACTGCCAATGATTTTGTTTATTCCTGGAAGCGTGTAGCAGACCCCATGACTGCAGCTCCCTACGGCTATGACCTGTTAAACCAGGTAGTAGGCTATGAGGAGGCTTCTGCCGGCGATATTGACGCTTTGGGTGTATCTGCACCGGACGACAATACCTTTGTAGTTGAGCTTTCCAGCCCCTGCATGTTCTTTGACAAGATTTCTGCATTTGCAGTATTAGTTCCGGTTCAGCAGGCTACCGTTGAAGCCAACGGCGAGGCATGGACCACCAACCCGGAGACCTACATTACCAGCGGACCGTACTACATGACTGAGTTCACCGATGGTTCCCAGATTGTGTTCCAGAAGAACCCCAACTACTGGGACGCTGCAAACATCACCTTTGACCAGATTGTATGGCACTTAATCGAGAATGCCAATGCTTCCTATTCTGCATATCAGCAGGGTGAGCTGGCTCTGATCAAGGATGTTCCCACCGAGGAGATCGCTTCCTTAGAGGGCAATCCGGAGTACCATGTAGAGCCGATCATGGGTACCTACTACATCTCCTACAACACCCAGAAGGAGCCGTTTGACAACCCGCAGGTTCGGGAGGCTTTAAACCTGGCTATTGACAGAAAGTATGTAGCAGAGACCATTATGCAGGGTACCTATTCCCCGGCTAAAAACTTTGTAGGACCTGGCGTATCTGACGCAGAGGCTGGTTCTTCCTTTGAGGAAGTAACCACTGCTACCTACGGCGACCACTACGACATTGACAACTACGAGGCTGATTTAGAGAAAGCAAAACAGATTCTGGCTGAGGCTGGCTATCCGAACGGCGAAGGCTTCCCGGCTATCGAGTACATGACCAACGATCAGGGCTACCACAAGCCGGTTGCAGAGTATTTACAGTCTGCATGGGCTGAGCTGGGCATCAACCTGACCATCAATGTTCAGGAGTGGAAGACTGTCAGCGCTGACAGACGGGCCGGCAACTACCAGATTGCCCGTAATGGTTGGGTATATGACTGGGATGATCCGTCCAACATGATCAACCTGTTAGAGACCCCCAACGGAAACAACGATGGTAAGTACTCCAATCCGGAGTTTGACGAGCTGGTAGATAAGGCAAGAATGGCTACCGATGCGAAGGATCACTATGATTACCTCCATCAGGCAGAGCAGATTCTGTTAAACGATGCAGCAATGTGCCCGGTTGCTTACTACAATGAGTTCTGGCTGCAGAAAGAGAACTTAAAGAATACCTGGCATTCTCCTTATGGTTACTGGTACCTTATGTACGGTACACTGGAGTAATCTAAAACCGTAAAATTCGGAATAACAAACCGGATATAACTTTTGAAAAAGAACTGGAAGGAATCCTCCAATCGAAGGATTTCTTTCAGTTCTTTTTTTGCGTTGTTTTTGGGGGCTAGACTTATTTTTTCCATTCTGCTTTCCACAGACCATGCAGATTACACAGGGCATAGGCAGCTTTTGGAGTATCTCCTGGTTCTAAGGTAAAGTGGGCCTCCGGGTGGCAGGATGGGCTTAAGGGCACTCGCATAAAGGCTCCTGCCTGGGTTTCTAAACAGACCCAACTGATGCGGTGGTCATCGCTCATGGGATGGTGAAGGGCACCTACCTCTACCGTTACATGGCAGCCCTCTGCTTTAATCTGCGGCAGATGCTTTTCTGAGCTGTCCCCGGATGTGATAATCTCCAGAATTTGAAAGGGACGGCAGGAGTCCGGCAGGGCAGCATCCGGGACACCTTCCAACACCTCTAATAAGATACTTCTGGATTTATCTGTAAGAAAAACAGGATGTTTCATGGCTGTTACCTCCATAATGAATATGTGTCCTATTATTGTGCCGGAAGAAGACAATTTTATACATAAATAATAAGCAAATCCAAATGACGGTTTACCGGCTTCGGGTAAACCAGGTTTCCAGCCCATCGTAAAGCAGCCGGAAAAGATCCTGAAAGGCAGGGGGGAGCGTCCGGCCTGGGTGGATTACCAGCAGCAGATAGTAGTACTGGGGGACTGTAAAGGGACGGCACCGCAGCTTTGCTTCCAGCGGAACACTGTGTTCCGGCAGAATGGTGGAGGCGGCGCCGCAGGCAGCCAGAAGATGGAGAATGTCCTGGGTGGACTGGCATGCTGTCTCTGCAGGCCGTTCTGTAATCAGGTTAAAAAGCCGGTCTTGTTCTGTGCGGAGGGCGCTTCCTTCTGGCGCCAGCATCAGGCGGGGCGGCGAAAGGATCTTCTGCAGCGGCAGAGCTTTGGCTTCCGGCAGAACTTCTCCTAAGCTGGCGCAGTAAACCAGCTGGGTTTCTGCCAGAAGCCGACAGTCTAAAATGGAGTGTTCCTCCTGGCAGGAGAAATAGATGCCGATGTCTGCAGAGGCGTTTAACAGGGCTTCCTGGGTTTCCTCCCGGCCGCTTTCTGTGATGGATAAGCTGATGTCCGGGTGCAGGGCGCAGAAGGCGTTGTTTACCTGTCCCCGGATTATGGAGGCTGCAGCCGGATCACACTGAATCTGGATATGGTTTCCGTGGCCCTGGCGGTAGTCCCGAACCCGCTGATGCATCTCTGCATCTATCTGCAGCATGTTCCGGGCAAAGTTGACAAATACCTTTCCTGCATTGGTAGGCTGCAGCCGGTTGTGGATTCGGGTAAACAGCTGGGTGCACAGCATGGTCTCTGCGTTCCGCAGATGGCGGGAGAGGGCCGGCTGGGGCAGATAGAACCGCTCTGCAGCCTTGCTCAGGCTTTTTTCATCTACAATGGCAATGAGATAGCGGAGAAGGTCGGTGTTTAAATTTATCTGGGGAGCTGTATTGTGAACAGTCCGCGGAGTTATGGCTAACTGAGCCGGGGTGGATACACTGGTTTCTTCTGCATCTGATGCAGAGTCTGCAAATTGCAAAAGCTCCTCAGCCTCCGAACAGGGAATGGCGTGATAGCGGGGGTCTGACAGCCGTTCCCGGATCAGAAGACCGGCCAGATACCGCTCTGGCTCCGTTAAGGTGTGTCCAAGAGGGTAGCGGATGTGAAGAATCTGATATACCGGCGGATTTAAGGGGCGGTAAACCAGCTCCTCACAGGGGAATACATGGGCCTGGGACACCAGGCCGGCGCCTACCGCCTGGTGGAGCATAGAGTCTACCAGGATAACATCGTTGGATTCAAAGGTAACCACCGGACTGAAGCCTGCTTCCTCAAACAGCTTTTCTGCCAGAATCCGGATACTGTGGCGGGGCCCCTGAAGAACAAAGGGTGTGTCCTTTAAATCTGCCAGCCGGATGCTTTTCTGGGAAGCCATAGGATGGGAGGCAGGGAGAGAAACCAAAAGTTCCTCCTGGGCAAAGGGCAGGTCTGTTACCTTGTCAGAAACCATCCCGGAGCCGATGGCCAGGTCAATTTGTCCGTGGGAGATGGCGCCGGGCTGTTCGCTGGCGTAAAGCTCCGTCAGAGACAGGGAGATGTCCGGATAGCGGCGGGAAAAGGAGTTGTAGATTCGGCTGTAAATGATGGCGCCTCGGTTAGGGGCGGTAGACAGCCGGATTAAGGTATGGTTTGTATCGGTAACTGCCCGGATGCTCTGCAGCATTCTGGTCTGCTCGTCTAAAATCTTCTGGGCGCAGGTGATGACATAACGGCCTACTGCTGTAGGAAGCAGTTGTCTGCGGTATCTTAAAAATAAGAGGAAGCCAAGGGAATCTTCGTACTCGCTGAGAAATTTGCTGAGGGCCGGCTGAGAGACGCCCAGCACCTGGGCTGCGCCGGATAAGCTTCCCAAATCTGCTATGGTTACCAGATAGTAAAGCTGTTTGGTAGTCATTCTGCCTTCTCCTTTCTTGTATATGGTTTAGAGAAAATCGGGTTCGTGCAAATTGTATATATCCTTCTGTTTCTATCATAGTTCATTTCCAAAAAGTGTCAATATGAAACGAATATCTATAACTAAAATGTTATGAGAAATATGAGTAAATGAGATTTGTAAAAAAAATATATAGAAGTTATAATGGCACTGTAAGGATACAGAGGAAAGAAAAAACAGAGGAAACGGGATAAAAACTGCTTTTTCTACAAAATGTGTCAGAAATAGTCAAGAAACAGGGGGAGGGAGTCCTCTGCCCTGAAATAAAAAATAAGGAGAAAAGAGTTATGAAGAAAAGAATCTTTTTATCAGGTGTTCTGGCAGCAGCCATGTTGAGCGTAACAGCATGCGGCGGCGCAGATGCAGCAGCTACAGAAGCAGTCAAGACTGAGGCAGCGGCAGAAGGCGGCGAGGCAGCAGCTACAGAAGCAGGAAGCATCGGTTTCCCGAAGGGCGAAACCATTACCCTGGTTGTTCCGGGTAAAGCAGGCGGCGGTTCTGATTTGGGCATCCGCTACTACAGCGAGGGCTTAAACCGTCTGTACGGCTTAAAGACCACCGTAACCAACTACGACAGCAATACGGTAGGACATCAGACGGTTGCTTCTTCCAAGCCGGACGGAACTACTCTGACCGTAGCAACCTCCGCTCTGAACATTCAGTACATCACCGGCAATGCAGAGGTAAGCCCGATCGATGACTTTACCCTGATTGCTTGCCTGCAGGACAACGGCTTTTCTACTCTGGCTGTTCCGGCAGACGCTCCTTACGATGATTTCGCAGGATTTGTAGAGTATGCAAAGGCTCATCCGGGCGAGTTAAACGCCGGTATGCCGGCAGCAGGTTCCAACACCTTCATTTTCGGTATGCTTACCGAAAAAAACGGTATTGAGTTAAATTCTGTAGAGTGTGCTTCTGAGTCTGACCGTCTGACCAACTTAGCCGGCGGCTTCATCGACATCGGTGTAGTAGGCGTAGGCAATGCATTAGAGTACGAGAAGGCCGGCAAGCTGAAAGTAATCGGCACTGTTTCTTCCGATGGAACCACCATCTCCAAGTATCCGGAAGCACTGCCGGACAACTACAAAACTCTGCAGGAGCAGGGCTTTGAGGAATGCACCATTTCTATTTTTCACTATCTGTTAGGACCGGCTGGTATGGACGAGACCATGGTAGCTGAGATGAACGCAGCAATGAAGGCTGTTGTGGAAGATGAGACTGTAAACGCAGGTATCGCATCCATCGGAAACATTCCCGGCTGGCATGACCTGGAAGAATCCAAAGAGCTTCGCGACGGCGAGTACGCTCAGTTCGTTCAGATTGCAAAAGATCTTGACATGTATGTTCAGGAGTAATCTGAAAATTATTTGGAAAATGGATACACTGTCCCGGAAAGCGCAAAAACTCTCCGGGACATTTTAAAGAGAAAGGGGTATTCCAATTATGAAAATGCGTAGAGATACCAAGACCGGAATTGTTGGTCTTTTGGGATGTGCATTCTTCTTATTTGCAGGCCAGTCCATCAAACAGCCGGCCAAACTGTTAGAGCCGGGACCCAGACTGTTTCCCTATGTGGCAATCGCCCTCATTGCATTGAGCTCCATCGCACTGATTATCAAGGGCTTGAAGGAAAGCCATATTGAGGAAAAACCGTACTTTCCCAAGGGCGGTATTTTAAAAATCAGCAAAAGCTATCTGATGCTGGTAATTTATGCCTTTGCCATGACTTGGTTAGGCTTTCTGATTACCACCCCGTTTGCGACTGTGGCATTTATCTATGACTTAAAGGGAAACAGTGAGGTAAAGCTGGTTCCGTCCATTATTATTGCACTGTTAGTAACTGCAGGACTTTACGCCATGTTCGTGTTTGGCTTCCAGGTGAAGCTGCCGATGGGCATCCTGTTTGAGTAAAGGAGGGCGACAGACATGAGTGAATACATAAGTGCATTGATGGTGTGTTTAGAGCCCATCAACCTGCTGTTGATCGTAGCCATGGTTTCTCTGGGCATTGTCTTTGGCGCCATCCCAGGCCTGTCTGCTACGCTGGGTATTGCATTGCTTCTGCCGGTAACCTTCGGCCTGTCTACAGAGACATCTTTCGTGCTGCTTTTAGCAATCTGGATTGGCGGCGTTTCCGGAACCTTTATTTCCGCAGTGTTAATCGGTATCCCCGGTTCTTCCTCTGCGATCGCTACTTGCTTTGACGGTTTCCCCATGACCAAGAACGGTCAGGCAGGAAAGGCCCTGGGAATCGGTATGACTGCGTCTTTTATCGGTACGGTTGGTTCCGTTATTCTGGCTACCCTGCTTTCTCCGGTTATTGCAGAGTTCGCACTTCATTTAGGACCCTGGGAGTACTTCTCTTTGTGCTTTTGTGCCATTACCCTGGTAGCGTCCCTGTCTAAGGGAAATATCTTTAAAGGCATTATGGCTGCTGGCATCGGTCTGTTAATGGGATGTATCGGAATGGATCCTATCAACGGCGCAACCCGGTTTACTTTTGGCAATGTCTATCTGACCGCAGGTATCAGCACTGTAGCTCAGATGCTTGGTATGTTTGCTATGTGTCAGATTATCCGTGATTCTGCAAAAGGCGAGGCAAAGATGCCGGAGGCCGACATGGTTTCCATGAAGGGCCTGGGCGTTGGATTTAAGGATATTATTGAGAACATCAAGACCATTCTGTTTGCATTTGTATCCGGTTTATGGATTGGCTTCCTGCCCGGTATGGGCTCCGGTATCTCCAACATGGTAGCTTACGGCTATGCCAAGAGCATCAGCAAGGACCCGGAAAGCTTCGGCAAAGGAAATCCGGCCGGTGTGTGGGCTTCTGAGACAGCAAACAATGCTTCTTTAGGCGGCGCCCTGATCCCCATGATGGCGCTGGGTATCCCAGGAGACGGTATCACGGCGATGCTGATTGCAGGTCTGACTATTCACGGTCTTCAGGCAGGTCCTCTGTTTATGACAGAGCAGCCGGATCTGGCTATGCTGATTTTTGCCTGTGTACTGGTATCTGCAATTATAACCTATATCATCCAGATTGTAACCAAACGGTGGTTCCCATACATTCTGAAGGTTCCGTATCACTATCTGTATACGGTAATCCTGGTAATCTGCTACATTGGCGGCTACGGCATCTCCAATACCATGTTCAATATTTATGTGATGCTGGCGCTCTGCCTGTTGGCAATCTTTATGAGCATGTCCGGACTGCCCACCTCTCCGCTGGTACTGGCTTTCATCCTGTCCAGCAAGCTGGAGCGTTATTTCCGTCAGGGCATCAGCTATGCCCACGGCAGTTACAAGGAATTCTTCACCAGACCGATTTCTGCAGCGTTGCTGGCAGTTGCCATGTTCTGTGTGGTTTGGCCGATCATCTCTGAGCGGAGAAAGAAAAAAGCGGAAGCAGCCGCAGCTCCGGTACAGACGGAAGTAAACGATGACTGAGTTAAAGGGAGTTTTACCTGAGATTAAGTCCTGTTATGGAAGCCTGAAGTCCATGCAGCGTAAATTTGAACGGTATGGACGGAAAGATTTTTTTACCGGGCAGACCCGGATGGAATTTGAGGTGTGGCGAAAGCGCACAAAAGCCCTGCTCTGGAATTTGTTGGGACTTGACAAACTGGAACAGGCGCCCCTGCAGCCGGTGACAGAGGAGGTCACCGTGCTGCCAGAGGGAATCAGACGAGAACATATACGGATTCAGGTAGAGCCGGATGTGTGGATGCCCATCTATCTGCTGATTCCGGCGGATGCAGGCACCGCAGCCCGGCCCTTTTTATGCCCTCCGGGCCATAACGGAGCCGGAAAATATTCTGTAGCCGGGCTTGCAGAATATGAATTGGTAGGAGAGAGGATAGCCCAGTATCACTATGATTACGGCTTTCAGTTGGCCCGCCTGGGTTATGTTGCAGTCTGCCCGGACTGCAGAGGCTTCGGAGAGCGGAGAGAACTGCTTTCCGATGCGTCGGATCCGGTTCTGGGATTAAAAGGGGACTGCTACTGGCTGGCCCATATGGGAGAGCCTCTTGGCATTCCGGTGGCAGGTATGCTGACCTGGGATCTGATGAGGACCATAGACTATCTGGAGCTGCGGGGAGAGTGGAATACAGAGCAGATAAGCTGTCTGGGATTTTCCGGCGGCGGCATGCAGACCATGTGGCTTTCGGCTCTGGATGAGCGGGTGAAGCTGGCGGTGATCAGCGGCTATTTCTACGGCTTTAAGGATTCCCTGCTTACCATGAACAGAAACTGTTCCTGCAACTATGTTCCCCATCTGTGGGAGCATCTGGATATGGGGGATATTGCCAGTCTGATTGCCCCAAGGCCGCTGCTGATTCAGTCCTGCCGGGAAGACCGGTTAAACGGAGAAAGAGGAATTGCAAATGTCTTTGAACAGGTAGAGATTCTCCGGGCAGCGTACCGTCTTTACGAGGCAGAACCCTGCCTGATGCATGAGATTTTTGAGGGCGGACATCAGTGGCACGATGAACATTTAAAGGAGCGTCTGGACGCCCTGATAAGATTAAGTTAGAAAAAGGATAAGGAGCTTTTTCATGGATAAGAGACAGCTTCGCAGTATGATTTTAGATAGAATAAATCGGCCTCAGATTCCGGACCGGCTGTATTCGGTTCTGGATTTTGGAGCCGTGCCTGATGGGCAGGAAATCCAGACGGAAGCGCTGCAGCGAGCCATAGACAAGGTCAGTGCAGCAGGCGGCGGCAGGGTAGTGGTTCCGGCAGGAAAGTACCGAACCGGAGCGCTGCGGTTAAAGAGCGGGGTAGAGCTTCATCTGGAAAGCCGAGATACGATGCTTTCCTTTGTAAGCAAAGAGCCGGAGCTTCATTATCCGGTGGTATTTTCCCACTGGGAAGCTACGCCCTGCTGCAATTACAGCCCCTTACTTTACGCCTGCGATGCCCAGGACATTGCAGTGACCGGCCCCGGAACCTTAGACGGAGGAGCCGATAAAGACCACTGGTGGGACTGGCATCATCAGGTGGAGAATGCCTGGTCGGAAAACAGACCGGACCTGCAGCTTGAGGACCGGAAAATTTTGCGGAACATGAATCAGGATGGGGTTCCGGTTTCAGAGCGGGTGTTTGGGCCGGGTCACTATCTCCGCCCCAACTTTGTTCAGCCTATCCGCTGCAAACGGGTTCTGTTTCAGGGATTTACCTTAAAAAACAGTCCGATGTGGCAGTTAAATCCGGTTATGTGCGAAAGCCTGACTGTGGATGGAGTAACCATGTCCAGTCACGGAGCCAATAACGACGGCTGTGACCCGGAAAGCTGCAGCGGCGTGTGGATTAAGAACTGCCGGTTTGATACAGGAGACGACTGTATCAGCTTAAAATCCGGCCGGGACCGGGACGGCAGAGAAGCCAATAAGTCTTGTGAGTATGTGCTGATCGAGAACAATGAATTTGCAGACGGCCACGGCGGCATAGCCTTAGGAAGTGAGATGAGTGGAGGAATCCGGTATGTACTGGCCCAGAACAATCGGTTCAGCAGCCCCAATCTTACCTATGCCCTGCGGCTGAAGACAAACGCCAGACGAGGCGGTCAGGTAGAAGATGTGATTCTGGCAGACAGTGTGATGGATCATGTTCACGGAGCTGCAGTTCACGGAACCATGCTTTATGAGGATGGCAGAAACGGAGACTATCTGCCGGTCTTTAAAAACATTACTATAGAGGATATTACGGCCCACGGAGGAGATTACGGCGTCTTTCTGGAGGCCTTTGAGGAAGTGCCCATTACCGGGCTGATTCTTCGGAATATAACGATTGACGGAGTAACCTGTCCCATGCGCAGCATGAACTGGGAAGATCCGGTGATGGAGCAGGTGCAGATTAATGGAAAAAACTTCCCGCGACCCGGAAAGGTGCGGATTTTAGCTGTGCCGGAGCCGAAAAAAACAGTGTCTGCCGCTCTGGAATACTGCGGCGGAACTGAGAACTGCCAGTTTGCCTGGGAAGTTTCGGAAAATGGAACAGACTGGAGCCAGGCAGGAGAAGGGGAAACTTGTACTGTGCCGGAAACTGCCAGGTTTATCCGGGTAACGGCCTGTGACCGGGATGAAAACCGGGAGATGAGCCGCAGCTACCGGGTGCTGCAGCCGCTTGCAGAGACATCCGAAGCTTCTGAGACAGACGGACGGACGCAGATACAGCGGCGTCTGATTTGCCGGGGGATGCTGGCAGAGGAGGATATGCTGGCGGGTGAAACTGCTGTAACCAGAGAACGGCTGGCACGGATGATGCAGCCTCTTTTGGAAGAATCAAAAGCAGAGCTTTCCGGAGGCGTCTTACAGGCCGCTGTGAAGCAGGGGTTTTTAGCCCTGGATTCGGCGGCGGGTTTTTATCCTGAGGGACTGGTAAGCCGTCAGGAAATGGCTACCGTAGCCATGCAGGCCTGCGGCGTCAATTATCGGAACGCTTCCAGTACCATGCCGGTTTGCAGAGATGCAGGCCAGGTCAGCAACAACTACGGCACCAATGTGGCAAGAGCCCTTTATTTTGGATTTCTGGAGCTGGACGAAAAACAATATTTCTATCCGGAGCGGCCGGTCACCGTGGAAGAAGCAGAGCGTATCCTGGATCGGGTGGCAGATTTTGCAGGAATTTAAGGAATTGATTTCAGAATATAGAAAGGGGAACGAGTGTATGTGGCTGGAGTATTTTGCCCAGTATCTGGAGACTGTGTTTCCGCAGTTTTTAAAAAATAAGCCGTGGAATTATAAGGATGATCTCTGTGTGATCGGCGCCGCCTGCCTGGCAGAGGCTACAGGGGACCAATCCTGGAACCGTTACATTACGGATAACAGCAGCTGGCTGATGAAGGAGGACGGTTCTGTTGCCAACTGGAAGGAAGGCGAGAAAAACATTGACAAGGTAAGCTTTGGAAAATCTCTGCGTATCCTGCGGGATTTGACAGGAGATGACCGCTGTAAGGCAGCAGTGGAAAAGGCTTATGATTTCTTAAAGGAGTATCCCAGAACTGCCACCGGAAACTTCTGGCATAAGGACATCTATCCCAACCAGGTGTGGCTGGACGGCCTTTATATGGCTATGCCTTTCTATGCCAGAACGCTGACAGAGACCGGGGAAGATAAGTGGGACGACATTCTGGATCAGTTCCAGAATGCTCACAGGCTTCTCTGGGATGAGAAACGGAACCTTTACATCCACGGCTGTGATGTAAGCCGCAAGGCTGACTGGGCAGATAAGGAAACCGGAAGAAGCCTCAGTGTGTGGCTGCGGGCAGAGGGCTGGTTTTTGATGGCTCTGGCAGATGTTTATGAGTACGCAAAAGAGGTTACGCCCCGGTCAGGAGAGCTGTTGGAACTTCTTAAGAATGGTGTGGACGGCCTTTTAAAATATCAGGATTCGGAAACCAAAATGTTCTATCAGGTAGCGGACCAGCCAGATTATCCTGGCAACTATCTTGAAACCTCCGGAAGTGCTATGGCAGCCTATGCCCTGATGAAGGGAGCGCGGCTTGGTATGCTGGAGGAATCCTACGGAGAGTTGGGAAGCCAGGTGCTGGACGGCGTCCGGGATACCTATCTGAAAAGAGAAGATGACGGATGGCATTTAGACGGTATCTGCGCCAGCGCAGGTCTGGGAGCAGGACCGGATCCCCATAACCGGAAGGATAGAGATGGTACTCCACGCTATTATGTCAGCGAAGCCCAGATGCGGGATAACCAGCACGGAACCGGAGCCTGCATGATGGCAGTCAGCGAGCAGATTCGCAGACAGAACGCAGGCTGCGAAAAGAAGGAGGCGTAAAATGCTGCAGTTAGGCTTAAGACTTCACGATGCAGAAAGCCTTCCCATGGAGGAACTGCTTCCGGAAGTAAAGAAAAAGGGATATACCTGTGCCCATTTAGCCCTCAGCAAAGCCATGAAGGAGTACCCCTGTACGCCCTCTGCACTGACTCCGGGCTATGCTCTGTATCTGCGCCATCTGTTTGAGAAAAACGGAATGGATATAGCAGTTTTGGGCAATTATCTGAATCTGGCTCATCCGGATGAGGAGGTAATCCGTCAGTCTACGGAAATGTATTACGCCCATATCCGGTTTGCTTCTCTGTTGGGGTGCGGAATGGTAGGCACGGAAACCGGTGCACCAAATCCGGAGTACAAGTTCTGCCCGGAATGCCGCACAGAAAAGGCGCTGTCCGCTTTTATCCGCCGTTTAAAGCCGATTGTGCGCTGTGCAGAGCAGTACGGCGTGATTCTGGCCATTGAGCCGGTAGCCCGTCACATTGTGTGGAACGCCAAGAGGGCCAGGATCGTGCTGGACGAGATTGGCTCCCACAATCTGCAGATTCTGTTTGATCCGGTGAATTTGCTGGATTTGGATAATGTAGACCATCGGGACGAGGTATTTGCAGAGGCAATAGAGCTTTTAGGATCGGACATCGCCATGGTCCATTTTAAAGACTTTATCCGGGTGCAGGAAGGCCACGGGCTGAAAGCCGTAGGCGCCGGGACCGGAGAGATGGATTTCACTCCCATTATGAAGTTTATCAAACAGGAAAAACCGTTTATCTTTGGAACTTTGGAAAATACTACGCCGGAAAATGCAGAAATTTGCGGACGGAAGATGCGGCAGTTATACGATTCCGTAACCGTGTAGCATTAACGGGAAAAGTACAGAACCAGCCTTATGCAAATGATACAAAAACAAAATAAGAGAATTAAACAAAAAATCGGATGCTGCGTTATGGTCTGCAGCACCCGATTTTTCTTCATTATAGAAGTTTAGTTCTTTTTCTCCTCCTTCGGCAGCGTAATATTCAGAAGAATTGCCACGATGGTTGCAATTACCACCGGGGATTTTCCGAAGATGGTGGTTACCCATGCAGGGAAGTTGGCTAAAGATGCAGAAGCCTGGCTGACGCCCATGCCCAGAGCTGCTGCAAGACCTACAATGGAGGTGTTCCGGTAGTTCATATTCTCGGTCATAACCAGCTTCATTCCGGTCATGGCGATGGAGGCAAATACGGAAACCGTTGCGCCGCCCAGCACGCACTGGGGAATGGTGGTTAAAAGAGCAGAGAACTTGGGAAGCAGGCCGGCCAGCAGGATGATGCCAGCAGCGCCTCCAAAGACAACCCGGTTTACAACCTTGGTGGTAACAACAATACCTACATTCTGGCTGAAGGTAGCGGTGGGAAGACCGCCTAAGAAACAGCCTAAGATGTTGGTAACGCCGTAGCCTAAAATACCGCCCTGCAGCTCATCTGCAGTAGGCTCCCGGTCCATACCGCCTGCAGTAGTAGCAGAAAAGTCTCCGATAGCCTGAATGGAGTTGATGGCAAATAAAATACCGATAGCTACGCAGGAAGACGGCTCAAATTCAATACCAAAGTGGAGAATAGAGGGAACCTGGAAAAGTCCGGCTTCTCCCACAGCAGATAAATTCACCATGCCAAAGCACAGGCTGAACAGGTAACCGGCAATAATTCCAATCAGAATGGAAGCCAGCTTTAAAATGCCTTTGCCAAAATGGTTCAGTGTGGTAACGATAACCAGGGTGAAGATGGCTACCAGCCAGTTCTGCCAGGAACCGTAGTTGGGGCTGGAGGTACCGCCTGCCATGTAGTTGATAGCAGTGGGGTATAAGGAAAGGCCTACGGTAAATACTACCGTACCTGCAATCAACGGCGGGAAGTATCTGCGGATTTTCTTAATGAAGATACCTACAAAAACAGCCACAACGCCGCCTACTAACTGGGCGCCAAAGATGGCCGGAAGGCCGAAATCCCCGGCTATGGCCTGCATACTGGGCAGGTAAGCGAAGCTGACGCCCATAATCACAGGAAGGCTGGAGCCTAAGCGGATGCCGCCTTTTTTTCCGATGGGGAAAAGCTGCAGCAAGGTGGAAAGGCCAGCTACGATCAGCGCTGACTGGATTAAAATAACGCTGTCTGCCGATGGCAGGCCGACAACCCCTGCAATAATAATTGCAGGGGTCACACAGCCGACGATCATGGCGACAACATGCTGCAGTGAGAGAGGGGCGGCCTGTCCTAAGGAAGGTACGCCGTCTAACTCAAATAGAGATGCTTTGTTGGATGTCTTGGTGCTCATGATGGTCCTCCTTGATAATTACTGATGGATTCGTGTGCCGGTTTTACCAAGGATTCCATCTTTGGCTTTCTCCAGCAGAGTGATAAGTGCCGTACGGCCCGGTTTGGACTCAGCAAACTGGACGGCGGCTTCTACCTTCGGAAGCATGGAACCAGGAGCGAAATGACCTTCGGAAATATACTGTTTTGCATTCTCGATTGATAAATCATCCAGCCATTTTTCTTCCGGCTTACCGAAGTTGATTGCTACTTTTTCTACTGCAGTCAAAATAATCAAAAAGTCTGCATCCAGCTCTTTTGCTAACAGGCAGCTGGCAAAATCTTTGTCAATAACGGCGCTGGCGCCTTTTAAGTGGTTGCCCTGAAGGGTAACGGGAATTCCGCCGCCTCCGCAGGCAATAACCAACTGTCCGTCGTTTACCAAAGCCTGGATAGCACCGATTTCAATGATCTCAGCCGGCTTCGGGGAAGCAACTACCCGGCGGTAGCCCCGTCCGGCGTCTTCCTTGGTGATATAGCCGTAAGCTTCCTCTGCGTGCTTTGCCTCCTCCTGGGTCATAAAGTGACCGATGGGTTTAGACGGATTTGCAAAGGCCGGATCATCGGCGTCTACCCGAATCTGGGTTACCATGGTTGCTACCGGAACATCGGTAATTCCCCGGTTGATCAGTTCTTCCCGCAGAGCGTTCTGCAGGTCGTAGCCGATGTAAGCCTGGCTCATGGCTACACAGACAGAGAGGGGAGTGTTGGGCTGTTTCGGATTCTCTCTGGAGAGAGCGGCCATAGCATTGTTGATCATGCCTACCTGAGGGCCGTTTCCGTGAGCCACAACCACCTCACATCCTTCCTCGATCAGATCTACAATGGCTTTAGCTGTAATTTTTACAGCAGCCATCTGCTCCGGAAGGGTATTGCCCAGAGCGTTGCCGCCCAGCGCAATAACAATTCGTTTTTTCTTGCTCATAAGTTTTTTCCTTCTCCTTTATATGATTCCAAGACGCAGATCGGGCCGCGTCCCCAAGAAGCGGCCCGAAAGAAAGAGTTCAGTCTAAATTAGTCGAATTTACGAGCTACAGCACGCTCTTCCAGTTTCTTCAGAATCTCAGCCGGATTTTCAAACTTGGCTAAGAAGATCATAGCAGCGATGATGTACGGCTTGAAGCTGGCCTCTTTGTACAGCGGATCACGGTAGCGGTCGAATACGGAAGCGTCAACCTCGCCTTCCTTACAGCTTAAACCAGTGATGTCAGCCGGCAGGCAGTGCATGTATAAAGCCTTGCCGTCCTTGGTGGTAGCCATCATTTCCTCGGTGCAGGCCCAGTCTTTGTGGTTTGCATTCTGAGCTAACAGTTCTTTCTCCAGAGCCTTGATGCCCTCGGTATCGCCGTTGCCGTACAGCTCGGTACGCTTCTCCATAGCAGCGAAAGGAGCCCAGCTCTTGGGGTAAACGATGTCAGCGTCTTTGAATGCCTCAGCCATGCTGTTGGTCTTTTTAAAGGAACCGCCGGACTTCTTAGCGTTCTCGGAAGCTACATTCTCAACCTCCGGGAATACCTCATAGCCTTCCGGATGAGCCAGAACTACATCCATACCAAAGCGGGTCATCAGACCGATGATACCCTGGGGAACAGACAGGGGCTTGCCGTAGGAGGGAGAGTAAGCCCAGGTCATAGCCAGTTTTTTGCCCTTCAGATTCTCAACGCCGCCGAAGTGGTGGATGATGTGCAGCATGTCAGCCATAGCCTGAGTGGGATGGTCGATGTCGCACTGTAAGTTTACCAGAGTAGGCTTCTGCTCCAGGATGCCGTCCTTGTTGCCCTGGGTAACAGCATCCATGAACTCGTGCATGTAAGTGTTGCCCTTGCCGATGTACATATCATCACGGATGCCGATTACATCAGCCATAAAGGAAACCATGTTAGCAGTCTCACGAACAGTCTCGCCGTGTGCGATCTGAGATTTGCCCTCGTCTAAATCCTGAACTTCCAGACCTAACAGGTTGCAGGCAGAAGCGAAGGAGAAACGGGTTCTGGTGGAGTTGTCACGGAATAAGGAGATACCCAGACCACTCTCAAATACCTTGGTGGAAATATTGTTTTCTCTCATGTAGCGCAGAGCGTCAGCAACAGTGAAAACTGCCTCTAACTCATCGTCAGTCTTTTCCCAGGTTAGGAAGAAGTCGCCCTCGTACATTTCCTTGAAGTTCAGTTTGTTCAGCTTGTCAATGTAGCCCTGTAAAGTTTTGTCCATGAAATAGATCCTCCGTTAAAATAAAATGGTTTATATTGATGGTATTGCTTGCGCCTGGTAATCTGCGAAAGCGAGAGAATGGAGCTGCCCGCTTTCGCGTTTACATATGTAGGAAAAATGTAGGTTGGCGGTTAAGGTTTACTTGCAGTAAACGGTGGGAAGAGCTGCGTATACGGCTGCGCAGGTTACCAGATCCTGTTTCCAGGTTTTCTCGTTGGGAGCGTGTGCCTGAGCTTCTGCGCCCGGTCCGAAGCCGATGCAGGGGATGCCGTTGCGGCCCATAATGGATACGCCGTTGGTGGAGAAGGTCCACTTGTCAGTCAGCGGGCGGGCAGTTCTCATAGCCAGAGTTTCCTCAGCGCCGATGCGGGCCTCGCCGTATAAGTTCTTATAAGCTTCCTCTAAAGCTGCGGTTACCTTGTGATCCTCCGGAATAACCCAGGTGGGGAAGTAGCACTCGATGGGGTAAACCAGACCAGTGTAGGACGGACGCTCGTAGTTATACATGGAAACCACTACATCATCGCCGTATTTCTTTACGCTGGGCAGGTCGCGGATCTCATCCAGACAGCTTTCCCAGGTTTCGCCTGCAGTCATGCGGCGGTCTAAGGATACTGCGCAGGAGTCAGCTACTGCACAGCGGCTGGGAGAGGTGTAGAAGATCTGGGAGGTAGTAACGGTGCCGCGGCCTAAGAAGTTTGCTTCCTTCCACTCCGGATTGTATTTCTCGTCCAGCATCTTAACCAAACCTTTGATCTCGGTGGAATCAGCAGCGTCATTTTCGTTCAGCGCCCGTACATCCTGCAGGATGTCAGCCATTTTGTAGATAGCGTTGTCGCCACGCTCCGGTGCAGAACCGTGACAGGAAACGCCCTTAACATCAATGCGGATTTCCATACGGCCACGCTGTCCACGGTAGATACCGCCGTCTGTCGGCTCAGTGGAAACAACGAACTCCGGACGAACCTTATCTTCGTTGATGATGTACTGCCAGCAGAGACCGTCACAGTCCTCCTCCTGAACCGTACCAACAACTAAAACAGTGTACTGGTCGGAGAGCAGACCCAGATCCTTCATAATCTTAGCGCCGTAAACAGCAGATACAATACCGCCGCACTGGTCAGATACGCCGCGGCCGCCGATTTCGGTGTCGTTTTCATAGCCCTCGTAAGGATCAAATGCCCAGTTTTCAATGTTTCCGATACCAACGGTGTCGATGTGAGCGTCAAAGCCAATCAGGGTCTTACCGGTTCCCATGTAGCCTAATACATTACCCATGGGATCAATCTCAACCTTGTCAAACTGAAGCTTTCTCATTTCCTCTGCGATACGGTCGATGTGCGCCTTTTCATCGCAGCTTTCTCCTGGGTTCTTAACGATTTCCCGCAGGAATTTAGTCATGTCTTTTTCGTAACTCTGTGCCAGTTCTTTGATCTTGCCGTAATCCAGGCTCATGATAGAATCCTCCATTTTACAATTTTTTATTTGGTTTCTGATTTATTTCTCTAAACCTTCCCACACAATGTTTTTGTAGCGCTCCGGATCCGTGTCGCCCTCGGTGGAGAAGAGCAGTACCCGTGAGGTCTCATCCAGACCTAAATGCTGGCGGAGCGGTTTGTATTCGTCCATAGTCATGATGCAGGCCAGTACGCCGAAGGGAGCAGCCCCGGATTCTCCGGAAACCACCTGAGGATCTCCCTTGAACGGAGCGGACAGCATCCGCATTCCTTTGGCAGCAACCCAGTCAGGAGCAGCCACAAAGGTGTCTACATGGTTCTTTAAGATGTCCCAGGAGATGGTGTTTGGCTCGCCGCAGGCAAGGCCGGCCATGATGGTCTGCATGTCGCCGTCTACAATCTGGATGCTTCCGTCGCCGACTTTTGCACCTTTGTAGAGACATGCTGCCAGATCAGCTTCAACTACAATCACCTTCGGCGGATTCTCCGGGAAACGGTTTGCAAAGTAGCCCTGAACTGCGCCGGCTAAGGAACCAACGCCTGCCTGAATGAATACATGAGTGGGGCGGTCGCAGCCGTAAGCGGCAAGCTGTTCGTCAGCCTCCATAGCCATGGTGCCGTAGCCCTGCATGATCCAGGCCGGAATTTCCTCATAGCCGTCCCATGCAGTATCCTGTACCACAACGCCTCTGGGAGTTTCAGCAGCCTCCTTGGCAGCCAGACGAACGCAGTCGTCGTAGTTCATGTCTGTAATGTCTACCTTGGCCCCTTCCTTTTGAATGTTTAACAGACGGGTCTGGGTTGTACCCTTCGGCATATGTACAACAGCCTTCTGACGCAGCTTGTTAGCCGCCCAGGCAACGCCGCGGCCATGGTTTCCGTCAGTAGCGGTAAAGAAGGTAGCCTGACCGAATTCTTCTCTCAGCTCATCTGAGGTCAGTACATTGTAGGGAAGCTCAGATACATCCCGTCCTGTTTCCTTGGCAATGTAGCGAGCCATGGCAAAGGAGCCGCCCAGTACCTTGAAGGCATTTAAGCCGAACCGGTAAGACTCATCCTTTACAAATACCTGAGCCAGGCCTAAATAGGAAGCCATGTGGTCCAGCTTTGCAAGGGGAGTAGTAGTGTACTGAGGAAAACTCTCGTGGAATGCGCGGGCCTTTTTTACCTCATCCAGCGCCATAACCGGCAGCTGAAGATCGTCTGTTTTGGGCATCTGGTTGACGGCCCATTCAATCGCTTTCATGTTGAAAACCTCCTGGAATTCTTTTTGTTTGATTTAAAAGCATCAGGTTGCTTAGGATGGCTCATTGCCGGACATCTGCTTGGCGGCATCAATGTAGCTGTAAAGCGTAAACTTGGAGATGCCGAAGTAGGAGGAGATTTTGTCACCGGATTTGGTTACCAGAAACGCTCCGGAATCGTTTAAAAACTGGATTGCAGAAATCTTCTCGTCCTTAGTCATGAGAGCCACCGGTTTTCCCACCAAAGCAACGGACTGTTCAATCAGTTCGTCCAACAGGTCATTGACATTATGGGTAATCTTGCTGGGCTGTTTCCCTTCTGCGGGCGCTGTCTCGATAAGAGACTTTAAAGCCCCATTCATGCTGATTAAGCCGGTAATGTCGTAATTGATGGAGAAAATGTACTGGATCTCATCGTTTTCTCCCCGGATATACATGGTGCTGGATTTTAAAATCCGTCCGTCCGCAGTCTTGGTAAGGTAAGCCAGCCGGTCTTCCAAAGCTTTTGAACCGTGAGTTTTTGTCTTCAGCACAATGCCGGAAGGACCGTCTCCCTTGTGGCGGTTGCTGACATGACCGTTCTCAATGTACAATATAGAAGATTCTACATTTTCTTTGGTCAGGTCGTGGATAACCACCTCACAGGAAGAACCGAAGTGAACAGCAACACCGTGTGCAATCTGGGTAAGATAATCAAGCGTTTGTCTCATAATGATGTCATCCTTTCGCGAAAGAATTTTCAGGTAACATTCTTGGCCAAGGCTACCTAAAAATTTTTTTGATAAGTCCATCATAGCATATATTTTCCAAAATGCAATACCTTTTCTGAAAAAAATTTAGGTAAACTAAAAATAAATTCTTTTCCCTATTGCAATTATCTATTCTGAATGGTAATATGTAGGTAACAGGTCAAAGTATATCGTGATTTATTACAAACAACAAGGAGGATTATATATGCTTATTGTAGGAAATGGCAGAATGATTACCAGAAATCCGGAACAGCCGTTTCTGGAGTCCGGCGCAGTTGCCATAGACGGAAACTCCATTATTAAGGTAGGAAGCCTGGAGGAAGTAAAGGCTGCTTATCCGGAAGCAGAGTACATAGACGCAAAGGGCGGAGTTATTATGCCGGCCTTTATTAATGTCCACGAGCATATTTACAGCGCCTTTGCAAGAGGCCTTTCCATTAACGGATACAATCCAAAAGGATTTTTAGATATTCTGGACGGACAGTGGTGGACTATTGACCGCCATCTGACTCTTGATCAGACCTACTTAAGCGCCATGGCTACCTATATTGACAGTATCAAAAACGGCGTTACCACCGTATTTGATCATCATGCCAGCTTCGGCGCCATTACCGGTTCTCTGTTTGAGATTGAGAAGGCGGCTAAAGAAACCGGGGTTCGTTCCTGTTTGTGTTATGAAATCTCTGACCGGGACGGCATGGATAAATCCAGAGAAGCTATACAGGAAAATGTGGACTTTATCAATCACGCCTTAAAGGATGATACAGACATGATCGCCGGCATGATGGGTATGCACGCTTCCTTTACGATTTCCGATGAGACCATGGAGCGGTGTGCAGCCATGAAGCCGGAGTGCACAGGCTACCACATTCATGTGGCAGAGGGCATTGAAGACCTTCATGCATGTCTGCGGGATCACGGCACCCGCATCATTGACCGTCTGATGAACTGCGGCGTTTTGGGAAAGAAAACCCTGGCAGCTCACTGCATCTATGTGAACAAGCATGAGATGGAGCTTTTAAAAGAGACTGACACCATGGTGGTTCACAATCCGGAATCCAACATGGGCAATGCCTGCGGATGTCCGCCTACTATGGAAATCTTCCATACCGGCGTATTAACTGGCCTGGGAACCGACGGCTACACCCACGACATGACAGAATCCTACAAGGTGGCTAACATTCTTCACAAACATCATCTGTGTAACGCCAACGCAGCCTGGGGCGAGGTTCCGGTCATGCTGTTTGAGAACAACGCCAAGATTGCTAACCGGTATTTTAAGAAACCGCTGGGCGTATTAAAGGAAGGTGCGGCAGGAGATGTGATCGTATTAGACTATGATCCGCTGACTCCCATGCATGCAGGCAATGTAAACAGTCATATCTTGTTTGGTATGACAGGCCGGAATGTGGTGACAACTGTGGCTAACGGCAAGGTGCTGATGAAGGACCGTGTGCTGACATCGATCGATGAAGCAAAGGTAATGGCAGACTGCAGACAGGCAGCGGCAGACCTGGCAAAATCCATCAATGGTTAATCCATAAAAACAGATAGATGAAAAGAGAAGGAGATTTAAAATTATGAGCGATCGCATGACTCCCATGCCTTTTGGGCAGATGGTACGATGGGTACTGGAAGAAAGAAAAGAGAAAGGAACTGTGTTTGGCGTATATCAGCCTTATAAAGCAAAGGCTGATTACAACCGGGAAATTTTCGGCCGGCTTCTGGAAACTCCCGTTGGCCCGGCAGCAGGCCCTCACACCCAGTTGACCCAGAATATTGCAGCAGCTTATTACGGCGGCAGCCGGTTCTTTGAACTGAAGACGGTACAGATCATTGACGGCGAGGATCTGCCGGTAAACAAACCCTGTATCAAGGCAGACGATGAGTGCTACAACTGCGAGTGGTCCACAGAGCTTTATGTGCCTCAGGCTCAGGCAGAGTACATCAAGGCCTGGTTTCTGTTAAAGGTAATGGCAAAAGAGTTTGATCTGGGCGATATGGACGGCTTCCAGTTTAACATGAGCGTAGGCTACGACCTGGCTGGCATTAAATCCGAAAAGGTAAACACTTTTATCGATTCCATGATGGACGCTTCCCAGACCGAGACCTTTAAGGAGTGCAGACAGTATCTGTTAGACAACCTGAATCTGTTTGAGAAGCTGACTGCGGCAGATGTGGAAGGCATTTCCTCTAAAATCTGTAATTCCGCAACCCTGTCTACTTTGCATGGCTGCCCGCCCCAGGAGATTGAGCGGATTGCAACTTACTTAATTACAGAGAAGGGACTGCATACCTTTATCAAGTGTAATCCCACCCTGTTAGGCTATGAGTTTGCAAGACAGACCATGGATCAGATGGGCTACGACTATGTAGTATTCGGAGATTTCCACTTTAAGGATGATTTACAGTATGAGGACGCCATCCCTATGTTTAAGCGGCTGATGGCCCTGTGCCAGGAGCGGAACCTGGAGTTTGGCGTAAAGATTACCAACACCTTCCCGGTAGATGTAAAACAGAACGAGCTTCCCAGTGAAGAAATGTACATGTCCGGTAAGTCCTTATATCCCCTGTCCATTTCTCTGGCAGCAAAGCTGACCAAAGAGTTTGACGGAACGCTTCGGATTTCCTACTCCGGCGGTGCAGACGCCTTCAATATGGAAAAGATTGTGAAGGCCGGGATCTGGCCGGTAACCGTGGCTACTACCCTGTTAAAGCCAGGCGGCTATCAGCGCCTTTTACAGCTTGCTGAGGCAACCCAGGAAAGCCAGGCAGTCTTTGCCGGTGTTTCTGTAGAAGCAGCAGCCAAGCTGGCTCAGGATGCAGTAACCGATAAATTCCATGTAAAGGCAGTAAAGCCCCTTCCCTCCAGAAAGATGAAGAAGCAGGTTCCCCTGACAGACTGTTTTGTAGCACCCTGTAAAGAGGGCTGCCCGATTCATCAGGACATCACTGCGTACTTAAAATTAGTAGGCGAAGGCAAGATGGCAGAGGCTATGCAGGTTATTACAGAGAAGAACCCGCTGCCCTTTATTACCGGAACCATCTGTGCTCACAACTGTATGAGCAAGTGTACCAGAAACTTCTATGAGGAGCCTGTACATATTCGAAAAGCCAAGCTGACAGCAGCAGAAGGCGGCTTTGACGCTTTGATGCAGAACTTAAAGCCTGCACAGGCGGCTGCCGGAAAGACGGCAGCTATCGTAGGCGGCGGCCCGGCAGGTATGGCGGCAGCGTTCTTTTTAAGCAGAGCCGGCGTAAAGGTAACATTGTTTGAGCAGAAGGACAGCTTAGGCGGCGTTGTAAAGCATGTGATTCCCGGATTCCGCATTTCTGACGAAGCTATCGCAAACGATGTGAAGCTGGTAACTGCCTATGGCGCTGAGGTGAAGTTAAACACCAAGGTAGAGGACATTGAAAAACTGAAAGCAGAGTACGACTATGTAGTGCTGGCAGTAGGCGCATCCAAGCCGGGCGTACTTTCTCTGGAAGAAGGAAAGGCCATCAACGCTTTGGAATTCCTGGCAGACTTTAAGGCAAAGGACGGCAAGCTGGATCTTGGAAAGAATGTAGTTGTTATCGGCGGCGGAAACACGGCGATGGATACAGCCAGAGCAGCGAAACGGACTGCAGGGGTAGAGCATGCTTATCTGGTATACCGGAGAACCAAACGCTACATGCCGGCAGATGAGGAAGAACTGGTAATGGCCGTAGAGGACGGCGTAGAGTTTAAGGAACTGCTGGCGCCGAAGAAGCTGGCAGGCGGCAGGCTTGTCTGCGATGTAATGAAGTTAGGCGAAATGGACGCATCCGGAAGACGGGGCGTAGAAGCTACCGGCGAAACTGTGGAAATTCCGGCAGATACGGTGATTGCAGCCGTAGGTGAGCAGGTTCCTGCAGAATTTTACCAGATATGCGGCCTGAATGTAAATGAGCGGGGCAGGGTACTGGCAAATCCGGAGACCAAAGAGTCCAGTGTAAAAAATGTCTATGTAGTAGGCGACGGCCTGGGCGGTCCGGCTACTGTAGTAGAAGGCATCCGGGACGCTTTAGCAGCAGCAGAGGCCATAGTGGGCAAGAAACTGGTAAGTGATTTTGAGGAGCCGGCAGAGGCAGAAGACATCTACCCAAGACGGGGGTATCTGCTGGAGACTCAGGAAGGCCGCGCAGAGAGCGGACGCTGCTTAAGCTGTTCCTCCATCTGCGAGAACTGTGCAGAGGCATGTCCCAACCGGGCAAATGTTGCAGTTCGTGTTCCGGGTGAGGCAATGCACCAGATCATCCATGTAGATTACATGTGCAACGAGTGCGGCAACTGTAAGAGCTTCTGTCCGTACGACAGCGCACCGTACCTGGATAAGTTTACCTTATTTGCCAACGAGGCAGACATGGCAGACAGCAAGAACGAAGGCTTCACGGTTCTGGATGAAAAAGCTCTGTCCTTTAAGGTCCGTTATCTTGGAAATCTCCTTACCTGGAAGGCTGGGGAACAGACCGATATTCCGGAGAAGCTGTGTAAGGTAATGGAGACTGTAGTAAAGGATTATAACTATCTTCTGTAACAGTCCAGGACGGCGAGAAAAAGTGCATAAAAACAGGCGTCAAGCTTACTTGCAAGTATGATTTTATGCACTTCTTCACATGGGTTGTCTTGAACAGTTGTATTTTCATATCAAAAAGGAAGGCGATGGAACAGATGAAAACATTGCTGAAAGGCGGCCGGGTGGTATCCGGCCAAGGAGTAAAAAAAGCAGATGTTCTGATTGAGGGGTCCAGGATTGCTCAGGTGGGAAATGACCTTTCCGCCGAAGGAGCAATGGTGGTGGATATAAGTGGAAAGCTTTTATTTCCCGGATTCATTGATGCCCATACCCATTTTGACCTGGCAGTGGCAGGAACGGTAACTGCGGATGATTTTGAGACAGGAACGAAGGCTGCCGTAAGCGGCGGAACCACTACCGTAGTGGATTTCGCCACCCAGTACCGGGGGGAAACCTTAAAAGAGGCCCTGGATAACTGGCATAAGAAGGCAGATGACCGCTGTTACTGCAACTATGGATTTCATCTGGCCATTTCTGAATTTAACGAGGAAATCAGCCGGGAGCTGGAGGAAGTGACTGCAGAAGGAGTTACTTCTTTTAAGCTCTACATGATTTACGATGATAATATGCTGGATGATGGAAGTATTTACCGGGTGTTAAAGCGTCTGACGGAGCTGGGCGGTATTGCCGGCGTGCACTGCGAAAACAGTGACCTGGTAAAATCCATGGTCAGGGAGCAAAAGGAGCTGGGACATTTATCTCCCAGCGCCCATCCGGCCAGCCGTCCGCCTTTAGTGGAGGCAGAGGCGGTAGGGCGGCTGTTGAAGATTGCCCGACTGGCAAATGCTCCCATTATTGTGGTGCATTTAAGCACAGAGGCAGGTCTTAAGGAAGTGCAGATGGCGAGGAAGGAAGGTCAGGAGGTGTATCTGGAAACCTGTCCCCAGTATCTGCTGCTGGATGACAGCGTTTATGAAAAACCGGATTTTGAGGGAGGCCGCTATGTGATTGCGCCGCCTCTGCGGAAAAAATCAGACCAGGAAGCCTTGTGGGGCGCTTTAAACGCAGACCAGATTCAGACTGTTTCCACAGACCACTGCAGCTTTACCTTGGGGCAGAAGGCAGCAGGACGGGAAGACTTTACTAAAATTCCCGGCGGCATGGCAGGCGTGGAGACCAGACCGGTGCTGATTTACACCTATGGAGTAAAGGAAGGCCGCATTACGCTGGAGCAGATGTGCCGTCTGCTGTCGGAAAACCCGGCAAAGCTTTACGGCATGTACCCGCAAAAGGGAGCCATTGAGCCGGGAAGCGATGCAGACCTGGTAGTGTGGAATCCGGAGGAAGACTGGGTCTTGTCAGCAGAAAATCAGGCGGCTAATGTGGATTATCAGACCTACGAAGGCTGGCCGGTTTTTGGAAAACCGGAAAAAGTGTATGTAAACGGTGTTCTGACTGCAGAAAACGGCAGTGTCTGCGGTGGGAAAGATGGCCGGTATGTGAGAAGAAAGGGGTGTATGCCGTGGCATCATTTCATGTAAACGGAAAACTTGTAACCCCGTCAAAGAACCAGAAGCTGCTGCGTTTTTTGCGGGATGAGCTGCATTTGTTTTCTGTAAAGGACGGATGCAGCGAAGGCGCCTGCGGCGCCTGTACTGTCATTATAGAAGGAGAGACCGTCAAGGCCTGTGTGCCGGATACGGATTCTCTGGACGGGAAAAACATCATCACAGTAGAGGGTCTGACAGACTGGGAAAGCCAGGTATTTACTTATGCTTATGGGGAAGCAGGAGCGGTTCAGTGCGGCTTTTGTATTCCTGGCATGGTAATGTGTACCAAGGCATTGCTGGATAAGAATCCAAACCCCAGTGATGAGGAGATCCGCTATGCCCTGCGAAACAATTACTGCCGGTGTACCGGTTATGTAAAGATCATTGCAGCCGTAAAGCTGGCGGCAAAAATCATGGGGGACGGTGTGATTCCGGCCAAGAGAACGGAAGACTGGAAGATGGGTTCCAGCGTTCATCGCATTGATGTGGAGGAAAAGGTTTTAGGCTATGGAAAATATCCGGACGATTATGTGCTGGACGGCATGCTGCAGGGCGCAGTATTGCGGAGCAAATACCCCAGAGCCAGAGTCCTTTCCATTGATACTTCTGCAGCCAAAGCCCTGGAGGGCGTAGTGGCAGTCTTTACGGCAGAGGATATTCCGGGAGAAAACAAGGTAGGACATTTAAAACACGATCAGTATTCTCTGATTCCCGTAGGAGGCCTGACCCACTATCTGGGAGATGGAATTGCCCTGATCGCTGCAGAGACAGCAGAGATTGCAGAAAAGGCCAGGAAGCTGATCAAGGTAGAATATGAGGTGCTGACTCCGGTACGGAATATTGAAGAAGCAGCGGCTGCCGATGCGCCGAAGGTGTTTGACGAGGAGAAGGATAATGTCTGCTCTTACAAGCACATCAGCCGGGGCAATGCAGACGAGGCCATTAAAAACGCTAAGCATGTGATTTCTCATCACTTTGAAACGCCCTGGACGGAGCATGGTTTTTTGGAGCCGGAGTGTGCCGTGGCATTTATTGATGAGGACGAGGATGTGTTTGTCTACTCTACAGATCAGTCGGCCCATCAGACCCTTCACGAATGCCGGATCCTTCTGGGAACAGACAAAATAAAGGTGCAGAATGCCCTGGTAGGCGGCGGCTTCGGCGGAAAAGAGGATATGACGGTCCAGCATCTGGCCGCCATGATCACTTATTTAACCCGCCGTCCGGTGAAGCTAAAGCTTTCTCGTGCAGAATCCCTTTTGGTGCATCCAAAGCGCCATCACTTTGAAATGGATTTTACCATGGGCTGTGATGAAAACGGAAAGATTCTGGGCGTAAAGGCCAAGGTGGCTTCCGATACCGGCGCTTTCATGTCTCTGGGCGGACCGGTTTTAGAGCGGGCCTGTACCCATGCGGCAGGGCCTTACAATTATCAGAACTTTGACATTGAAGGAACTGCTTATTATACCAACAATCCGCCTGCAGGCGCATTCCGGGGCTTTGGTGTAACCCAGACCTGCTTTGCAACAGAGACCTTGCTGAACTTAATGGCGGATAAGGTGGGAATTACCCCCTGGGAAATTCGTTATATCAACGCCATCCGGCCGGGACAGGTACTGCCTAACGGTCAGATCGTAGATGAGTCTACTGGTCTGGTAGAGACATTAGAGGCCATTAAGGAAGACTATGACGAGGCAGTGGCTGCCGGGAAACCGGTGGGAATCGGCTGTGCCATGAAGAACGCCGGAGTAGGCGTAGGCATTCCCGACACCGGCAGGGTGAAGCTGATTGTGGAGGACGATGAAAAGCTTCACATTTATGCCGGAGCATCCTGTATCGGACAGGGCCTTGGTACGGTGCTGGTGCAGATTGTAGGAGAGGAAACCGGACTGGCTGCAGACAAGATTGTTTATGAGCGCAGCAACACATGGATCGCGCTGGATTCCGGAACCACCTCCGGCTCCCGCCAGACCTTGATTACAGGCGAGGCCTGTATGCGGGCCTGCCGTGAACTGATGAAGGAGTTAAACGCCGGAAAGACTTTGGCAGAGGTAAAAGGACAGGTATTCTACGGCGAGTACCTGGCAAAGACAGATCCTTTGGGAGCAGATGTTCCCAATCCGGTATCCCATGTAGCTTACGGCTATGCAACCCAGATGTGTATTCTGGATCCGGAAACAGGAAAGATCGAGAAGATGGTGGCAGCCCACGATGTAGGAAAGGCTGTTAATCCCATTTCCTGTGAGGGACAGATTGAAGGCGGCGTAGTGATGTCCATGGGCTTTGCCCTGACAGAGCGCTACCCGATCGTGGACTGCAAGCCGGTAGATAAATTTGGTTCCCTGGGGCTGTTCCGCGCTCATGAGCTGCCGGAAATCAAGGCGATTGTCATTGACAAGCCGGGCCTTAAGGTGGCAGGCGGAGCCATCGGTATTGGTGAGATTACTTCTATTCCCACAGCGCCGGCCATTGCAGACGCTTATCATCGCTATGATGGGGAGGAGCGTTATGAGCTTCCGCTGAAAAACACCCCTTATGAAAGGAAGTGGTAATATGGCAGCAAAAAGACAAGTTCCTTATATGTCGGCTTTGGTAGCCTGCAACGGCGGCTGCCGTGAAGGAAAAGACGGACAGTCCTGTTCCTACGGCTGCGTAGCCTGTAGCCTGTGTGTGGCTGCCTGTCCTTTCAGCGCCATCACCATCAATGAAAACGGTGTGGCAGAGGTGGATGAATCCAAATGTACTGCCTGCGGGCGGTGCGTGGAGGCCTGTCCTCAGCAGGTTATTCATCTTCACGAAGCCGGGAATTTTATCGCAGTCAAATGCTCCAACCGGGACAAGGGCGTTGACGCCAGAAAGCAGTGTGATGTCAGCTGCATTGGCTGCGGCATCTGTGAGAAGACCTGTACGGCGGCAGCCATTCATGTGGTGGAAAACTGTGCGGTAATTGAGGAGAAAAACTGCTTAAGCTGCGGCATGTGCGCCGTAAAGTGTCCCCGCCATGCAATCTATGATTTGCGCGGAGTGCTGACGCCGGTGCGGTAAGACGGCTGTTGTAAATCATTGGAAATTCGATTATAATATGGGGAGTATGAATTCTGGCACCAGATCATTCTGGTGCCATTTTGATTCTTTCATAGGAAAATTCGCCCTATGAAACAAAACGCTATGAGGAGGCGAGACAGGATGAATACCAGAATCTATATGCTGGATGTAGGGGCTTCGGCAAAAGAGGCCGGGATAGACGAAGAACAGATTATTTCCTGGGCGTCCGGCCTTTCCGAACATCGGCAGGAAAAAATAAAGAAAATGAAGTTTTTGGAGGACAAGCTGCTGTCCTTAGGCGCTGGGGTTTTGCTGGATTTAGGTCTTCAGGAGTGGGGGCTTTCGGAGGGGACGGCTGCTTTTTCCTATAAGGGAAACGGAAAGCCTTATCTTCGGGACTATCCGGACAGATATTTTAATCTGTCCCATTCTGGCCATCTGGTAATGGCTGCTTTTTCCGACCATGAAATCGGCTGTGATGTGGAGCGGGTCCAATCCGGAAAGCTTAAGGTGGCTCATCGGTTTTTTACGGAAAAGGAGCAGGCTTATCTGGCAGACCCATTTCTTTCTGAGGCAGAGCGGGATGCGTTATTTGTCCGGCTCTGGACTTTAAAGGAAAGCGTTTTGAAGGTGACCGGAGAGGGAATGAGAATGGCCTTAAACAGCTTTGAAATTACCTTATCTGACCCGGTGCAGGTAAGCCTGGGAAAGGAATATTCGTTCCTGGAATACGAGATGGCAGGTTACCGGGCGGCAGTGTGTGGAAAAGGGGAAGGGTCAGCCTTGTCTGATGTTTTTTTCTCTTTTCAAAAGCTGCAAGATGTGGTAAGATAACCACGAAGGCAGCAGAGCAAAGGAGAAAGATTTCATGAATTTGAAACGCGTTTTTTTGAAATTAAGCGGCGAGGCGCTGGCAGGGCCTAAAAAAACCGGTTTTGATGAAGATACGGTAAAAGAAGTAGCCAGACAGGTGAAGCTTTCCGTGGACGCAGGCGTTCAGGTAGGCATTGTCATCGGCGGCGGAAACTTCTGGAGAGGCCGCACCAGTGAGGCTATTGAGCGGACCCATGCAGACCAGATCGGAATGCTGGCTACCATTATGAATTGTATTTATGTGTCTGAGATTTTCCGGAATGCAGGAATGAAGACCCATATTTTTACCCCATTTGCCTGTGGCACTATGACGGAGCTGTTTTCCAAGGATCGGGCAAACCAATGCTTTGAGAACCGGGAGGTAGTGTTCTTTGCAGGCGGAACCGGCCATCCTTATTTCTCTACAGACACCGGCATTACCCTGCGGGCAGTAGAGATGGACGCAGACTGTATTTTGCTGGCTAAGTCCATTGACGGCGTGTATGACAGCGACCCGGCTGAGAATCCGGATGCAAAGAAGTATGACACCATCAGTATTCAGGAGGTCATTGACAAGCAGCTTGCCGTAGTGGATTTAACGGCTTCCATTATGTGTATGGAGCACAAGATGCCTATGGCAGTATTTGATCTAAACGAAAAAGACGGCATTGCCAATGCAATGCAGGGAAAAATAAATGGCACGATTGTGACCGTCGAATAACAGGAGGGCTTTATGCAGGACGAATTAAAGGTTTGTGAAAGTAAGATGGAGAAAACATTGGAGGTGCTGCAGGAGGATTTCGGCACCATCCGCGCAGGACGGGCAAATCCTCATGTACTGGATAAGATCAAGGTAGATTATTACGGCACCCCCACTTCTTTACAGCAGGTAGGAAACATCAATGTGCCGGAGGCCCGTATGATCGTGATCCAGCCCTGGGAGAAATCTCTGTTAAAAGAGATTGAGAAAGCAATCCTTACCTCTGATCTGGGCATCAACCCTACCAACGACGGCAGCGTAATCCGCCTGATTTTCCCGGAGCTGACTGAGGAGCGCCGTAAGGAGCTGGCTAAGGATGTAAAGAAAAAAGGAGAGGCTGCTAAGGTAGCTGTCCGCAATGTGCGCCGGGACGCCAACGAAAACTTCAAGAAGATGGAGAAAAACGGAGACATTTCCGAGGACGATTTAAAACTGGGCAATGATAAGATCCAGAAGCTGACGGACAAGATGGTTGAAAAGATCGACAAGGCAGTAGAAGCCAAGACCAAGGAAATTATGACAGTGTAAAACGGCAGAGACAGCCGGTTTGGATAACGGGGCAGGGAAAGATCCCTGTCCCGCTGTCGTATATTTGTTCATAGGAAAGAGCGGCGAGCTCTTTCATAAAGGGAGGAATTTGAATGGGTCTGAACCTAGACGGAATGGTGGTTCCAAAGCATGTGGCCCTGATCTTAGACGGTAACGGCCGCTGGGCAAAAAAGCGGGGACTGCCCCGGACCATGGGGCACAAGGAAGGCTGTGCCACAGTGGAGAAAACTGTAGAGACAGCAGCCAGGCTGGGGATTGAATATCTGACGGTCTACGGATTTTCCACAGAAAACTGGAACCGCTCTGCTGACGAGGTGGGAGCGCTGATGCAGTTGTTCCGCTACTATATGGTGCGGCTTTTAAAAGTGGCTAAGGCCAACAATGTGCGGGTTAAGATGATTGGAGACAGAACCCGGTTTGATAAGGATATTATAGAAGGTATCAATAAGCTGGAGCGGGAGACGGCAGACAATACAGGACTGACCTTTGTGATTGCCGTAAACTACGGCGGCCGGGATGAGATTACCAGGGCAGTAAAACGGCTGGCTGCTGACTGTGCATCCGGCCGTCTGGATCCTGAGACTGTAACAGAAGGCACAGTGGCGTCTTACTTAGACACAGCCGGAATCCCGGATCCGGATCTGTTGATCCGTACCAGCGGGGAACTTCGTCTGTCTAACTATCTGTTGTGGCAGGTGGCTTATACTGAGTTTTACATTACGGACTGCCTGTGGCCGGATTTTAATGAAGACGAGTTAAAGCAGGCAATCATCGCCTACAATAAACGGGACCGGAGGTTTGGCGGCGTGAAATAGCCAAACCAGAAAGGAGGGCCGTGATGTTCACAAAACGGCTGATTAGTGGTATTATTCTGGTGATTCTTGCTATCATAATAGTGGGGCAGGGCGGAGCTCTTTTATTTGGCACCACGATTTTAGTGTCTCTCATTGGCCTGTTTGAGCTGTACCGGGTTATGAAAGTGGAAAAAAGCCTGGCAGGCTTTGTGGGCTATGGAGCCGCTTTGGCTTACTATGGTCTGATCTGGTTTCAGAAGGAGGAGTATGTAACCCTTCTTTCCATTGCAACCCTGATGGTGCTGATGAGCCTTTATGTGTTCCAGTTTCCCAAGTACAAGACAGAAGAAGTGACTACGGCATTTTTCGGCGTGTTCTATGTAGCTGTCATGCTGTCTTATCTTTACCAGGTGCGCTCCATGGTTCACGGATCCTATCTGGTATGGCTGATTTTCTTAAGCTCCTGGGGCTGCGACACCAGCGCCTACTGTGTGGGGATGCTGCTTGGAAAGCACAAGCTGGCGCCGGTTTTAAGCCCCAAAAAATCCATAGAAGGAGCAGTTGGCGGCGTAGTCGGCGCGGCTTTACTTGGCTGGCTGTTTGCGGTGCTGTTTGGAAAGCAGATGGGCTCTATTGCAAATCCTCAGGTGACCTGTACTGTTTCCTGCGCCATTGCGGCAGTCATCTCCCAGATCGGAGATCTGGCGGCGTCGGCCATCAAACGGAACCATGAAATAAAAGATTACGGCCATCTGATTCCCGGTCACGGCGGAATTTTAGACCGGTTTGACAGTATGCTGTTTACGGCGCCTGCCATTTACTTTGCCATCCGTTTTCTGGCAGTGATGGCAGTGTAGTAAGGCACAGCAATACCATAATGGAGATAGAATACACATGAAAAAAATTGCAATTTTAGGTTCCACCGGATCCATCGGTACACAGACCCTGGAGGTGGTGGATAACAATGATGATATTCAGGTAACTGCCCTGGCGGCAGGAAGCAACATTGTCTTGCTGGAGCAGCAGATACGAAAGTACCGTCCGTCCCTGGCCTGCGTCTGGGAAGATGATAAGGCCAAAGAACTGCGGGAAAAGATTAAGGATCTGGATGTAAAGGTGGTTTCCGGCATGGACGGCCTGATCCAGGCGGCTGTGGAGCCAGAGGCAGAGCTTGTGGTAACTGCCGTAGTAGGCATGATTGGCATTCGTCCCACCATTGCAGCTATGGAGGCAGGAAAAGACATTGCCCTGGCTAATAAGGAAACCCTGGTAACAGCAGGTCATATTATTATGCCTCTGGCCAGGGAGCGGAATGTAAACCTTCTGCCGGTAGACAGCGAGCACAGCGCTATTTTCCAGTGCTTAAACGGAGAGGATAAGAGGGCGGTTCACAAGCTTCTTCTGACTGCGTCTGGCGGCCCTTTCCGAGGCTGGACCAAAAAGCAACTGGCAGATGTGAAGCTGGAGGACGCCTTAAAGCATCCCAACTGGGCAATGGGACGGAAGATTACCATTGATTCCTCTACTATGGTGAATAAAGGCTTAGAGGTAATGGAAGCCAGATGGCTGTTTGGCGTAGAAATGGACCAGGTACAGGTGGTGGTTCAGCCTCAGAGCGTGATTCACTCTATGGTGGAATTTGAGGACGGAGCAGTTATGGCTCAGCTTGGTACGCCGGATATGAAGCTTCCTATCCAGTATGCCCTGTATTACCCGGAGCGAAGGTTTTTGCCGGGAGACCGGCTGGATTTTGCAGCTTTGAAACAGATTTCCTTTGAAGCGCCGGATATGGAAGCGTTTCGCGGCCTTCAGCTGGCTTATGAGGCAGGGTGCAGAGGCGGAAGTCTGCCTACGGTGTTCAATGCTGCCAATGAGTATGCAGTAGCAAAGTTTTTAAAGAGAGAGATTTCCTATCTGACCATCACCGACATGATTCAGGCGGCTATGGAGCACCACAAAGTGGTGGAGCAGCCGGATGTAAATGAAATTTTGGCTGCAGAGCAGGAAACCTATGAGTTTATAGAAAGCAGGTGGTAAATTGCTGAGTATTCTAGCAGCAATCTTGTTATTTGGACTGATTGTTTTGGTTCACGAGTTCGGTCATTTTCTTCTGGCGAAATTAAACGGCGTTGGCGTCATTGAATTTTCTGTTGGTATGGGGCCAAGGCTTCTCAGTGCCGTACGGGGAGAGACCCGCTATTCTTTAAAGGCCCTGCCCTTTGGCGGCTCCTGTATGATGGTGGGAGAGGACAGCGCAGACGAAAATCCCAAAGCATTTAACAATAAGCCGGTGTGGGCCAGGATTCTGGTCATTGCAGCCGGCCCGGTGTTCAACTTTATTCTGGCGTTTCTCTTTGCCATGCTCTTAGTGGCTCAGACCGGTCACGACGCGCCTGTGCTTTATGGCGTGGAGGAAGGTTCTCCGGCTCAGGAAGCAGGCCTTTTGCCGGGAGATAAAATCACCCGGATCAACAATCGGAAGGTGACGGCTTACCGGGATGTGATGCTTTATAACTTTTCCCATCCGGGAGAAACAGTAACGCTGCAGTACGAGCGGCCGGCAGGAGGCAGTTGGGAAAACGGCGGAGCTGCGGAAAAGCGGAAGACAGTTATGACCCCGGAATATGTGGAAGAATTCAACTCTTATATGCTGGGAGTTCAGTTTATGGGCTACCAGCCGGTGGAAGGGGTCTGGGAGCTGTTAAAGTACAGTGCCTATGAGGTGAAATACTGTATTGTTTCCACCATCGACAGCATTGGAATGATGCTCAGTCAGAAAATCAAGGTAGACGAGGCAGTAACCGGTCCCATCGGCATTGTGGATATGGTGGGAGAGACGGTGCAGGAGAGCAGTGAGGCCGGCGGTATGGCGGTGATACTGGTGCTGTCCAACTGGATTTTACTGTTAAGTGCCAGCTTAGGCATTATGAATCTGCTTCCCATACCGGCCTTAGACGGCGGACGGTTATTCTTTCTGCTGATCGAACTGGTGCGGGGAAAGCCGATGGATCCGGAGAAGGAAGGCATGGTTCATATGGCGGGCATGGCCCTTTTGATGGCGTTTATGGTGTTTGTGCTTTTCAATGACATCCGCAGGCTGTTTTAAAAAGCGAGGAGAAAGACAATGAAAACGAAAGAGATTCGTATTGGCAACCGGGTGATCGGCGGCGGAAACCCGATTCTCATCCAGTCTATGTGCAATACAAAGACAGAGGATGTGGAGGCTACGGTTGCTCAGATTTTAAGGCTTGAGCAGGCTGGCTGTGACATTATCCGGGTGGCAGTGCCTACGATGGAGGCTGCTGCTGCATTAAAGGAGATCAGGCGGCAGATCCACATTCCCCTGGTGGCAGATATTCATTTTGATTACCGGCTGGCTATAGCGGCTATGGAGTGCGGCGCAGACAAGATCCGCATCAATCCGGGAAATATTGGAAGCAAAGACCGGGTTCAGGCTGTTGTGGATAAGGCAAAAGAATACGGCGTGCCTATCCGGGTCGGCGTCAACAGCGGTTCCCTGGAGAAGCCTTTGATAGAAAAATACGGCGGTGTTACAGCAGAGGGACTGGTGGAAAGCGCTCTGGATAAGGCAGCCATGATTGAGCAGATGGGCTATGACAATCTGGTGATCAGCATCAAATCCTCGGATGTGATGATGTGCGTAAAGGCCCATGAGCTGATCAGCAAAAAAACCGGCTATCCTCTTCATGTGGGCATTACTGAGGCAGGAACTTTGACTTCTGGAAATATTAAGTCTGCCGTGGGATTGGGCATCATTTTAAACCAGGGCATCGGCGATACCATCCGGGTATCCTTAACCGGAGATCCAGTGGAGGAAATCAAGTCTGCCAAGCTGATTTTAAAAACCCTGGGTCTTAGAAAAGGCGGCGTGGAGGTGGTGTCCTGTCCCACCTGCGGACGCACCCAGATTGATTTGATCAGCCTGGCAAACCAGGTAGAGAATATGGTAACGGAGTTTGACCATTTGGATGTAAAAGTGGCTGTCATGGGCTGCGTGGTAAATGGTCCGGGAGAGGCCAGAGAGGCGGATTTAGGTATTGCCGGAGGCATCGGAGAAGGACTTTTGATCAAGCGCGGCCAGGTGGTGAAAAAGCTGCCGGAGGGAGAGCTTCTAAATGCTCTGCGGGAGGAGCTGAAGGCTATATGAAAGCATTTTTAGAAGTGTTTCCCGGATTACATATGACGGATCAGATGCAGGAGCTTTTAACCCTGGTGCAGGTGGAACGAGTTTCCATGACCAGGGATAGAAGCTCTATTCGTGTTTATCTGCTAAGTCCCAGACTGATTCATAAAAGTACCCTGTGGGATTTGGAAAAGGGCATAAAAGATCAGTTGTTTCCTGGGAAACAGATTCAGATTAAGATATTTGAACGGTTCCGGCTTTCGGAGCAGTATACACCGGAAAAGCTTTTAAAGGCTTATCAGGAGAGCTTGCTTATGGAGCTTAAAAACTACAGCATTGTGGAGTATTCCATATTCCGGAAGGCAGAATGTACCTTTCCCAGACCGGATGTGCTTCATATGACTGTGGAAAATACCATGGTAAACAAGGAGAAGGCCGGAGAGTTAAAGCGGATTCTGGAAAAGGTATTCCATGAGCGGTGCGGACTGCCGGTGGAGGTGGAATATGAGTATGTGGCTCCTACCAGAGCCAAGGCTTCTGTGGAGCGGGAGCTTCAGGCCATACGGCAGGCAGAGGAGATGGCAGCCCGCAGTATGGCGGCTTTAAAAGCAGATGGTGCCGGCGGTTCCCAAGACGCCAATGGAGCGGTCAATAGGGCTGGCTCATCTAAGGCTTCCGGGGCTTCCGGCGCAGAGCCTTCCATTATCCGGGGGGAGGGAACAAAGGCCGGAACCCTGCGTTTGGGAGGCAAGAAAGAGTTTAAGAAAAACGACTGGAGCCACGGCGGCTACAGGAAGAAAACCGACAACCCGGACATGCTTTTTGGCCGGGATTTTGAAGACGATTTCATCGAGATCGAGAAGATTGAAGGAGAGATCGGTGAGGTAGTGATCCGGGGAAAAATCCTGGACAAGGACAGCCGGCTGCTGCGGAGCGGAAAGACGATCATTATTTTCCATATCACAGACTTTACGGACACCATTACGGTAAAGCTGTTTGCCAATGAGGATACTCTGGAGGATTTAAACAACGCCATTGAAAAAGGCCGTTTTATCCGGCTTTGCGGCATGACTACCATTGACCGGTTTGACGGAGAACTGACAATCGGTTCTGTTCGGGGCATTAAGAAGGCGGAGGACTTCACCAGCAAGCGGGTGGACAACAGCCCGGTGAAGCGGGTAGAGCTTCATTGCCATACCAAGATGAGCGATATGGATGGGGTTTCTGAGGTAAAGGACATTGTGAAGCGGGCCAAGTCCTGGGGAATGCCGGCTATTGCAGTAACAGACCACGGCTGCGTTCAGGCCTTCCCGGACGCCAGCCATGCTCTGGATAAGGGGGACGAGTTTAAGGTCATCTACGGCATGGAAGGCTACCTGGTAGACGATATGAAGGATCTGGTGGAAAATTCCAGAGGCCAGAGTTTTAAAGACGGTTATGTGGTGTTTGACATTGAGACCACCGGCTTCAGTCCAGAAAAAAACCAGATCATTGAAATCGGCGCTGTAAAAGTAGAACAGGGAGTGATTACCGATAAGTTCAGTACCTTTGTGAACCCCAACGAGCCTATTCCCTTTGAAATCGAGCAGTTGACCGGCATCAACGACAGCATGGTGCTGGACGCCCCCCGCATTGAGGCGGTGCTGCCGGAGTTTTTAGAGTTCTGCAAAGGCTGTGCTTTAGTGGCCCACAACGCCTCCTTTGACATTAGTTTTATAGCCAATCAGGCCAGGCGGCAGGGACTGGAATTTGACCCGACCGTGCTGGATACAGTGGCTCTGGCCAGACAGCTTCTGCCGAATCTGAACCGGTTTAAGCTGGATACAGTGGCGAAGGCTTTGAATATCTCTCTGGAGAACCATCACCGGGCAGTGGACGACGCCGGCTGTACGGCGGAGATTTTTGTCAAATTCATTGAGATGCTTAAGGCCAGAGGGGTAGAGGATTTGAATCAGCTGAATGCCATGAATACTATCAGCGGGGATATGGTAAAAAAGCTGCCTACTCATCATGTAATACTTCTGGCAAAAAATGAGGTGGGGCGCATCAACCTGTACCGGCTGGTGTCCTGGTCCCATATCGACTATTTTTCCAAGCGTCCCAGGATACCCAAAAGTCTGCTTAATAAGTACCGGGAAGGTTTGATTATCGGCTCTGCCTGCGAGGCGGGAGAGCTTTACCAGGCTCTGCTGCGGGGACTGCCGCAGACGGAGCTGATGAAGATAGCTGCCTTCTACGATTTTTTAGAGATTCAGCCTTTGGGAAACAATGCGTTTATGCTGCGGGATGAAAAAAGCACGGTGAAAACGGAGGAGGATTTAAAGAATCTGAACCGGCGGATTATCGCTATGGGAGAGGAGCTGGGAAAACCGGTCTGCGCCACCTGCGATGTCCACTTTTTAAATCCGGAGGACGAGGTATACCGGAGGATCCTGATGGCAGGTCAGGGCTTTTCTGACGCAGATAAGCAGGCGCCTTTGTATCTGCGGACTACAGAGGAGATGTTAAAGGAGTTTGAATATCTGGGGCCGGATAAAGCGGAGGAGGTGGTTATCACCAATACCCGCAAGGTAGCGGATATGTGTGAGCGGATTGCGCCGGTGCGGCCGGATAAGTGTCCGCCGGTCATCGAAAATTCCGATGAGACCCTGCGGAAAATATGTTACGACAAGGCTCACGAAATGTACGGCGAAAACCTGCCGGAAATCGTGACGGCCAGACTGGAAAAGGAGCTTCATTCCATTATTTCCAACGGTTTTGCAGTGATGTATATCATTGCCCAGAAACTGGTGTGGAAGTCTAACGAGGACGGTTATCTGGTTGGCTCCCGCGGTTCTGTAGGATCTTCCTTTGTGGCTAATATGGCAGGTATTACAGAGGTAAATTCCTTAAGCCCTCATTATCTGTGTCCCAAGTGCCATTACAGCGACTTTGACTCAGAGGAGGTTAAAGCATTTTCCGGTATGGCAGGCTGCGACATGCCGGACAGGAACTGTCCGGTCTGCGGGGAGGCGCTGACAAAACAGGGATTTGACATTCCCTTTGAAACATTCCTGGGCTTTAAAGGAGATAAGGAGCCGGATATTGACTTAAATTTCTCCGGCGAGTACCAGAGTAAGGCCCACGATTACACAGAGGTTATTTTCGGAAAAGGGCAGACCTTCCGGGCGGGAACCATCGGTACTCTGGCGGATAAGACAGCTTTCGGCTTTGTAAAGCGCTACTATGAGGAACGGGGAATCCACAAGCGAAATTGCGAGATTGACCGGATTGTTCAGGGCTGCGTAGGCGTGCGCCGGACTACCGGCCAGCACCCCGGCGGTATTGTAGTGCTGCCTATTGGAGAGGAGATCTATTCCTTTACCCCGGTGCAGAGACCTGCCAACGATATGACTACCTCTACGGTAACCACCCATTTTGACTACCATTCTATCGATCATAACCTGCTTAAACTGGATATTCTGGGGCATCAGGATCCAACCATGATCCGTATGCTGCAGGATTTAACCGGTCTGGATCCGGTACAGGACATTCCCCTGGACTGCCCGGAGGTGATGTCTTTGTTTCAGAATACTTCTGCTCTTGGCATCACGCCGGACGACATTGGCGGCTGTAAGCTGGGGGCCCTTGGAATTCCGGAGTTCGGTACAGATTTTGCAATGCAGATGCTTCTGGACGCCAAGCCGAAATACTTTTCTGACCTGGTGCGGATTGCAGGACTGGCCCATGGTACCGATGTGTGGCTGGGAAACGCCAAGGATTTGATCTTAAGCGGACAGGCTACCATTCAGACTGCCATCTGCTGCCGAGATGATATTATGGTGTATTTGATCAACCAGGGGCTGGAGGAAGGCTTATCCTTTACCATTATGGAAAGCGTCCGAAAGGGCAAGGGATTAAAGCCGGACTGGATTGAGGAGATGAAAGCTCACGATGTACCTCAGTGGTACATTGATTCCTGTTTAAAGATCAAGTACATGTTCCCTAAGGCCCATGCAGCCGCCTATGTTATGATGGCCTGGCGTGTGGCCTACTGCAAGGTATTTTATCCCCTGGCTTACTATGCGGCCTTTTTCAGCATCCGGGCAAATGGTTTTTCTTATGAGCTGATGTGCCAGGGGCGGGATAAGTTGGAGTATCATCTGGCAGACTTTAAACGCCGGGCAGATTCCCTGTCCAAGGCAGAGCAGGATACCCTGCGGGATATGCGGATTGTCCAGGAGATGTACGCCAGAGGCTTTGACTTTATGCCCATAGACATCTATCGGGTGCAGGCGGACCGGTTCCAGATCATAGACGGAAAGCTGATGCCGTCTTTAAGCAGCATTGCAGGCCTGGGTCTGACAGCAGCAGAGAGCGCCGTGTACGCCGCCCAGGACGGCCCGTTCCTTTCCAGAGAGGATTTCAGAAACCGCTCCAAGGTCAGTAAGACTATCTGCGATTTGATGGGAGATTTGGGGATTCTGGGAGATTTGCCAGAGAGCAATCAGCTTTCCCTGTTTGATTTTTAGTTGGGATGCTGCGCTGAATTTTGTAACATAAAAAGGGGAATCCTATTGACAGGTTCCCCTTTCTTTTTTATAATATTGATACCCGGTGGGGGTATATGGATTTCCTTTCTATTACCCAAACCAGCCGCCGGAACCGGAAAGGCGGGCATTATGGAAGAAAACTGTTGTTGTCACAAGACCAAGAAACGGTCAGAGAAGGAATATAAGGATTTAATCAACCGGTTAAGCCGGATCGAGGGTCAGATTCGAGGAATTAAGGGGATGGTGGAGAAAAACTGCTACTGTCCGGAAATCCTGGTGCAGGTAGCTGCTGCCAACGCCGCCTTAAACAGCTTTAACAAGGTGCTGTTGGCTAACCATATCCGCACCTGCGTGGCCCAGGATATTCGTGTTGGGAAGGACGAGGCCATAGACGAGCTGGTGACAGTCCTTCAGAAACTGATGAAATAGGAGGCATGGAATATGGAACAATATTCAGTAACAGGAATGAGCTGCGCTGCCTGCAGCTCCCGGATAGAGAAGGCAGTGGGCAATGTGCCTGGCGTTACTTCCTGCTCCGTCAGCCTTTTGACCAACTCCATGGGGGTAGAGGGAACTGCTTCCCCGGAGGAGATCATTGCAGCAGTGGAGAACGCCGGTTACGGTGCAGCGGTGAAAGGAGCAGCAGGCCGGGAGGCCGGTACTGGGGGCGGGTATAATGGGGAAGCAGAGGAGATGCTAAAGGATCACGAGACGCCGGTTTTAAAGAAACGGCTCTATGGGTCTGTAGGCTTTCTGGCAGTGCTGATGTATTTTTCCATGGGAACCATGATGTGGGGCTGGCCGGAGCCTTCCTTTTTAAAGGGCAACCATGTGGCTATGGGACTTTTGCAGCTGATTCTGACGGCTATTGTCATGGTTATTAACCAGAAGTTTTTTATCAGCGGCTACAAGAGCTTGTGGCATAGATCCCCCAACATGGATACTCTGGTGGCGTTAGGCTCTACAGCAGCCTTCGTCTACAGCACCTACGCTCTGTTTGCCATGACAGACGCCCAGATGCGGGGGGATATGGATGGGGTTATGGGGTATATGCACGAGTTCTACTTTGAGTCAGCAGCCATGATTCTCACCTTGATCACTGTTGGAAAGATGCTGGAGGCCCGCTCCAAGGGCCGCACTACGGACGCCTTAAAAAGCCTGATGAAGCTGGCGCCGAAAACTGCCAATGTGATCCGGGACGGAAAAGAGGTTACAGTTTCCATTGAGCAGGTGGCAAAAGGAGATATATTCGTGGTGCGCCCCGGAGAGAATATTCCGGTGGACGGCGTTGTTTTAGAGGGACACAGCGCTGTCAATGAATCGGCGTTGACAGGAGAGAGCATTCCGGTGGATAAGGCAGAGGGAGATAAGGTGTCTGCTGCCACAGTCAACCAGTCCGGCTTTATCCGCTGCCAGGCCATCCGGGTGGGAGAGGACACCACCCTGTCACAGATTATTCAGATGGTAAGCGATGCTGCGGCCACGAAAGCGCCGATCGCCAAGGTGGCAGACAAGGTTTCCGGCGTGTTTGTGCCGGCAGTTATTACCATTGCAGCCATTACTACCATCGTATGGCTGCTGGTTGGGGAAAGCTTTGGTTTTGCCTTAGCCAGAGGCATTTCTGTGCTGGTGATCAGTTGCCCCTGTGCTCTGGGACTGGCTACGCCGGTAGCTATCATGGTAGGAAACGGTATGGGCGCAAAACATGGTATTATGTTTAAAACCGCAGTTTCCCTGGAACAGACCGGAAAGGTGCAGATTGTGGCTTTGGATAAAACTGGAACTATCACAAGCGGGGAACCGAAGGTGACGGATGTTCATCCGGCAGAGGGAGAGACTTTAGAAAGCCTAATGGCTCTGGCCTATGCGCTGGAAGCTAAAAGCGAGCATCCTCTTGCCAGGGCGGTTCTGGCTAAAGGCCAGGAGCTGAAAATGACGGCAGAGGAGGTTGAGGATTTTAAAGCCCTTCCTGGAAACGGACTTTCTGCCCGGCTGCATGGGGCAGAGCTGTTAGGCGGCAGCCAGAAGTTTATTTCCGGAAAAACCATAGTTCCGGAAAACCTGAAACAGAAGGCGGAGCAGTTGGCAGAGGAAGGCAAGACTCCCCTGTTCTTTGCCAGAGAAGGAAAGCTGGCGGGAATCATCGCCGTGGCGGATGTGATTAAGGAAGACAGTCCCAGAGCCGTTAAGGAGCTGCAGAATATGGGCGTCCGGGTGGTTATGCTGACAGGAGACAATGAGCGGACTGCCAGAGCTATCGGTACTCAGGCCGGCGTAGACCAGGTCATTGCCGGAGTGCTTCCGGAGGGAAAGGAGCAGGTGATCCGCTCCTTGAAGGAGCAGGGCATGGTAGCTATGGTGGGAGACGGCATCAACGATGCGCCGGCCCTTACCAGGGCAGACATCGGCATTGCCATCGGCGCCGGTACGGACATTGCCATTGACGCGGCGGATGTGGTTCTGATGAGGAGCCGTTTAAGCGATGTGCCGGCTGCCATCCGTTTAAGCCGTGCTACACTACGGAATATTCACGAGAATCTGTTCTGGGCGTTTATTTACAATGTAATCGGCATCCCGCTGGCAGCCGGCGTGTGGTATCCTATATTCGGATGGAAGTTAAACCCTATGTTCGGTGCAGCGGCTATGAGCCTGTCCAGCTTCTGTGTAGTAACCAACGCCCTGCGGCTGAATTTATTCCAAATGTATCATGCATCGAAGGATAAAAAACTTAAGAATGCAGTACAGATAGAAACAATCCAGGCAAACAAGGAGGAAGAAACAATGACAAAAACTATGAAAATCGAGGGAATGATGTGCGGACACTGCGAGGCGCGGGTAAAAAAGACGCTGGAAGCCTTAGAGGGCGTGGCTGAAGCAGCAGTTAGCCATGAGACAGGAACGGCAGTAGTAACCTTAAACGCGGAAGTTTCCGATGAGACGCTGAAAAAGGCTGTAGAAGCACAGGATTATAAGGTACTCGCTGTTGAGTGATCAGTCTGAACCAGGCTATTTTGGAGACGGGAGCTGGATTCATTTTCAGAGTACAGCCCCCGCAAACTCTTAGCAATAAATTGGCAACAGTTCAGCCTTGCACCTGTCTGCATGCTTACAGCGGACAAGGATATTGTAAAATTTTTCTTGACAATTAGTACAATTCATAGTATACTACCGATTGTAGCGAGGCGTGGCTCAGTTTGGTAGAGCGCTGCGTTCGGGACGCAGAGGTCGCAAGTTCAAATCTTGTCGCCTCGAGTTGCCTTAACTGGCAAGTTTTTTTATACGGCCTCATGGTCAAGCGGTCAAGACGACGCCCTCTCACGGCGTAAACCCGGGTTCGATTCCCGGTGAGGTCATTCGGTGCTTTGGATGAATTCATCCAAAGCATTTTTAAACGCTTCCGTAGCGCAGTTGGTAGCGCAACGCATTCGTAATGTATTGTGTGATATTGCGGGAAAGCCCATAAAATATGGAAGAATTGGTATGGAATTTTATTTGCACCCAATATTTTACCATATTTGCACCCAAAATTCAATATTTTTTATGCTTCCATAGCGCAGTTGGTAGCGCACTTCACTCGTAATGAAGGGGTCGCCGGTTCGAGTCCGGCTGGAAGCTTGCTAAGTAGACCATCAGTTTTTTGGTGGTCTGTTTTTTATCTTTGGACGGTCTGATTTTTGTGAAAATGCGTTGCTTATGCTCTTTTTACTGTCGCAGTTTGGAAAATACATTATGTAGCCGCCAAAATTTTTGCTTTTTGCCTATTATTTACTTGATGAGATCACGATTTTGCGTCTGTATAATTCGTAGGGCTCTGCAAATATCTCTATGAGTGCTTTTATAACTTGATATTCTCCAACTACCCGCATATACCATAGTCCAAATTTTTTATATACTTCAACCTTCCCGGATTGCTTCAATACATCTGCAAAAAGACTGTGAGTGCATTTTGTAACAACAGCCGCCGCGTTATTGATGTTGTTATACAGTCTTGCCCGGAAACCGCCCTGCATACAATAAGAGCGTGACTTTGACCTTGCTACACTTCGGGGCGGGTAGTATAGATGACAATAGTTCATGTGCAGTTTCTCCAAAAGATGGATTTTCATGGGAGCGAAGTGCATAAGAATATAGCATGCAATACGCATATAGTCGTCCAGATTCTGCTCTGCGGGTGTGATTTCCTGGAATACTTGCCAGCCTACACCGTAACAATCCAATACCGGAAATTCAAAACACCTGCCTGCGGTTTTTATATGAACAATGTTTTTCTGTACTTCCCCGGACAGAGGGCGAAGTCCTTTCATTGATTGCAGTATAAGACCATGGACATGGTAGCCTTGCTTGTCCTTGTTTAAGCCGATTGTGTAGAAAAAGGAGTAACCAAGGCTTTTCATTAGTTTGTTGATTTCTTTCATCTGGTTTACGCATTGCTGATAGTTTTCCCTTGTTTTTGCGTCTGCAAAAGTGAGTGTGACAAAATAAGTCCATTTGTTTGCTGTGATGACCTTTCTAGCACGGCACTGGGCGTTCCGTATAGCGTTGTTTAATCGGTCTTGATCGGTTCTTTGGTTCATAGTTTTTTCCTCCGTTAATTCGTATATGTTGAATTATGCGAAGGGGTGGGGCTTGTTAGGAAAAAAGTGAGACAGAAGTGCCCCTACGATGGTTTTTGGGGTGGAAAATAGAAAAATATTGTAGCTATAATTGATGACTTATGATAAACTATAAGAAATAGACAGAAAGACAAATCTGAATTTTGAGGTAAGAATGTGATGGAAATTAAAATTGAAAAAGCATTACCGGAAGATGCTGTAAACATATTAGAATATCTGAAAATTGTTGGTGGAGAAACTGATAATCTTACATTTGGAGCAGAAGGAATGCCAATTTCCGTTGAGGCAGAACGAGATTATATTGCTTCTCTTCTGAATTCAACATCATCTGTAATGTATGTGGCAAAAAAAGAAAAGGAAATTGTTGGCACTGCCAGTTTTAGTAGCATGAATAGAGAACGCCTAAAACATAGAGGTGAACTGGCTGTTTCTGTAAAACGAGCTGAGTGGAGCAAAGGAATTGGTAGTATGTTGATAGATTATATTATTGATTTTGCAAAAAATATCGCTCACGCAGAGATTATTTCATTAGAAGTCAGAAGTGATAATACCAGAGCCATCAGATTGTATGAAAAGTATGGTTTTGAAAAAATAGGTTCATTCCGTGGTTTCTTTAAGATTAACGGTAAGTATGTGGATTTTGATTTAATGAATTTATATTTGTGATTAGGAAAGTCAAATCTCAGGGTGTAGAGTTGAGAAAAATTCCAGTTTGTGAAGCAGGGCAAGAGTACTCATCGGAGTGTCTCTTGCCCTTTATTGGAGAATGTTTCAAAGTCTGTGTAAACAAGAAAAACTGACTGTAAGATATGTCATTAGTTACTGAAGGGCAAAACCATTTTTCGGGCTTTGCCCTCTGCTTGTATTATAATGCAGATTCCGGGCATGTCAAGACAGGCTGCTTATGCAGCCCTATTTTCCGGTTTCAGCTTATAATCCTGCCAGACGTTCTTCAAAGAAAATCTCCAGCTGTGAATGGATCTGGCCCCAGTCCTGACGGTGCCCAGTCCATTTTTTGAATAATAGGAAATTTCGATTTTTCATGCTTCTAAAAAAACAAGAGTTTACCGAACATATGTTAGATAAACTCTTGCAAGGGAATGGCAACAAGACGACACGATTTAGAAGATATAAAAATCTTCTACACCAGCCTCGTCATTAAACAAATCATCTTCATTTAAGAAGTAATCCATATCCAGAAGTTCATCCTCGCTCATATTGCGAATGTCCTTAGATGTCATTCCTTCTGGTGGATTATCCATGTATTTTTTGCGTAATTCCCCGATATTAGGTTTCATGGTATTCGTCCTCCTTCCAGAGGATTATATCATAGAACATGAAAAAAGAAATCATGCAGAAGAACGCTTTCCGAGAGATTTGGACATTGCTTTCTCATAGAGTTCTTCGAGGGATACGCATTTATGATTGTAATAAAGTTCCAAAAGCTCCATTTTGTGTTTACAGTCAGGACACTCTAAAGGATCGTAACCAAAAGAAGAAAGAATGGCAGTTCGCCATTGGTTGAAACTTCGGTAAAAGCGCTGTTTGCTTTTCGAAATGGCACGATAAAGTTTTTCATCTGTTTTTCGGTGTCTGGCATATAAGCCGCCATATCGAATCATTTTAAAGTGTTTTTCAGGGATATGTCGGATTAACCTTTTGATGAACTCAATGGAAGGGAGTGTTTCTTCTATGTATTTATTATCCTCATGCCGGTTGTAGTGGAAAGTAACAGTATCACCATCATAGTTGTCTATTCTGGAAGTAGCAATAACAGGTCGACCAAGATAACGACAAATATATTTGATAACTGCTTTAGGATCACAAAGATTAGGTTTGGCATAAACATAGAACCCTTGCTTATGCTCGCTGTAACATTTGGACTTGACTTTTTTAAAAGCAGGTCCAATCTTAGATTCCATTTCATTCAAGAGTGCGGTGCGGAAAGCATTGCGAAGGTAGTGGTAGTTAAAGTGTTTGACATGACGCCAGAAGCCATCATTACTAACCCCACCTTCTGAAAGAAGGCAGTGGATATGGGGGGCCATTTGAGGTCTCTGTCGAAGGTGTGCAAAACCATGATGAAGCCGGGAGTGAAATTTTTGGATTTATTCATTGTAAAAAACATACGAGAAATAACGCTGTTCACAGCATGAAAAAGACAGTGAAGCAGAGAACGGTCATGAAGAAAAAAATCTCGGAGATTTTCATCAATGGTAAACACACAATGTCGATGAGTAACATTGACCAGTTTAAAAGCCATATTGGTAGTGCGTTCCATGGCATATTTGTTGCCACAGGTGGGACAAAAGCGGCTGTGGCAGCGAAAGGGAACAAATTTTAAATTGCCACAATGGGTGCAGACATACATTGCACCACCGAAGGAAGAATCGCCGCAGCCTAACATCTTATCGATATTTTCCATCTCAGTATCTCTGGGATGAAGAGTATATTTAATTTCTTCATAATAGTCGGTAAAGATTCTTTGTAAGATATTCATAACTCTATTATGCAGGAAAAAGTAAGAAAAAGAACCCCCCTATCCCTCAAGATTGAGGGGCAGGGGAGTTGAATAGGCGAAGCCTATTTTTTACAATGTAGATACGGGAAAAAACTATGTGATCCGTGAACTGGATGGAACTTTTTCCGTCCGGGAGTGTGAGGAATGCCCGGATGTGGAAGCCATTCAGGAGCAGCTTGGCTATGTAACGGAAGTGCGGTATGTAAAAGATGAACTGGCAGCCGGTTATGTCTGGAAAGATGGAATCAGCATTCCGTTTTTGTGGGGAGATGAGATTTGGACCTTTCCGAAGCTGACCCGGTCTCCGGGGGATCAGGCAAAACTGACGATGCTGATTTTTGCCTTGATTCTGGCTGCCTATGGCGGAGCTGTCCTGCTGATTTACGGAATCTATCGTTTTAATAACAGAAAAATCCCCTTGTTTGTCCAGATGCTGTTTCTCTGTGTACCAATGCTTTTTGCAGTAGAGTATCTGGCTTCTGCTGCCATGAACCGGATTCTGATAAACCGTTTTCTGGAGATGGAGAAAGAAAATCTGATTGAAAGCGCTTATCAGAGCCGCCTGGGAATCAATAAGGAAATTCTGCCTGAGGTATTTGAGTCTGATGTGGATTGGGACAGCATTCGGGAAAGTGCAGAGGCTATTCATATTTCAGAGTATTACGATTCAGATAATACGGTAATCGGAGGAATGTCCGCCTATACCGAAACTGTGTATTACAGTTGTCGGGACGGACAGATCTATGAACTGACAGAGAGCGCCAATAAAACGGTGCCGATTCAGTATAATCGGGAAGAAGATGTTTACAGAGCTATTCGCAGAGCTGTGGACATCAATCTACCGGTAACCCTGTTTCATCAGGATATTAACGGTAAATGGCTGTCTGTTTTCCTGGTTTACCGGGATGAGACGGGGCACGAGCGGGCAGTAATTGAGCTGCGTAAGGATCTGAAAATGAGCATGGAGCAGATTGCCGTGTCCATTGAGCAGGTAACCAGAGGGATTGTGACCTGGCTGGGAGTTCTCATGGCAGCGGTTGTACTTTTTCTTCTGATTGGCCTGTTCCCCCTGACCCAGTTAAGCCGTGCTGTAGAAGCCATGGCCCGGGGGCAGCTGGACGCCAGAGTGAAGATCCGGCTTAAATTTACGGAGATTGGGCGGATTTTTCAAGTATTCAACGAAATGGCGGAGAATATCGGGCGGAGCGTCCGGGAACTTTCAGAGACAGGGAAAAAGTATGCCTTATTTGTTCCGCCTCAGTTCTTCCTATATCTGGGAAAGGATAATATTCTGGAGACAGAGCGGGGCGATTATGCAGAAAAAAAATTTCTGGTTATGCAGGTAGGCAGTACAGACTTTGAATCCATTGCTCTGGATATTACGGGACAGGAAGCCTTTGAGTTCATTAAAGAGTCTCTGGATTGTATGGTTCCCATTCTGGAGAAGCGGGGTGGTATGATTGCAGGATTTAAAAACAGCGGAGCGTTAGCTCTGTATCAGGAAAAGGGAGAAGCTCTGACTGCGGCAATTCAGGCTGTGGCATCCATGAATGAAGCGGGACTTACAGCAGGACGGCTTAAGTATACGGCAGGCATGAGTTTTGGCCCTGTACGGCTGGGCCTTGTTGGAGCCGGACATAGGACAGAGGCTTTAGCCATGTCTTTAAACTGCCAGTTTGCCTCCCGGCTGCAGAATCTGGCAGTAAAGTACGGTTCCAGCGTTCTGATTACGGGAGAGGCAGCGAAGCGGACCCGGAATTTTGAACAGGGATACCATTTCCGGATTCTGGGATATGCCTATTTCCGCTCCAAGGATGTGGTGGATGTGCTGTACGATGTCTACGACGGTGAGGACGCAGACACCAGGCAGAAAAAGGAACAGACCAGAGCGCTGTTTGAGGAGGGAATCCACCTCTTTATGAGCGGAGAATTTATGGAAGCCAGAAACCGGTTTGTCCGCGTGCTTTATAAGAATCGGGATGACCGGGCTGCAAGGCAGTATTTCTATCTTTGCGAACAGTGTCTGGAAGGGAAGGAACAGCCGGAAAATTGGCAATACATAGAGATATTCTAAAATATGACAAACCGGTTTCAGCAGGAAACTCCAGAGAAAAATGTCAATAAAATACTTGCATTTTCATATTTCCTATGGTATCATACGAATGTTGTGACTAGAAAAAGAGATGGTCCTCTGTTGCCCTGAAAAGCATTATAGAACATCAAACATATGAAGGAGGTTCACACAAATGAACGAAATTATTAAGAACATTGAAGCAGCACAGTTAAAGGCTTCCGTACCGGAGTTCCATGTTGGCGATACCGTTAAGGTTTGCAACAAGATCAAAGAGGGCAACCGGGAGAGAATCCAGGTATTCGAGGGAACCGTAATCAAGAGACAGAACGGCGGCGCAAGAGAGACTTTCACCGTTCGTAAGACCTCTAACGGCATCGGCGTAGAGAAGACCTGGCCTGTACATTCTCCGTTTGTTGACAACATCGAAGTTGTTAGACGCGGTAAAGTAAGGAGAGCAAAACTGAACTACTTAAGAGACAGAGTAGGTAAGGCTGCTAAGGTAAAAGAGTTAGTAAAATAATTGCGTTGAAAAAAGGGACAATGAAAATTGTCCCTTTTCTATCATGGAAGGATGACATAGGTGGAGTTTTATCAGAGTGACGAACCAAATCTGATCAGGCGCCTTGCCTGCTGGGTGGTGGACATCACCGTAGCGCTGGCTTTTGCCTGGTTCTGTTTAAACAGCTTCGGCGTCCAGGTAAAGGTAAGCGGACAGTCCATGCAGCCGCTTCTCAATTCCGGGGATGTGGTGCTTATAAACCGTCTGGCTTACGATGTTGGAACGCCGGACCGCATGGATGTGGTTGTGTTTGAGCGGGAAGATAAAAAGGCCAATGTAAAGCGGGTTATCGGAATTCCCGGAGACCAGGTACAGATTAAAGACGGACTGGTCTATGTAAACGGCGAAGCGGTAGATGCGGAGGGTCTGGGGCATGTGGCTCTTGCCGGTCTGGCGGAAAATCCCATTCTTTTGGAAGATGGAGAGTATTTTCTCCTGGGAGATAACCGGGACAGCAGCGAGGACAGCCGTTTTGCCAATGTGGGAAATGTGACAGAAGATCAGATTGTGGGAAAGGTGTGGCTGAAGCTGCTTCCCCTGATTGACATCCGTCTGATCCGGTCGCCGTGAAACAGGAGGGAATAGATTGAATATACAGTGGTATCCGGGGCACATGACGAAAGCCAAGCGTGCCATGAAGGAAGATATTAAACTGATTGATCTGATTATCGAGCTGGTGGACGCGCGGGTGCCTTTAGCCAGCCGGAATCCGGATATAGATGAGCTGGGCAAGGGAAAGGCCCGGCTGATTTTGTTAAATAAGTCAGATCTGGCCAGCGAGCGGATGAACGAGGCCTGGACAGCCTGGTTCCAGAAGCAGGGCTGCTTTGTAGTTAAGGTCAACGCCAGAAACGGTTCCGGTTTAAAGCAGATTAACGGCGTGGTGCAGGAGGCTTGTAAGGAAAAGATTGAGCGGGACCGCCGCCGGGGGATTCTAAACCGTCCGGTACGGGCTATGGTGGTAGGCATTCCTAATGTGGGAAAATCCACCTTCATCAACTCCTTTGCCGGAAAAGCCTGTACCAAAACCGGAAACAAGCCCGGCGTAACCAAGGGAAACCAGTGGATTCGGTTAAATAAAACTTTGGAGCTTCTGGACACTCCGGGAATCCTCTGGCCCAAGTTTGAGGATCAGCGGGTTGGCCTTTTACTGGCCTTTATCGGTTCCATCAATGATGAGATTTTAAATAAAGACGAGCTGGCTGTGGAGCTGATTCGTTTTATGATGAAGCATTATCCGAAGAATCTGACAGAGCGGTATTCCGTACCAGAGGAAGAAAAAAAGCTTGATGAATGGACAGAAGAAGAACTTCTGGCCCACATTGCTAAAATCCGGGGCTGTCTGATGAAAGGCGGCCAGCCGGATTACGAGAAGGCCGCCCTGCTGGTGATCGATGATTTCCGCAGCGGAAAGCTGGGACGGGTTACGCTGGAGTTCCCGCCGGAGGAGAAGGAGCAAAGGGAGCATGAGGAAAATAAGTGAAGAAAAACTTCAGGCTGAGCGGCAGCGGCTGGCGCTGATGCGGGAGTATGAGGACACCTATGCAGTCTGCCAGGCCATTTGCGGTATCGATGAGGCCGGGAGAGGGCCTTTGGCCGGGCCGGTGGTGGCTGGTGCGGTCATTCTTCCAAAAGACTGCGAAATCCTGTTTCTGAACGATTCCAAGAAGCTTTCCGAGAAACGCCGGGACGCCCTGTTTGAGGAAATCAGGGAGAAGGCGGCAGCATGGAGCGTAGGCGTGGTTGGGCCAGATGTAATTGACGAAATCAATATTTTGCAGGCTACCTATCAGGCTATGCGCCAGGCCATTGCAGGACTTTCGGTTCAGCCGGATCTGCTGTTAAACGATGCAGTTACGATACCGGAAGTGGAAATAAACCAGGTGCCGATTGTTAAGGGAGATGCAAAGAGCGTTTCCATCGCTGCAGCCAGTATTATGGCCAAGGTAACCAGAGACCGGATGATGGCAGAATATGACATCCTGTTTCCAGAATACGGATTCGCAAAGCACAAGGGCTACGGCACGGCGGCTCACATTGCAGCCATCAGGGAATTAGGGCCCAGCCCAATCCATCGAAGGAGTTTCATCAAAAACTTTGTGTAAAAGGAATATGGAATGAACGCAGAAAATAAGCGGGATACCGGCAGCCGCTACGAACAGGCGGCGGCCAGGTATCTGGAGCAGCAGGGGCTTCGGATTTTAGAAAGAAATTACCGGTGCCGTCAGGGGGAAATTGATCTGATTGCCCAGGATGGCAGAGTCCTTGTATTTGTGGAGGTCAAGTACCGCAAAACTGCTGCAAAGGGAGAGCCTGCTGAGGCGGTGACGCCCTTAAAGCAGCAGAGGATCCGCAGCGTTGCCAGTTACTATCTGTACAGCCGCCGGCATGGAGAAGACGCCCCATGCCGGTTTGATATTATCGGTATTTTAGGCGAAGAACTGCGGTGGATTCGGGACGCTTTTTAGGGAAATGAAATAGGAACACAGGAGGACAGCGTATGAGTGACTGGATTCGGAAGCCATCGGTACAGGCTGGAGAAAAGCTGAATGTAAGAGAGAAACAGGGTGTTACTTATCTCAGCTTTCCTGCCCTGGAAGCTCTTGATATAGTAAGCCACGCTTTTTCCACCCGCCTGGGAGGAGTAAGCGAGGGCATCTATTCCACCATGAATTTTACCTTCACCAGAGGAGATAACCCGGAGCATGTAATGGAAAACTACCGGAGGATGGCCGCTGTGCTGGATACAGACCCAGAGTGGATGGTGCTCTCTTATCAGACCCACACCACCAATGTGCGGGTTGTAACAGAAGAAGACGCTGGGAAGGGACTTGTAAAAGACCGGGATTACCGGGATGTGGACGGACTGGTTACCAATGTACCTGGCATTACCCTGGTTACCTTCTATGCAGACTGCGTGCCTCTTTATCTGGTGGATCCGGTGCACCGTGCTATCGGCCTGTCTCATTCCGGCTGGCGGGGAACCGTAAACCGGATGGGCAGTCAAACTCTAAAGAAAATGGCAGAAGTCTACGGAACTAATCCGGCAGATGTAATCTGCTGCATCGGCCCCAGCATCTGCCAGAGCTGCTTTGAGGTGGGAGAGGAAGTGGCGGAGGCCTTTGCCGGCTCCTTTGCAGAGATCTATCATCCAGAGCTGTTTTACCGGAAGAAAAACGGAAAGTACCAGCTGGATCTGTGGCGGGCCAATCAGATTATTTTTGCAGAGGCGGGAGTGCGTCCGGAAAACATCCACACCACCGACATCTGTACCCACTGTAATCCAGAGCTTTTGTTTTCCCACCGGACTGTGGGCGATAAGAGAGGAAATCTGGCTGCATTTCTATGCCTGAAGTGACATACTTCATCTTCGCGGAAGTGTACATAAAAACGCCCTGCACGTAATCAATGATCATGCAGGGCGTTTTTATATTAGAAATGTGATTAACCGATGGTCTGGAAATACTCGTAACCGCCGGACTGGTACTTCTGCACCAGCTTCTGGATCTTCTCCGTGGGAGACAGTACATTTCCGATGGAAATATCGTGGTTGAAGGAGTTGATGATAGCGGCCATGTACTTGCTCATATCTGCCTCTACATACCAGGGGCGCTCTAACAGGGCGGCAGGACGGTAGTTTAAGTTAGTAGTAATAACGCAGTCCATGTAACCCTTATCGTAGAACTCGTCAAACTTCTCCAGGCCGCTGGTAAACAGGCCGAAGGTACAGCAGACAATCACTTTGGACGCCTTCCGTTCCTTTAACTCTCTGGCAGTATCCAACATACTTTCGCCGGAGGAAATCATATCGTCAATAATCAGCACGGTCTTGCCTTCCACAGAAGCGCCTAAGAATTCATGAGCTACAATGGGGTTCCGTCCGTTGATGACGCGGGAGTAGTCGCGGCGTTTGTAGAACATACCCATATCTACGCCCAGGTTATTTGCCAGGTATACGGCGCGGCTCATGGCACCTTCGTCCGGGCTGATGACCATCAGATGATCCTTGTCAATCTTCAGGGTAGGATCGTGGCGGAACAGGGCCTTTACAAACTGGTAGGTAGGCATAAAGTTGTCAAATCCGTTTAAGGGAATGGCGTTCTGTACTCTGGGGTCATGAGCGTCAAAGGTAATGATGTTGGAAACGCCCATGGCGATCAGCTCCTCCAGAGCCATGGCGCAGTCCAAAGACTCCCGGTGGGTGCGCTTGTGCTGACGGCCCTCATAGAGGAACGGCATGATAACATTTACCCGGTGGGCAGTGGCTACAGATGCGCCGATAATGCGCTTTAAGTCCTGGAAATGATCGTCCGGGGACATGTGGTTGGTGTAGCCGCACACCGTATATGGAATGCTGTAGTTGGTTACATCCACCATGGCAAACAGATCAGCGCCGCGGGCAGAATCTAAAATTACGCCTTTGGCTTCGCCGGAGCCGAAGCGGGGACATTTACAGTTTAACAGGTAAGAATCTACATCGTAACCACGGTAGTTTAAATCCTTCTGACGGCGAATCAACTCTTCCGTATCGTTTCTGCGGAATTCCACAATGTGGCTGTTGACTTTCTCTGCCAGATCCTTGCAGCTTTCCAGCGCTGCAATTTTTAAGGGTGCTACCGGTAAGGTGTCGTTAAAAACATAATTGTTTGCCATAGGTTCAATAACTCCTCGAAAATTGTGCTGTACTTTCTATATAAAAATAGAACATCATTACATTTATACCATTTGGGCCAGCAGACCGTCAATAGATTCCTGTCAGTTTTTGTGAAAAATGGCAGCATTTTGAAGGCTGGCTCTGAACAGCTGCCCTAAGCAGCAACAAAACGCGGGGCTTAAAAGAGATACAAAAGGAGAAGCATTGCTATATTCAGAAAAAAATGTTAGAATGAATAAAAATAAGAACCAAACAGGAAACGATAAGGAAAATTTTAATATATGAAAAACGACGGACATTTAATCAAGGCGGTGGATTCCGGCTCCCTTGCAGAAGCGGCAGGAATCAAGCCGGGAGATAAACTTCTTTCCATAAACGGCCATCTTCTTGAAGACATCTTTGATTACGAATACTATATGGACAGCCCCTCCCTGACTCTGCTGGTGGAGCAGGAGGGAGGCAGCCAGCGGGAAATTCCCTTAAATCACGATTATCAGAACCTGGGGCTGACCTTTGAAAACGGTCTGATGAGCGACTATAAATCCTGCAGCAACCAGTGCATCTTCTGCTTTATTGACCAGATGCCGCCAGGTATGCGGGAAACCCTGTATTTTAAGGACGATGATTCCCGCCTGTCCTTCCTTCAGGGAAACTATGTGACCCTTACCAATATGAAGGACCATGACCTGCAGCGTATCATTGATTTTAAATTATCCCCCATCAATATTTCTGTTCACACCACCAATCCGGAGCTGCGGTGCAAAATGCTTCACAACCGGTTTGCCGGGGAATCCTTAAAGAAAATCGATGTGCTCTATAAGGCGGAAACTCCCATGAACGGCCAGATCGTGCTGTGCCGGGGGATCAATGACGGAGCAGAGTTAGACCGGACCATCGGGGACCTTGCAAAATACCTTCCCTATATGGAAAGTGTGTCTGTGGTACCAGTAGGACTTTCCAAATTCCGGGACGGACTGTATCCTTTAGAGCCTTTTGACAAGGAATCGGCCATCGCCGCACTGGAAATCATAGAAAAGTGGCAGGAAAGGCTGTACGCCAGTCACGGCACCCACTTTATCCACGCCAGCGACGAGTTTTACATTTTAGCAGAGCGGAAGTTGCCGGAGACAGAGCGGTACGACGGCTTTCCCCAGTTGGAAAACGGCGTAGGCATGCTTCGTCTGTTAGACGATGAAGTAGACCAGGCTCTTGCCTATATTGCAGAGGAATTTGAAGGAGAGGCAGAGCCTGAGAAAATCTCCATTGCCACAGGCCTTTTAGCAGCTCCCTATGTAACCGCTCAGGCAGAAAAAATCATGGCTCAGTACCCGGAAATTAAAATTCAGGTATTTCCCATCCGCAATGAATTTTTCGGGGAGATGATTACGGTAGCAGGGCTGATCACCGGTCAGGATATTAAAAAGCAGCTTTCCGGTAAGGCGCTGGGAGACCGGCTTTTACTTCCCATCTGCATGTTCCGCAGCGGAGAGGAAGTTTTCCTGGACGATGTAACCCGCCAGGATGTTCAAAACGCTTTACAAGTCCCGGTGGATATTGTAAAATCAAGCGGACAGGATCTGGTGGCCGCTGTGCTGGGACTGGATGAGTCCTGGTTTGAGGACGAGGAAGAAGACGGCTGGATTTTAGAAGATTACCAGGGATATGAATTGAAGGAGATATAGATATGAGCAAACCGATTGTAGCCATTGTAGGGCGTCCCAATGTGGGAAAGTCCACCCTGTTTAATGTGCTGGCAGGGGAGACGATTTCCATTGTAAAGGATACGCCAGGGGTAACCAGGGACCGGATCTATGCAGACTGTTCCTGGCTGAATATGAATTTTACACTGGTGGATACCGGCGGTATTGAGCCGGACAGCCGGGATATTATCCTGTCCCAGATGCGGGAACAGGCTCAGATTGCCATTGACACGGCCCATGTGATCATCTTTATTGTAGATGTGCGCCAGGGCTTGCAGGATGCAGATTCCAAGGTGGCCGACATGCTGAGAAAATCCGGGAAGCCGGTGGTGTTAGCTGTCAACAAGGTAGACAGCTTCCAGAAGTTCGGAAACGACATTTACGAGTTTTATAATCTGGGAATTGGAGATCCTATCGCTGTTTCCGCCGCTTCCAGACTGGGAATCGGAGATTTGCTGGATGAGGTGGTAAAGCATTTTACTGCTGACCAGATGGAGGACGCAGAGGATGACCGGCCCAGAATCGCTATTGTAGGAAAGCCTAATGTAGGAAAATCTTCTATTATCAATAAGCTGATTGGTGAGAACCGGGTCATCGTTTCCAACATTGCAGGAACCACCAGGGACGCAGTAGATACAGAGGTGGTTCACAACGGCACCGAGTATGTGTTTATCGACACGGCAGGACTGCGCCGGAAAAGCAAGATCAAGGAAGATTTAGAGCGGTACAGCATTATACGCACTGTGTCAGCAGTAGAGCGGGCCGATGTGGTGATTCTGGTGATTGACGCCGTAGAAGGGGTTACGGAACAGGATGCCAAGATTGCCGGCATTGCCCATGACCGGGGCAAAGGCATTATTGTAGCAGTGAACAAGTGGGACGCAGTAGAGAAGAACGATAAGACCATCTACGAGCACACCAAAAAAGTCAAGGATATACTGTCCTTTATGCCCTATGCAGAGATGGTGTTCATTTCTGCAGCAACCGGGCAGCGGATGAATAAGCTGTTTGATTTAATCGACATGGTACGGGAGAATCAGACCATGCGGGTGGCAACCGGCGTCTTAAACGAGATTATGACTGAGGCTGTAGCCATGCAGCAGCCGCCGTCTGACAAGGGCAAGCGCCTGCGGCTTTATTATATGACTCAGGTAGCGGTAAAACCGCCTACCTTCGTCATCTTTGTAAACGACAAGGAACTGATGCATTTTTCCTATGTGCGGTATCTGGAAAACAAGATTCGGGAATCCTTTGGATTTAAGGGAACGGCGCTGAAGTTTCTGATTCGGGAACGGTCAGGAAAGGAGCAGTAGTATGGAACGAGGAATCTGTCTGGTATTAGGGTATGTGTTTGGTTTATTTCAAACCGGCTATCTTTACAGCAAGTCCCAAAATATGGACATCCGTAACTATGGAAGCGGGAACGCCGGAAGTACCAATGTGCTGCGGGTTATGGGAAAGAAAGCGGCCCTGATCGTATTTGCAGGAGATGCTGGAAAGATGATACTGGCCTGTGTGCTGACTGGTCTGCTGTTTCAGAAGCAGCCGGAGTACCTGTATCTCTATCTGCTTTACACCGGGTTTGGCGTAATTCTGGGTCACAATTTCCCTTTCTATATGGGATTTAAAGGAGGCAAGGGCATTGCGGCGTCTGCCGGGCTGTTAGCTTCCTTAGACTGGCGGGTAATGTTGATCTGCCTGGTAGTGTTTGTGGCAACCGTAGCCATAACCCGCTATGTGTCCCTGGGCTCGATCCTGGTGATGATTCTGTTTTTCATCGGCATGTGTTTCTACGGATACAGAGGAGATTATGGGCTGGCAGCCGGTGCCCTGCCGGAATTTTATATTGTGGCAGCAGTCATCAGCTTTATGGGAATCTGGCGCCACAGAACCAATATCAAGCGGCTTTTAACCGGCACGGAAAATAAACTGGGGGCAAAAAAGGAATAAAAGGGCTGCTATCAAAAAATGTATAATTGGAAGGAGTAGGTACAATGGCTGAAATCAGTATTATCGGCTCTGGAAGCTGGGGGATCGCACTTGCGGTCCTTCTGCATAATAACGGACATCGTGTAACGGTATGGTCTGCTATTGAAGGGGAAATCACGGCTCTTAAGGAGACCAGAAAATTAAAGACTCTGCCGGAGCTGGAAATCCCGGAGACTATAGAATTTACCGGGGATTTGGAAGCTGCCATGGAGAACAAGGAGCTTCTGGTGACTGCGGTTCCGTCTATTTATGTGCGTCAGACGGCTGCCCGGATGCGTCCGTTCTGCAAAAATGGACAGGTTGTGGTCAATGTGGCAAAAGGCATTGAGGAAGCTACCTTAATGACTCTTTCCCAGATTTTGCAGGAGGAGCTTCCCATGGCGGAAATTGCCGTGCTTTCCGGCCCCAGCCATGCAGAAGAAGTGAGCCGGGGTCTTCCAACCACCTGTGTGGCGGGAGCGGAGAAGAAGGAGACTGCAGAGCTGATCCAGAACCTGTTTATGAGCCCTGCGTTCCGGGTTTATGTAAGCCCGGATGTAGAAGGAATTGAAATCGGCGGCGCTTTAAAGAATGTGATTGCGCTGGCGGCCGGTATTGCAGACGGCTTAGGCTGCGGAGATAATACCAAGGCGGCTTTGATCACCCGCGGAATTTATGAGATTGCCCGGCTGGGTATGGCTATGGGCGGAAAGTTTGAAACCTTCTGCGGCCTGACCGGCATCGGAGATTTGATTGTTACCTGCGCCAGTATGCACAGCCGCAACCGGCGGGCAGGAATCCTGATTGGACAGGGGGCTTCCATGGAGGAGGCCATGGAGCAGGTGCAGATGGTGGTAGAGGGCGTTTATTCTGCCAAAGCAGGTCTTACTCTGGCGGAAAAATACAATATTCCCATGCCGATTATTCAGCAGGTGAATAAGGTACTGTTTGAAGGGAAATCGGCAAGAGAAGCGTTGGAAGATCTGATGCTGCGGGATAAGACCGCAGAGAGCCAGGCGCTTTCCTGGGAGTAGGGACGGACGGCCCGGTCTTCTTGCCCGGCTTTCGCTGTTTGCGGATTTTAACTTTTTACCAGTTTTATGTTTTAGCGTGAAAAAGCGCTTGACAGTCTTGCACAGACTGATTATAATCGAGGAAAAGCTTTATTTAAAAGAGGAGGAAACAATTATGAAAAAGGTACTTAGTTTAGGGTTAGCAGCTGTTATGGCAATGTCCCTGACTGCATGCGGCGGCGGAGAAGAAAAAACTGCTCCGGCAGACAATGCAGCAGGTACAGAAACTGCAGGCGATGTTCTGAAGCTTGGCGTAACCGGCCCCTTAACCGGCCCCAACGCAGCTTACGGCAGCGCAGTAGCCAACGGCGCAGATCTGGCAGCAAAAGAGATTAACGCAGCCGGCGGAGTAAATGGTATGACCCTGGAGGTGAAGGCTGAGGATGACGAAGCAGATCCTGAGAAAGTAATCAACGCATACAACAACTTAAAGGACTGGGGCATGCAGATGTTCGTAGGAGCAACCACTTCCGGCGCTTCCATCTCCGTTGCAGCAGAAACTGCTAACGACAACATGTTCCAGATCACTCCCTCCGGTTCCGCAGTAGAGTGCGTAGCCAATGACAATGTATTCCGCGTTTGCTTCGCAGACCCGGATCAGGGAACTGCATCTGCAAAATACATTGGTGAGAACAAGCTGGCTGCTAAGGTTGCTATCATCTATGACAGCTCCAGCGAGTATTCCTCCGGCATCCGTGAGGCATTCGTAAAAGAAGCGTCCAACGAGGGCATTGAGGTAGTAGCAGACGAGGCGTTTACTGCAGACACCAACACTGATTTTTCCGTACAGCTTGACAAGGCAAAAGAGGCTGGCGCAGAGCTGGTATTCCTGCCCATCTACTATCAGGAGGCATCTGTAATCTTAAAACAGGCTTCCGACAAGGGCTTTGATCCCATCTTCTTCGGCTGCGACGGTATGGACGGTATCCTGACTGTAGAAAACTTCGATACCTCCCTGGCAGAAGGCCTGATGCTTCTGACTCCGTTCTCCCCCACTGAGGAGAGCAGCAAGAAGTTCACAGAGGATTACATCGAAGCATATGGAGCAGAGCCGAACCAGTTTGCAGCAGACGCTTACGATGCAGTTTATGCCATCGCAGCAGCTGCAGAGAAGGCTGGCATCACCGCAGATATGGATGTTTCCGCTATGTGCGACGCCATGAAAGCCGCTATGACCGAGATTTCTATTGACGGACTGACCGGCGCAGGCATGACCTGGAATGCAGCAGGCGAGCCTAACAAGGATCCGAAGGCTGCAAAGATTGTAAACGGCGTATATGAAATGCAGTAATTTGTGAGATCGAATGCGGGGGATATTGCAATAGCAACATCCCCTTGTATTCGTTATCAGGCAGCAAGAAAACTGGGAATGGAATTGCTGTCGGAGAAGCAGTAACGCAAATAAGATAAAGAGGTGCAGGGTACATGAGTTTTCTGTCGTATTTGATAAATGGAATCAGTCTGGGCAGCATCTATGCAATTATCGCACTGGGATATACCATGGTGTACGGTATCGCCAGAATGCTGAATTTTGCCCACGGCGATATTATTATGGTAGGCGGTTTTGTCATCTTCACCGTGGTCAGCACCCTGAGCTTGCCGCCGGCTCTGGGAATTCTGGCGGCAGTGGTGCTGTGTACCATTCTGGGTGTGGTAATTGAGCGGGTGGCTTACAAGCCTTTGCGCGGGGCGTCCTCCCTGGCTGTGCTGATCACAGCCATCGGCGTCAGCTATCTGCTTCAGAATGTGGCCCTTCTGATTTTCGGCTCCAACGCCCGGCAGTTTACTTCTGTTGTCAATGTGCCTGGCTTAAAGCTGGCAGACGGGGCTTTGACCATTTCCGGCGTTACCATGGTAACCATTGTTACCTGTATTGTGATCATGGCAGCTCTCACTCAGTTTATTAACCGGACCAAGGTAGGTCAGGCTATGCTGGCAGTATCAGAGGATAAGGGGGCGGCAACCTTAATGGGAATCGATGTAAACCGCACCATTGCCATTACCTTTGCCATCGGCTCTGCCTTAGCGGCTGTAGCAGGAGCCCTGCTTTGCTCTACCTATCCGTCCTTAACTCCCTATACCGGTTCCATGCCGGGCATCAAGGCGTTTGTGGCTGCCGTGTTCGGCGGCATCGGCTCTATTCCGGGAGCGTTTATCGGAGGCGTGCTTCTTGGCGTGATCGAGAACCTGTCTAAGGCGTATATTTCCTCCCAGCTGTCAGACGCCATTGTATTTTCCGTGCTGATTGTGGTGCTGCTGGTGCGGCCTACCGGCATTCTGGGTAAAAAGATTATGGAGAAAGTGTAGGGGGCGCAAGATGAAAAGTAAAAATAAGATACTGGTTCAGAACAGTATTACATACGGCCTGGTAATCCTTTGCTGGATTCTGGCAGAGGTACTGATCCGGACAGGAAATATGAGCAGTCTGATGAAGGGGCTTTTGGTGCCCTTATGTATCTATGTGATCCTGGCCGTTTCCTTAAACCTGACAGTGGGAATTCTGGGCGAGCTGAGCTTAGGCCATGCAGGTTTTATGTGCGTAGGCGCTTTTTCCGGCGCTTTCTTTACCAAGGTAATGGAAACTGTGATTCCCAGCGTAGGACTGCGGTTTTTCCTGGCCCTTTTGATCGGTGCGGCAGTGGCCGGCATCTTTGGTATTCTCATCGGCATTCCGGTGCTGCGGTTAAAGGGAGACTACTTAGCCATTGTAACCCTGGCCTTTGGCGAGATTATCAAAAACCTGATCAATGTCATGTATGTGGGAAAGGACTCCACAGGCTTTCATTTTTCCACCAAAGATACCTTGTCTCTGGGACTTGATGAGAGCGGCGTAGTGCTGATTAAAGGCGCCCAGGGGATTACGGGAACGCCTAAGGCGGCCACCTTTACCATTGGCGTTCTGCTGGTGCTGCTAACCTTGTTTATTGTGCTGAATCTGATCAATTCCCGTACCGGACGGGCCATTATGTCCATCCGTGACAACCGGATTGCGGCCGAGTCCATCGGCATCAACATTACCAAGTATAAACTGATGGCCTTTGCCATCTCTGCAGCTTTGGCCGGTGTGGCCGGCGTTTTATATGCCCACAACTTATCCAGCCTGGCGGCAACGCCCAAAAGTTTCGGCTACAACATGTCCATTATGATTCTGGTATTTGTGGTGTTAGGCGGACTGGGCAATATCCGGGGTTCCATAATTGCAGCAGTAGTGCTCACTATGCTTCCGGAGCTGCTGCGCGGACTGAACGATTATCGTATGCTGATTTACGCAGTGGTGCTGATTGTAATGATGATCTTCAATTCCAGTCCCAAGGCAATCGAGATGCGGGCAGTATTTATGGAAAAACTGCGGAAAAACAGAAAATCCACTACAAAGGAGGCTGCGTAATATGGCTATGCTGGATGTAAGAAATATAGGCATTTCCTTTGGCGGTCTGAAAGCAGTGGATGATTTCAGTGTTGCCATTGAAAAAGGACAGTTATATGGTTTGATCGGCCCTAACGGCGCAGGAAAAACCACTGTGTTTAACCTGCTGACCGGCGTGTATAAGCCGGACAACGGTTCTATCCAGTTGGATGGCCGGAATCTGACCGGAAAGAGCACCATTGAGATCAACAAGGCCGGTATCGCCCGGACTTTCCAGAATATTCGTCTGTTTAAGGAATTAAGTGTGCTGGACAATGTAAAAGCCGGGCTTCACAATTATTATTCCTATTCTGCTGTTACAGGCATTCTTCGTCTGCCTAAGTACCACAAGGTAGAGCGGGAGATGAATGAGCGGGCTATGGAGCTTTTGAAGGTGTTTGATCTGGATAAGGAGTGGGATTACAAGGCTTCCAATCTGCCTTACGGCAAGCAGCGGAAGCTGGAGATTGCCAGAGCATTGGCTACAGATCCGAAGCTGCTGCTTTTAGACGAGCCAGCAGCCGGTATGAACCCTAACGAGACGGCGGAGCTGATGGACACCATCCGCTTTGTGCGGGATGAGTTTGACATGACAATCCTTCTGATTGAGCACGATATGAAGCTGGTGTCCGGCATTTGCGAAAAGCTGACCGTATTAAACTTCGGCCAGGTGCTGACTCAGGGCGAAACCTCTGAGGTGTTAAACGACAAGCGGGTAATTACCGCATATCTGGGAGAGTAGGAGGAGCAGGATTATGGCAATCCTTGAGGTAAAAGACCTGGAAGTATATTACGGCGTAATCCAGGCAATTAAGGGAATCTCCTTTGAAGTAAACCAGGGGGAGATTATTGCGCTGATCGGCGCCAACGGAGCGGGAAAAACCACAACCCTGCAGACCATTACCGGTCTGATTCCCTCCAAGGCGGGAAAAATCGTCTATGAAGGGCAGGATATTACGAAGATTCCAGGCCACAAGCTGGTATCTATGGGCATCGCCCATGTGCCGGAGGGCCGCCGGGTGTTTGCCACCCTGTCGGTGCTTCAGAACTTAAAGCTGGGGGCTTATACCAGAAACGATAAAAATGAGCTGGAGGAAACCCTGCAGATGATCTACAGGCGCTTTCCCCGTCTGGAGGAACGGAAAAACCAGATGGCGGGAACCCTCTCCGGCGGTGAGCAGCAGATGCTGGCTATGGGCCGGGCTTTGATGTCTCATCCCAGGCTGATTGTGCTGGATGAGCCTTCCATGGGCCTGTCTCCCATCTATGTCAACGAGATTTTCGACATCATTCAGAAAATCAACGAGGACGGAGTAACCGTGCTTTTGGTGGAGCAGAATGCAAAGAAAGCTCTTTCCATTGCAGATCGGGCCTATGTACTGGAAACCGGATCCATTGCCTTAAGCGGCGAAGCCAGTGTGCTGATGAACGACGACGCTGTGAAAAAAGCATATTTAAGTGAATAAAGGTGTCAGAATATTGCAGATAGATAAGGGGAAAGTGCTAGACTTTTCCCTTATTTTTGTGGTATGATGTTTTCAACACCAACAGCAGGCTCCGGCAGTGGGGAAGGCGTCTTAAGAGACAGCAGTCCGGGGCGGCGGTTGAAACAAGGAGGGTTTTTTATGAAGGGTAATGTGATTGTAGGACAGTCGGGAGGACCGACCGCAGTGATTAACTCCAGCTTAGCAGGCGTGTACCGCACAGCCATAGACCGAGGGGCCAAGAAGGTTTATGGAATGCAGTACGGCATCCAGGGACTGTTAGACGAACAGTATGTGGATTTGTCCAAACACATTAAAAGCGATTTGGATGTGGAAATCTTAAAGCGGACGCCATCGGCATTTTTAGGTACCTGTCGTTATAAGCTGCCGGATATTCACGAAAATCAGGAGATTTATGTAAAGATTTTTGAGATTCTGGAGAAGTTGAATATCGAGTGCTTTATCTATATCGGTGGAAACGACTCTATGGATACCATCAAAAAGCTGTCTGACTATGCAATCCTTACTGGAAAAACCCAGAAGTTTGTGGGTGTTCCGAAAACCATTGACAATGACCTGGCTCTTACAGACCATACGCCGGGCTTCGGCAGTGCAGCCAAGTATATTGCCACCTCTACCAAGGAGGTCATCCGGGACGGCTTGGGCTTTTCTTACAAGAAAAAACTGGTGACTATCATCGAGATCATGGGGCGTAATGCAGGCTGGCTGACCGGCGCTTCCGCTCTTTCCAAAGGAGAGGACTGCGACGGACCGGATCTGATTTATCTGCCGGAGCTGCCCTTTGACATTGTCAAATTCCAGCACAAGGTAAAGAAGTTGTTGGAGAAAAAAGATGTGATCGTAGTAGCGGTTTCCGAGGGAATCCGTACAGCAGACGGCCGCTATGTCAGCGAGCTGGGTGCCGGAGTAGACTATGTGGACGCTTTCGGCCACAAGCAGTTGACTGGAACCGCCAGCTATCTGGCTAATATGATAAACCAGGAAATCGGCTGTAAGACCAGGGCAGTAGAATTCTCCACCCTGCAGAGAAGTGCGGCCCACCTGGCTTCCCGTGTGGATGTAAACGAGGCGTTTATGGTAGGCGGCGCTGCAGTGAAGGCGGCAGACGAGGGAGATTCCGGAAAGATGGTAGTCATTGAGCGGGTTTCCGACGATCCTTATCAGTGCGCTACCGGTATTTATGATGTTCACAAGATCGCCAACGGCGAGAAGCTGGTGCCCAGAGACTGGATCACCAAAGACGGAACTTATGTGACGGAGGAGTTTATTGATTATGTGCGTCCCCTGATTCAGGGAGATTCTCCGTCTGTAATGGTAGACGGTATTCCGCGCCATTTATACATGTCATCGAAAAAATAAGAATGGAACAGATCCCCCCTGGCATATACTTTAACAGTATAGCAAGGGGGTATCTTTCATGAATCAATTTCATTTATACAAAGATATGAACGCGCGGACCGGCGGTGAGATTTACTTAGGTGTGGTTGGTCCCGTGCGCACCGGAAAATCTACCTTTATCAAACGGTTCATGGAGCAGATGGTGCTGCCGGCCATGACAGATGAACATGTTCTTGGCCGCACACGGGACGAACTGCCCCAGAGCGCAGCCGGAAAAACTATTATGACCACAGAACCGAAATTTATTCCCAAGGAGGCGGCTCAGATTCGTCTGGGAGACGGCATCAATGTGAAGGTTCGTCTGATTGACTGCGTAGGCTTTATGGTAGAGGGGGCAGGCGGCCATGTGGAAAACGACAAGGAACGGCTGGTGAAGACCCCCTGGTTCCAGGAGGAGATTCCTTTTACCAGGGCTGCGGAAATCGGAACCAGAAAGGTGATCAAAGACCATTCTACCATCGGTATTGTGGTGACTACAGATGGCTCCTTTGGAGACCTGCCCAGAGCTGCTTACATAAACGGAGAGAAGACCGCCATTGAGGAATTAAAGGCTATCGGAAAGCCGTTTGTGGTGCTTTTAAATTCGGACCGTCCTTACTCGGAAGAAACCAGAAAACTGGCGGAGCAGATGGAACAGGAATACGATGTGACTGTGCTTCCGGTCAACTGTGAGCAGTTAAAGCCAGACGACATCCACAGGATCTTAGAGCGGGTGCTGATGGAGTTCCCAGTGACGGAGATGGACTTTTTCATTCCCAAATGGCTGGAGATTCTGCCGGGCAGTCACTGGTTAAAAGAACAGGTAATCCGGGCTGCTGCAGAACTGATGGGCCGGGTGCGGCACATGAAGGATGTGCCGTCTGTGTGGGACGGCGGTGAAAGCCAGGCTATAAGGGCTGTAAAGGCAGAGAAGATGGGCATGTCGGACGGAAAGGTCTCTTTGCAGGTTATCCTGGAAGACGGTTATTATTTCCAGACCTTAAGCGATTTTGCCGGGATTCCCATTGAGGACGAATACCAGTTGATGGAGAAATTAAAAGAACTGGCGTCCATGCAGGGAGAGTATGATAAGGTGTTAAATGCCATGAACCAGGTGCGGATGAAGGGCTACGGCGTGGTGACGCCGGATAAGTCGGAGATTGTGCTGGATGAGCCGGTGGTGATCCGCCACGGCAACAAGTATGGTGTGAAAATGCGGGCAGAGGCTCCTTCCATCAACCTGATTAAAGCCCATATCCAGACAGAAATCGCCCCTATCGTAGGCAGCCAGCAGCAGGCAGAGGATTTGATCGCCTACATGAAGGAAAACGCCAGAAAAGAGGAAAACGGCATCTGGGAGACCAATATCTTCGGCAAGTCCATCGAACAGATTGTGGAAGACGGCATCCAGGCCAAAGTAAACCAGATGACTGAAGACTGCCAGTCCAAGCTGCAAGACGCCCTGCAGAAAATCATCAACGACAGCAACGGAGGGATGATATGTATTATCATTTAGCAGTGCCAGCCAGGACTGAAGCATACTTCCGTTATGCTTGCATAAAAGGAAGAATGCATCAGTCCTGGCTGATAGGGCGAAAGCCCGTCACCGACATGAAGCGAAGCGGAATGGAGGTGTGCACTGCGTAAATATCCATTCATCTAATCACACATTACAACAAAGGAGGACATCATATGAGATTAGTATTTTCAGGCTCAGCTCATGAAGTAACAGGAAGCTGCCACTATCTGGAAGTGGGAAATACCAGGCTGCTGGTAGACTGCGGTATGGAGCAGGGCACCAACCTGTATGAAAATATCGAGCCGCCGGCTCCCTATTCGGAAATCCAAATGGTGCTTCTGACCCATGCCCACATCGACCATGTAGGAATGCTGCCCTACATTTATGCCCGCGGCTTCCGCGGCCGGGTCATTGCTACTACAGCTACCTGCGACCTGTGCAACATCATGCTAAAGGACAGCGCCCACATTCAGGAGACAGAGGCAGAGTGGAAGAACCGGAAGGCCCGCCGGGCCGGTAAGCCGGAGGTTCCGCCTCTTTATGAAATGAACGACGCCTTAGGTGTGCTGGAGCATTTTGAACCTTACAACTATGGAGAGATGATTCAACTGAATGAGAATATCACCATTCGGTTTACGGACATCGGCCATCTGCTGGGTTCTTCTTCTATTGAAATCTGGATGCGGGAGGATGGGCTGCAGAAGAAAATTGTATTCTCCGGAGACATCGGAAACCAGAACAAGCCTCTGATTCGGGATCCTCAGCAGACCAAGGAAGCCGACTATGTTGTAATGGAATCCACTTACGGAGATCGGCTGCATCAGAAAGGGGCCGATCATATTACGGAGCTGGTGCGGATTGTCCAGGAGACTTTGGACCGGGGCGGCAATGTGGTAATCCCTGCCTTTGCCGTTGGCCGGACCCAGGAGCTTTTGTATTTCTTCCGCCATATTAAGAGCCAGCGGCTGATTAAAGGCCATGACCGATTTGAAGTATATGTAGACAGCCCTCTGGCAGTAGAGGCCACCCATGTGTTCAAAGAAAATCAGATGGAGTGCTACGATGACGAAACCAGGGAACTGGTAAGCCAGGGAATCAACCCCATTGCTTTCCCAGGGCTGAAGCTTTCCGTTACCAGCGACGAGTCCATCAACATCAACTTTGACAGCAAGCCGAAGGTAATTATTTCTGCATCCGGCATGTGTGATGCAGGCCGAATCCGGCACCATCTGAAGCACAATCTGTGGCGGAAGGAATGTACGGTAATCTTTGCCGGATACCAGGCAGAGGGAACCATTGGCCGCAGCCTGGTAGACGGAAATAAGACAGTGAAGCTGTTTGGAGAGACCATCGATGTGGAGGCTCACATTGAGACTCTTCACGACATCAGCGGCCATGCAGACCGGGACGGCCTTCTGGCCTGGGCAGACGGCTTTGAAAAAAAGCCCAGCCAGTATTTTATCATTCACGGAAGCGATGAGGTCTGCGACCGGTTTGCAGCCTTGGTGCAGGAAAAAACCGGTGTGCCGGCAAAAGCGCCTTTCTCCGGAGCTGAGTATGACCTGGCCAGAGGCGTATGGGTGAAGGAGCCTGCAGGCATTCCTGTTCAGAAGAAGTCTGCAGCAGCTAAAAAGGCCAGCGGCGTCTTTGCCAGACTGCTGGCTGCCGGAGAGCGCCTGATGAGCGTGATTTACCGGAACGAAGGCGGAGCCAACAAAGACCTGGCTAAATTTGCAGACCAGATTAACACTTTATGCGATAAGTGGGACCGCTAGGAACCAGAGAAAATAAAAAGAGGAGCATGAAAAAACTATGTCAAAAGTACAGATTTTTACAGACGGATCGGCGAGAGGAAATCCGGACGGACCAGGCGGCTATGGGGCGGTTCTCCAGTTTACCGACAGCAAGGGCCAGCTTCACGAGAAGACCATGTCTGCCGGTTATGTGAGAACCACCAACAACCGAATGGAGCTGATGGCGGCCATTGCAGCGCTGGAGGCCTTAAACCGTCCCTGTGAGGTGGAACTTTACTCGGATTCCAAGTATCTGACCGACGCCTTCAACCAGCGCTGGATTGACAACTGGGTAGCAAACAACTGGAAGCGGGGGAAAAGCGGCCCAGTGAAAAACATTGACCTTTGGGAGCGGCTTCTGGCCGCCAAAGCACCCCATAGAGTGCAGTTTTTCTGGGTGAAGGGACACGCCGGCCACCCGGAAAACGAGCGTTGTGACAAGCTGGCTACAGCGGCAGCGGACGGAAGCGGGCTGTTGGTGGATGAAGGGGTGGATCTGTAAGAAATTAAGTAAATCTTACGATTGCTTACTTCTTTTGGTTTTGTATTTTCTTTCCAGATGGTTTGTGATATTGTTAGAACAGACAAAAACCATATGAGAAAGACAAGGTGGATGATATATGAAACCAAGAGGAATATGGATGATTATCGGACTGATTCTGGTAATCGGGATCGGGACTACAGCTTATATCCGGGATTATACTCAAAATACGGAGCTGGTGGAAATAAGGCAGGTACAGGCTTTAGGTGAAACAGCTGCTGCGTCGGTCAGTGAGGAGGAGGCCCCCCAAAGTGACGGTGCTGCCATGGCAAAAATTCTTCCTGGAAAGTCAGAGGAAGCGGACGAGGAAGAAGCTTTTGGGGCAGAGATAGCGTCAGAACCGATGGCAGAGACGGCCAACAGAGCCGTTTTGGCAGCTCCGGCACAGGCTTTTGCAGAATCGGAGTCAGAAATGCCGGAGGAAGCAGGAGCACCGGCGGCAGGAGCGCAGGATTCGGTTATGGCTCCCGCAGCACCGGCGGCATTCAGTGCAGCAGAAGACAAAGCTGCAGAGATGGAATCAGAAACGGCGCCGTCCGTTGTTTTGAACCGTCTGAATGATCTGGATGAACAGATTGCAAAAAGCCAGTCCCAAAAGGCAGGAGACACCACCAATTCCCAGAAGGCAGCTTCTGAGACAGAGCGGAAATTGTGGGAGGCAGAGCTTTCCCAGTTTCTGGATGTGCTGGAGGCGAAGCTTGAAAAAGAAGAAAAGGACGCTCTGATGAAGGAGCAGAACGAGTGGATCCGGCAGCGGGAGAATACGGCGTTAGAGGCGTCCGGAAAGCAGAACAGCAGTGTGCGGCAGGAACTGGAGTATAATATTTCCATGGCAGAGTCTACCCGGATCCGGGTATATGAGTTGGCGCAGGAATATAGAGAGATTCTTTCAGAGGCGGAAAAGTAATCCGTCTCTTTTTCTGCGGTGTTTTGTACTTGAAGAATCCCCATTCCTATGATATGATACAAGGATGAAAGTGTGTCTGTAGAAGAAAATCAGATTCTATTCAGGAGGAAATCACATGTCAGCGATTGCAAGTAGCTTTATCGGAAGCGCAGTAAAGGCAGTTGTTTTTGCGGTAATTGCCTATGCAGGAATTCTCTGCGGAAAAAAATACAGGGATTCTAAGAATCAGAAGGCTGGAGACAGCCAGAAATAGACAGTACGGAGGAGAATATTGTGAAAAAATACGGTGTAAACGAATTGAGAAGAATGTTCCTGGAGTTCTTTGAGAGCAAGGGGCATCTGGCTATGAAAAGCTTTTCCCTGGTGCCTCATAACGACAACAGCCTGCTGCTGATCAACTCCGGTATGGCGCCTTTAAAGCCTTACTTTACCGGTCAGGAGATTCCGCCCCGCAAACGGGTGACTACCTGTCAGAAGTGCATCCGCACCGGAGATATTGAGAACATCGGAAAGACTGCCCGTCACGGTACTTTCTTTGAGATGCTGGGCAACTTCTCATTCGGCGATTATTTCAAGACTGAGGCCATCCACTGGTCCTGGGAGTTTTTAACTGAGGTGGTAGGACTGGATCCGAATCGTTTATACCCTTCCGTTTATCTGGAGGATGATGAAGCCTTTGAGATCTGGAACAAGGAGATTGGTGTCCCGGCAGAGAAGATTTTCCGTTTCGGCAAGGAAGATAACTTCTGGGAGCACGGCGCAGGCCCCTGCGGCCCCTGTTCTGAGATTTACTATGACCGTGGTGAGAAATACGGCTGCGGCAGGCCGGATTGTACCGTAGGCTGTGAGTGCGACCGTTTCATCGAGGTCTGGAACAATGTGTTTACCCAGTTTGAGAATGATGGTCACGGCAACTACACCGAGCTGATTCAGAAAAACATCGATACCGGCATGGGTCTGGAGCGTCTGGCTGTAGTGGTTCAGGATGTAGACTCCCTGTTTACCGTAGACACCAACAAGGCTCTGTTGGACGAGGTGTGCGCATTGGCAGGCACCCAGTACCAGGCTGATGCAAAGAAGGATATTTCCCTGCGTATTATCGCAGACCATGTAAAATCCTGCACCTTTATGATTTCCGATGGCATCATGCCTTCCAATGAAGGCCGCGGTTATGTGCTGCGCCGCCTGCTGCGCCGGGCTGCCCGCCATGGAAGACTTTTAGGCATCCAGGGCCGATTTATGGCAGAGCTTTCCAAGACCGTGATCGAGCTTTCCAAGGACGGCTATCCGGAGTTAGAAGAAAAGAAAGCCATGATCTTAAAGGTTCTGGCAGAAGAAGAAGAAAAATTCAACAAGACCATAGACCAGGGGCTGGCTATTCTGACTGAGATGGAGTCTGAGATGGCAGCAAAGGGCGAGACTGTCCTTTCCGGTGAGAATGCCTTTAAGCTTTACGACACCTATGGATTCCCCCTGGATCTGACTGTGGAGATTTTAGAAGAAAAGAATTTGACTGTGGATCAGGACGGTTTTGCGGCTGCTATGAAGGAGCAGCGTGAGAAAGCCCGCGCAGCCAGAAAGACCACCAACTACATGGGCGCCGATGTTACGGTTTACCAGTCCATTCCGGCAGAGATTTCTACCCGGTTTGTAGGATATGACCGTCTGACCCATGACGCAAAGATTCTGGTGCTGACCACAAACACGGATATTGTAGAGGCATTGACAGATGGGCAGAGCGGCACCATTCTGGTGGATGAAACTCCATTCTACGGCACTATGGGCGGTCAGACCGGCGATACCGGCGTGATTAAGAGTGCAAACGGCAGCTTTCAGGTAGAGGACACCATTCATTTACAGGGAGGCAAGGTAGGCCATGTGGGCCGCATGATCAGCGGTATGTTTACCACCGGCGAGACAGTTTCCATGGAGGTGGAGGAGTCTGGCCGCCGTTCTACGGAGAAAAACCACAGCGCTACCCACCTTCTGCAGAAAGCGCTGCGGACTGTGTTGGGAGACCATGTAGAGCAGGCAGGTTCTTTGGTAACTCCGGACCGTTTGCGGTTTGACTTTACCCATTTCTCTGCTATGACTGCAGAGGAAATTGAGCAGGTAGAAAAGCTGGTAAATCAGGAAATCCAGGCAGGTCTGGATGTTGTAACACAGGAGATGACGCTGGATGAGGCAAAGAAGACTGGCGCTATGGCGCTGTTTGGCGAAAAATATGGGGAGAAAGTTCGTGTGGTTAAAATGGGGGACTTCTCTACCGAGCTTTGCGGCGGTACTCATGTTGGCAATACTGGTACAATTCACGCATTCAAGATTCTTTCCGAGGCAGGCATCGCCGCAGGCGTCCGCAGAATTGAGGCGTTGACCGGAGACGGCCTGATGGCTTACTACAAAAAGACCGAGGAAGACCTTCACGAGGCAGCCAAGGCAGCCAAGACTTCTCCGGCAGAGCTGAAGGCTAAAATTGAAGCCCTGCAGGCAGAGTTAAAGGCCCTGCAGGCAGAGAATGAGAAGTTAAAGAGCAAGCTGGCTAACGAATCCCTGGGAGATGTTATGAACCAGGTGCGGGAAGTAAACGGCGTTAAGGTTCTGGCTGCCAAGGTAGTGGATGTGGACATGAACGGCCTTAGAAACCTGGGCGACCAGTTAAAGGAAAAGCTGGGCGACGGCGTTATCGTACTGGCGTCTGTACAGGGCGATAAAGTAAACCTGATGGCAGCCGCTACTGACGCGGCTCAGAAGCAGGGGGCTCACGCAGGAAACCTGATCAAGGCGATTGCATCCTTCGTTGGCGGAGGCGGCGGAGGCCGTCCCGGCATGGCTCAGGCCGGCGGAAAGAACCCGGCCGGAGTTGAACAGGCGCTGGAGAAAGCTTATGAGGCGGCGGCAGAGCAGATTCACGCATAAAAATGTAAAAAGCAGTAAAAAAGTGTTGACGAATGGGAAATTTATGCTATAATTGTTTCAGTGCGAAAAAATACCCAAACAGTTGTATTATGCACAAGTACACAACTGGAGGGAGGTTAGGTGTAAGCTATGTCAAATGTAATCGTTAAAGAGAACGAGAGTCTGGACAGCGCATTACGCAGATTCAAAAGAAACTGCGCAAAGGCTGGTATTCAGCAGGAGATTCGTAAGAGAGAGCATTACGAAAAGCCCAGCGTAAGACGGAAAAAGAAATCCGAAGCGGCTAGAAAACGCAAATTTAACTAATGGTTTTCAAATCCCCAGTCATAAGACTGGGGATTTTTTCGTACATATAGAAAGAAAGCGTGCTGCGAGGCCGGTATTTTGTTTGAACGGGTTAAGATGGCGGCAGTGGAGGAATTAAAGCTGTCCAGGGATGTGATTTTAGGAGAGGTGCTGATTTCCTTTGTAGGCCGGTACAGCGTTACCATCGAAAATTACCGGGGAATCCTTATCTATGACGATAGTACGGTAAAGCTGCAGGCCAAAAACTGCAAGCTTCAGATTTATGGGCGGCGTCTTCATATTGATTATTATAACTACGAGGAAATGCGGATCACAGGGCAGATTCTGCGGCTGGAATTTGGCGATTAACCAGGATGGGAGTGATACGGATGTGGCAAAAAATAAAACGGATGTTAGGCGGGTATCTGTATATTCGTCTGACCGGTTTTACGCCGGAGCGGTTTCTCAATCTATGTATGGCAAATCAGATCGTTCTGTGGGATTTGGTGTTTCGGGATGGTGGCTGCCAGTTTTATGTGGAGGTAAAGGATTATAGACGGGTGCGGCCTCTGGCCCGGAAAGCAAAAATCCATTTGAAGATTCTGAGGAAGCAGGGACTTCCTTTTTTTTTACAGCGGAACCGGAAACGAAAGCTTTATGGAGCCGGAGTGGTCTGCTTTTTTCTCATTTTATTTTTGATGTCTCAGTTCATCTGGAACATCAGCCTGGAGGGAAACCGGCGTTTTACAGATGATATGCTGCTTCAATATCTGGATACTTTAAATGTCCGGTATGGAATGCGGAAGGAGGCAGTGGACTGCGATCTGCTGGAAGAATCTATCCGCAGCCAGTATCCGGAAATCATCTGGGTGTCGGCCCGGATTTCCGGTACGCGCCTTTTGATCCGAGTGAAAGAAAATGAAGTGATGGGAACCATTCCGGTAAAGGATGAATCGCCGCAGGATTTGACAGCAGACCGGGCTGGAATCGTCACCCGGATGGTGGTAAGAAAGGGGAAAGCCCAGGTTTCGGCAGGGGATGAGATTACCCCCGGACAGATTTTAGTAAGCGGCCAGGTGCCCATTGTAAATGACGCAGGAGAGACTGTCAATGTCCAGTATGTGCGGGCAGATGCGGACATTTACGCAAAGACCGAGGAGGTGTATGCAGAGCGGATCCCAAAGCTTGCAAAAGAGCGGGTTCGGACCGGACGGATGCGCCGGGGGATCCGGGTGCGCTTTTTTAACCGCTCTGCCCTGTTCCTGCTTCCCAGAACCGGAGAACTTTTCTGGGAATTTACGGCAAAATCCAGTCAGGCCTGTCTGTTTCAGGATTTTTATTTGCCCATCTGGTTTGACCGGATTACAGCCAGGGAGTACAGTCTGGCGGAGCGTCCCTGGCGTCTGGAAGAGCTGGAAATCCTAAAAAATCAGATTCATCAGCAAAAAATGCAAACATTTATGAAAAAAGGGGTACAAATAATTGAAAATGATGTTAAAATATTAGATAAACAAACTCACTGGGAAGTACAGGGCCGTTTTGTCCTGGAACAGCCGGTGGGGACAGGACAGCCGCCAGAGATGTCACAAGAACAGAAACAGGAAGAGGAGACGGTTTTGCCAGATGAGCGTAATTGAAACGATTATTGATATTCCAGTAGAACATGAGAAAAATGTATGCGGTCAGTTTGACAGTTATTTAAAGAAAATAGAGAGAACCCTGCATGTCACCATTGTAGCCCGTGACGGAGCCATTAAGCTGATTGGCCCGGAACAGATGATTAAAAAGGCGAAAAGCGTATTTAACAACCTGGTGGAGCTTTCCAAACGGGGAAACACCATAACAGAGCAGAATGTGGACTATGCCCTGTCTTTATCCTTCACAGAGTCAGACGACGCTATTTTGGAGATTGATAAAGACATTATCTGCCGTACGGTTACGGGAAAGCCGGTAAAGCCAAAGACAGTAGGACAGAAGCAGTATGTGGACACCATCCGGAAAAAGATGATCGTGTTCGGCATTGGCCCGGCGGGAACAGGAAAGACTTACCTTGCCATGGCTATGGCAATTTCCGCCTTTAAAAACGGAGAGGTAAACCGGATTATTTTAACTCGCCCGGCCATTGAAGCAGGGGAAAAGCTAGGCTTTCTGCCGGGAGATCTGCAGAGCAAGATCGACCCTTATCTGCGTCCCCTTTATGACGCCCTGTATCAGATTATGGGGGCAGAAAGCTTCCTCCATAATTCAGAAAAAGGCCTGATTGAGGTGGCGCCTTTAGCTTACATGCGGGGAAGAACCCTGGATAATGCTTACATCATTCTGGATGAGGCTCAGAACACTACTCCGGCACAGATGAAGATGTTCCTGACCCGAATCGGTTTTGGGTCTAAGGTCATCGTCACAGGAGACAAGACCCAGAAGGATCTGCCAAGCGGAGTAACCTCTGGTCTGGATATGGCCATGAAGGTGCTGGGAAAGATTGATGACATCGGCTTTTGTAATTTAACCAGCAGCGATGTGGTGCGTCACCCGCTGGTGCAGAAGATTGTACAGGCTTACGATGATTACGAGCGGAGAACGGAGGCGGCCAGGCCTCTTGTGCGGGATCGGCTGCCGAAAAAGGAAAGCCACAGCCGGAAAAAATGAAAACCGAGGATAAAGTATGACGATTACCATTGAATATGAAACAGAGAAAAAACTGAATATTGATTATGAAAAAATCATCCGGCAGATCATTCCGGCAGCCCTGGACTATGAGGAATGTCCTTATGAGTCGGAGGTAAATGTAATTCTGACAGACAATGGCGCCATCCAGGAGATTAACCGGGATTACCGGCAGATTGATGCGCCTACGGATGTATTATCCTTTCCTATGGTGGACTATGAGAAAGAGGCGGATTTTTCCCATTTAGAGGATGCTGCAGAGGATTATTTTAACCCGGAAACAGGAGAACTGGTGCTGGGGGACATCATTATCTCTGTAGAAAAGGTGATAGAACAGGCAGAAAAATACGGCCATTCCAAAGAGCGTGAACTGGCGTTTTTAATTGCGCACAGCATGCTGCATCTGTGCGGCTACGACCACATGGAAGATGACGAACGGATGGTTATGGAGCAGAAACAGAGCGAGATTTTAAATCAAGAGGGATATTGCCGATGAAGAAAACAGGCGCTTTTTTCAGGTTGCTGATAATTTGTCTGGGACTTTGTATGTCCGGATGTGCAGGGCCTAAGAAGGCTTTTGTTGCCGTTTCTTCAGCAGAGGAGCAAACACAAACCCGGGAAACCAGGCTGGTGGTTATTGAGACAGAGCCAGAGACCCAGGCAGAAAGCCAGCCTGAGGAGGAAACTGAGGAGGAAGAAATCCAGGTTCGGACAGAGCAGGACGGCATGATCCACAGCTATCTCACCGGGGAACTGGTGCCGGTATCCCAGGGGAAACGAAGGCCGTTGGCTATTATGATGAGCAATGACCGGGCAGCCTTGCCTCAGTACGGCATCAACCGGGCCGGAGTCGTTTACGAGGCGCCGGTGGAGGCAAATATGAACCGGTATCTGGCGATTATAGAGGACTATGATACATTAGACCGGATTGGTTCTGTGCGAAGCTGCCGCAACTATTACATATATCTGGCGAAAGAGTATGACGCTTTATACGCCCATTACGGTCAGAGCACCTTTGCAAAACCTTATCTGAAATATATCGACAATATCAACGGGATTTCCGGAGAAGGAAGCGGGGCTTATTTCCGGGCCAGGGACAAACGCTCTCCCCATAATGCCTACGCCAGCTTTTCCGGGATTCAGCAGGCAGTCAGCCGGTTAGGATACTCGCAGGAGTATGATGAAGGCTATCAGGGCCATTTCCGATTTGTGGCGCCTGGTAAGCATGTCCGTTTAAACGGAGCGGACGCCAGAGAGGCCTGGAAGATTACGCCGGGCTACAAGCTGAATCAGCCCTGGTTTGAATACAATCCGGAGGACGGACTTTACTATCGGTATCAGTACGGCGGACCTCACGAAGGCAGCGAAGGGCAGATTAAGGTAAAAAATATCATTATTCAGTATTGCTCTGCCGGATATTATGCCTCTACAGATTATCGGAATATCAATGTCCACGAGGACTCCTGGGGATATTTTATTACTGAGGGGATGATGGAGGACATTACCTGGAAGAAGGATGGAGATTTTGGTGTAACCCATTATTACGATGCTTCCGGCCGGGAGATTGTGCTGAATCCGGGAAAGACCTGGGTGTGCATCATTCCCACAGATGACTGCATTCCCTTAAAGGCGGAAGGGCAGAATGCTTCTCCGTGACAGATTTTTTGTCGATGGATGGATAAACAGGTAAAAACAGACAGATACTATACTTGACGGAGGTAAATTCCATGAAAAAGTATAGAATCTGTTTGTTTTTATTTTTGGCAGTCAGTATTGTCTGCGGCGGCGTTGGACTGGCAGCCGGACGGCAGTACGAAAAGAACCAAAGAGAGGCGGTCCGCCCGACTGGAGAGATGATAACTGAGACAGCTCCGGAGGGGATGGAGGCTGCCAGAGTAGAGGGCGTGGGCCATGAGACAGAGGCGCCGGTTCGGGAGGAATATTATCTGGTATCGGAAGACGGCTTTCTGCTGGTGTTTTTGAAGGATAAAAAAACGATCAATCTGTATACCCATGTGCCGCTGATGGATTTTCCGGAAAAGGAGCAGGAGAAGCTGCGGGAGGGAATCTGGTTTCCTTCTATGATGGAGGTGTTTCAGTATCTGGAATCCTATACCAGCTAGAAGGGCAAATACCGTCGGATGGGAAAAAACTGCTTGAAAAGATAGTGGAAAGCCGATAGAATAGGGGAATGAACATTCGATGCGTCTTGACAGGTTATACCGGTCAAGATGATAGGCCCGGAAATACCGGAAAGAAAAGGGGTACTATCTTGAAAAGACAGGTAATCATCATCGGAGGCGGAGCTTCCGGACTGGCAGCGGGCATTGCAGCAGCTATGGAAGGAGCCCAGGTAACCATACTGGAACATATGGACCGGGTGGGAAAGAAAATTCTCTCCACTGGAAACGGACGGTGCAATATGACAAATCTGTCTGTCCGTGAGGAGCATTACCGGTGCAGCCAGCGGCAGTTTCCCATGAAGGTGCTGGACCGGTTTTCCGTATGGGATACCCTGACCTTTTTTGATGAAATCGGAGTCATTACAAAAAGCAAAAACGGCTATATTTACCCCAATTCAGAACAGGCTTCCGCTGTTTTGGACGCCTTGCGGCTGGAGGCAGCGCATCAGGGAGTGGAAGTGATTACAGAGTGCCATGTAATATCCATCATACCTTCCGGACGGTCCAATGGAAAAGGAAAGCAGCCTGAAAAACCGGAAGGAAAGAAAGCCGGGTTTCAGGTATTGACAGACAAAGGTACATTTTCCTGCAGCAGGGTCATTCTGGCTGCAGGCTCTAAAGCGGCTCCGGTTACCGGCTCAGACGGCAGCGGCTATGAGCTGGCAAAAGCCCTGGGGCACCGGATCATTACTCCGCTTCCGGCTCTTGTGCAGCTACGGTGCCAGGGAGCGTTTTTAAAGCAGTTGGCAGGTATTCGCTGCGAAGCGGTAGTAAAGCTAAAGTCAGAGGGAAAGATTCTGGCGGCAGACAATGGAGAGCTGCAGCTAACGGATTACGGCGTGTCCGGGATTCCTACTTTTCAAATCAGCCGTTATGCTTCCGTAGCGCTTCATCAGGGGCGGAAAGTATCGGTGGTGTTAGATTTTCTGCCTGCAAAAAGCATGGAGGAGACGCGCCGGTTTATCAGCCGGCGTGCCAGGACGATGGCCTACCGGATTGCAGGGGATTTCCTTACAGGAGTATTAAATAAAAAACTGACAGCTGTGCTTTTAAAGCAGTCCCGGATTTCGGCGGAAGAACCGGTAAGCGGGATTGATGCAGAGCGCCTGCATCAGTTGATTCAGAATATCAAGCAGTTTGAGATGCCGGTAACGGCCACCAATTCCTTTGAACAGGCTCAGGTGTGCTGCGGAGGAGTAGATACCAGGGAAGTGAAGCCGGAAACCATGGAGTCCAGGCTGGTGCCGGGACTTTATCTGGCTGGAGAGATTCTGGATGTAGATGGCATCTGCGGTGGGTACAATCTGCAGTGGGCCTGGTCTACGGGAATTATAGCAGGCCGCTGTGCAGGAGGATGGAAAAATTAGATGATACAGATCAGTCAGTTAAAGCTTCCGGCGGACCATACCCCGGAGGATTTAAAAAGAAAGGCAGCCAGGGCGCTGCATATCAAACCGGAGGAAATTAAAAACCTGACTATACGCCGTCAGTCTCTGGATGCCCGGAAAAAGCCGGAGCTGTTTTACAGTTACACTGTGGCTGTGGAGACAGAGGGGGAAAGTCAGGTATTACATAAAGCGAAAAATCCTCAGGCAGTGCTCTGTAAACAGGAGGATTACATATTTCCGAAGCCTGGAACGGAAAAGCTGATTCACAGGCCGGTGATTATCGGCTGCGGCCCTGCAGGGCTGTTTTGTGGGCTTATGCTGGCCAGAGCAGGCTACTGTCCGGTAATTCTGGAACGGGGCCAGGATGTGGATCAGAGAAGACAGGCAGTAGACCGGTTTTGGGAGACCGGAAAGTTAAATCCGGTGTCCAATGTCCAGTTTGGTGAAGGAGGCGCAGGCACCTTCTCTGACGGCAAATTAAATACCCTGGTGAAGGATTCCTTTAAGCGGAATTCCCTGGTACTTAAGCTGTTTTGGGAATTTGGTGCGGATCCCTCCATTCTTTATGATTATAAGCCTCACATTGGAACCGATGTGCTGGCAGGGATTGTAAAATCCATGCGGCAGGAGATTATCCGCCTGGGCGGACAAGTGCGGTTTTCCTGCCAGGTAACAGATTTAAAGGTGGAAAACGGCTGTCTCCGGGGACTGGAAGTGACGGATAGGTCAACTGGTGAAACAGAGACTATTCCGGCAGACGCGGCGGTGCTGGCTATCGGCCACAGTGCCAGAGACACCTTTGAAATGCTTTACAGGAGGGGAGTCCCCATGGATAAAAAGGCCTTCGCTGTAGGGCTTCGGATCCAGCATCCGCAAGAACTGATTAACCTTTCCCAGTATGGGCGGAAAGAGGCTGGAAACCTGGGAGCAGCCAGCTATAAGCTGACAAGGCAGACTTCCTCCGGAAGGGGCGTATATTCATTTTGTATGTGTCCCGGCGGTTATGTGGTGGATGCGTCCTCAGAGCCGGGCAGACTGGCAGTCAACGGTATGAGCTATCATGCCAGGGCAGGCAAAAACGCTAACAGCGCCCTTATTGTAACTGTAACGCCGGAGGATTTTCCAGAGGATTCCCCTTTGGCAGGCGTAGCCTTTCAGAGGCAGTTGGAGGAGCGGGCCTTTCAGGCGGCAGAGGGAAAAATTCCGGTACAGCTTTATGAAGATTTTAAGGCAGGACGAATCAGCCGCCAGATAGGGGATACAGAGCCCCAGATGCGGGGGCAGTGGGCCTTTGGTGATGTACGGTCCATTATGCCGGAACCTTTCAATACAGCCCTTTTAGAGGCAATGGAAGGCTTCGGACAGATGATACATGGCTTTGACAGGCCGGATGCTTTATTTGCAGGTATTGAGAGCCGGACTTCATCTCCGTTGCGAATCTGGAGGGGAGAGAACATGGAAAGTGAGATTCTGGGCCTTTACCCCTGCGGAGAAGGTGCCGGTTATGCAGGAGGCATTACCTCAGCGGCTATGGACGGTGTTAAGGCGGCGGAAGCCATTGCAGGCCGGTACGCCAGACCGGACAGGGAGGAATAAACAGTATGGACGAGAGAAAAAACATGGTGGATAAGAAACGGATCGTGCTGAAAATCGGCTCATCCTCCTTAACCCATCCGGAGACAGGAGAACTGAATCTGTGGAAAATTGAGCGGCTGGTGCGGATTATCTGCGACTTAAAGGGAGAAGGCCGGGAGGTAGTGCTGGTATCCTCCGGAGCCATTGCAGCCGGAAGGCAGGCATTAGGAGGCCAGAAACGGCCGGTTACTGTGTCTGAGAAGCAGGCTTATGCAGCCGTGGGCCAGGCCAGGCTGATGATGGTGTATCAGAAGCTGTTTTCTGAGTACAACTGTGTGGCGGCCCAAGTACTGATGACGAAGGACACCATGATTAACGATGTGTCCCGCTACAATGCCCAGAATACCTTTGACGAGCTGTTAAAGCTGGGGACGGTGCCGATTGTCAATGAAAACGATACGGTTTCCACCCATGAAATCCAGTTTGGGGATAACGACCGGCTTTCCGCCATTGTGGCTGCTTTGATCGGCGCGGATTTGCTGATCCTTTTGTCCGACATCGACGGACTGTACTCCGATGACCCTCACCGGAATCCGGACGCATCCTTTATCAGCCTGGTGCGGGAGATTACTCCTGAGCTGATGGAAATGGGAAAGGACAGCTCTGCCAGCGATGTAGGAACCGGAGGCATGTCCACGAAACTTCTGGCAGCCAGAATTGCCACAGACAGTGGTTCGGATATGATTATTGCCAACGCAGAGGATGTGGATATTATTCATCAGTTGATGGCAGGAGAAAATAGAGGAACCCTGTTTATGGCCCATCCCAATCTGGACTTTGATTTAATGGAATATATGAACCGGGACTATTAAGCACTAAGTTGAATCCTTTTAGTAACATGAAGATACAAGGCTGAACTGTTACTATTTCTAAAGGTTACATGAAACAGGAGGCAGAAATGACAGAAAAAGAAATTGCACGAATCAATGAGCTGTATCACAAATCCAAGGCAGAAGGCCTGACAGAGGAGGAAAAAACGGAGCAGGCAGCCCTTAGAAAGGCATATGTCGAAGCTGTACGGGCCAATATGCGGGCTAACTTAAATAATATTTCCATCCTGGAAAAGGACGGAAGCGTCACCGATCTGGGAAAGAAATTCGGCGGTGTGACAGATACAGAGTCATAAAGAGAGGCATTGATTTTGGAGAAAAACAACTGTTCTGAAACTGTTTCTTTCGAGGACATTCCGGCGGAGAAAAAGGCGGTTCGCATGGAAATCCGGAAGCAGCGCGCTGATTTGCAGAACATAGAAAAAAACCGTATGGATCATGCAATCTTCACACAGGTAATGGAGCTTTGCCGCAAACGGAAAAAGCAGAATGCTGCGTTTGCAGTTTACAGCTATGTATCGTTTGGAAATGAAGCAGATACCAGAAGGCTGATAGAAGAACTTTGCAAAGAGGAAATTATAGTGGCAGTTCCCCGTGTGGAAGGTAAACAGATTCGTTTTTACCGGATTTGGGGGATGCATGATCTGGAACCGGGATTTCGGGGGATTTTAGAACCAAAGGCCGATTGTCTGCCTGCAGCTTATAAAACATCCCTGCTGCTGATGCCCGGCGCGGCATTTACTAAAAACGGGCAGCGACTGGGCTATGGCGGTGGTTTTTATGACCGTTTTCTGACAGCAGAGCCGGAGCATGAGAAAGTTGCACTGGCTTATGCATTTCAGATGCGGGATGCTTTGCCGGCGGAAGCACATGACCGGTTAATAGATAGGATTATTACCGAAGCAGGGCCGATTGATTGTCATGCTTTTTGAGAAACGAAATAATAGAAACTGATTGCCGAAAAATGAGGGGCTTCTTATGGAAAAATATAATGTGCTGGTGGTGGATGATGAAATCATGATTCGCCGGGGACTGGCAGAAATCATCAAATGGAATGAGATTGGTTATGAGCTTTCCGGGGCGGTGGGGACAGCCGCGGAGGCACTGGCGATTTTACAAAAAACCAGGGTCCATGTTTTACTTACGGACATCAGTATGCCGGAGATGACCGGTTTGGAGCTGATTCGCCGTGCAAAGGAGCTGCATCCCCGCATGAAAACGGTGGTTATTAGTGGTTACAGCGAATTTGACTATGCCATGGAAGCAATCAAATTAAAAGTAGAAAACTATATTTTAAAACCATTGGACCCGCAAAAAATCACAGAAATATTTGAACATCTGCGAGAGGTTCTGGATGAAGAACAGAAGAATCAGAAACGAGAACAGTATCTGCGCTCGGAATATGAGCTTCGACGCAGCTCGGAGACTGGGCATTGTGATTTCCAGACAGAGCTGATTCGGAAAATGGAAGAAGGAAAAAACAGTGAAATAGATACGCTGGTGGAAGAAATGTTCCGTGCAGCAGCTGACGGAGATAAGATGAACGAAATCTGCCTGAAGATTCTTCGGAATTCCGTTTTGTATTTCCGGTTGGAAAATCCTCCTTATTTTCAAATTTACAGGTTAAGTGAGAACGAAGAACAGGACAAAGAACGGGTAAAGACCTGCTTTCAGTCGGATATTCGTATGATTCTTTCCTGTCTTAGAGAGCATTCGGAAAGTACCGTGCTGCTTATCAGCCGCCGTGCGAAGCTTTATATTGATGGGCATTACGAAGATAAGAATCTGTCTCTGCGGCAGGTAGCTTCAGAGCTTGGGGTCAGCTACGGTTATCTTTCTACGGCATTTGCCAAAACCTACGGAGAAAATTTTAAATCTTATCTGGCCAATGTGCGGGCAGAGCATGCCAGAGAGCTTTTAATGGAACGGAAATACAAAATTTATGAAATTGCAGATAGGACCGGCTACGGCAGTTCGCGGTATTTTACAGATGCGTTTAAACGGCGTTATGGAATTTCTCCCGTGGATTATCTGAACCGGATGAACCGGGGGAATGGAGCATCAAAAGGATGAAAAAGGCTGTCACTTTAAAAAAGAAATTTATTTTCACTTCTTTTTTGTCGATTTTGCTGTCCCTAATCGCAATCTGTATCATCAGTTATGCGTTCTTGGGAAGTATGGCACTGCAGTTTGCCCATTCCAGAAGTGAGGACGCAGTACGACAGAAAAGTGAAGATATTAAAACCCGGATTTCCAGTGTGGAAACGACGGTGCTGGATTTAATCTACAACCGGGATATGCAAAGGCTTTTGACAGAGAAACAGGAGAGCGAGGATTATTATATCCGCAATCTGGAAATCAGCCGGATTATTTCCCGTGCGACAAACGCCCTTTCCATGACGGATAATATTGCTGTTTTTTCTGCGGACGGCCAGATGCTTGGCAGTATGTTTGAAATTGATTTGACAAAGCCCATTCAGGATTATCCATGGTATGAACAGGCGGCACAGTCTACCGGCGATACGATCTGGCTGATGGATACGGCAAACATTGTAAAAGATACCTATGGGCATCATATTGCAATTGACGGGGTGAAAAAGATTCGTTCTATTTATGCCTCTGACAACCGAAATATTGGAGAGAATCTGGGATATGTGTATTTGACGCTGAATCTGGACAGTCTTCTGCATTTTGGAGAACCGGATTTGTCAAAACAGGGGCGGCATATCTATGTAGTGGATGAAAACGGGCGTATTCTGGGGGGAAGCGACAACAGTCATCTGGGAGAAATCCTGCTTTCCGGAAGTCAGATTCGTGAGAAGGACGGTTCGTTTATTTCCCTGCAGGGGAAGAATTATCTGATGACTTCTTCTGCCATTGACGGTCCGTTAGAATTATTTGTAGTTCAGGTAACCGATCGGGATATTATCTTCCAGGATGCGTATACGGCTATTGCAATTTGTATTCTGGCATCGGTGGTGCTGCTTGTAGTCCTGGGATATTATTCAGTACAGAATGCGAATGCATTAAGTCATCCTCTTCATCTTCTGGAGCGGGAATTTGAGAAGGTGGAGCAGGGGGAATTTGATGATCTTATCAGCGAACCAGCTAATATTCTGGAAATCAATAATTTGTTTGAGCGTTTTGGGGTGATGGCGAACCGTTTGGATACTTTGATTCATCAGGTTTATGAGGCGGAATTAAAGGAGCAGAAGTTGATCGGCGCTACCAAACAGGCGCAGCTTCAGTCCTTACAAATGCAGATCAATCCGCATTTTCTTTATAATACGCTGGATTCCATCAACTGGATGGCGCTGATGGAAGGGAATGAAGATGTTTCCAAAATGATTCTGGCGCTGGGGCATCTGTTCCGCAGCAATATGGACCGGGAACATATTTTTACCACAGCAAGAGAGGAAATCGAACAGGTACGGCTTTACATGTATCTGGAGCAGGTGCGTTTTGGCGGGCGGCTGGATTATGAAATTACCGCAGCCGATGAGATTATGGATACGCAGATGCTTAAGCATATGCTGCAGCCTCTTGTGGAAAATTCCATCAAATACGGGATTGAGCCTTATGACTGCAAGGGGCATATCCACATTTCCTTTAACCATGCAGATGAAACCATGAAGATTCAGGTTTCTGATAATGGGCAGGGGATGAAGGAAGAAACCTTACGGTCTCTGAGAAATCTCTGGGAGGAAATTCATACCGAAGAGGAGCGGAAGGAAGATGCCGGAAACGGAGGTGTTGGAATTCGCAATATTATGAAGCGGTTAAAGCTTTGTTATGGAGACCAGGTACAGTTTTTAATTACCAGTGACAAAGAGCATGGAACCTGTATTGAGATTGTTTTTCCATATTACACAAAATCCAATTCCTGATTTCTTATTCTTTTATCATAATTTCTGTGAAATTTTCTGAACAAATCGGAAACATTATACATTGTTGCCAAAATTATTCCTTGGTATGATAACAATATAACTTGAGAGAATAAACGGAAACACCGTTTATTCTCTTGACGATATATTTTATAAACCAAAGGAGGAAAAAACTATGAAAAGAAGAACCATGTTTATGCTGTGTCTCGCAGCAGCAGGTGCGCTTGCAGGATGCGGCAGCAGTGCTGATTCAGCAGGTACGCAGGCATCGGCAGACAATGCTCCGGCAGCAGAAGCATCCAAAGAACCGGTAGTTATTAACTACTATGATTGGGATATTCCGGACCAGAAGTTTATCGATGATTTTAATGCGGCAAACCCGGACATCAAAGTAGTGGTTCACAGTATTCCGGCAAACGGCGAACGACTGACCAAGTTAGACATCCTGGCAATGAGCGGCGGTGATATGGATGTTATGCCGATTTCTGACGGCGACCAGTTTACCCGTTTTGAATCTGGTATGCTTGCTCCGTTAGATGAGTTTATTGAACGAGACGGCATAGATATGGAAGCTTCCTTCGGAAAATATGCGATCTGGGGACAGTTAGACGGTACTTATTATGGCATTCCGTTCCGAGCAACCCAGAGCGGCGTTTATTACAACAAAGATATGTTTGACGCAGCAGGTGTTCCGTATCCGTCTGATGACTGGACATTAGAAGAATACATCGAAACGGCAAGAAAGATGGCGGAGTGGGGCAAAGATGACGGCATTTACGGAACCTATCTGCATACCTATGCAAATGAGTGGGCAACCGTAGCGGCGCAGAAGGGGAAATGGTTTACTCAGGACGGCAAGTGCAACATCAAGGATCCGGCATGGGTGAAAGCTTTGGAAACCCGTAAAATGTTAGACGACGAGAATATCCAGATGCCCTATGGTCAGATTGTCGCTGCAAAAGCAGTGATCAACAGTTCCTTCTTAGGCGGAAAGGAAGCCATGGCAAACGCAGGAAGCTGGCTGGTTCGCGATATGAAGAACAAAGAGAAATTCCCGTTTGATTTTGAAGTAGGCGTTGCTTATCTGCCGCGTTTTGATGAAACCGTGGAAGGTCCGTGCAGCAACTACTCTGCATCCGTGCTTGGCATTCCGGCTAACTCCCAGCACAAAGAGGAAGCATGGAGATTTATCAAATACTATGTAGAGGAGTGCTCTGATTATATCGCAGCGTCCGGTAATCTGCCGACCTATCTGCCGGCATATACCGATGATATTGCTACTATTTTCTGTGACGGCTCCCCGCTTTCTCCGGAAGACGGCCAGAAGTTCTTTAGCGACAGCGTAAACTTAACCACCAATAAGATTATTGAATCCGGCGGTACTGAGTATATGCAGATTGCAAAAGAAGAAATCGAGCAGTATTTTAACGGCGAGAAAACCTTGGAGGAAACCTTGGACAATGTAGAACGCCGTGTCAACGAAGCATTGGCAGAATAAATGTTACAAGTCGAAAGAAAGCGGTGTCGCTTATGAAAAGAAAACGAAAATTAACTCAGATTCAACTGCGTGAGGAGAGGGCGGGCTACGCCTTCCTTCTCCCTAGCTTAATCGGAACAACTATTTTTATCATCATTCCTATCGTCATGTCTCTGCTTCTTGGATTTACAGAGTGGAATCCGATGAAGGGACTTGCCGGGCTGGAATTTGTGGGAATGGAAAATTTTAAGAATATTGTGGATGATGAGCGCGTGGTTTCTGCGCTGCGAAACAACCTGATCTATTCCTTTTCCTATGTTCCTTTAACCATTTCCATTGCCCTGGTTCTGGCTACTTTTTTGAATAAATATGTCTTTTTCAAAATTCCCATCCGTATGATGACCTTTATGCCTTACATATCTTCTCTGGTGTCGGTTGCAACCGTATGGATGGTACTTTTATATCCGGAAAGCGGTCCGGTTAACAGTATTTTGACGAATGTATTTCATGTGGCAGATCCGCCAAAATGGTTTGTTAGCTCCCAGTGGGCGCTTATCGGTATTATCATGATGTCGGTCTGGCATGATGTGGGGTATTACTGCATTATTTTACTGGCAAATATGCAGGGGCTTCCGCAGGAAGTGTATGAATCCGCAGCCGTGGACGGCGCAAGCCCCATTCAGACATTTTTCCGGATTACCATCCCGATGATGTCCTCCAGTTTATTTTTCTGTATTACCCTTGCAACGATTAACTCGTTTAAAATTTTTGACCAGGTAAACATCATTACAGAAGGTGGTCCCGGATTTTCCACCACTGTTTTGGTACAGGCAATTTATTACTATGCATTTAAGGAATACAAAATCGGTTATGCAGCAGCTGTGGCAATCGTCCTGTTTCTGGTGATTTTTGTCTTCTCTACGATTCTGCAGAAGGCAGAAGAAAAATTAACCTATTAGGAGGGCGGCCATATGAAAGAAAAGTTGAACGGTAATTATAAGGCAAAACGGCTGGCGGGACGCATCATTGCGACCGTTATCATTGGCGGACTTGCTCTCATGTTTGTATTTCCATTTTTGTGGATGCTTTCCACATCGTTTAAATACGAGATTGATGTTATGGAATTTCCGGTGCGGTTAATTCCCAAAAACTGGAATTTCAAAAACTATGCAACGGTCTTTTTAAAGAGTGATTTTCCAGGCTACTATTTAAACTCTATCAAAGTCACTTTTTTCGCCGTAGCAGGAGAACTGTGCATCACCACGATGGCGGCGTATGCGTTCGGACGGTTAAATTTCCGCGGAAAGAAGTTTTTGTTCACCTTATATCTGTCGACCATGATGGTTCCGGGACAGGTGCTTCTTCTGCCGAAATACATTTATTTTTCCCAGCTTCACATCACGAACACTCATTTGGCGCTGATTCTGCCAAGCCTGTTTTCCGTGTTCGGCGTACTGCTGATGCGGCAGGTGTTTATGCAAATTCCATTTGAGTATACAGAAGCCGCCTATATTGATGGCGCGTCCCATTTAAGAATCTTCTGGAATCTGATTCTGCCGCTTGCAAAGCCGGGGCTTATGACTACGCTTCTTTTGGGATTTACCTGGAGCTGGAACGATTATATCAATCCTCTGGTATTTTTATCCAACGAGGAGCTATTTACCCTTACTGTGGGGCTGCAGCGCTTTCAGGAGGATGCATCCACCAACTATGCGCTGATTATGGCAGGAGCAACGGTATCATTGATTCCTTTGATAATCCTGTTTTTATTTACCCAGAAATATTTCATCGAAAGCTTTGCTTCCGCTGGCGTAAAAGGATAGGGTATCCCAAAAACGAAAGGAGTACAGATTTATGAATCAAGTAAGATTTGGCGTGATTGGTATCGGAAATATGGGTACCAGTCACAGTAATTGGCTGGTAAACGGACAGATAGAAGGCGCGGTACTGACTGCTGTCTGTGATACTGATGAAAAACGCCGTCAGTGGGCGAAGGATGAATGGGGAGATAAGGTGGCTGTATTCGCAGATTATACGGAACTGCTGGACAGCGGTCTTGTGGATGCAGCGCTGATTGCAGTACCTCATTATCTGCATCCGGAGATGGCTATTGCCGGTTTAAAGCGAGGACTTCATGTGATGGTAGAGAAGCCGGCCGGAGTCTATGCAGACCAGATTCGGGAAATGAATGTGGAGGCTGCGAAACACCCGGAGCTGAAATTTGCCATGATGTTTAACCAACGCACCAATCCGCTGTATCAGAAAGTAAAGACAATTTTAGAGGATGGTACGATTGGTGATTTGCGCCGGGTGAGCTGGATGATTACCAGTTGGTGGCGTACTCAGAAATATTATGATTCCAGTGCATGGAGAGCAACCTGGAGCGGTGAGGGCGGCGGTGTACTCGTGAATCAGGCGCCGCATCAGTTGGATTTGCTGCAGTGGCTCTGCGGTATGCCGGTGAAAATGGAAGCGCATTTAAAATACGGCTCTCACCGTGATATTACGGTAGAAGATGATGTAACTGCTTATTTTGAATACGAAAACGGGGCGACCGGCTCCTTTATCACCTGTACCCATGATGCATTGGGCACAGACCGTCTGGAAATTCACGGTGACAACGGAAAAATCATCATTACGGACAGCCAGCATGTAACAGTGAAGAAGCTTCGGAAACCGGAGGATGTGTTAAATCACGAGCTGGATTTTCGTCAGATGTTAGCGCTGGTGAAAGGTCAGGCTGGCGAAAAGCTTTATGATGAAGAAAGTTTTTCCTGTCCGGAGAACTGGGAGCAGCAGCATATTGATGTTCTGATAAACTTTACCAATGCAATTTTATGTGGTGAGGAACTGATTGCACCGGGAACAGAAGGCATCAAAGCGGTAGAAATTGCCAACGCCATGTTCTTATCCGACTGGTGCGGCGAGATGGTAAGTCTTCCGGTAGACGGCACAAAGTTCTATAAAGAGCTGCAAAAACGAGTAGAAAAGGAGCAGAACAGCCATGTTTAAAACAGGAATCATCGGTCTTGGCACTGTTTCTAAAACCCACCGAAACGCACTGGCACAGGTGGAGAATACTGCGCTTGTGGCTGCCTGTGATGTAAAGCCGGAAAAGGGGAAAACGCTGCCGGAGGGCGTACATTTCTATCTGGATTATGAAGATATGCTGGAGAATGAAGACCTGGATGCTGTTCATATCTGTCTGCCCCATTATCTTCACTATGAGGCAGCGCTTGCGTGTGCAAAACACGGTGTAAATGTCTTATGCGAAAAGCCAAGCACCATGAATTCAAAGCAGCTTGCCATGATGAAAAAACTGGAGCAGGATTATGATTTTAAACTGGCGATTTGTCTGCAGAATCGTTTCAATCCAACCTTTTTAAAATTGCAGGAATCCATTCAGTCCGGGATATACGGAAAGCTTCTCGGCATCAAGGCAGTGGCTATCTGGTCCAGAACCCAGAGCTATTATGACGAAGCTCCGTGGCGCGGTCTGATGGCACAGGCAGGTGGCGGCTGTATGATAAATCAGGCAATTCATACCTTGGATCAGATGCAGCTTCTTGGCGGCACCATTCAGTCTGTAAAGGGACAAATCTGCAACCTTTCGGATATGAATATTGAAGTGGAAGATACGGCAGCAGCACACATTACATTTGAAAACGGTGTAGAAGGAACCTTTTTCGGAACCATTACTTACACGAAAAATTCCAGTATTGAGCTGCAGGCGGTCTGCGAGAAAGGAATCTTTACGATTAAAGATTATAGTCTCTGGTATGCGGATAAAGAAGAGGAAAATGAAAAGACCCTGCTTATCAAGGACAGACGGCTTCCGGGCAGCAAAACCTATTATGGCTCCAGCCATGTGGAGTTGATTCGGGATTTCTATAACCGACTGGATGGGAAAGAAGGAAGCTGGGTGACTATTTCCGAAGAAGGGCAGGTCATTCTTCTGATTGAAGCCATTCGTCGTTCTTCACAAGAGGGAAGAACCTTACTCTGGAAGGAGGCAGTACAGCATGAGTAATGTGAAAACAACACCGAAAATCGCTCTGAATATGTCCATGGTAAAAACTATCATGTGGGATAAAGGACCGGATTATACCTTTGAACGGGTGAAAGATGCAGGGATTTCCTATTTTGAGCTTTCTCAAGTGGATATGACGGACGAATTTATCGAAGAAGTGCTGGAAGCGTCTGCCAAGCATGGTGTGACGGTGATGTCCACAAGTTTAAATTATAAGCCGTTATTTGGCGGAAATGCAAAAGGCTTTGACATTGAGCGAGATTTAGACAAAATTATTTCTGCCAATAAAAAGCTGGGTGTAACCTATGTTCGGGACTCTTTAATTCCCCGCACCTGTGTTCATAATGAGGACGGGTATTATCAGGCAGCAGAGGATTTGAACCGTTATGGTAAAATTTTAAAAGACGAGGGCATCAAGCTTTATTATCACAACCATCATTTTGAGTTTGAAAAGTTCCATGGAAAGACTGGTTTTGAGCTTTTGGTTGAGAATACTAATCCGGACTATGTGGGTTTTGAGCTGGATGTACACTGGATTCAGAGAGCCGGCCAGGATCCGGTGAAATGGATTCAGAAGCTTTCTGGACGGGAAGATTTGGTGCATTTAAAGGACTACCGGATTTACTTTCCGGATGGGGAACCGACGCCGGAGATTTTCCATAAGGAGCAGTGCATTCAGTTTGCAGAAATCGGCGAGGGCAATCTGGATATGAGGGCAATTATCGAGGCTGCGGTTCAGGGCGGAGCAATTTATCTTCCGATTGAACAGGACCAGTGCTACGGAAAAGACCCGTTCGACTGTTTAAAGACCAGTGTGAAAAATATCAAAGACTTAGGCTTTGCGTCCTATTTCTAGGAGGAATTTTTATGAAACAGATTTGTCTGACTGGCTTTGCAGATGAAATTTCTGCGGATTTTAGCATACAGTTAAGCACGATGAAGTCTCTTGGATTTACCCATACGGAAGTGCGGGGCGTGGATGGCAAAGGTATGGATACCTATTCTGTATCTGAGGCAAGGCTTATCAAAAAACGGCTGGATGATATGGGGATGAAGGTATCATCTCTGGCATCACCTATCGGAAAATATGATATTGACCAGCCTTTTGCGATTCATTTCGAGCATATGAAGCATGTGGTGGAGCTGGCGCACATTCTGGAAACGCCTTATATCCGGATGTTCAGTTTTTTTATGCCGAAGCATCAGGATCCGAATGTGTGGACGGATGAGGTGTTAAAACGGATGGATGCCATTGTTTCATATGAAGGCTTAGCCGGAATTACCCTGCTTCACGAAAATGAAAAGGGGATCTACGGCGATACAGCAGCCCGGTGCAAGCTTCTCATGGACTCATTTGCAGGAAAACCGCTTCGGATGGCGTTTGATTTTGCAAACTTTATCCAGTGTGGGGAAGATACGCTTCCAGCGTATGAGCTGTTAAAAGAGTACATTGGCTATGTCCATATCAAAGATGCCAAAGCCGATACCGGCGTTATCGTTCCGGCAGGAACCGGAGACGGACAGATAGAAGAAATTCTGCGGCGACTGCAGGTGCAAGGATATAGGGGATTTTTGTCCTTAGAACCGCACCTGACGGAATTTGAGGGGTTAAAAGGATTAGAGCGGGACGGCCAGAGCTTAAAGGGAATGACCAGTTTAAGCGGCGCCGATGCATTTTCTCTGGCACTTACTTCGCTAAAATCTGTGCTTGCACGGATTTCATAATTTATTTTCTCCCGAAAAGAAGAAATACCTGGGTGGGTATTTCTTCTTTTTTGCGTCATGTTTTATAAATAGTAGATGCGCTGCAGTACGCCAAGCAGGTAGAACAGGCAGAAAAACCGGCTCCTGTTTTGCGTTTGCATGAAATATCTTTTGTGGTATAATAACGAGGAAAGTGTCTGTCGTGCTCGCACGAACAGACATTTGACGAGAAAACCATCGAGACGATAGTCGAGATGGTATAATAACGAGGAAAGTGTCTGTCGTGCTTGCACGAACAGACATTTGACGAGAAAACCATCGAGACGGCAGTCGAGATGATATAATGAGCGTAAGAGAGTCAGAGGGAGCTTGCTCACTCTTGACGAACGGCGAAATTATTGAGTGATGAAATCACGATATAATGAATGAAATATTTCAGTCTGGAAGGAGAAAAAATGGAACTGACAGAGATGGGCCGCAGAGCGAAAACTGCGGCAGCTTATTTAAATACACTGGGAACTACTGCAAAGAATGAAGGGTTAAGACAGGCGGCTCAGGCTCTTTTGGACGGCCAGGAAGAAATTTTAAAGGCCAATCAGGCAGATGTGGCCCAGGCCAGGGAAAGAGGGATGAATCCGGGACTGGTGGATCGTCTGATGCTGACGGCTGACCGGGTAAAGGCCATGGCAGACGGCATTTTAGAAGTGGCTGCTTTGGAGGATCCGGTAGGGGAGGTTACTCAGATGAAGCCTCGTCCCAACGGAATGATGATTGGAAAAAAGCGGGTTCCCCTGGGGGTCGTGGGCATCATTTATGAGGCCCGTCCGAATGTAACGGCAGATGCCTTCGGCCTTTGCTTTAAAACAGGAAACGCAGTGATTTTAAAAGGGGGAAGCGACGCCCTTTTGTCTAACCGGGCCATTGTGCAGCAACTGAAAAAGGGACTTTTAAAGGCTGGTATCACTGAGGATGCAGTGCAGCTGATTGAGACAGGAGACCGGCAGGTAACCAGACAGTTTATGCGCCTTAACCAATATGTGGATGTGCTGATTCCCAGAGGCGGCGCAGGCCTGATTCGGACTGTAGTGGAAAACAGTACGGTGCCGGTCATTGAAACAGGAACAGGAAACTGTCACATCTATGTAGATGAAGGAGCAGATCTTGCCATGGCGCTGGATATTGTGGAAAATGCCAAGACCCAGCGGATCGGCGTCTGCAATGCCTGTGAATCTCTGGTGGTTCACCGGAACGAGGCGGCAGTTTTTCTGCCTCGTCTGCAAAAACGGCTTTGGAATGAACAGCCGGAAGGAAAGCAGGTGGAGATCCGGGGAGATGAGGACGCATGCCGGATTGTGCCGGAGTTTAAACAGGCAGATGAAGCAGACTGGGGTACGGAATATCTGGATTATATTCTGTCTGTAAAACTGGTGGATTCTCTGGAAGATGCCATTGGTCATATCAACACCTATAATACGGGTCACTCCGAATCTATTATTACCAACAATTACAGCCATGCCCAGCAGTTTTTGGATCAGGTGGATGCGGCAGCCGTATATGTCAATGCCTCTACCCGGTTTACAGACGGCAATGAGTTTGGATTTGGAGCGGAAATCGGCATCAGCACTCAGAAACTTCATGCCAGAGGCCCTATGGGATTGGAGGCGCTGACTACCACCAAATATATTATTTACGGAAATGGACAGGTGCGGAATTAAGAGCCGATTGAAAGAGAAGGAGTGAAAAACGATGCGGTTATATATTATCCGGCATGGAGAGACAGACTGGAACCAGGCGGGACGCCTGCAGGGGCAGACGGATATTCCCTTAAATGAGAACGGAATCCGTCTGGCTCAGGTGACCGGAGAAGGATTGAAAGATGTGTGTTTTGATCTGGCCATTACCAGTCCCTTAAAGCGGGCTAAACAGACTGCAGAGCTGGTGCTTGGAAATCGGAAAATCCCGGTTTTAGAGGAGCAGCGGATTGCAGAAATCAGCTTTGGCGCCTGGGAAGGCCTGGGATGCCGGAAAACACATTTTGAAATTCCTTCCGAAGGATTCTGGGATTTTTATAATGATCCATTTCACTTTATTCCACCGGTTGACGGAGAGGATATTCGGCAGCTTTGCGCCAGAACCAGAGCGTTCTGGGAAGAATTGATTTCCGCAGCCGAATATCAGGATAAAACCATCCTGATTGCTACCCACGGCTGCGCCTGCCGGGCCATTTTAAACAATGTATATGAAGACAAAAATGACTTCTGGCACGGAAAAGTACCGCCTAACTGCGCGGTCAACATTGTAGATGTAACCGATAGTAAAGCGGTACTGTCAGAGGCTGATAAAATTTATTATGATCCGTCAGAAATCGTGGATTTCAGGACGGGGAAGCGAGGCATTAGCTGAAGTAAAAATAATTCAAAATTGATGGAGGTAAAAAATGAAAACAGAAGTTATAAAGAAAAATAATATAGAGGTTGCAGTTGTGAGCAGTGATGAACTGCTGATCACAGATGTCCAGTCGGCATTAGACTTGATCATGACTGTAAAGTATGAAACGGGCTGTACAAATATTGCTGTAAACAAAGAAGCTATTGTAAATGAATTTTTTGTCCTGAGTACTTGTCTGGCAGGAGAAATATTGCAGAAATTCATCAACTATGGCGTAAGGTTTGCTATATACGGCGATTTTTCAAAATATACCAGTAAGCCGTTAAAGGATTTTATGTATGAGAGCAATAAAGGAAAGGATATTTACTTCCAGCCTACCGCTTCCCTTGCTGTTGACAAACTCTCTGGATGTGCAGAGGATTAAATTATCGGTTTCGGCAGGATAGTTCTTGCCCAACCAGGTGAAGCATGGTATGATGTAAGAAAGCATAAATTCTTTCGGGTAAAACCGATTCATTCTATTCTGAAATCCATTTTTATTGAGTCTATGCTTGAATTTCCATAACGAAGAAAAGCAGGAGACTCAGGACATGAGGAAACTCCTGCCATATTGATAAGACAGGAGGGATTTCTTTGGGAGAAGTGGACATTAAGTCCAAAGCTTATTTAGGGCAGGCGGATGTATTCGCAGATGTATTTAACTATTATATTTATGGCGGTCAGCAGGTGATTTGCCCAGAACGGCTGCAGGCGTGTGATATAACGGAAATCAGTGTACCCTATGGCACGGATTCTTTTGGAAGTGAGATTCAAAGGTATCGAGATCTTTTAAAGACGGCAGTTACGATGAAGGATGATGAAACCGCTTATATACTGCTTGGAATAGAAGCCCAGCAGCGGGTACATTATGCCATTCCGGTACAAAATATGCTGTATGATGCCATGCAGTACGCAAAGCAGGTGGAGCAGGTGGCTGTTTATCATCGAAATGCCAGGGACTGGAAAGGAAAAAGCTCTGGAGAATTTTTGTCAGGATTTTATAAAGAGGATAAGCTGCTTCCTGTGATTACTCTGGTACTTCTACTTTCAGATGAAACCTGGGATGGACCGGTGTCTCTTCATGAGATGATAAAAGTGCAGGATAAACAGATTTTGGATTTGATTCCAGATTACCGTGTGCATCTGATTGCTCCCTCTGATTTGGATGATGAAAAATTATCCCGGTTTCATACTTCTATCCGTGAAGTGATGGAATTTATTAAGTATAGTAAAGACCGAAAGCGGCTTCAAGAGATCACAAAAGGAAACTACCATTATCAGATAATGGATCGGAAAGCAGTAGAGCTATTAAATTCCTGCGTCAAAGCAGGGATTGAAATAAAGCAGGATGAGGAGGAAATTGATGTGTGCCAGGCTATTGAAGAAATGAAGATGGAAGAACGGTTAGAAGGACGGATAGAGGGGGCTCGTGAAAAACTGCTTCAGAATCTGGGCAGCCTTATGAAAACGCTGGGTCTGACGCCGGAGCAGGCAATGGATGCTTTGCAGGTTCCGGAGAGTGATCGTTTAGAATACTGGGCATTACTGGAAAACCAGTCCTGTTTTTAAAATTAGAAAGAGTCAGATGCAAAATGAAGCGCATGATGGAGTTTTGCATCCGACCCTTTTCTTTTTTGTTTGCATAAACCCCCTTTTGTGCTATAATATATTGGGATTTTTTCCGATATTTAATTAAAGAAACAATCGTTTGTCAAAATACCAGAGGATGATACATGAACAATTATAAAAACAACAGGATGTTTCACTTTGATGAAATCAGCAAAATGGCTCCGGCAGAGGAAGGAGACCGCCAGCGTTATTTTATTGAGCAGGTAAGGACCATTTGGAAACAGAAGTTTGAGGATCTGGCTGCTTCCGGAGAGGCAAAGGAGCGCTACGGGGAAGCAGTATTTGCCCGGCTTATGGAGGAAGGCCGGTGCGGCACCTTCCACATTGCCACATTTGGGTGCCAGATGAATGCCAGAGATTCGGAGAAACTGGCGGGAATTTTAGATCAGATTGGCCTGTTAGAAGTAGATTCGGAAAATGCGGATTTTGTCCTTTACAATACCTGTACAGTCCGGGACAATGCAAACCAGAAGGTTTACGGCCGGTTAGGCTATCTCCACACCTTAAAAAGAAAACGGCCTGACATGATTATCGCTTTATGCGGCTGTATGATGCAGGAGCCTACTGTAATTGAGAAGATTAAGAAAAGCTATTCTTTTGTGGATTTGATTTTCGGAACCCACAATATTTTTAAGCTGGCAGAGCTTCTGGAGCGGAAGCTGACAGCCGGAAAGGGAATCGTAATCGACATCTGGGAGGGAACGGAACAGATTGTGGAGGATCTGCCGGTAGACCGGAAGTATCCCTTTAAATCCGGCGTCAATATTATGTTCGGCTGCAACAATTTCTGCAGCTACTGTATCGTGCCCTATGTGCGGGGAAGGGAGCGGAGCCGGAAGCCAGAGGATATTATTGACGAAATCAAGAGGCTGGTGGCAGACGGCGTAGTGGAAGTAATGCTTCTGGGCCAGAATGTTAATTCCTACGGAAAGAATTTAGAGACGCCCATTACCTTTGCTCAGTTGCTTCGTCAAATCAATGAGATTGAAGGATTAGAGCGTATCCGGTTTATGACCTCTCATCCCAAGGACCTGTCTGAGGAGCTGATTGCTGCCATGAGAGATTGTAAAAAGGTGTGCAGCCATCTGCATCTGCCGCTTCAGTCCGGCAGCAGCCGGATTTTAAAGGAGATGAACCGCCGGTATACCAAGGAGGATTATCTGGCTCTTGTGGAGCGGATTCGGGCGGCAGTTCCGGATATTTCCCTGACTACGGATATTATTGTAGGTTTCCCAGGAGAGACAGAGGAAGACTTTGAGGAAACCATGGATATGGTGCGTAAAGTCCGCTATGACAGCGCCTTTACCTTTATTTACTCTAAGCGGACCGGAACTCCGGCTGCAGCCATGGAAGACCAGGTGCCGGAGGATGTGGTAAAGGTTCGGTTTGATAAGCTGTTAAAGGAAGTGCAGGCTATTTCAGCAGAGGTCTGCGGGCGGGATGTACAAACGGTTCAGAAGGTATTGGTAGAGAGCCTGGACGACCATAAAGACGGTTATGTGACAGGCCGTATGGAAAACAATACCACTGTTCATTTTCCGGGAGACGCGTCTCTCATAGGGAAAATCGTAAATGTGTATTTGGAAGAGTCGAAAGGCTTTTATTATATGGGACGTCCTGTTTAAGGCACAGGAAAGATAAGGAGTACAAGCGTGGCTGGATTATCACCAATGATGGCCCAATATGTGGAGACCAAGAAACAATATAAGGACTGTATTTTATTTTACCGGCTGGGAGATTTCTATGAGATGTTCTTTGAGGACGCCCTGACTGCTTCCAGGGAACTGGAAATCACCCTGACAGGAAAGGAATGCGGCATGGAGGAGCGGGCGCCCATGTGCGGCGTACCTTACCATGCGGTAGACAACTATTTAAACCGTCTGGTGCAGAAGGGCTACAAGGTAGCCATAGCCGAGCAGATGGAAGATCCCAAGCAGACCAAGGGACTGGTAAGGCGGGAGGTGATCCGGGTGGTAACTCCCGGTACCATTACCAGTACCCAGGCGCTGGATGAGACCCGGAACAACTACCTGATGGCCATTGTTTATCTGGGAGACAAAATGGGAGTGGCAGCCGCCGATATTACTACCGGAGATTTCCTGGTAACCGAGGTAACGAAAGACCGTTCCCTTTACGATGAGATCAATAAATTCTCCCCTGCGGAAATCATCTGCAACGATGCTTTCGCTATGTCCGGCATCAGTCTGGATGAGCTGAAGGAGCGGCTTCATTTTACCGTATCTGCGGTGGATTCCCACTTTTTCCAGGAGGAAAGCTGCAGAAAGGTGATGCGGGAACATTTTAAGGTAAGCGGTCTGGATGGACTGGGGCTGGCAGATTACGATGGAGGCGTCATTGCAGCCGGCGCTGTGCTGCAGTATCTTTATGAGACCCAGAAGACAACCATGGATCATCTGACTGCCATTGTGCCTTATTCTACTGGAAACTACATGGTTCTGGATTCCTCTACAAGACGGAATCTGGAGCTTTTGGAAACCATGCGGGAAAAGCAGAAGCGGGGCAGTCTTCTTTGGGTTCTGGACAAGACCAAAACTGCCATGGGCGCCAGACTTCTTAGGACCTGGATTGAGCAGCCTTTGATTCACAAAGACGAGATTTTAAACCGGCAGCAGGCGATTGAAGAACTGAATTTGAATTACATCAGCAGAGAGGAACTGCGGGAGTATTTAAATCCGGTGTACGATTTAGAGCGGCTGATTGGACGAATCAGCTATAAATCTGCAAATCCCAGAGATCTTTTGGCTTTCCGCAGCTCTATCGCCATGGTGCCTCACATCAAAGGGCTGCTAAGGGAGTTTACCAGCGAAAATTTAAAAAGACTGGAAGGGGAGCTGGACGGCCTGGAGGATTTGGATGATTTGATCAGCCGGGCCATTGTAGACGAGCCGCCGATTACCGTGCGGGAAGGCGGCATCATCCGGGATGGATTCCACCAGGAGGCAGACAAGCTGCGCCACGCCAAGACAGAAGGAAAGACCTGGCTGGCAGAGCTGGAAGCCAGAGAGCGGGACAAGACCGGCATTAAGAATCTGAGGGTCAAATACAACAAGGTATTCGGCTACTATTTTGAAGTCACGAACTCGTTCAAGGATTTGGTGCCGGATTATTTTATCCGGAAACAGACTCTGACAAATGCAGAGCGCTATACCACCGATGAACTGAAGAATCTGGAAGATGTTATATTGGGGGCGGAAGACAAGCTGTTCTCTTTGGAGTACGAGCTGTTCTGCCAGGTACGGGATACCGTGGGCGCCCAGGTGGTTCGGATTCAGCAGACGGCCAGGGCAGTTGCAGAGGTGGATGTGTACGCATCCCTTTCTACGGTAGCTACCCGCAGCAACTATGTGAAGCCTGCCATCAATGAAAAGGGAACCATCCACATTAAAGGAGGCCGCCATCCGGTGGTGGAGCAGATGATGCGGGACGATCTATTTGTCTCCAACGACACTTACTTAGACAACGGAAAGAACCGGATTTCCATTATTACCGGCCCTAACATGGCAGGAAAATCTACCTACATGCGGCAGACAGCCCTGATTGTGCTGATGGCTCAGATTGGCAGCTTTGTGCCGGCAGCTCAGGCCAACATCGGTATCTGCGACCGGATTTTCACGCGGGTAGGGGCTTCCGACGACCTGGCCAGCGGTCAGAGTACCTTTATGGTGGAGATGACGGAGGTAGCCAATATTCTGCGGAATGCTACCCGCAACAGTCTGCTGATTTTGGATGAGATTGGACGGGGGACCAGCACCTTCGACGGCTTAAGCATCGCCTGGGCTGTAGTGGAGCACATCAGCAATACCCGGCTGTTAGGCGCCAAAACCCTGTTTGCCACCCATTATCATGAGCTGACAGAGCTGGAAGGCATTATGAGCGGCGTCAACAATTACTGCATCGCTGTAAAGGAGCAGGGAGACGATATTGTGTTCCTGAGAAAGATTGTGAAGGGCGGAGCAGACAAAAGCTACGGCATCCAGGTGGCAAAGCTGGCAGGCGTGCCGGATTCTGTTATTGCCAGGGCCAAGGAGCTGGTCGAGCAGCTGGTAGATACAGATCTTACCACCCGCACCAGAGAAATTGCGGAAGGAAATGCTTCGGCTCCTGTCCATAAGCCGGTGCCGAAGCCGGACGAGGTGGAGTTAAGCCAGCTAACCCTGTTTGATACTGTGCGGGAGGACGACATCATCGAGGAGTTAAAAGGGCTGGAACTGGGCAATATGACGCCCATAGATGCCTTAAATACATTGTACCGACTTCAGACCAAGCTTAAGAACCGGTGGAGCGGAGCAGAAGAATGATTTACATAATACAATTATGTAACCTTTTAAAAGGAAAAGGAGAAGGATATGGCAAATATCCATGTGCTGGATCAAAATACTATCAATAAGATTGCAGCAGGCGAGGTCATTGAGCGCCCTGCCTCTGTGGTAAAGGAACTTCTGGAGAACGCCATCGACGCCCAGGCTACGGCAGTGACGGTGGAGATAAGGGACGGAGGCATTTCCTTTATCCGGGTAACTGACAATGGCTGCGGGATTCCCAGGGAAGAACTGCCTCTGGCCTTTCTGCGCCATTCCACCAGCAAGATTCAGTCGGTAGAGGACTTATTTACGGTATCCTCTTTAGGTTTCCGCGGCGAGGCCCTTTCCAGTATTGCAGCAGTAGCCCAGGTGGAGGTGATCACCAAAACCTCCGACAGCCTGACCGGAACCCGCTATCAGATTGAGGGCGGTGCAGAAAAGGGCTGTGAGGAAATCGGAACGCCGGAAGGCACCACCTTTATTGCCAGAAACCTGTTTTACAACACGCCGGTGCGGCGGAAATTTTTAAAGACTGCTGCTACGGAAGGCTCTCATGTAGCCGATCTGGTGGAGAAGATTGCCCTGTCCCATCCGGAGATTTCCATCCGATTTATACAAAATAATCAAAATAAGCTGCATACTTCGGGAAATCACAACATAAAAGATATTATTTATACCGTATTCGGGCGGGAGATTGCCGCCAATCTTTTGCCGGTAGAGACAAAAAGCGAGGCAATCCGCATTACCGGTTTTATTGGCAAGCCAGTGATTGCCAGGAGCAACCGGAATTTTGAGAATTACTTTATCAACGGACGGTATATTAAAAGCGGCATTATTATGAAGGCCATTGAGGAGGCCTATAAGCCGTTTATGATGCAGCACAAATATCCCTTTACCATGCTGTATTTCCAGATTGAGCCGGAGCTTTTGGATGTCAATGTCCACCCCACCAAGATGGAACTGCGGTTCCAGAATGGAGAACAGATTTTTGTGGCTGTGCGGGACGCCGTTTCCCATGCCTTAAGCCAAAAGGAGCTGATTCCGGAGGTGGTTTTGGATGAAAAAAAGCGCCGGGAGGAAGAACGGAAGCTAAAACAGGTTATCCAGGAACGGCGGATTCCCATTCCGGAGCCTTCTCCACAGCACAGGATGGAGAAGGCTCCGGAACACGCTGATAAAACAGTTCTCCAGTTTTTAAAGGACGAGCCTGTGCCTTATGAAATCAAGCGGCCCATGCCATCAGAGCCGCCGGCCCTGCGGATGGGAAAAGGGGCTAAAACCACAGTTCGGACAGACGAGGCTTTGACGGCGTTATTGCTGGGAGAACCGGTAAAGGAGCCGGAACAGCCGGAGCCTGCAGAGAAAGCAACAAAAGAACCGGAGCAAAAGCAGGAAACGCCTGTCCCGGAAAAACAGGGCTCCGCCCAGTTGGATTTCTTTGAGGAAAAACTGCTGGAACAGAAATCCCGCAGCCGCCACAAGCTGATCGGCCAGTTGTTTGACACCTACTGGCTGGTGGAGTTTAACCAGAACCTTTATATCATTGACCAGCACGCCGCCCATGAAAAAGTCCTTTACGAAAAGACCATGGCCACCTTAAAAACCAGGCAGTATACCTGCCAGATGGTGGATCCGCCTATCATCCTGACCCTAAGCAGCAGGGAAGAGGTTATGTTAAAGGAAAACCTGTCCTGCTTTACAGACATCGGATTTGAGATTGAGCCTTTCGGAGGAAAGGAGTATGCAGTCCGGGGCGTGCCGGACAACCTGTTTTCCATTGCAAAGAAGGAGCTTTTGATGGAGATGCTGGACGGTCTGGCAGAGGATACCCTGCGGGGGAATGCCGACATGATTTATGAGAAGGTGGCGTCTATGTCCTGCAAGGCGGCAGTCAAGGGAAACCATCACATGACCTATGCAGAGGCAGACCGGCTGATTGACCAGCTTCTGGATTTGGAAAATCCCTATGCCTGTCCCCATGGACGGCCTACCATCATTTCCATGACCCAGTATGAGCTGGAAAAGAAATTCAAACGAATTGTATAAATCCTGATAAAAACAGAAAGGAGATGAGGAGGCTATGGAGAAACGGCCGCTGGTTATTTTGACCGGTCCTACGGCAGTGGGAAAAACAGCCCTTTCCATCGACCTGGCAAAGGCCTTGAATGGAGAAATCATCAGTGCAGATTCCATGCAGGTCTACCGAGGGATGGACATTGGCTCAGCCAAAATCACTCCGCAGGAGATGGACGGCGTTCCTCATCATTTGATCGATGTCTTAGACCCCTGGGAGGAATTTAATGTGACCCGGTTCCAGTCCATGGCAAAGGAAGCTATGGAGGGAATCTACGCCAGAGGCCGGGTGCCTATTGTTACAGGGGGGACCGGATTTTACATCCAGGCCTTAGTCTATGATATTGATTTTACAGAAAACCAGGGCAGTACGGAAATCCGCAGAGAACTGGAACATCTGGCAGAGGAGAAGGGCAGCGCCTATGTCCATACCATTTTGGCTGAAATTGATCCGGAATCAGCAGAGCTGATTCATGAAAACAATGTAAAACGGGTCATCCGGGCCATTGAATACTACCGGATGACCGGACAGCCTATTTCCGAGCATAACCGGATGGAGCGGGAAAAGAGTTCTCCCTACGACCTGTTTTACTATGTGCTGACCTGTGAGCGCAGCCGCCTTTATGAGCGGATTGACAGGCGGGTGGACCAGATGGTGGAGCAGGGGCTGGTGGAGGAAGTAAAGCAGTTAAAGGCCCAGGGATGCCACAGGAGTATGGTGGCAATGCAGGGCCTTGGATATAAAGAAATCCTGGATTATTTGGACGGGGCCTGTACCCTGGAGGAAGCACTCTATGTGCTGAAGCGGGACACCCGCCATTTTGCCAAGCGGCAGTTGACCTGGTTTAAGCGGGAGCGGGATGTGCACTGGCTGGAGCTGGAAAAGTTCCAGAATGACCGAAATCAGGTTTTAGAACACATGCTTCAGGAAATTACGAAGAAGACAAATACAGAGATAAGATAAAAGGAGTAACTTTCCCATGGATTTAACACAGATGTATCAGAATTTAGGTATCAGCCAGAAGGTGCAGAGCTATTGCAGCCAGATGGAAGCCCAGTTAAAGGAACGGTTTGCAGAAGTAGACGCCACGGCAGAGTATAACCAGATGAAGGTGCTGCAGGCGATGCAGGAATCAAGAGTCAGCGACATCCACTTTGCCGCTACCACTGGCTACGGCTACAATGATTTAGGCCGGGACACCTTAGAAGAAGTTTATGCCAAGGCCTTCCACGCAGAGAGCGCTCTGGTGCGTCCCCAGTTGACCTGCGGCACCCATGCGCTTCATGTAGCCCTGTCCGGCAACCTTCGTCCCGGAGACGAACTGCTTTCCCCGGTTGGAAAGCCCTATGACACCTTGGAAGAAGTAATCGGCATCCGGGATTCCGCAGGCTCCTTAAAGGAGTACGGTGTAACCTACCGTCAGGTGGATCTGTTGGAAGATGGTTCGTTTGATTACGAAAATATCCGGAAGGCCATCAATGAAAAAACCAAACTGGTTACCATTCAGCGTTCCAAAGGTTACCAGACCCGTCCCACTCTGTCTGTGGAGCGGATCGGGGAGCTGATTGCTTTTGTAAAAAGTATTAAGCCGGATGTTATCTGTATGGTAGACAACTGCTACGGCGAGTTTGTAGAGCGGATAGAGCCGACCGATGTCGGAGCAGATATGGCGGTAGGCTCTCTGATTAAAAACCCAGGAGGCGGCCTGGCTCCCATTGGCGGTTATATTGTAGGACGGAAGGACTGCATTGACCGGGCGTCTTACCGTTTAAGCGCTCCTGGTCTGGGAAAGGAAGTAGGCGCCAGCCTGGGAACCAATCAGTCATTCTATCAGGGCTTTTTCCTGGCTCCTACAGTAGTGGCAGGAGCGTTAAAGGGAGCCATTTTTGCAGCGAATATCTATGAGAAGCTGGGCTTTGCCGTAGTACCGGACAGTACCGAATCCCGCCACGACATTATCCAGGCAGTAACCTTCGGCACTCCGGAAGGCGTGATCGCCTTCTGTCAGGGCATTCAGGCGGCTGCGCCGGTAGACAGTTTTGTGGCTCCGGAGCCGTGGGACATGCCGGGCTACGACGCGCCGGTCATTATGGCAGCAGGAGCGTTTGTACAGGGTTCCTCCATTGAGCTGTCTGCAGACGGCCCCATCAAGCCTCCCTATGCCGTGTATTTCCAGGGCGGTCTGACCTGGTATCACGCCAAGCTGGGCATCATGTATTCCTTACAGAAATTGGTGGACGCAGGGCTGGCAGCGCTGCCGGAATGATAAGCTTCATTCCTTAAGATTACCGAAACCTGGTATACACAAAAGCCACTTTGTGGTAAAATAACGAAGAAAATGTCTGTCGTGCCTGTACGAACAGGCATTCTGGTCTCTTTTCCGGATTCGTGCTTGGAGAGTTGCGTAAGGAGGAGAGATGAACCATACCATTATGAAAGACCTGCCCAGCGAACTGCGCCCTTATGAGCGGTTTCTGGAGCGGGGACCAAAGGAACTGACAGACGCAGAACTGCTGGCCATCCTGCTTCGGACCGGCTCAAAAGGAGAAAATTCTCTGGAGCTGGCAGAGCGGATTCTGTCCCTTTCCGGGCCGGGAGAAGGCATTTTAGGTCTGCTTCATTTAACCATGCCTCAGCTTACTTCTATCCGGGGCATTGGGCGGGTAAAAGGGGTGCAGCTTTTGTGCATTGGCGAGCTGTCTCGGCGTATCTGGAAGAAAAAAGCCGCTTCCCGCCATGGTTCCTTTCAATCGCCGGAGCAGGTGGCGGATTATTACCGGGAAGACCTGCGGCACTGCTCGCAGGAGCAGTTTTATCTGATGATGTTAAACACCAGGCAGGTGCTGGTTGGAAATGTGCTGATGAGCAAGGGGACAGTCAATGCGTCGTTAGCTTCTGCCAGAGAGATTTTTATTGAGGCTCTGCGGTATCAGGCGGTGAATATCATTCTGGTACACAATCATCCCAGCGGGGACCCCAGCCCCAGCAAGGCGGACATTGCCCTGACGGAGCGGGTGAAGCGGGCGGGAGAGCTGATTGGCATCAGGCTTCAGGATCATGTGATCATCGGAGACGATCAGTATGTCAGTATGAAAGAACGGGGATATATTTAATGGAATCAAAGCGCAGCAAATATATTTTAATCGGGTTGTCGGTATTCTGCATCCTGCTGATTGGGGTAACCTCCTTTGTAGATGGGTTTTTAAGCCCTTTGCGGACCGGTATGGGTTTTTTCTTAAATCCCATTCAGTCCGGTATTAACAAGGCGGGAACCTCTCTTTACAACAGCGTCAGCAATTACAGCTCCTTAAAGAATGCCATGGAGGAAAAACAGGTCCTTCAGGCACAGATTGACAGCTTAATTGAAGAAAACAGCCGTCTGCAGGCAGAGCAGTTTGAGCTTGAGCGGCTGCGGGATTTATATCAGATGGACCAGGATTACCTGCAGTATGAAAAGATTGGCGCCAGGGTCATTGCAAAAGACTCAGGAGACTGGTTCCAGGTATTTCGGATCAACAAAGGCTCTGCAGACGGGGTGCGGGTAGACGCCAATGTCATTGCAGGAGGGGGGCTGGTTGGCATTGTGACGGATGTAGGCGCCCACTATGCCACAGTCCGGTCCATCATCGATGATGTAAGCCGGGTCAGCGCCATGGCCCAGCAGTCCGGAGACATCTGCATTGTTGGGGGAGATCTGACCCTGTTTGACGAAGGACGGCTGCGGATTACCAACATTGCAGAAAACGGAGATATTAAGGACGGAGACCGGATTGTCACCTCCAACATCAGCGCCAAGTTTCTGCCGGGTATCTTAATCGGCTACGCCACAGACATTACCACAGATTCCACCAGACTTACCAAATCCGGTTATCTGGTGCCGGTGGCCCAGTTTGACAGCCTTCAGGAGGTGTTGGTTATTACAGAACTGAAAGAAGATGAGGTAACTTCGGAGACAGCAGAAGCGGAGGAACCTGCAGAATCGGAAAACGCCGGAGAACCAGAAACCACTGCAGATACGGAAGGGGAATAGCCATGAAGCGGATTATCATCAATTTACTGCTGCTGATTCTGGCCTTTACCATTCAGAACTGCGTTATTCCGCTGATTCCGTTTCTGTCGGCGGCGCCGAATCTGATGCTGATTTTAACCTTTTCCTTCGGCTTTATTTACGGAAAAGAAGCAGGTATGTATTACGGCCTGTTTGCAGGGGTTCTGCTGGATTTGTTTTACAGCGGGCCCTTTGGCTTTTATACCCTGTTGTTTATCAATATTGGTTATTTCAATGGAATCTGCACTAAATATTACTATGAGGACTATATCAACCTGCCGCTGGTTTTAAGCCTGGTGAACGAGCTGATCTACAACGGTTATGTCTATGTATTCCGTTTCCTGATCCGCAACCGGCTGGATATTTTCTATTATGCGCGGGAGATTATCATTCCGGAAACCATTTTTACAGTGGTAACCACCCTGATCATCTACCGGTTCTTTTTATCGGCCAACCGGCGGCTGGAAGAGATTGAAAACAGGAGAGGCTGACATTCGTGCTAAGAGACTTACTGGAAATCCTACAGGAATTTATAAAAAAGCTGCTGAGTTCCAGGGTATTTGCCCTGGCTGTGGTGTTTACCGGCATGTTTGCCATTCTGATTGGCAAGCTGTTTGATCTGCAGATTGTAAACGGCGAGACCTTTCAGAATGAGTATGTGCAGAAAACGGCGGAGACCGTAACTGCGCCGGGAACCAGAGGCAATATCTATGACCGGAACGGAAATCTGCTGGCTTACAATGAGCTGGCTTACATGGTAAACATCCGGGATACGGGAGATTATCCGGACAGCCAGTCCATGAACACCATGCTGCTTAAGCTGATTCATATTTTAAACGACCACGGCTATGAGGCCCAGGGAAAGTTAGAGATTGCCCTGGATGAAAACGGAGATATGGTTTATACATGCAGCTCTGAGGCAGCCAGGCTCCGTTTTTTGCGGGACTTTTACGGCCTTCGGTCTGTGAACGAGCTGGATGATGAAAAGGGAAAGTATCCTTCTGCCATTACTGCCAGAGAAGCTTTTGAACTGCGGTATGACCGGTATGACCTGGGAGAACTGGTGGACAAAGCGGGCAATCCTATCATTTTGACAGACAAGGAAGCCCTTCAGATTGTCAATATCCGCTACACCATGTCTCTGGTGGCTTACATGAAGTACGCCGCCAACACCATTACCGGTCAGGTAGACGATGAAACCGTAGCGGACATTTTGGAGCACAGCGACGAGCTGCGGGGCGTAGGCATTGAGCAGACTACCATCCGCAAGTACAACGACAGCGTTTATTTTGCTCCCATCATCGGCTATACCGGAAAGGTGCAGGAGGATCAGTTAGAGGAGCTTCAGAAATCCAATCCAGAGTATGACAGCAACGACATCGTAGGCCGGACCGGCATCGAGGCTTCCATGGAGCTGGAGCTGCAGGGAAAGAAGGGTTACACGGAGCTGATTGTCAACAACCTGGGAAGTATTATGGCAGTGGTTTCCGAAACCCAGCCTACTACAGGAAATGATATTTACCTGACGATTGACCGGGATTTGCAGGTAGGCATTTACCACCTGATTGAGAAGCAGCTAGCCGGTATTCTGGCCTCCGCCTTAGTCAATGAGGATGTAGACGCTATGGATGCGGTGGACGCTTCCAAAATCAAGATTCCGGTAAAGGACAGCTATTTTCAGCTGATCAACAACAATGTCCTTTCCCTGAGCCATATGGAGGGAGAAGATGCCACGGATATAGAGCGGGAGATTTACAGTATTTATACCGCCTCCAAGGCCCAGATTATGGAACGGCTTCGTCAGGAGCTGATGAGCGAGCACGCCACCCTGATGAAAGACCTGCCCCAGGATATGATGGCCTACATGGTTTACATCTACAATTACCTGGCAGACCCTACCGTGGGCATTATCAAGACCAGGGAAATTGACACCAACAGTGAGCCATACCTGGCCTGGAAGGCAGATGAAATCAGCCTGCGGGATTACCTTTATGCCGGCATTGCAGATAACTGGATTGACACCACTCGCCTGGAGGTAAAGAGTAAATATTCTAACGCAGACGATATTTATAAGGTGTTAATTGACTATGTGCTGGAACAGTTGGAGGACGATACCAGCTTTACCAAGAGAATTTATCGTTATCTTATCAACGATCAGGTGATTACCGGCCGTCAGCTTTGTCTGGCGCTGTACGCCCAGGGAGTACTTCCCTACGATGAAGCAGAGATACAGATGTTAAGCGCCAACGGAGAGAATTATGCCTTCCGCTTTATGGTGGAAAAAATCTCCAACATTGAGCTGACTCCGGCTCAGTTGGCTCTGGACCCCTGTACGGCAGGTGTGGTAATTACAGATGTCAATACAGGAGAGGTGCGGGCCCTGGTATCCTACCCCAGCTACGACAACAACAAGCTGTCGGGTACGGTAGATGCGGCTTATTTTGCCCAGTTAAACAACGATTTGTCCCTGCCTCTTTACAACAACGCCACCCAGGCGAAAAAGGCGCCCGGATCCACATTTAAACCCATTACGGCTATTGCCGGACTGGAAGAAGGGGTCATCAGTCTGACGGATACCATTGAGTGCACCGGTATGTATGACCAAGTATCTCCCGGCATCAGATGCTGGATTTATCCTGGCAAACACGGCCCTCTGGATGTATTAGGGGGAATCAAGAATTCCTGCAACTACTTCTTTACAGAGGTTGCCCACCGACTGTCTACAGACAAGGATACTCTGGTATATTCAACAGACATGGGCGTTCAGAAGATTCGGGAATATGCTTCCATGTTTGGCTTAGACCGGCCTTCCGGCATTGAGATTTCCGAGATTACGCCGGAGCTGACCACAGAGGACCCGGAGCGGTCCGCCATGGGACAGGGAACCAACTCCTACGCCAATGTGCAGTTGTCCCGCTATGTGGCAGCGTTAGCGAACCGGGGCACCGTATTTGAGTTAAGCCTTCTGGACAAGATGACGGATGCCCAGGGCAATCTGATTCAGGATTACACACCGGAGATTTCCGGACATGTTGAGATACAGGATTCTACCTGGGACGCGGTGCAGCAGGGAATGCGCGCCGTGGTAGCGGAAGGTTCTGCCCGCCAGATCTTTAAGGATCTGGAAGTGGAGATTGCCGGAAAAACCGGTACGGCCCAGGAGACCAGAATCCGAGGCAACCATGCGTTCTTTATCTCATACGGTCCCTACGAAAACCCGGAGATATGTGTAACGGTAAATATCCCTTACGGATATTCTTCATCCAATGCGGCCATGGTCGCAAAGAATGTTTACCGCTTTTACTACGGATATACGGACCTTGACTATATCCAGAACACCGGAGCTCTGGATGTTTCCAATGTCACAATCGGAGATTAAGATTTTACCAAAAAGAACCGAAAGGAGTAGTAAGTTGAACAGCAGAGTGGTAATTAAAAGCAGCAAATCCGGCATGACGGTCATTCTGGACCCGGACTGTCCTTTTCCGGAGCTTCTGGAGGAAATTGCCCAGAAGTTTAAGGAAAGCGCCAGGTTCTGGGGCAATGTCCAGATGGCGCTGATGCTGGAGGGGAGAGAACTTACTGCCGAGGAAGAATTCCGGATTGTGGGAGCCATTACCGACAATTCCGGAATTGAGATACTGTGTCTCATTGACACGGACGCCAACCGCATTGAACGATGCGAGAAAGCACTGAACCAGAAGTTGATGGAGCTGTCGGCCAGAACCGGCCAGTTCTACCGGGGAGATCTAAGCCGGGGGGAATCCCTGGAATCGGAGGCCAGCATTGTCATTATCGGCGATGTGCGCCACGGGGCCAGAGTGACTGCCAAGGGGAATATCATCGTTCTGGGAGAGCTTAAAGGAACCGTCCATGCCGGTGTTTCCGGAAACCGGGATGCGGTGGTGGCTGCCATGGAAATGGCGCCGCTGCAGATTAAAATTGCAGATCTTTCCCTCCACTCTGGAGAGAAAGGGAAGAAAATCGGGAAGGGACCGATACTTGCCAGTGTAGAAAATTGTAGTATATGCACGAAACCTTTAAAAAAATCATTTTTAGGTATGTTAAATTTCAATTAACACTGGAAATATTTTTCATTTTCATGTAAACTATAACGGTAGTAATTTTTTCAGGAGGCGTTCTATGAGTGAAGTCATGGTGATTACTTCTGGAAAAGGCGGGGTCGGCAAGACCACTACGGCAGCTAACATTGGCACAGGCCTGGCATACTTAGGCTACAGCGTGGTGCTTATCGATACAGATATCGGTCTGCGCAACCTGGATGTGGTAATGGGACTGGAAAACCGGATTATTTACAATCTGGTGGATGTGGTGGAAGGCAACTGCAGAATCAAGCAGGCCCTGATAAGAGACAAAAGATGCCCAAACCTTTACTTACTTCCATCAGCTCAGACCAGGGACAAGTCTGCAGTGAACCCGGAACAGATGAAAAAGCTGACGGATGATTTAAGAGATGAGTTTGACTATATTCTACTGGACTGTCCTGCAGGAATTGAGCAGGGGTTCCAGAATGCCATTGCCGGTGCAGACAGGGCTTTGGTAGTAACCACGCCGGAGGTATCGGCCATCCGGGATGCAGACCGTATCATCGGCCTTTTGGAGGCTGCCGGTATGCAGGAGATTGACCTGGTGGTAAACCGGATCCGGATGGATATGGTGCGCCGGGGAGATATGATGTCTGTAGAAGATGTGTCTGAGATTCTGGCAATAAATATCATCGGCGCCGTTCCGGATGATGAGGACATTGTGGTGTCCGCCAACCAGGGAGAACCTTTGGTAGACACAGAAACTATGGCCGGACAGGCCTACATGAATATCTGCAGGAGAGTAGCAGGAGAGGCCGTACCGCTTATGGATCTGGATCCCAGAAAGGGGATTTTAATCCGGATTTCCTCTTTCTTAAAGAGAGCATAGGAGGGCGGCCATGAGACAGAGATTCTGTTTTCACAAAAGTAACTCCGGCGACATCGCCAGAGGGCGTTTAAAGCTCCTTCTGGTCTCCGATAAGGCCCGGGTAAATCCGGGACTCTTAAATCTGATCCGGGAGGACATGCTGGGGGTATTATCCCGGTATGCGGAGGTAGATTCCCTGAATCTGGATATACGGCTGGTGCGGATGGAAACTGCAGGCGCCAGGGAACCGGTTCCAGTGTTATCTGCCACCTTCCCGATCCGGACATTTACAAAGAGGAAAGAAGAATGCTTCTAAATTACAACTTCAGGAATTACAATTATCGCCTTTTTCTTTATGTATTGGTGTTGAACATCATCGGCGTTCTGGTAATCCGCAGCGCCACAAACCAGGATGTGTCCTATGTGGGAAAGCAGATTATGGGAGTGGGCGTCGGTGTTGTTATAGTAATCGCGCTTTCTTTGATTGACTACCGCAGGATTGTAGGCATGGCTCCGGTCATCTATGGCCTTTGTGTAGCTGGCCTGCTGGCCGTGCTGTTAGTAGGTGCTTCCCATGGTGGCGCTACCCGCTGGCTGGTGCTTCCCGGCATCGGACAGGTTCAGCCCTCCGAGTTTGTTAAAATTGGTCTGATTGTTTTTTTCTCCTGGTTCTTCAGCAGAAATCAGGAGAAAATCAATCAGTTTAAGATTCTGGCTGTAGGCGCCGGTCTTTATCTGGCGACATTTTTTCTGATTTACGAGCAGCCGGATTTGTCTACCGGAATTGTAACCATGGTTACCTTTACCGCTATGCTGTTTGTGGCAGGTTTAAGCTACCGCTGGATTCTCGGTGCACTGGCTGTGCTGGTTCCCTGCGGTGCCCTGTTTATTTATCTGCTTAAGTTTGACATGGTGCCGTTTTTACACGACTACCAGGTCAGGAGAATCCTGGCGTTTGTAGATAAATCCGCCTATGCAGAGGCCAATCTGCAGCAGGAAAATTCCATTATGGCTATTGGTTCCGGCATGCTGAAAGGCAAGGGACTGAACAACAATACCCTGGCCTCTGTAAAAAATGGAAACTTTCTCTCTGAGGAGCAGACGGATTTTATTTTTGCCGTAATCGGGGAGGAGCTGGGGTTTATCGGATGCAGTCTGGTAATCCTGTTGATTGCTCTGGTGGTTTATGAGTGCCTTTTGATGGCGGCCCGGGCCCGGGATCTTTCCGGAAAGCTTTTATGCGCAGGGCTTGCCACCATGCTGGCATTCCAGAGCTTTGCAAACATTGCGGTGGCAACCGGGATTTTCCCAAACACAGGCTTGCCGCTGCCGTTTATCAGCTACGGCGTAAGCTCCTTGATGAGTATCTATTTTGGAATTGGACTAGTGATGAATGTAGGGCTGCAGCCCAAAAGCAGCAGCTATTAAAGGAGGGTTACACATATGAATATCGGATTGATTGCACATGATTCTAAGAAAAAGCTGATGCAGAACTTCTGCATTGCATATCGGGGAATCTTATCTAAACACGAACTTTACGCTACTGGAACCACCGGACGGCTGGTAGAGGAAGTAACCAATTTAAATATTCACAAGTATCTGGCAGGACATCTGGGGGGACAGCAGCAGTTGGCGTCCCAGATTGAGCACAATGAAATGGACATGGTGATCTTCCTGCGGGACCCGCTGACTCCCAAGTCCCATGAGCCCAATGTCAACGATGTAGTACGGCTCTGTGATACCTACAACATTCCTCTGGCTACCAATGTGGCAACTGCGGAGCTTTTGATCAAGGCTCTTGGCCGGGGCGATTTAGAGTGGCGTGAGATTTACCGATAGGAGCGTATGGTTTTGAAAAATTGGAAAATAAATCTGACAGCCGTTTTTTGTGCCGGACTTTTCCTGACCGGCTGCAGCGGCGGCGCTCCGGCTCCCTATGAGTACAGTCAGGAGAACATGGATACTTTGATTTCCCAGGCTTCAGCAGATTCCGGACAGGCAGGCTCCTTGGCAGGCTCCCTCTGTGTGGTAATGGGGGATGAACCCCAGCCGGACGCATCGGTAGACGCTATGTCTGCCGGAGTATTTTCTGTAAATGATGGCCGGGTCCTGGTGCAGAAAAATCTGTTTGAGCGGAGAAATCCTGCCAGCACCACGAAGATCATGACTGCTCTTTTAGCAATCAAGGAGGCAGATTTAAGTGAACTGGTTACAGTAGGAGACGAGGTACTTGTAGAACCAGGCTCGTCCCTGGCTCACATTAACCCAGGTGACACCCTTACCATGGAGCAGTTGCTTTATGGACTGATGCTTGCTTCTGGAAACGATGCGGCTGCTGCTATTGCAGTTCATATGGCCGGCAGTATTGAAGCCTTTGCAGACCAGATGAATGACCTGGCTTGGGAGATTGGGGCCACAGATACCCATTTTACCAATCCTCACGGCCTGACAGATGAAAACCACTACACTACGGCCTATGACCTTTACTTAATGTATAACGAGGCCATGAAGTACGAGGAATTCCGCAGTATTGCGGGAACAGTCAGCTACACGGCTTCTTACACAGACGGCGAAGGACAGCCTAAAACCCGGGAATGGAAAAACAGCAACCAGTATCTGACTGGGCAGGTTTCTGAACCGGACGGCATTACCGCAGTAGGAGGAAAAACCGGCACTACAAGCGCCGCAGGTTCCTGTCTGGTGTTAAACTGCCAGGATAAACAGAATCAGGATTATGTAGCTGTTGTGTTAAAGGCAGAGAACCGAACTGCCCTTTACGAAAATATGACAAATATAATTGGGGAAATTGTGAATTAGTTATTGCACATTTTAGAAATTTGTACTATAATCAACTTAATCTTAAAAGACTTTTTATACAAATTAAATAACGCAAGGAGGAGATTCATATGGTGCAGATTATCGCAGGCAGAAAAGGAAAAGGGAAAACCAAACATCTCTTGGATATGGCCAATGATAGTATTAAGAAAGCGATTGGTTCCGTTGTCTATTTAGACAAGAGCTCCAAACACATGTATGAACTCAACAACAAAATCCGTTTGATCAATGTCAACGAGTTCCCGGTGAATTCCAGCGAAGGCTTTATCGGTTTTGTAAGCGGAATTATCTCTCAGGACCATGACATTGAAACTATGTTTTTCGACAGCTTTTTAAAGCTGGCCGGTTTAGAAGGTGAGGATATTACCGACACCGTCACAACATTGGAAAATCTCAGTGCGAAATATGATGTAAACTTCGTATTAAGCGTTTCTATGGATGCGGCAGAGATGCCGGAGAGCGTTCAGAAGGATGTTATTATTTCCCTGTAATACATAGAAATAATTTAGGACGGCGGGAAGATACACCTTCCGTATTTTCATGGCAGCCAATGGCACCAACACCATTGGCTGTCATTTTTATGTAATAGATAATTACTCTGTAATGTTCCTATCGTCTTTTGTTCGATGGAACACTTGCACTTTTGGCCCTTACCTTTTATAATGGATAAGGGCGGCAAAGACCGTTCCGGGAGGAATCAGTTTGGCAAAAAAGAAGAAAAAGGTTGTGCGCTATCCGATAAATTTGAATGTTGGCATCATTATCTTTGCCATCATATTTGTCTACATGTTGTTCAGCGTATACAGTTACATAAAAAAAGATAAGGTGCAGTTTTACCAGGTAGTGGAGGGCAATATTGTCAACGACCATCAGCACACCGGCATCATTCTCCGTCAGGAACAGGTGGAGTATACAGACCGGTCCGGCTATATCAACTACTATATCCGGGAAGGCAAGCGGGCCTCTGTAGGCACCCGGATTTATTCCATTGATGAGACGGGCAGCATGGCTACCTTTATGGCGGATAACCCGGAAGCAAATGTAACCTTGACAGACGCCAATCTGGCGGAAATTAAGCGGCAGCTATCTGCATTTTCCGGCAGTTACACCAGTCAGGATTTCAGCCAGGTGTATAACCTGCAGTACAGTCTGGAGGCGGCTGTGCTGGAGTATGTGAATTTCAACTCTCTGGGCAATCTGGATATTTTGATGCAGCAGACCGGTATCACCTTCCAACAGGTGAAATCCCCGGTTTCCGGCGTGGTTTCCTACGCTGTAGACGGATTTGAAGGAATGACGGCGCAGCAGATTACAGCAGAAAGTTTTAACCGGACCGGCTACACCAAGGCCATTACCAAGGCTGGAAACTTAATTGAAAGGGGAGAGTCTGTCTATAAGCTGGTGACTTCCGATGACTGGAGTATCGTATTTCCTTTGGATGAGAAACGGCTGTCAGAATACAGCGGGCAGACCAGTCTTCGCGTGCGGTTTTCTTCTAACGATTTAGAAGCAGACGGAGCTTTTTCTGTGATTACCGGAGCAGACGGCTTAAGCTACGGAAAGCTGGATTTTAATCAGTATATGGTACAGTTTGTGTCTGACAGGTATGTTACCTTTGAGGTAGATACGACCAGAACCGACGGATTAAAAATTCCGGTAACTGCAGTAACCACCAAGGACTTTTATCTGGTTCCGGTAGAGTACATGATTCAGGGCGGAGACAGCAGCAGTACCGGATTTATGAAGGAAGTGTATACGGAACAGGGGACTCTTTCTGAGTTTGTTCCGGCTACCATCTACTATTCTACAGAAGATTTTTATTATGTTGATATGGGGGAGAACGGGCCGTTTAAAGCAGGAGACTACATTATCAAACCAGATTCCCAGGAACGGTACCAGATTGGATCCAGCGCATCCTTAGAAGGTGTTTACAATATCAACAAAGGCTACGCCGTATTCAAGCAGATTGAGATTTTAAACTCTAATGAGGAGTATTATACCATCCGGAAAGGAACAGATTATGGCCTGTCTGTGTACGACCACATTGTACTAAATGCAGACACAGTGTACGAGGGCGAACTGATCTATAAATAAGAAGGTGAAACGATGTGCAGACAGATTAAAGAAAATCTTGCGAATGTCCGCAGAAATATTCAGGCGGCCTGTGAAACCGCTGGACGGAATCCGGAAACAGTGACGCTGATTGCAGTCAGCAAAACCAAGCCGCTGAAATTTCTTTTAGAAGCTTATGAAGCCGGCGTTCGGGATTTCGGGGAAAATAAGGTGCAGGAGATTGTGGAGAAGGCGCCGGCCATGCCGCCGGATGCCAGCTTTCACATGATTGGACATCTGCAGCGCAACAAGGTGAAGCAGGTGCTTCCCTATGTGGTTATGATTCATTCCGTAGACTCTGTCCGGCTGGCGGAGGAAATCCAGAAAGAGGCAGAAAAGCTTGGGCGGACGGTGGATATTCTTCTGGAAGTCAATGTGGCAAAAGAGGAGAGTAAATTTGGATTTTTCCCGGAAGATACAGAGGCTGCCGTTATGGAAATTGCCCGGTTTTCCAATCTTCGGATTCAGGGGCTTATGACAATAGCGCCGTTTGTGGAGAATCCCGAAGAAAATCGCTCAGTTTTTCAAAAATTGTATCAATTATCGGTTGACATCAAAAAGAAAAACATTGATAATGTTAGTATGAGTGTGCTTTCCATGGGCATGACCGGAGATTATCCGGTTGCTGTACAGGAGGGAGCTGACATGATTAGAGTTGGCACTGGAATTTTCGGCGCCAGATAAGGATTTGAGATTGGAGAGAGAATAAGATATGAGTTTATTAAGCAAGCTGATGGCTACTATGCAGTTGAACCCGGATGATGAAGACGAGGAGTTCTTTGATGATGATTTTGCTATGGAAAAACAGCCCAAGCGGAATCTGATTCCATCAAGGGATGATGCAGACAGCTATGATGACGGTGCGGAAGATAAACCTCGTCTGTTTGGACGATCTTCCAAAGTAGTTCCCATGCGGAAGGCCATGGAAGTCTCCATGATCAAACCTACCTCTATTGAGGACGCCAGAGAAATCTGTGATTATTTGTTAGCAGGCAAGGCAGTGGTGCTGAATATGGAGGGCATTCATACAGAAGTGGCTCAGCGGATCATTGATTTTACCTCAGGAGCCACATATTCCATGAACGGAAATCTGCAGAAAATTTCCAACTACATTTTCATTGCAACTCCAGAGTCTGTAGAGCTTTCCGGTGATTTTCAGGATCTTTTAAACAGCGGCACTCTGGATGTGTCCGGGCTTAATATCCGGCTGTAATACATTCCATTACATAAGGTGGACAGGATAGGCAGACGATTTTCCGACTGTTCGGAGGAAGATTGTCTGCCTGTCTTTTTGAGAGGAGATGACAGCATGAATAATCGTATGACCGTCCATCGGGACGGAAAAGCAATTTATGACATTGTGATGGAGGGCTCTTATGACCGTCTGGGCCGTGAGGTGGCAGCCCTTTCTGTAGAGAATCGAAAACTGTGTATCGTTTCCGACAGCCATGTAGCTCCTTTGTATGGGGAAGAAGTAATGGCTCAGCTTAAGCCGGTCTGCAGCCATGTGGATTTATTTGTATTTCCTGCAGGGGAAGAACACAAAAATCTGGATACTGTACGGCAGCTTTATGAGTTTTTGATTCAGAATCATTATGACCGGGGCGATATGCTGGTGGCTTTAGGAGGCGGCGTAGTCGGAGATTTGTGCGGCTTTACGGCAGCTACCTATCTGCGGGGAATCCGGTTTATCCAGATTCCTACCACACTCCTTTCTCAGGTAGACTCCAGCATTGGCGGAAAAACCGGAGTGGATTTTGACGCTTACAAAAATATGGTTGGCGCATTTCATATGCCCAGCCTGGTTTATATCTCCGTTTCCAGCCTGCTGACCCTTTCGGATGAGCAGTTTGCCTGCGGCATGGGGGAAATTATCAAACATGGGCTGATCAAAGACGCCGGTTATTACCAGTGGCTTCTGGAACATGCAGACGCCATCCGGAAACGGAATCTTACCGTTTGTGCAGAGATGATTCAAGTCAGCAACCGTATCAAGCGGAATGTAGTTGAAGCAGACCCTACGGAGCAGGGAGAGCGGGCGCTGTTAAACTTCGGACATACTTTAGGCCATGCCATTGAAAAGCTGATGGACTTTCAACTGCTTCACGGTCAATGTGTAGCCCTTGGATGCGCCGCTGCAGCTTATTTATCAGCAATGCGCGGGTTTATTCCCATGGAAGAAGCAGAGCGCATCAAAGAGGCTTTTGGGGCCTTTAAACTGCCTGTTTCCATAAAAGGAATGAATCTTTCCATTCCGGAGATTCTGGCAGCTACCAAAAGTGATAAAAAGATGGATTCCGGTGTAATTAAATTTATTTTGCTGCGGACAGTAGGAGAGGCTTATATAGACCGGACTGTGACGGAGCAGGAAATGACAGAGAGCCTTGCATGGCTTTTAGGAGGACAGGATGGACAGTAATTACAGCAAAAGGGAAAGACTGAAAAATCTGCTGGCGTGGGGAGTTATCTCTCAGGTACTGGTGCTTGCAGACCAGTATACCAAGCATCTGGCAGCGTCTCATTTAAAAGGCAAAGAGCCTTTTGTGCTCTGGGACGGCGTCTTTGAACTGCTTTACTCGGAAAACCGGGGGGCTGCCTTCGGTATGCTGCAGGGACGGCAGGGCTTTTTCTTTTTGGTTGGCCTGGTGGTAATGGCTGCAGCCATTTACATGATGTGGAAAATGCCAGGCTGGAAATCCAGCCGTTATCACGCCTTAAAAATCTGCGTGATCTTAATTACTGCAGGAGCCTGGGGAAATATGCTGGACCGGCTGAGCCAGGGGTTTGTGGTGGATTTTCTGTATTTTAAACTGATTAACTTTCCCATTTTCAATGTGGCGGATATTTATGTGACAGTGGCTACAGCCGTGCTGTTCCTTCTCATCTGCTTTTATTATAAAGATGATGAATTAGAAATTTTCCGCCTGAAAAAGGAGGATAAAGATTGATTCAGGAATTTGTGGCGGAGCTGGAACACAGTCTGCGGATTGATAAATATTTAAGCGGCCAGTTTGAAGAACTTTCCCGCTCTTATCTGCAGAAGATTTTAAAGGACGGCGGCGTTTTGGTAAATGGAAAGCCGGTAAAAAGCAATTTTAAGGTATCTGACGGAGACAGGATATGTCTGGAGGTGCCGGAAGCCGTAGAGCCGGAAATTCTGGCAGAGGAGATGGAGCTGGATATTCTCTATGAGGATGAGGATATTATTCTTATCAATAAACCAAAGGGGATGGTGGTGCATCCCGCAGCCGGCCATTTTTCCGGAACTCTGGTAAATGGCCTGATGGCTCACTGCAGAGGAGATTTATCCGGCATTAACGGAGTGATGCGGCCGGGAATTGTCCACCGAATTGATATGGACACCACCGGAGTTATAATCGTCTGCAAAAACGATAAGGCCCACAACGCCATTGCAGAACAGCTTAAAATTCACTCTGTCACCCGGAAATATTATGCCATTGTCCATGGTGTTTTAAAGGATGACTCCGGAACCATAGACGCGCCGATTGGCCGGCATCCTACAGACAGGAAGAAGATGAGCATCAACGAGAAGAACGGAAAACCGGCTGTGACCCATTACCGGGTGCTGGAACGGTTTTCTCGCTGCACCTATGTGGAATGTCAGTTGGAAACTGGACGAACCCATCAGATTCGGGTTCATATGGCCAGCATCGGACATCCCCTGTTAGGAGATCAGGTGTACGGACCGGCAAAACCCTTGTTTTCCGGACTGCAGGGGCAGACTCTCCATGCGGGTGTGCTGGGAATTATCCATCCTTCTACCGGAGAGTATATGGAGTTTTCTGCTCCATTGCCAGGGTATTTCCAGGAACTTTTAGAGAAATTGTCCCAAATGGCTGGTAAGTAGAAAGATTTTTTGATAATATTTATGTACTTTTCAGATAGTTTGTGCTATACTAAATACAACAGATTAGGATTAGTCAATTACCGTCCTGATTGTTAAATGGCATCATGGATTGCTGAAAGGAGCGGGTGTTTATGAAAGGAAATCTTGTTATTACAATCGGAAGACAGTGCGGAAGCGGCGGAAAGGTGATTGGACAGAAGCTGGCAGAGAAAATGGGCGTGAAGTGTTACGACAAAGAACTTCTGGCCCGGGCAGCAAAGGAGAGCGGTCTCTGTGAAGAACTGTTTGAGACCCATGACGAGAAACCTACCAGCAGTTTCCTGTATTCTCTTGTGATGGATACCTATTCTCTCGGCTATACCACATCTGCATATATGGATATGCCCATTAACCATAAAATCTTCCTGGCTCAGTTTGACACCATTAAAAAGCTGGCAGATGAAGAATCCTGTGTAATTGTAGGACGGTGTGCAGATTATGCTTTGGCAGATTATCCCAATACGGTATCTGTGTTCATTATTTCTGATGATGAAAGCCGGGTTAAACGGCTGTCTCAGGTGTATGACTTAAGCGAGGCAAAGGCTAAGGATATGATGTTAAAGACCGATAAAAAGCGTGCCAGCTACTACAATTACTATTCCAGTAAGAAGTGGGGCGACGCAAGAAGCTACGACTTCTGCATTAACAGCAGTGCTTTAGGACTGGATGGAACGGCAGACATGATTCTGGAGCTGGCAAAGGCCAAACAGGCATGGGTAAATAAGAAATAATAAGAATAAGAAAGAAAAGACTTTCCGGAAAAGCCAAGCAGCTTCGGAAGGTCTTTTCTTTCTTGTTTTTTAAGACATTATGCGAAACAGACCGATCACCTTTCCTAAAATTTCCACCTCAGGCACAATAATAGGCTCCATAGCGTCATTTTCCGGCTGCAGGCGATAGTGGCCGTCCTCCTTATAAAAGCGTTTTACAGTGGCAGAATCTTCTACCAGGGCCACTACAATTTCTCCGTTCCGGGCAGTGTTTGTCTGCTTTACAATGACCTGGTCCCCGTCAAAAATTCCGATATTTACCATGCTTTCTCCTTTTACACGGAGCATATAGATGTTTGCATTAGGCAGAAGATTGGCGGGAATGGGGAAGTAGTCTTCAATGTTTTCCTGCGCCAGAATAGGCTGCCCGGCAGCTACGGTGCCGATCATGGGAACCTGCACCATTTCTCTGCGGGTAAGGGCAAATTCATCATCCAGGATTTCTATGGCTCTGGGTTTGGTAGGGTCCCGGCGGATATAGCCGTTTGTCTCTAGGGTTTCCAAATGAGAGTGAACCGAGGAAGTGGACTTTAAATGAACAGCCTCACAGATTTCCCGCACTGCAGGCGGATACCCTTTCTTCAAAATGCACTCTTTTATGTATTCTAATATTTCCTGCTGTTTTGCAGTAATCTTTCCCTGGGCCATATAGGTTCCTCCATTTTCTTTCTCTGTTCTGAAACTATCAGCAAATTCTTATCTGATACTATAGTAACATATGTTCGATGAAAAAGCAAACTTTTGTTCGATTTTTTGCAAAAAAGATGTTGACAAACAAATGTTCGGATGCTATGATGGGAACATAAACAGAACAGATGTTTGCATCGGAAAGCACTTGATAAAGATAACCATACATTTGAAACTGCAGGAAGAAGCAGTGGAAAGCAGGGGGTACAGAAGATGAACAGAAGAAGCGCCAGACGAAGAATCAGAAACTTTACAGTCGTACTTTTAATGGTACTGGCATTTCTCTCCGGTTTTTTCGGACGCACGCTGTTAAGCGCCCATGCAGAAGAAGAATTTGTAAAACCGGTAAACCGGTATTATACCAGCATTCAGTTAAAAAAGGGAGACAGTCTGTGGAAAATAGCAGACCGCTACCTGGAAGGCAGCGGCTACTCACGGGCAGAATATGTAGAAGAATTAAAGCGCATGAACGGCTTAAAAAGTGAGGAAATTCACTCTGGTGAATTTTTGACTGTAGTATATTTTGCAGAGTAAAAGTGTTGCAAAATATAGGGTGTATGTTATGTTTTTTGGTTACTCTTTTTCCCGCAGCCGGACTGCGTTGCGGGCGCTGCGCCGCCGTTCATCCTCTAAGGCAGCATAATGTTTTTTTGTAGTGTTTACATCTGAGTGGCCCAGTACATCCGCTACCAGATAAATATCGCCGGTTTCCCGATAAAGGTTGGTTCCATAGGTGCTGCGCAGTTTATGAGGCGTTATCTTTTTTAACGGAGTTACCAGTTTGGCGTATTTCTTTACCAGATTTTCCACGCTGCGTACAGTAATGCGTTTTCTCTGCAGGGAGAGAAAGAGTGCCTGTTCGCTGCCGGGCATAGGGTCTATGCCAAACCGCTCATCCAGGTAATCCTGGAGAGCGTCCTCCACCTCGGTGCCAAAGTAAACCGTAACTTCCTTGCCACCTTTGCGGTGGATATGGATTCCGCCGTTTTTAAAATCCACATCGTCTATATCCAGTCCTACGCATTCAGACACCCGGATTCCGGTTCCTAAAAGCAGTGTAAGAAGGGCCAAATCCCGGTTCTTGGTTCGATTGTGGAATGCTTTTTGCCGGTCTGTAAGGTCGTCGCCCTGTTCCACAGCGTCCAGAAGGGCAGCCACTTCGTCAATATCCAGCCGGATAATTTCCTTTTCATGGAGCTTGGGAAGCTGCACTAAGGCAGCCGGATTGGAAGTTAATTTTTCATTGCGGAAAAAGTAGTTATAAAAGCTTTTTAAAGAGGAAATTTTACGCATAATTCCTCGTTCTTTATTGGTAACTTCCTGATTTGCCTCATTAAAATGGTATTTTAAATATTCCATGTATTCTTCTAAATCCGTTACTGTAAGCTGGTCCATATGTTCCAGCCGGATGCTGCTTCGGTCCAGTTTGGCAAAATATGGATTTTCTTTTTTTAAAAAGTCAAAAAACACGGTTAAATCGTATGCATATGCAATGCGGGTCCGGGAAGAAGTCCGAGGCTCAATTCCGCGGAAAAATTCCTTGCAGAAGGGCGGAAGTTCTTCCATCAATTTCCGAAGCTTTTTCACATTTTCTATGTCTTTTTGTTCGTGATAAGGCAAATTTTTCATGATTCGGCAAAACCTTCCTTCTATGATTCTTCAGTGGGGGATGGCCAGCCCTCCAGGTTTCCGGTTATTACTGCATGAAATAGCCGGTCCCGAAGACCTGGATTTTCCTGATCTAAAGTACGAATCAGGTTTTTAACATATTCCCGCCGGGTATGTCCATCCATGGGGCAGGGATTCTTGCACACCGGTAAATGATATTTGTTGCTGAAGCCTTTGACATCAGCCTCTGCAGCCAGCATCATGGGCCGGATTACCGTCAGGCCGGTACGGTCTAAAACAGTAAAAGGAGAGAAGGCATGGAACCTTCCTTCATAAATTAAAGACATCATGACGGTCTCAATTAAATCATCCCTGTGGTGAGCGTAGGCAATCTTGTTGCAGCCCAGCTCCAAAGCCTTCTGGTTTAATGCGCCTTTCCGCATTTTGGCGCAGAGGGAACAGGGATTGGATTCTTTCCGGACATCAAACAAAATCTTGCCAATATCAGTGGAAACAATTTCATAGGGCACCTGAAATTCATCACAAAGCTGTTTTACCGGCTCTAAATCCAGGTTTCCAAGTCCCAAATCAACAGTAATGGCTGAAAGGGCAAATTTCTTTGGATAAAAACGCTGAAGATGATGAAGTCCCCATAAAAGAGTCAGGCTGTCTTTACCGCCGGAAATTCCAATGGCAATATGATCCCCATCATCAATCATCTGATATTGGTCAATCGCCTGGCGGAGAAGGCTGAGGAGCCGCTGTAGTTTCATATGTTTAAGTCCTTTGCGTTAATATAGTATAGTTAGCGGTAATTCTCTGCCAAACTATTCGTTAAACTATTCTTTCGCGAATAATTAGAGGTCTGTGCCAGTTATCTGTTTCAACGCTGCTGTTTAGAAAGCTCAGGGACCCTGGATTATTTCTTCGGAGGTCTGATTTTGTCCGGGCGCTTCTAAAACTCCGTTGGTTTCTTCTGGAAGGGTTGGTTTTGGTGAATCCTGTGTGTTTTCCAATGCACCTGGTCCTTTGGTGGATTCGGGCATTTCTGGTGCCTGGATTCCCGGCGCCTCCAGGGAGCTTTCCGGGGATTCCTGTGTACTTTCGGAATCTGTTGTAGATTCATCTGTTTCTGATTCGGCAGATTCGTCTGTTTCCTCAGACTCTAAGGGTGCAATCGTTTCTTCTGCTGAGCTTTCCGGAGTGCTTTCAGAGGCAGGTTCACTTTCCGCAGCAGATTCTGTCTCTGTCGGTGCCTCAGTTTCCGGCTTTTCTACAGGTGAACCTCCGGAATTTGAAGACCCGCCGCCGGAATTTCCTTCGGCGCCTACATTTTTACCGGATTCTGTGTCTTTTCCAGGCTCACCCAGGCCGCTTACATCAATGATATGGCTGCTAATCTCCTGCACTCTTCTGGACGGAGTATACTGCTCTGTATCATAGAGGAATTTGTGAAGCTGAATAACATTGCTTTCCAAGGTAGTGGGAACTACACAGGATTTCTTGGAGATCCGGATTTCCTGATGAGAAAAAGGGAAACCGGAGGTCTGGCCGATGTAATATTTTTTCGCATTTTTAGCCATGCTAAGCAGGTCGTCAATACCGATGCTGGTGGATACCTGAGGATATACGGCGCGCACCAGGGAAATCAGAGTCTGGGTATCTGCACTTTTGGCTTTTTCCATAGCCAGTCCCAGTACCTTTCTCTGCCGTTCCGTCCGGTTAAAGTCTGTATCCATCAGACGAAGTCTTGCATAGGCTACCGCCTGAACACCGTCTAAATGGTTCATACCACTGCTTTCTAAATGATGAGAGCCAATGCCGGTGGATTCTACGGTTTCTGTGATAAAGGAGTTGATATAGGCAAATTCTTTATCTGTGATTTCAATATCCACCCCGCCAAGGATGTTTATGGCGTCTACAACGGCTTTCCAGTTAAAGGTGGCATAATCATCTATCTGAAGGTCAAAATTGTCTTCTAAGGCGCTTACGCCCTGTTTATGGCCGCCCAGGAAGTAAGCCTCATTGATCTTGTCATAGCGGTCGTCCTGGTCGATGCACAGATAGGAGTCCCGGAACACAGAAACCAGACGAATTTCTCCTGTTTTTTTGTTGATGCTGCAAAGCATTTCCACATCGGATAAGGCTCCCCTCCCTACATTTCCGTCTCTGGAGTCTACACCGAATACGGCAACAGTCCAGTAGCCGCCGCTGCGGACATAACGGAATAAAAAGGAACCTGCAGTAAGCAAAAGGACCAGGCAAACCAACTTCAACAGCATACCGCCCTTTTTGCGGTGCTTCTTCGGTCTTTTTCCGGAAGATTTCAATTTTTTCTCATCCAGGTCAAAATCCTCAAAAGAGAGCGTTTCATCCGGATTCCACTCATCTTCCAGGTCGAATTCCTCAAAATCTGCATCTTCCTCCGGCTCAGTTGAAGGATAGCGCCTTCTTCTTTGCTGGCGGGCACGCATACGGCTCAGTTCATCCTCATACGGATCATCTTTGTACCCCATAGTATTTCATCCTTTCTTTATCGTTGAATTTATCTCTGTTAATCTGTTAGACTGCGGTAATAAGGCCAGTTTGCATCACGGACTGCTACTGTAACATTGTTGACCGGGCTGCTGCTTTCGTGGATGCACTGAATCCGGCCATCCGGCGTCCAGCCAAGGAACATAATAACATGAGCCTCTGTCCCGGTGCGGACAATAATATCTCCAGGCTGCAGCTCATTTCGGCTGATTTTCTTTCCCAGCACAGCCAGGCCTGAGGTGCTCTCGTATGGCAGCCGCTCTCCGGTTACAGACCAGTACACCCAGCTAATCCAGCCGGAGCAGTCCAGCCCCTTTAAGACACGGCCCTTATAGTCCGGAGAGGTCAGAATCCCGAACCGATTTGAAGCATAGTCCGGAGCAGAAGGTTTTCCGCCCCAGTAGTAAGGTATCCGTCCTACAGACTCCAGGGCAAAACGCACCAGGTTTCTTCTGGTCTGGGAAATATCCAGGGGAAGAAGGGCCATATAAGCGTTTATCTCTGCCGGAGACAGGGGATTTCCGGGAGTCAGGTTTGAAACAGTTAATCCGTATTTTTCAAACCAGTCCTGAGTGCTTAACCGGCTGGCAGCTCTCTTTGTGGTTTTATTCCAGCCGGGCCATCCGCCGGCTTTGATGTTCGCCTCGTCATTGCCGGTTTTATCCGCAGCAAACAGGTTGTTTGTCTGTTCATCCAGGCCGGTAATCTTCATGTGGATAATCAGGTCTACATGTCCGGGACAAGCGGCTTTTTCTGCATTGGAAACCGTTGCAGTGTCTTCTGTTACCGGAGTATCGGCAGAAGCGGCATCCGGCTGATCTGCTGCCAAAGACTCTGTCTCTGCCGTTTCCGCTGCCATTGGGGATTCTGCTGATTCCGTAGATTCAGAAGATCCCGTTGATTCCGCAGTGGTTGACTCAGCAGAGGCCGTAATCTCCGGCGCTGCGGTTTCTTCTGCAGTCTGAGACGCAGAAGTTTCCTGTTCTTCTGTTTCTGGCTCTGGGGCAGTGGTTTCTCCAATGGTCAGGACACGGGAAGCTTCGGTACTCTCCGTCTGGGATTCTGCTGTTTCAACTGCTTCTGCAGTTTGCTTTACCGGGGCTACAATGACTGCGGAGCTGCTTTCCGGTACAGTCTCCGCCGCTGCCGCCGCCGCTTTGGCAGCCTCCTCTGCTGCTTCTGACTCCTTTGCAGCTCTGTGGGCTCCTGCAAGGATTACGGTATTGGCAGGAACGGAATCCTCTAAGGATGGAGGATTTTCCTGGGAAAGTCCCATCTCCTCTGCTTTTGCTTCTTCCTCCAACGCTTCCATTTCCAGCCGCTCCGCCTCCTCGCTGAGACAGCCGTCGCAGTAGTAAACATCGCTCATTCCTACCTGATAGGAATGAGAATGTTCCCAGAGTTCTTTTGCATAAGAAATAAAAATGTCGTAGTTTGCCGCATCCTGATAATAGGTATAGGTATTGGCCATAGACATGATTTCCAGTACATTGGAATATGGAGTAATGGCCTTTCCATCTCCATCCTGGGCATTCATGCGGATGTCCTTAAAGGTGTTGACAGACCATGTGGAAGGGTCTTGAGGATTATGGCGGTCATCTTTGGGATTGTAATCACCCATAACGGCGGAAGGATCTTTTCCCAGCTTTTTTGCCAGTTGTGCAGGGGTCAGATCTGCATAATCGTAGATGTCACTCGTCCATTTTTCATCCTGGGTCATCAGCTCCTTAAAGGCTTGTCCGCCCAGGCTTTGGGTTTTATCGGCAGGATCTGCATCCTCCGGATAGAAATGGGCCAGGTTTAATTCCTTTAAAGACGGCGTCCAGACGGCGTCTTCAGCCGTAGTCTCCACAGATTCAAGGGTCTGTGCATCTGTGGTTTCTGCTTCCGTTTCCGCTGTTTCTGCAACAGATTCTGCCGATGGCTGCAGGGCAGGTTCCGGATGATAAAGAAGATGGACGGAAACAATCAAACCGGCTCCTACTGCCAGGAGGCCGCCTGCTCTGATAACTGTTATTTTATTCTGGATCAATAAATCTTTCAGCTGATTTATCTTTTGACCCAATGCTTGTTTATTAAACTTCATTGTATAAGTACCTTAACCTTATTTCTGTAAATCCAGACTTTATTGTAGCATAGATAAAAATGTAAGAACAGAGTCAAACTTTTAATATTTGCTTAAAAATTCACACCAACCCCTGCTTTGCTTTACATAAAAATATTATGTAAATAAAAGGCTTCAAAAGAAAAGGCGGAGCTGTTAAAAACAGCTTCCCGCCTGATAATCTCTTTATTAAGCTTCAAACTCTGCAGCTTCCATAATTTTGCCGTCTCTCCAGATTCGCTCCAGGTCGTAAAACAGCCGGTCTTCTCTGCAGAATACATGTACGATGATGTCGCCGTAATCCATCAGAATCCAATTAGCACTCTGATAACCTTCTACCTGTTTACAGGGATAGCCGGCTTTTCCCAGAGCATCTTCTACGCTGTCAGCCATAGCCTGAACCTGGTTAGGGTTGGAGCCGCTGGCAATCAGGAAGTAATCTGCCATTACAGATACCTGACGGATGTCAATGACTCTTAAGTCCTCTCCTTTTTTATCTTCCAGGGCGTTTATCGCCAGTTTTACCATCTCTTTTGCCTGTTCCATTGTCTGCCTCTCCTTTCTCTGATAAGGGTACAAGTTCCTTATAATACTGATATGCTTCCTCAGTCATAGGGTCTACGCTGCCGCCCTCTTGCTTTAAATAATGTAAAGTGCCGTCCATGATCGCATAGACAGTCTGGTCTAGATCCTGAAATGCCAGAGCACGCACTGACGGAAGATCAGGCGCTTTATATCTTCTTGGCTCAATAAAATCTGCAATGTAAAGAATCTTATCCAAGGTACCCATGGCTGGTTTTCCGGTAGTGTGGCACCGGATTGCTTCCAGAATTTCCGGATCTTCCACGCCATATTTATGCTCGGCCAGCCAGGCGCCGTAAATTGCATGGATTACAGCCGGAGCCTTAAGCTGTCCGATTGTCAGCGGAATGCCGTGCTTCTCACACCGGGCAATCAGTTCTTTGTCTGTGAAATGCTTGGCGCAGTCGTGAAGCAGTCCGGCCAGCTCCGCTTTCTGTAAATCATATCCATAGTTCATGGCCAGATTCATGCAGGTAAAGGACACGCTTAAGGTATGCTCATAGCGCATGGGCTCCAGCTCTTTTTTCAGCTTTTTGCGAATCTCAGCAATTTGTTCAAACTTAGGATTCCTGTTCATCCTGCTCCTCCTGATACAGGCCGCGGGCCTCAATATAGCGCGCCACTGCCTCCGGCACATATTTATAGATTTTTTTCCTCCGGGACTCCATTCTGCGCAGCTCGTTGGAGGAGATGTCCACTTCCTGACAATGTAAGAGCCGTATATCTGCCTGATAGCGATGCTTCAGATACTGAATTTGTTCTGTCAGGCTGCACCTGGCCTGCTCATATTCCCGCTCTGCCACCAGAAGGACTGTCCGGGCCATTACCAGCTCCGGCCGGTTCCACTGCTCAATTTCGTAGATGGAATCTGCGCCCACAATAAAGAAAAAAGTGTGCTGTGGATATTCCTCTGCCAGAAGCTGCAGGGTTTCGGCGGTGTAGGTATTCCCTGGCCGGCGAACCTCAAATTCCGACAGCCGGAAAGCCGGTTCTCCTTTAATAGCCAGTTGGATCATATCACAGCGGACTGCAGCGTCCGTTATCGGGTGATCTTTTTTGTGGGGCGGATTTCCGGAGGGCATGAACCAGATTTCGTCCAGTTCATACTCCTGGTAGGCCTGGCGTCCCAACAGCAGATGTCCGTTGTGAATCGGGTCAAATGTGCCGCCCATGATACCGATTTTTGCCATATCCCTACTCTCCTTCAATCATTAACCGTTTATTTTGGAAGCACAATTTTCCGTTTGCTTTCGTCCTTTGCCGGTTTGTATAACACAATCTTCTTTCCGATCACCTGAACTACCTCGGAGCGGGTCCGTTCTGCTAAAACCTCTGCAATAGAACGGCCGTCGTCCAGGCAGTTTTTCAGCACATTGATCTTAATCAGTTCCCGCGCTTCCAGCGCCTCTGCAACAGCGGCAGTCAGCTCCGGAGTGACGCTGGATTTGCCGATCTGGAAAATCGGGTCCATAGTCATAGCCAATCCTTTTAAATAGGATCTCTGCTTGCTTGTCATTTTCTTATTCTCCTCTTTTTTATTGATATTATTATTTGTAGTAATCAAAAGCCAGGCCGTACATCTGTACTGTATCGCCTTCCTGGATGCCGGCAGCTTCCAGATCGTCTAAGATTCCGCTGTCTTTTAAGAATTTCTGGAAGAACTGGAATCCTTTTTCTGACTCTAAGTTGGTGTAGCCCAGCATCTTTTCAATGCGGGGGCCTTCTACCACAAATACCCCTTCTTCTGTCTGTTCCACTGTGTAGGGTAGGTTCCGGTCTCCCGCATACTCGATTTCAAATTCTTTCTCGAAGATAACCGGGTCTAAGCTGACAGTCTGCAGAAGCTGATATACTGCGTACAACAGTTCCTTTACACCCTGTCCGCTGACAGCAGAAATGGGGAATACCCGGATACCCTCCGGTTCAAATTCTTTTCTCAGCAGATCTACCGGATCTTCGTCCTCTGCATAGACTGCATCAATTTTATTGGCTGCAATCACCATAGGCCGCTCTAACAAAGCCGGATTATATGCCTCCAGCTCCTTATTGATAGCCCGAATATCAGCAATGGGATCTCTGCCTTCTGTTCCGGCTGCGTCCACCACATGTACCAGAACCCGGCACCGCTCAATGTGGCGCAGGAAGGCATGTCCAAGGCCAATACCCTGGGACGCCCCTTCAATCAGTCCCGGAATGTCTGCCATGACAAAACCGGCGCCGCCGTCTAAATCCACTACGCCTAAATGGGGATTTAAGGTAGTAAAATGATAGTTGGCAATCTTTGGCCGTGCATTGGACACACGGGAAAGCAGGGTGGATTTACCTACATTGGGGAAGCCAACCAGACCTACATCTGCAATTACCTTTAATTCCAGCATTACCCACAGCTCATGGCCTGGCTGGCCTGGCTGGGCGTATTTGGGAGCCTGCATGGTAGGGGTGGCAAAGTTCATATTGCCCAGGCCTCCTTTTCCGCCCCGCAGGATTACTTCTCGTTTATGTTCACCGGACATGTCGGCGATGACCTTGCCAGTCTCAAAATCCTTAATAACCGTTCCTTCCGGAACCTTGATTACCAGGTTTTCCGCATTGGCGCCGTGACACCGCTTCTTTCCGCCTTGTTCTCCATCTTTAGCCGCATATTTGCGGACATGTCTGAAATCGGTCAGGGTATTTAAGCCTGGATCCACCTCAAAAATGATGTCTCCACCCTTACCGCCGTCTCCGCCGTCCGGGCCGCCTGCCGGCACGAACAGCTCTTTCCGGAAGCTTACATGGCCGTCTCCGCCTTTTCCGGATTTAATAAATATTTTTGCACTGTCTGCAAACATCCTTACACCTATATCCTTTCTGTCGTAACATTTTATAATTCACTCAGGCATTCCTTTTGTGACAGTTGCCGCAGGACCATCGTTTCTCCTGCGCAAAAGAAAGGCTTCATACCGATTCAGTATGAAGCCCTCCAGTCATTTTTATTCGTTGATCGTTCTCGGATAAACAGAAACCTGCTTTTTGTCTCTGCCCTTTCTCTCAAATCTTACAACGCCGTCTACAGTAGCAAACAGGGTATCATCACCGCCGCGGCCTACATTCAGACCCGGATGAATCTTGGTACCGCGCTGTCTGTAAAGAATGTTGCCAGCCAGAACGAACTGACCGTCTGCTCTCTTAGCGCCAAGTCTCTTAGCCTCAGAGTCTCTGCCGTTCTTGGTAGAACCTACACCCTTTTTATGAGCGAATAACTGAAGGTTCATTTTGAACATGTCTACACCTCCTTAAATCGAATTTTGATATATGGTTCTCCATATGCCTCCTCGATGTCCTGTAAACCGAACACCAGGGAATTCATAAGAAGTGTCGCATCAGAACTCACATCACCGGTAAAACGGAAACGGAATAAACCGCTTTCCGCGTCTTCCTCCGCCTCAAACTTGTCCTCCGTGAAATGCTCCACAGAATTAGCCATATTGAGGGTCAGTGCAGAAACAGCGGAGCACACAAGCTCCTGCCCTTCCTGGTAATCATCCGCCAGACCGGCGTGACCAGAAAGCTCAATGCCCTGATAGTGATGGTCTGATTCAACAAAAACGGTTACAATAATCATAATGATTAAGCGTTGATCTTGTCGATCTTGATCTGAGTATAGAGCTGTCTGTGGCCGTTTTTCTTATGATAGCCAGTTTTTCTCTTATACTTGTAAACAATCACTTTTTTCGCTTTTGCTTCCTTCACTACGGTTCCGGTAACGGTTGCACCGGCTACAGTCGGGCATCCGATGGATAATTCACCGTTGTTCACTGCAAGCACCTGGTCAAATGTAACGGTCTCGCCAGCATCTACACCAAGCTTTTCTACCTTAATGACATCGCCTTCTGCTACTTTGTACTGCTTACCACCTGTTGCAATAATCGCGTACATATGGCACCTCCTATTATCATTACTCGCCAACTTCGGTGTCCGGCCTGAACCGGCCCTTTTCTACCTCATTGTGCGGCATACTCGGTAATAATATCATGGTGATATAAAAATGTCAACAGTTTTTGACACTTTTTTGTTTCATAAAAAAGTTCGCCCTATGAAACAAAAACGCTCCGCGGGATGCGCACTTCGCGCTTAAGGAAAATGTCTGCTGACGCAGACGCGCTCCGGCGCGAGAGTCCGGTGAACCGGACTCTTAGTTCTGTCATAAGAAAATGTAATGTTACTGCTACTCCTTCATCCAGGTGCGGGGCGCAAACAGGAGGAGCATGGGGAACAGCTCCAGGCGTCCGGCCAGCATGTCAAACATCAGCACGTACTTGGTAAAAGGAGAAAACAGTCCAAAGTTGCGGGTAGGTCCTACCTCTGCCAGACCCGGTCCAATATTGTTTAAGGTTGCCGCCACTGCCGTAAAGTTGGTAGTAGGATCAAAATTATCCAGGCTGATAAGCAATAGGGAAACAGCAAAAATCAGGACATATGCAATCAGGTAAGTGTTGATGGAGCGTAGTACCGTATGTTCAATAGGCTTTCCCTCATATTTGATAATCTTGACGCTGCGGGGATGGAGCAGGGACGCCATCTCCTTTTTTACTGTTTTTACTGCGATAGCCACACGGGACACTTTAATACCGCCGCCGGTACTGCCTGCGCAGGCGCCTACAAACATGATTGCCACCAGAATCGTCTTGGAGAAAGACGGCCACAGATCAAAGTCTGCAGTGGAGTAACCGGTAGTGGTAATGATGGACGCTATCTGGAACGCACTGTGTCGGAGCGCCTGGAAAAAGGTGGGATAAAGGTTTCTGATATTCCAGGCAATCAGCAGGACGCTGACGAAAATGATCCCCAGGTAGTTCCGCATCTCCTCGCACCGGAAAGCGTCCTTGGGCTTTCTTATCAGGAGCAGGTAATATACATTAAAGTTAATGCCGAACAGAATCATAAATACGGTAAATACACCTTGCTGGAATGCAGTGTAGGAGCCGCAGCTGGAATTTAAAATGCCGAAGCCGCCGGTTCCTGCTGTACCAAAGCTCATGGCCATGGCGGAAAACCAATCCATACCGCTGAAAAGCAAGATCACAATCTGCAGGACAGTCATGGAAAAGTAAATCACATACAGAATCTTTGCAGTCAGCTTTACCTTGGGAACCAGCTTTCCTACAGAAGGACCAGGGCTTTCCGCCCGCATGATGTGCATGTTATAGCCGCCTGCCAGGGGAAGAACTGCCAAGATAAACACCAGCACACCCATACCGCCAATCCAGTGAGTAAAGCTTCTCCACATCAGCATACATTTGCTGAGCGCCTCTACATCTGAAAGAATACTGGCGCCGGTCGTGGTAAATCCGGAAATGACTTCAAACAAAGCGTCCTCAAACAGAAGGATTTCCCCGCTTAAGTAAAAGGGCAGGGCTCCGAAAATACTTAATATGATCCAGCTCATGGCTACAGATACAAATCCTTCTTTTGCATAAAAGATGGCGTTGTCCGGCCTTTTCCGGGATAACAGCCATCCGGCCAGGACGCAGAACAGTCCGATGCCCAGAAAATAAAAGCCGCTTCTCTCCTGATAGATAACTGCCACTGCGCAGGGAAGCGCCATCAGGATTCCCTCAATTTTCAGCACCCAGCCGAGAAAATAAACGATAATATTGATATTCATCTGTACTTATCCTCTACTTTAAAATACCCTTCAGATCCTTGAGGCCAGAATGGGTGGTTACCACAATAACCGTATCTCCCGGTTCAATGGTATCTTTTCCGCGAGGCGTAATAATTTTTCCGCCCCGGTTGATGCAGGCAATCAGCAGATTGGTCTTAAAGGACAGATTCTCCAGAGATTTTCCCACTATCGGAGAATCCTTCTCTACCCGAAATTCCAGAGCTTCTGCTTTTCCGGCCACAATCCGATAGAGCGTTTCCACATTACTGCCCATGGAATTCTGCATAGCCCGGACATAGCGGACAATGCTCTCTGCCGTAATCATCTTCGGATATATGATGCTTCCCAGGTTCATCTGCTGGATTATGCTCTCAAAGGCGATCCGGTTGATTTTAGTAACCAGCTTGGCGTCAGAAACAGAGGCTGCATACAGAGACAGCATAATGTTTTCTTCATCAAAACCGGTTAAAGAGCAAAATGCCTCCGTCTGGCCGATGCCTTCTTCCATAAGAAGCTGCTGGTCGGAGCCGTCTCCGTGAATGATCATGGCGTTGGGAAGCAGCTGGCTTAACTCGTTGCAGCGGTGGAAATCCTGCTCAATAATTTTTATCTTGATTTTGGTCTGCTCCAACATCTTTGCCAGATAGTAGGTGATCTTTCCGCCACCTACAAACATGGCAGATTTAATGGTAGTATTTCCAATGCCGATATGATTGAAAAATTCGGTGGCGTCCTTAGAGGATGCGATAAAGGAAAGCTTGTCGCCGCTTTCCATGCGGAAGCTGCCGTCGGGAATTATCACATCGTTTCCCCGCTCTATAGCGCAGATCAGCACATTGCATTTTAATTTTCCAGGCACCTCATGAACCTGCATGTTGTGAAGCACAGAATTCTCCGGAATCCGGAATTTCATCAGCTCCACCCGGCCTTTGGCAAAGGTGTCAATCTTAATAGCAGACGGAAATTTCAGCAGCCGTGCAATTTCCATAGCTGCTGCCTGCTCCGGGTTGATGGCCATGGAAAGGTTTAATTCCTCCCGGATAAACCGGATTTCCTGGGAATATTCCGGGTTCCGGATTCGGGCAATGGTGTGGCAGTTTCCTGCCTTTTTCGCAATCAGGCAGCAAAGCATATTCAGTTCGTCTGAGTTGGTGGTGGCAATCAGAAGATCCGTGTCAATGATGCCGGCCTCCATCTGTACCTGATATACAGCGCCGTTTCCCTCTACGCCCATTATGTCCAGACTGTCGGTTAAGCTGCGCAGCTTCCCGGCGTCCTTATCAATGACCGTAATGTCATGGCCTTCATTGTTCAACTGCTCTGCCAGGGTAACGCCTACCTTGCCGCAGCCAACGATAATGATTTTCATTCTCCTATCCCCTTTTTATGTTGGTTTTTTCCGCTGTCTGTGCAAGCTGCTCCCACAGCGGTTTCTTTTCTTTTTTTCTGGTGATTTCGACTAAGTTCAGCGGCGTCATATCCACCACATTGGTTTTTACCGGGTCGAGACGGACAAATTCCCGCAGAGATTCCATTAACAGCTCCTTGTCTTCCTGCCGCTTCATATCGATAAAATCTACCATGATAATGCCGGACAAATTCCGAAGGCGAAGCTGGCGGCTGATTTCCTTTGCCGCCTCGATGTTGGTCATGCGGATGGTATCGTCCTGATTCTTTTTCCCGGCGTATTTGCCGGTGTTGACATCGATTACCGTCATCGCTTCCGTGTATTCAATGATAAGATAACCGCCGGATTTTAACCAGACCCGTTTCTGGCTGGCCTGTTCCATGGCCGCCTCTAAGGAATACAGCTTTGCCATGGGCAGTTGAGGATCCTCATAAAAGCGGATCGGACAGCGCTGTTCCGGCTCGCACTGCTTTAAATAACCGCTTAGCTTTTCATATACATCCGGTTCATCGGTAATGATTTCCTCCAGGGTTCCTGCGGGGCAGTTCCGGATGGTTTTTACATATTCCGGCTCAGATGCAGATAACAGGGTGTAGCAGGTACGGTAGCGGGCTGTATTTAAAATCTGCCGGTACGCATCCATCAGAGACGATACCTCCCGCAGCAGTTCTTCCTCTCTGCCGTAGCCGTTGGTGCGGACAATCAGTCCGGCATCTTCGCCCGTAAGCGCTTCCAATTTTGGCTTCATTTCATCTTTCCAGACCTTATCCCCAATCTTGGAAGAAAATCCAATCATGGTTTTACCGGCTGTCAAAACTCCGTAACGGCCAGTAAAATTTAAGTTGGAGGTCAGAACCGGGTCCTTTGTCCGGACCGCCTCTTTTGCAACCTGGACAATGATTTCGTCTCCGGTCTTTACCGTATTGGCCCGGCGGCCGTCTGCATAGAGAATCACCGGATTGTCCGTCAGGCTGTAGTAGCCGGTACGGCCCGGCCCATAGTCTACAAAGGCAGAATTTAAGTTCTTTACTACCCGGTTCACCTTGCCGATGTAGATATTTCCAAGGGAGGCGTTTTCTTCCTCCAGTCCCAGCTCAATAGCCTGCTTTTCAGAAAACAGGGCTGTCAAAAGCCGTCCCTCCCACCGGGTAATCAATAATTTATTCAATGTCATCTCCAAACGCTTCCAGCGCAGTAAATTCCGGCGCATCTTCTGAGCCGGTATTGGCGTAAACCTCCATCCGGGTTATAAGAAGGGCAAAGGGCTCCAATTCCTCTCCCAGGCTCTTTTTGTAAGCCTGCATTACCGCGTCCGGCTTTAAGTTGGCTGCGCTTCCTGTTGCGATTTTCATAAAAATAGCCTGTTCTTTACTGTCAACCGGGGAAAGAGCGTAAATCATGGGACGGATATTCATCTCCCGCTCTCCCTTTTTGGTTTTCTTCGTCACCAGGATTTCCTTCTGGTTTAAAAATTCCTCCAAGCCGGCGGCAAATACATGCCAGTCCTTGGGCTCATGGCCTTCCCGAAACCGTACCACATAATCTGCCGCAGCCACAATGGACATGGCGTTGGCGGCAGAATCCGGCAGCAGCTTGTAAGACAGGGCTTCCATGCCGTCTACCATGGCTTCGTTAATCCGCTTTAACATCTCTGCAGAGGAATCTGTGTCCAGCACCTCAATGTCCACATATTCGCCCCGGCTTTCTGCGCCTACAGAAAGAGGGGACGCAAAGGACATGATCTGATGAGGGGAAAAGCCTTCGCTGTAACGGATATGTACATCTGCCTTCCGCATCACCTTCTGGAAGTACCGCATAATATCCAGATGGCCGATAAATTTCATGGTGCCCTCTTTGGCAAACTTAATTCTTATCTTCAAAGCAGACACCTCCTCCAAATACTCTTGCGCCGCAGCCGGAACATTTCTGCCGGCAGTTGGGCGTAACCTTTTCATTGATGGCATTTAACCATTCCCGCTTTAAGAATTCCTTGGATACCCCTGCATCGATGAAATCCCAGGGGAATACTTCATCCAGGCTCCGCTCCCGCACGGTGTAGAAATCCATATCTACGCCGCAGGTCTCAAAGGCTACCATCCACAGGTCGTTGTTAAAATACTCGCCCCAGGAGTCAAACATGGCGCCTTTTTTGTAAACTTCCTCCAGAACCGGAGCTACCCGGCGGTCGCCTCTGGCTAAAACACCCTCTAAAACTGTCAGATCTGCCTCATGGTAGTTGTATTTTAAACTTTTGCGGTTCAGCATTTCCTTAAACTTATCTTTTACGATGTACGCCCGCTCTAAAAATTCTTCCTTGGTGCACATGGTCGCCCACTGGAAGGGAGTAAAGGGCTTGGGTACAAAGAAGGAGGAGCTGGCTACTACCTGAACCTTGCCGTTTCTCTGCTCCTTGGGAACCTCATCGTAATAAAGCTCCGCCACCTTTTCTGACAACAGGGCGATGCCTTCCATATCCTCTCTGGTCTCTGTAGGCAGACCCAGCATAAAGTACAGCTTTACCCGGTTCCAGCCGCCGTGGAATGCTTCTGCAGCGCCTTTTAAGATAACCTCCTCAGTCAGGCCCTTATTGATCACATCACGAAGCCGCTGGCTTCCTGCCTCCGGTGCAAAGGTCAGGCTGCTTTTCTTTACATCCTGCACCTTGCTCATTACATCTAAGGAGAATGCGTCGATCCGCAGAGACGGCAGGGAAATATTGATGCCTTTGCCCTCTGCTTCCTCAATCAGGAAGGTTACCAGCTCTTTTAAATAGGTATAGTCGCTGGAGCTTAAGGAGCTTAAGGAGATTTCCTCATGTCCGCTGTTTTTTAACATTTCAGACGCATAGTGCTTTAAGTATTCCAGGCTGTGCTCCCGCAAGGGGCGGTACACATTGCCTGCCTGGCAGAACCGGCAGCCGCGGATGCAGCCTCTCTGGATTTCCAGCACCACACGGTCCTGGGTAACTTTCAGAAACGGAACTACCGGCTTTTCGATGTAGGGCGCCTTATCCATTTCCAGCACCAGTTCCTTTTTGATGGTCTCCGGAATTCCGGGAAGGTTGGGCTTAAAGGAGGCGATGGTTCCGTCTTCATGATAGGCGGTATCGTAAAACATAGGCACATAGATGCCGGGCAGCTTCGCCGCTTCTTTCAGGAAATCCACACGGCTGCCGCCCTTTTTCCTGTTTTCCTTATAAAGGTTAAACAGCGGGCCGTACTGAGTTTCTCCCTCTCCGATGTAAAACAGGTCGAAAAACGGTGCCAGCGGCTCCGGATTATAGGCACAGGGTCCGCCGCCGATAACAATAGGGTCTTCCTCTGTCCGGTCTTCTGCATGAAAGGGGATACCGCTTAAATCCAGCACCTGAAGAATGTTGGTGTAGCACATCTCATACTGGATGGTAATGCCCAGAAAGTCAAAGTCTTTTATAGGATCCTGGGACTCTAAGGCAAATAAGGGAATGTGCTCCTGCCGCATGATCTGGTCTAAATCCGTCCAGGGAGAAAAGACCCGTTCACAGTACACATCTTCTCTCTGATTAAACATGGCATAGAGGATCTGCATACCTAAGTGGGACATGCCAATCTCGTAGACATCCGGAAAGCACATGGCAAAACGAATGTCCACCTTTTGGGGGTCTTTCATAACCGCATTCATCTCGTTTCCAAGATAGCGGGCCGGCTGCTGAACACTCAGCAGTATTTCATCTCGTAACGCAAGTTTTTTCATGTATTGTAATCCTCTTTATTTTGACAACTCGTCCTAATCTGTATCATTATATGATATTCGCGAATATTAAGCAACACTCTTTACAAATATTGAATACCAAATCTTCATTCCCGGTTATCCACCATCAGCATATTCAGCTTCTGCCACTGGTTCAGCTCCTCTTTTGTGATGAGAAGCCGCTTTTTAAAGGATTCCGTGTGCTCCTGAGGGGTTAAGGTGACCAGGCATTTAAAGGCGCAGGGCCTTAAATCTGCACTGGAAATGCCGCACAGCAGACCGTCTGTAGAATCCCGCAGCTCTAAGGGATTGAAGATATAAAGAAGATCCTCCTCCAGGGTGTTGTACTGGTTCACAAAGGAGAAACGAATCAGCATGTCGCTGTAAACCACCTTTCCGGTGTAGTAAACCTGGCTGCTGCGGCCAGAAGGGCTGACCGTGCTGATGGAAAGAGCCGCCTCATAGCTGCCCGGTTTGTTTTCTGCTTCCCGGATGTCAATGACGCCGTCCTTCAGACGCTGATAGCGGCCGTCATAAAAGTAAAAATAAAGCCGCCGGGCCTGGAAAAAGGGGCTCATACCGCCCATACCAGGATGGGGATGGAAAAGGGGCGTTTCTGTTTTTGGGGGAATATCCATAAGCCGCCCTGGATTGATTTCCAACACCTGGGCAATTTCTGCCAGGGTTTCAATATCCAGAGAGACTTCCCCAGTCTCATATTTGCTCACGCTGGCCCGGCTTTTATGAATTTGGTCTGCCAACTGCTGCAGAGTCAGCTTCCGCATTTTCCGGTAATTCCGAATCCTGGCTCCCACCTGCTTGCTAATCTGTTCCAAAGAAAAACTCCTCTCAGTTAAGTTTCATATAAATATACATTTTTTTGTTTTTTTCAATACAGCGGAAACATTATACCTTATTTCTGACAGAATTTCTACTTTAATTCAACTTTTTCTTGAAAAAGTTTCGTTTAGAGAAATTTCTGCAATTTGCATTTTCGTCTCAACTTTCTATAATAATACCGGGAAATGGATATGAATAAAGAAAAGGAATTGATAATATGGAAACAAAGAAAAAAAGCAGTTTTACTGGTTCTCTTGGATTTGTGCTGGCAGCAGCCGGCAGCGCTGTTGGAGTGGGAAATATCTGGCGTTTCCCTTATCTGGCTGCAAAGGACGGCGGCGGCCTGTTTCTGATTGTCTATCTGGCCCTGATTCTCACCTTCGGTTTTACCCTGCTGGTAACAGATGTGGCCATCGGACGGCGCACTAAAACCAACGCCCTTCACGCCTTTGGAAGCATCCGTAAAAACTGGAGCTTTCTGGGCCACATTACCTTCCTGGTTCCGGCTATCATCATGACCTACTACTCCGTTATCGGGGGATGGATTTTAAAATACATGGTAACCTATGTGACAGGTGCCGGCCATCAGGCTGCACAGGACGGCTATTTTACCGGCTTTATCAGTTCTAAGGCTGCGCCTGTTTTCTTTATGCTGGTATTTTTGTCTTTTACCGCCTTTATTGTATACCGGGGCGTGGAAAAAGGCATTGAACGGTTCTCCCGGATTGTGATGCCGGGGCTTTTGCTGTTGATTATCGGCATTGGCCTTTACGCTCTTACCCTTCGGTTTGAGGGAGCCGACGGCCAGTTGCGAACCGGTCTGCAGGGCCTGCGGGTATATCTGGTTCCAGATTTTACCGGTCTTACCTTCTCCCGGTTCCTCCAGATTTTACTGGACGCCATGAGTCAGCTTTTCTTCTCTTTAAGCGTATCCATGGGTATTATGATCACCTACGGATCCTATGTAAAAAAGGATGTAAACCTGAACAGATCCTTAAGCCAGATTGAACTGTTTGACACCACGGTGGCATTTTTAGCCGGCCTTATGATTATTCCTGCCGTTTATGTTTTCTTCGGCACAGAGGGCATGGCCTCCGGCCCCAGCTTAATGTTTGTATCCCTTCCCAAGGTATTTGAAGCCATGGGCCCCATGGGACAGATTTTAGGTATGGTATTCTTCCTGATGGTGGTATTTGCGGCGCTGACATCTTCCGTGTCCATTATGGAAACCCTGACGGCAAACTGCATGGACATTTTCCACTCTGACCGGAAAAAGACCAGCCTGGTAATCGGAGCTTTGTCTGCGGCAGCTTCCGTTATCATCTGCCTGGGCTACAATGTCTTCTACTTTGAGATGACGCTGCCAAACGGCACTGCCGCTCAGCTTCTGGATTTGATGGACTATGTAAGCAATAGCTTCCTGATGCCGTTCATCTCCCTGATGACCTGCATTTTTGTAGGTTGGGTTGTGGGGCCTAAGTGGATTGGCGAGGAAATGGAAGCCAGCGGCCATACCTTCTCCCGGAAGAAAATGTACAATTTTATGATTAAATATGTGATGCCCCTTGTTATGGCAGTGCTGTTTTTACAGTCTACCGGGGTGTTCTCCCTGTTTTAAACCATCTTCTCCTGTTTTACTTTATGGTCAATTACATGACGGCCGGCTAATTCTTCCCGGATTTCCTCCGGAGCGATGCCGGCCTCTGCCATAAGGACCAGTACATGATAGGCCAAATCTGCAATCTCATAGACGGTTTCTTTCCTATCCTGGGCCTTGGCTGCAATAATGACCTCCGTACATTCCTCTCCTACCTTTTTCAGGATCTTATCCAGCCCCTTATCAAACAGATAACTGGTATAAGAGCCTTCCGGCCGCGTCTCTTTTCTCTCCAGTAAAAGGTCATATAAGCCCTGGAAGCAAAACCCTTCTTTATTCTGTTCCATTCCCCTGTCCTCTCTTTCTTTCTGAATTTTATAATGCTTCGCCATGTTCAGAACCGTGCCGGTCAAAGCAGGAATCGGTTCCCAGGTGACAGGCCGGTCCCTCTTTTTTTACCTGCACCAGAATGGCGTCCCTGTCACAGTCTGACTCCATGGTTACAATATGCTGGTAATTTCCGCTGGTTTCGCCCTTAAGCCACAGGGTTTTCCGGGAGCGGGACCAGAAACAGCATAGCCTTCGCTCCAGGGAAATCTGCAGGGATTCCCGGTTCATATAAGCCAGCGTTAACACCCGCCTGCTTTCATAATCCTGTACGATTACAGGCACCAGTCCCTTTTCATCAAACCGGATGGTGTCCGGGTCAAGGAGAAATCCTTCGTTTTCTTTTTCCTGATTCATCTGTCTTACCTCCAACAAGCTGTTACCGGACTAAAATCCCATTTTCACGCAGCCGCATCTTAAGCTCCGGAATCTGCACCTGGCCAAAATGAAAAATACTGGCGGCCAGTCCGGCAGAAAGCTCTGGGATTTCCTGAAACAGACTTACAAAATCCTCGATACAGCCTGCGCCGCCGGAGGCGATAACCGGAACAGAAACCAAAGCATTTACTGCCTTCAGCATTTCCAGGTCAAACCCCTGTTTTACTCCGTCTGTATCAATGGAGTTCAGCACCACCTCTCCGGCTCCCAGCTCTACGCCTTTGCAGATCCAGGAAAGGGCCTCCAGCCCTGTATCTACACGGCCTCCGTGGGAAAACACATGAAAGCTTTCCCCAACCCGCTTCACATCTACAGAAAGCACCACGCACTGACTGCCGTAAACTTCCGCCGCTTCCCGGATAAGCTCCGGGCGGCGGATGGCTCCGGAGTTTACAGACACCTTGTCTGCTCCGCATTTCAGCACCCGGTCAAAATCCTCCACTGTGTTGATTCCGCCTCCTACCGTCAAAGGGATAAATACGGTTTCCGCCACTTTTTTAAGGATCCCGGTAAACAGCTTTCTTCCCTCGGCAGAGGCTGTAATATCGTAAAAAACCAGTTCATCAGCTCCGGCTGCACTGTAATTTGCCGCCAGTTTTACCGGATCCGACACATCCTGCAGATTCAGAAAATTGGTTCCCTTTACCACTCTCCCATCCCTGACATCCAAACAGGGGATAATCCGTTTTGTAATCATGGCTGTCCCTCCCGGCTGACCTTCAATGCTTCAACAAGGTCTACTGCTCCTGCATACATGGCCTTTCCCAGAATTGCTCCATAAAGCCCCATATTTCTCAAAAGGGCAATGTCCTTAAGGGAAGACACTCCGCCGGAAGCAATGATTCGGATTGGATACTGCTTTATAAGCTTTTCATACAGCTCAAGATTGGTTCCGCCAAGCATACCGTCCCTGGAAATATCCGTGCATATCAGGGTGCTTACCTTCATGCGGCAAAGGGATTCAAAAAAATCCTCCGCAGGAATATCCGCAACCTCCTTCCATCCCCGTATGGCAATCTTTCCATCCTTTAAATCTACTCCAACAGCAATGCTCTCCCCAAACCGTTCAAGTGCTTCTTTCAGGAAATCCCGGTCTGTCACTGCCTTTGTCCCCAGGATTACCCGGCTGACACCGGCTTTTACATAGGCTTCTATGGCTTCCATACTGCGGATTCCGCCGCCAATCTCTACGGAAAGCCCGGTTTGGCTGCAGATTTCAGATACAACCTGAAAATTGGGAGTTTCCCCGTTTTCTGCGCCTTCCAGGTCTACCATATGGAGCCACCTGGCGCCCAGCGCTTCCATTTCTTTTGCCGTTTTAAGCGGCTGGCTGCTGTATACGGTCATTTTTTGGTAGTCTCCCTTTTCCAGACGAACCACCTGTTTTTCATACAAATCAATGGCTGGCAGCAAAATCATAGTCTGTTTCCTTTCTGCGGCAGAACCTTCTGCCGGCTGACCTGTTTCTTACCTTACAGCGACGCAAATTCCTTCAGGATGCGAAGACCGGTATCCCCGCTTTTTTCCGGATGGAACTGGGTTCCGTAAACATTTTCCCGCTGCACTGCCGCTGTAAGGGGAATTCCGTAATCAGATGTGGCTGTACAGGCTGCTTCACAGTCAAAGCCTGCATAGGAATGGACAAAGTACACGAAATCTCCTTCTGAAAGGCTTTTGAAAATAGGACTGCGGGGAAGCTTATCTGGAAAGCGGAGGCTGTTCCATCCCATATGGGGAACATCCAGTCCTGCCGGAATGACAGGGGCAATGGGACGAACCTCTCCTTTTATAAGCCCAAGGCCTTCGTGCACTCCGTATTCCAGAGAACGGTCAAACAAAAGCTGCATTCCAAGACAGATGCCAAGCATCGGTTTTCCCCTGTCAGCTTCTTCTCTCAAAAGCCCGAACATTCCGGTATCCTTTAATTTCTTTACTGCGTCTCCAAAGGCGCCTACACCGGGAAGGATGATCCTGTCAGCTTCCCGTATCTGTTTTTCATCTCTGGTTACTACTGCCTCTGCTTCAATAAGCTTTAAAGAGGACTGCAGAGAAAACAGATTTCCCACTCCATAATCAATGATTGCAATCATACATCCTCCGAATCAAAACGAATTTCCGCCGCTCTGGCGTGGGCTGTCAGCCCTTCCCTCTGGGCAAAGTAGCTGACCTTTTTGTAATCCTTTAAAAGCGCCTCCCTGGTATAGTAGCTGAACTGCATCTTCTTTACAAAATCATCTACAGACAGAGGGCTGTAAAACCGCGCGGTTCCCGATGTGGGAAGGGTGTGGTTGGGGCCTGCAAAATAATCCCCTACTGACTCCGGATTGTATCGGCCTAAGAATACGGAGCCTGCGTTTTTAATCTCACTGAGATAGTCAAAGGGATTCTCGGTGCAGATCTCCAGGTGCTCCGGCGCAATCCGGTTGGCTGCCTCGATTCCTTCTTTCAGGTTATGTACCAGAATGATTTTTCCGTTATGATCAATGGAATCCCTGGCAATTTCTTTGCGGCTTAAAAGAGCAATCTGTTTTTCAATCTCAGCCTGGACCAAAACAGCCAGCTCTCTGGAATCCGTTACCAGCACTGCAGACGCCATCCGGTCATGCTCTGCTTGGGAAAGAAGATCCGCCGCCACAAATGCAGGATTGGAATCTTTGTCTGCCAATACCAGAATTTCCGAAGGCCCGGCCACCATATCAATATTCACCTGGCCGAAAACCTGTTTTTTAGCCTCTGCCACATAGGCGTTTCCAGGCCCTACAATTTTATCTACCCGCGGGATACTTTCCGTTCCATAGGCCAGTGCGGCAACGGCCTGAGCGCCGCCTACCTTAAAGATTTTGGTAACGCCTGCAACGGCTGCAGCCGCCAGAATATGAGAATTTACCTTTCCTCCGGCTCCGGGAGGGGTTACCATAATGATTTCCTCCACCCCCGCAATCCTGGCCGGAACTGCATTCATCAATACAGAAGACGGATATGCGGCGGTTCCTCCCGGTACATAAATTCCCACCTTTTCCAAAGGAAGAATTTTCTGTCCAAGGATTACCCCATCCCGCTCATTCACCAGAAAACTCTGGCGAAGCTGGTTTTTGTGATAGGCCTCGATATTTGCAGCCGCTTCTCGTAAAATATCCAGAAATTCCGGCTCTGCTTCTGTTAAAGCGGCGTTCAGCTCCGCTTCGCTGACCTGCAGCGCCTCTAATTCTACATGGTCAAAGCGTTTGCTGTATTCCCGCAAAGCCTGGTCTCCACAGAGACGAACCTGATGGATAATCTCTGCCACCGGCTCCGCCACCAGGGATTCCGGCTCTGTCCGTTTAAAAATTTCTTCATCACTGATGGTTCCCATCTCATAAATCTGAATCATAGCTGTTCCTCCAGATGATTTCTAAGTTTCATAAGCTCCTCATAGCGAAACTGATAACTGACTTTATTGCAGATCAGCCTGGCGCTGATATTCACAATTTCTGCCAGCGGCGCCAGATGATTCTCCCGCAGGGTGTTCCCTGTTTCCACAATGTCCACAATAACATCCGAGAGCCCTAAGATCGGAGCGATCTCAATAGAGCCGTTAAGCCGGATAATATCAATATCTCTTCCTAATTCCTCATAATAGCTGCCTGCAATCCGCGGGAATTTGGTAGCCACCCGCAGCGTCCGCTCCTGGGTATCATAAAAATCCTCCGGTCCGGCTACGCACATCCTGCAGCAGCCCAGCTTCAGGTCTAAAAGCTCATACACATCCGGCTGATACTCTAACAGAATGTCCTTTCCTGCAATTCCTACATCCGCTGCGCCCCGTTCTACATAGATGCTGACATCACTGGGCTTCACCCAGAAATATCGGATGCCTTTTTCCTCATTTTCAAAGGTCAGCTTCCGGTTTTTCTCCAGAATGGAAGGACATTCATATCCTGCTGCCGCCAAAAGCCCATATATCTTTTCTCCAAGCCTTCCCTTCGGCAATGCGATGTTAATCATATGCATTCCCTCCCTGCCCGGCAAATTCATAAGTCTCCCGGAAACGGGGAACCCGCTTCATCCCGGCTAACTGATCCTTTCGGATACATCGCACGGATTTTTCCATCCGCCGCATCTGATCCGCCAATTCCATTACTTCCTGAAAGCTGTCATTTTCTCCGTAGATGAGAAGACAGTCGCCGTCATATTTTTTGTCCTTTGTCAGATAGGCGTCAATCCGGTCTAAATAGACTGCAAACCCTACTGCGCCCAGATTTTTGCCCATTTTTTCCGGCAGCCGGTCGTAGCGTCCTCCGGAAAGGACAGAAAACGGAATCTTCTCGATAAATCCCTGAAAGATAATATCATCGTAATAATCCATACTGTTTACCAGGGAAAAATCCAGATATACCTGACGCTCCATTCCTCCTGCTGCAAGAACCTCTGACAAACGGCGCAGCTCTGCAAGCACCCGGTCTGCCTCCTTATTGGGAGAAAGAACGGCAATCTGCTCAATTCCCTCTTTTAAGGGAAGATGAAGCTCTATAAGCCTGGAAAGGCCGTCGGCATTGCCTTTTGTAATCTTCCCCTGCTCTGCCAGAAGCCGGATGCCGGCTGTGTTTTTGGATGCGATACAGGATAAGATTTCCTTTCTGGCGTCCAGATCCAACTGCATGGTGTTAAGCAGCAGGCTTACAAAGGCGGCGTCTGAAAGATTCAGACGGAAATTTTCCGACACGGCCTCCAACGATTTAAGAGCCAGAAGTACCACCTCTGCTACAGCCAGAGTGTCAATCTTTCCCACACATTCCACCCCTGCCTGCATAATCTCCTTATAGGTATTTCCCTGGGCTCTGTAAACCGTCTCGTTGTAATAGACCTTTTCCTCATCTCCACTGTTGTTTTTAATAATAGAAAGGGTAATATCCGGTTTTAAGGCCAGAAGGGTTCCGTTTAAATCCGTAAAGGTAATAATTTTGCCGCTTTTCAAAAAATCCCGGTTCTGCGCATAAAGGTCATAGGGTTCAAACTTGGACATCTTGAATTTACGGTATCCGAAGCTTTCGTAGATTCGGTTTAATGTTGTTTCGATGGTTTCAATCATAGTCCCACTCCCCTGTTTTTTTGTTCTTTTACAACACTCCTTTGGTGGAGGGAATCCGGTCCCGGAATCGTTCATCCAGCTTGATGCTTTCCCGCAGCCCTCTTGCCAGGGCCTTAAAGCAGCCCTCCGCAATATGATGGGAATTGCGTCCCGCCATCTGCCGCATATGCAGGGTGACGCCGCTATGGACGGCAAAGGCCGTCATAAATTCCTCAATCAGCTCCGTATCAAAGCTTCCGATCTTCTGGGAAGGAAAGGACAGCTCCGGATAAAATCCGCCTCTGCCGGAAATATCCAGGGCGCAGAGAATCAGCGATTCATCCATGGGAAGTACCAGAGAGGAATACCGCTGTATCCCCTTTTTCTCTCCCAATGCCTTCCGGACTGCCTCTCCCAGAGCGATGCCGATGTCTTCCACACTGTGATGGTCATCTACTCTGGTATCTCCGGTACAGGTAAGGGTAAGGTCGATACCGGAATGCCGGGCAAAAAGCTCCAGCATATGGTCTAAAAACCCTACGCCGCTTTGAATATCGCCATTTCCCTGTCCATCCAGATCAATGGATAAAACAATGTGGGTTTCATTGGTCTTTCTGCAAATCTCAGCCTTTCTCATATCCTGCTCCTCCTGTTAATCTGCCAGAATTGCTTCCACCTGCCTCAGGAATTCTTCCATTTCCTTCCGGTTTCCAATGGTAATCCGAATAAAGCTGCGGATACGGGGACGGTCAAAATGCCGGACCAGAATTCCACGGTCTTTCAGCTCCTGATACATACGCTCTCCGGATACAGACGGATGCTCTGCAAACAGAAAATTGGTTTTAGAATCCAGACAGCGAAATCCCATATTTTCCAGCTTTGACCGGGTGTATTCTCTGGTTTCTATAATACGCAGGCAATTTTCATCATAGTAGTCCTGCTCCTCCAATGCCCTGCAGCCCATCTTAAGGGTCAGCCGGTTTACATTATAGGGATTGGTGGAAAAACGAAGGGTCTCCAAATCCTGAATCAGGGATTTACAGCCGATCGCATAGCCCAGTCTGGCTCCTGCCAGGGAACGGGATTTGGAACAGGTCTGTATCACTAAAAGATTGTCATAGCGCTGTATCAGGGGAATGGCCGTGGTTCCGCCAAAGTCAATATAAGCCTCATCCAGAATAACCAGCCGGTTGGGATCAGACTGAAGAAGCCGCTCAATGTGGGAAACAGGAAGCAAAAGCCCTGTAGGCGCATTGGGATTGGCAATGACACAGGGACAGCCTATATGTTCATAATCCTCTACTGCCAGGGAAAAATCCTCCCTAAGCGGGATGATCTGGGTCTGCAGTCCATAAAGCTCAGAAAACACCTGATAAAAGCCGTAGGTAATGTCTGCAAAGGCAATGCGCTCCGGCACAAAGGCCATAAAGGCAAAATTCAGAGCTTCGTCAGAGCCGTTGGAAACAAACACATTTTCCGGCGCTACCCCATAGCGGGCCGCCAGCTTCTTTTTCAGCTCCGATGCTTCCGGGTCTGAGTAAAGCCGTAGTTCTTCTCCTGCCTGCCGGTTCAGCACAGTCAGAACCCCCTCTGAAGGCGGATAGGGAGATTCGTTGGTGTTCAGCTTAATGTAGCGCCTGTCCTGCGGCTGCTCGCCGGGAGTATAGGGCGTCAGTTTTTTGTATCTGAGGTTTAAAAATCTGGACATATCCTTTTCTCCTGTTGGTTTCTGCTATAATATGGTTTTTTGTGCTATCATAGTACCACATTACCTTAATAAAGTATTTTTATATCATAAAGAAAAGGGCGGCACTTGTCAAGTGTTTTTCCTTCTGTTATTTTCTATTGCTTTCTAAAGTCAGCTTTACAATATTTTTTAACATCTCCACAATCTTTTCCATAGACTGGATGCTGATGTACTCGAATCTGCCGTGGAAGTTGTGGCCGCCGGTGCAAAGATTGGGACAGGGAAGACCCATGTAGGACAGTCTGGCTCCGTCAGTGCCGCCACGGATGGGGGTTACCTTCGGCTGGATTCCTGCGTCTTCCATGGCCTGTCTGGCAATGTCAATCAGCTCAAAGTGAGGTTTGATTTTCTCCAGCATGTTAAAATAGGAATCCTTCATCTCCAGCACTACCGTACCCTCGCCGTATTTGGCGTTCATGTAGGAAGCTGCCTGCTCCATAAGCCGTTTCTTAGCCTGGAATTTTTCCATGTCGTGGTCTCGGATGATATATTTCATAACACAGTGCTCTACACCGCCCTTCATATCGTCCAGATGATAAAAGCCTTCGTAGCCGTCGGTGCAGGCGGGATTTTCAAATACAGGCAGCAGATTGTGCAGCTCCATGCCTAAAAGCAGGGCGTTTTTCATTTTGCCTCTGGCGGAGCCGGTATGGATGCTGACGCCGTTTATGGTTACTGCTGCTGACGCTGCGTTGAAGTTTTCATATTCCAGTTCTCCGATGGCGCCGCCGTCTACGGTGTAAGCCACATCTGCTCCGAAATCTTCTACATCGAAGAAATCCGAGCCGCGGCCCACCTCCTCATCCGGGGTAAAGCCGATGCAGATTTTTCCGTGGGGAAATTCCGGATGAGCCATCAGCCAGGAAGCCAGCTCCATAATCTCTGCCACACCGGCCTTATCGTCTGCGCCCAGCAGAGTGGTTCCGTCTGTGGTAATCAAATCCTGCCCGATATAGTCTGCTAAATCCTCGTAATCCTCCGGCCCCATGGAAATGTTTAATTCCCGGTTCATCAGGATGGAGCCGCCATCGTAATTTTTTACAATCTGGGTCTTTACATTGGCGCCGGACGCCGCCGGAGATGTGTCCATATGGGCGATGAAGCCCAGGGCCGGTACTCCTGCCTTATCTGTATTAGCCGGAATTTCTCCGTAAACATAGCCGTGGCTGCTCATGCGTACCCTGGATACGCCTAAGGCTTCCAGCTCCTCTTTTAAAAGGTTTCCCAGGTTTTTCTGTTTTTCTGTGCTGGGCACCTGTTCCTGGTCGTCCATAGACTGGGTATCAATGTCCACATAGCGCAGAAAGCGCTCCGCTACTGATGTCATATTGTATCTCTCCTTTGCTGTTTCGTTATTTCTCTGGAGCCCATTATACTACAAGGTTTTTGGGGTTACAATGCTATTTTTCTGTAAGGCTGTGAGTTTCCCAACCTGCAGATTTTTTTAACGGGAAAGCGAATTTTTTGTTTCCTTTGGCACGGCATAATCCTGCGATTTTTCAAAATACCAAAAATGGGCGCAGATATTTTTAAAAGCCTATCACACGCTCTATATCATCAAAATCATCATAATCGCCGAAAATTCCCTCTCGACAGCCCTAAAAGTCACGCTTCTTTCCCGGTGTCGTCTATGATTTTTCCTGCCTCTGCATTTTTCATAATAAAGTTTTCCAGGGAATACTGCCAAAGCTTTTTAGAGCCTGCGCCAGTGGCTTCGTTCCGTTTTAAAATCTGGCTTAAGCGCACGCCCCTGGCTTCCCACAGTTTCCCGCCTGTGGCGGCGTTTAACATGGCTGGCTGAATGTTGTCCATGGTGTGGGCAAATTTCGCTTCCGGCGTCTCTCCTGCTTCAAACTCATCCCAGAGAGCCCGGAATTTCTCTCCCTGGTCTTTTGGCAGCAGGCCGAAAATCCGGTCTGCTGCTTTTAATTCCCGCTCTCTCTGCGATTTTTTTGCTTCTTCATCATAAGCAAAGGTGTCGCCGGCATCAATTTCTACTAAATCGTGGATCAGAAGCATGGAAATGGTTTTTAATACATCAATCTTCTCGTTGGCATACTCACTTAAAAGCAGGGTCATAATAGCCATATGCCAGGCGTGCTGGGCGTCGTCCTCCCGCTGAGCGCCGTTGCTTAACAGGGTCTGCCGCAAAATCAGCTTTTCTTTGTCAATCTCCCGGCAAAAAGCAATTTGTTGTTCCAAACGATCATTCATACTGCTGACTCCACCTTTCTTTTATTTACAGCTTCTTTCCCGGTTCATAAACCTTCTGCATGACATCGCCATGATGAACCGCTTCGTTTAACACCGTCAATCCCGCCGCCTGCTATAATCCGATGCATCGATAACTTCTTTATTATCATAAACCATTCTCTCCCTATTTTCAAATCCCGATTTATAAGTAATTATAATATATGATATTATTTGTATTATTCCTAATGATATGATAAACTAAAGAATATGTTATTGTTCAGAGTCAAGCAAAACATTATAAAACAGGCGTAAGAGTTTGTTTTTTATGTTCAATCAATTACATCTATGGAGGGCAACAGAGTATGGGTGGATTTTTTGGAGTTACTTCAAAAAACGACTGTGTTATGGATCTGTTTTTCGGTACAGACTATCACTCTCATTTAGGCACGCGGCGCGGCGGCATGGCGGTTTATGGGCCGGACGGCTTTCAGCGGAGTATTCACAACATTGAAAATACCCCATTCCGGACAAAGTTTGATAAGGATGTAGAGGAATTAAAAGGCAAGCAGGGAATCGGCTCCATTTCCGACAATGAGCCTCAGCCTCTTTTGATTCAGTCTCACTTAGGCAGCTATGCCATCGTTACAGTGGGAAAGATAAACAATGAGTCCCAGTTGATTAACCACGCATTTGAGAATGGTCATATCCACTTTATGGAGATGAGCGGCGGGCGTATCAACGCCACGGAGCTGACGGCTGCGTTGATCAACCAGAAACAGAGTCTGGTAGAGGGACTTTTGTTTGCCCAGGAAATGATTGAAGGCTCCATGACCATTCTGCTTCTGACTCCGGAAGGCATCTACGCTTCCAGAGACCGTCACGGCCGTACTCCGGTGGTTGTGGGAAAAAAGGACGACGCCTGCTGCGTTTCCTTTGAAAGCTTTGCCTACATCAATTTAGGCTACCGGGACTGCTATGAGCTTGGCCCCGGCGAAATTGTTTTAGTCAATGCAAACGGCGTCCAGTCCTTAAGCGCTCCCCGCCGGGAAATGAAGATTTGTTCCTTTTTGTGGGTTTACTACGGCTACCCCACCTCCAGCTATGAGGGCGTCAATGTAGAGGAGATGCGCTATCGCTGCGGTAAAATTCTGGCTGACCGGGATTTGGGCTGCAAAGGCGGCTGCGCCGGATGTCCAGGCCAGGCAGACAAACAGACTGCTGGAAATACAGCTTCCGCCGACGCCATTCATCCGGATATTGTAGCTGGTGTTCCGGACTCCGGCATCGCCCACGCCATCGGATACGCCAACAAGTCCGGCATTCCTTTTGCCAGACCCTTTATCAAATACACGCCTACCTGGCCCCGGTCCTTTATGCCTACCAGCCAGAACCAGCGTAACCTGATTGCCAAGATGAAGCTGATTCCGGTGGACGCATTGATTCGGGACAAAAGCCTGCTGCTGATTGACGATTCCATCGTCCGCGGCACCCAGCTTGGAGAAACCACAGAATTTCTCTATGAAAGCGGAGCCACAGAGGTTCACATCCGCCCCGCCTGCCCGCCTCTGATGTTCGGCTGCAAATACTTAAACTTCTCCCGCTCTAATTCCGAGCTGGATTTGATTACCCGCCGGGTTATCCGTGACCGGGAAGGGGAAAATGTTTCCGATGAACTTCTGGCCGATTACGCCAACCCAGACAGCCAGAATTACCAGGAGATGGTGGAGGAAATCCGCAAACGGCTGAACTTCACCTCGCTCAAATATCATCGCCTGGATGATCTGGTGGAGGCCATTGGTCTGCCGAAAGAAAAATTGTGTACTTATTGCTGGGATGGAAAAGAATAAAAGATAAAGAAGAACCGCCGCTGCCTGTAATTTAGGGAACGGCGGTTGATAGAACACCTCAAATATTGGATTATCCGCTCTGTCGTACTGGATTTTTACAATCGGATTTTCCATGCAACTCTCTTTGACTGTCCTATTGTTTTCATACACTACTCTGCCGGAAAGTCTGAGCCACGCATACTCCGGAGAAGATACCGAAATTCCGAAGTTCCGCCAAGGGTAGAATACACTTTAACAGAAACAGGTTACAGCCTGAAACCCATTCTCGACACCATGTGGGTATGGGGAGAACAGTATCAGGCAAATCATCAATAGCAAACTTTATATAGTAATTTCAATTTGATTTCCCTCAATCGCAATAATACAGCTTTCATAATAACCATCCCCTGTCGTCCTTGGCCCACTGATAACCTTATAGCCGTCATTTTGTAATGTCTCTGTCAGGGCCTCTACCTTTTCTTTGCTTCCCACACTGAATGCTATATGTGCATATCCAGTGCGGGTAAGCGCCTTCGGTAAATCCGGCATTTCCGGTTTGTTCATGATTTCAAGCCGTGAACCGTCATCAAACGAAAGAAAATAGGAACGAAAATCTGTCCGCGGATTATGGTATCCATCGTTTGACTTCCCGTCCAAATATTTCATAAAGAATTTCCGGGCAGCTTCTAAATCATTTACATACAATGCAATATGTTCGATTCTCATAATTTCCTCCAAAAATCAGGGATTTCATCCATTTATTATCATTCTACCATACTTCTTCCACTCTGGGAATTGAAAAAGAATATGCCTTGGCATATTCTCGCGCGGAACGCTTTGAATTCAAAAAGCTGCCCTGGGCGGACAGCTTTAAAATAGGTGTATTCATTCAAATATTTTTGTATTATCGAATTCCATACTTCTCTATAATATAATCCATATCCTTATCTCCTCTGCCGGAGAGATTGATAAGGACAGAGCCTTTTCCCATCGTCTTTGCAAGCTTCATACCGTAAGCTACTGCGTGAGCGCTTTCAATGGCAGGGATGATGCCCTCCATGCGGGAAAGCTCAAAGAAAGCGTCGATGGTTTCATCATCGTTTACCACATCGTATTTTACCCGGCCAAGGTCATGTAAAAATGCATGTTCCGGACCGCTGGAGGGATAATCCAGACCGCTTGCTACGGAATAAACAGGAGCAGGGTCTCCGTTTTCATCCTTCAGCATAATGCTGTTGAAGCCGTGCATAATGCCTTCTTCCCCGTAGGTAAGGCTTGCTGCATGGTCTCCCAGCTTGCTTCCGCGGCCCAGCGGCTCAATTCCGTAAATGTCAACCGGGTCATTGAGGAAACCGGCAAACATACCCATTGCATTGGAACCGCCGCCTACACAGGCTACGACTGCGTCCGGCAGCTCGCCGGTCATATCTATGAACTGCTCTCTCGCTTCAATTCCGATTACACTCTGGAAATCACGGACCATCAGCGGGAACGGATGAGGGCCGAGAACCGAACCGATGCAATAGATGGCGTCCTTATACTCGCTGCAATATGCTGCAAATGCCGCATCAACCGCCTCTTTTAAGGACTGCAGACCTTCTGTAACTTCGATGACTCTTGCGCCAAGAATTTTCATTCTTGCTACATTGGGAGCCTGCTTCTTAATATCTACAGCTCCCATATAAATATCACATTCCAGACCGAAGTATGCGGCTGCAGTAGCCAGGGCAACACCGTGCTGTCCTGCACCGGTCTCGGCAATAACCTTCTTCTTTCCCATGTATTTGGCCAGAAGAACCTCACCCATACAGTGATTCAGCTTGTGGGCGCCGGTATGATTCAAATCTTCCCGCTTCACATAGAGCTGAACTCCGGTTCCAATCTTATCAGAAAGCCGGGCAAGATGTGAAATCGGCGTCGGCCTGCCCTGAAACTCCTTGCGGATCCTGCGAAGTTCGCTAATGAATTTCCGGGATTTGCAGATGGTCTGATAAGCGTCTTTAATCTCCGTCATGGCAGTCTGAAGCTCAGGCTGAATATAGGAGCCGCCATACTTGCCGAAATAGCCGTTGGCATCGGGATAGTTTTTAAAATAAGTATCAAAGTTGATGTCATGAAATTTCATTGTGTTTTCCTCCTCTTTTTGCGTCAGGTACATTTTCAGAAAACAAAAAAACGCCCTTGACAGAATAAATAGTTTCTGTCAAGGACGAATAAATCTTATCCGCGGTGCCACCTTGATTCACAGGATAAACCTGTGCGCTTAGCAGGATACCAATATATCCCCGGCAAGTAACGCCTGCCTGCAACGTCGCAGAATACTCTGGGATGCTCCCATTTGACTGCGCCCTCAGCGATCCATTTGACAACTTGTTTCTCACCCGGCTCTCAGCATCACGGGTTCTCTGTACAGGCATGATTGCCGTTATCTTCGCTTCAACGGTTTCAAGTATTAAATTTCCTGTATTATAACCTAATATTATGGTTCTGTCAACCGCTTTTTGTTTTTTAGTCTCTGTCGTTTGTCAGCTTCAACATATCTAAGATATAGAAGGTCAGGCTTAACAGCATTCCTACTACGCAGGCCAGCACCATACCGGACAGCTGGATGTTTCCAAGCTTTACGGCAATGCCGGACAGGCCGGTAACGAAGATTACAGAGGTAAGGGCCTGGTTTCTGGACTTGCCGTAGTCTACCTTGTTGTCAACCAGAATCCGCAGGCCGGAGGTTCCGATCATGCCGTACAGCAGGAAGGAAATACCGCCGATCACCGGGCCAGGAATCGTGCTGATCAACATGGACAGCTTGCCTACAAAGGAGCAGATGATGGACAGCACTGCTGCTCCTGCAATCACCCGTACGCTGTAGACACCAGTCATGGCCATAACGCCGATATTTTCGCCGTAGGTGGTGGTAGGCACGGAACCGATGCAGCCGGACAGCATGGTGGAGAAGTTATCTCCGAACAGACTGCGGTGCAGTCCCGGCTCCTTTAACAAATCCCGCCCTACAATTTTACTGGTAACAACCTGATGGCCGATGTGCTCCGAGGTAATAACCAGGATTACCGGCAGAATGATCAGAATCGCTTCCAGATTAAATTTAGGCGCTGTAAACTGGGGAATGGCAAACCAGGGAGCTGCTGCAACTTCCTCAAAGCTTATAATGCCGCAGGCGATGGCGGCGGCGTAGCCTGCCAGCACTGCAATCAGAATCGGGATAACAGATAAAAATTTCCGGAACAGAATGGAGCCGAACACAGCCACGCCCAGAGTTACCAGGAATACAATCACATTGGCCGGGTTGATGGTCTCGTCTAACAGTCCTGCATTGCTGGCTGCAGAGCCGGAAAGCTCTAGTCCGATCAAAGCCACTACCGGACCCATAGCAGCCGGCGGCAGTACCACATCAATCCAGTCTGTGCCGAATTTATAAACAATAAGGGCCAGAATACAGCCGCAAAACCCGACTGCTACGAAGCCGCCTAAGGCGTACTCATATCCGAAGTTTGCAATGACAATGCTGGCCGGCGCCAGAAAGGCAAAGCTGGAGCCTAAATAGGCCGGCGCCTTTCCTTTGGTGACTAAAATGAATAAAAGGGTTCCGATACCGTTCATAAACAGAACGATAGCCGGGCTGATGCCAAAAAGGAACGGTACCAGCACTGATGCGCCAAACATCGCAAACATGTGCTGAATGCTTAGGGGAAGAAGCAGTTGAAAAGGAACCTTTTCCTCCACCTGGATAATCCGTTTGCTTGCCATAATGTTACTTGCCTCCTGTTCTTTTATAAAATAACCTCATACATTATTTCATATTTTTCCTGATTCGTCTACTATAATTCGACTTTAAAATGTAAAATCTCCCATCAGGACGCAGTAAACCAGAGCAAGCGCCATAGCTAATCCAATGATCAGCAGTCTCTGTTTCAAAACTGCCCCAGGATTTTCCACCCGCTTTTCATCCAGCCAGTAATAATCTCCGTTTACCCGCTTTATCACACCGAAGCTCAGCATTTTGCGGAGCATCTGTCGGTCAGCCACAGAAGGCTTTCCATCCCCAAACAGTTCTGCCACAGTTACAGCGTGTTCCTTGTCCAGAGCGTTCTTTTTTCGGAACAGTACATAATACTGACCGAATGCATTGTCCATCATGGTTCCATAGCGTTCTTTCATTGACATTTTGCTTCCTCCTGTTCATCCCGCCAAATCAAATCCTGTTGGATTGCATCCAGGTAATGTACCAGAATATCCCGGCTGGGCCGAATCTGATAAGATCTATCCATTTCCTCATAGGTAAAGCTTTTTCTGCCTCCATCTTCCATCCGTCTCCAGAACCGCGCCATTTCCCGAAACGGCACATAATAGATTTCATCCTCTGCCGTAAAGTGGAGAATGAAAAAGGCGATGCCTCCCTGCCGCTCAAATTCTTTCATAAAGTCCATTTGATGGGCGTGGACATTCTGCAGCGGATAGGTCCTGGCGCTGCACTCCTTGGCGTCAAAACACACCGGGATCCCCTGTACCGCACCGATGTAATCCACCGTACTTTTCTGGTCAAAGTAAGCCAGGGTGATGTGGCGGCTGTCTTTATCAATATTGATGGGGGTGATTGGAGTAGGAATCTTCTGAATCAGTGCCAGATGCTTTTCCCGGTATACCTCATTGCTGTGGTTTATCATATCCTCTAAGGTGGAGCCTCTAAGGCCCCGGCTTTTCCAGGTTCCCATGTTTTACCTCTGCATGTCTTCTTCTGAATCTTGATTACAATCCTCGCCGGCCGTTTCTTCTGTGATTTTTGTAAGTACCATCTCAGAGAGAGGCTTTGGAAACGGAAGCTCCTCAGAGGAATCCAGCATCTGATAGTATTTTGTCTGCTGAATCGCCTTTTTATGAAACAAAGGCTGTCCCAAATAGAAGAAATCCAAAGCAAACATAAGCATCATGGTAACCCACCAAATCTTGAAAAGAAAGGGGAAATAAAACAGGGCAGGCAGCGTCTGGGACAGAATCTTCGCCAGTTCCAGAAGCCTAACTCCAAACAGGCATCCGGCCATCAGCCGGGAACGGGCCGCAACCATATACACGCTGTAAGCGATAAACAGCCCCAGAAACATAAACAGGCTGTAAGCGATGGGTGTCCGGTTAATCATCATCGTCAGGGCATAGTATACGCCCCGCAGAAAAATCACTGTTCCCAGAAGCACAAAGGTCTTTTCCTTCTGCTTAAAATATCCGGGATGAAGCTGCTCCATCTGCTGCTCCCTGGCTTTCTTTTGTTCTATGGTCCAAAAGGCCTTTCTTTTTCTGCTGTTCATTTCAAACTCCCTCCATGTTATCAAAAATCCCCAAATATCCGCTTAAACTCCACCGGATAAGGGGCGGTAAAAGATTTTCCGCTTAAGCAGGCGAAGGGTTCTGAAAGCTTTGGAAATACCAGTTCATAGGAATGAAGCATTTGGGAACGAACCTGATACAGCCGTTTTGCCTCTGCATTGACTGTCTCTTTTCCGTACTTGTAATCTCCCACAATGGGATGGCCGATGGAGGCCAGATGGGCCCGAATCTGATGGGTTCGGCCGGTAATCAGCTCCACTTTAAGAAGGGTACAGCCGTTTTTATAAAGCAGGGGTTCATAACGGGTGCAGACAGGGGCGCAGCCGGCCTCCTCCTGTTTAAGAATCCGCACCTGGTTGGCCCGCTCATCCTTTACCAGAAATCCGTTTATGGTCTGACACTCCCCTACCTCTCCTGAGACTGCAGCCAGGTAGTATTTGTGCAGAGTCCGGTCCTTAAACAGGGCGGAAAGCATCTGCAGGCCAGCCAGGGATTTTCCGGCAGCCACGATACCGCTGGTGTTCCGGTCCAGCCGGTTGCACACAGAAGGACGGAAGCTGCGCAGATCCTCTTTTGTCAGGGCATGGGTATCCAGCAGATAGTCAATTAAATATTCCACCAGAGATTCGTCTGTCTCTTTGGCCTTCTGGGACAACATGCCGGAGGGCTTGTTGATCAGCAGAATGTGCTCGTCCTGGTAAAGAATGTCCAATTTCGTCTTTTTTACCTTCTGAACCTTCACTTCCGAAAACTTCTCTATGGTCTCCTCTGCCAGAAAGAGCTTAATCTGGTCGCCCTCAGAAAGCTTTTCGGAACCGTCGCATTTTTTTCCGTTTAAGGTGATGTTTTTCTTCCGCATCATCTTATAGAGAAAGCCTTTTCCGGCCAGATTCAGATATTTTCCCAGCAGCTTGTCCAGCCGCTGTCCGGCCTCATTGCTGTTTACCACGATTTCTCTCACACTTCTATCTCCTTACATGGAAATACTTTTCAGAATCTGGGCGATGTAATCTACAGAGCCGTCGTCTTCATATTCTGAGGCAGGCTTTAAAGACTCCAGACGCCGCAGAAAGCTGCGCTCATCCTGGATGATTTTCACGCTGCCAGGCGCCCGGTTGGCCGACAAAATAGCGCCGATGTCCTTTTCTGCCTTTTTTCCATTTACTTTGGCTGCCGGACAGTAGCCGTAAACGCCGCCGGGATGAACCGCCACTGCATCCAGAGGAATAATCTGATCTTTGGTAGTGACAATCAGATCATAAAGAATGAGGACGCTGCTTTCATAAGGTTTTACCTGACTGTAAAAAGCCTCTGTCCCAGTCCGGTATTTCCAGGACGCTAAAAGAGGAGAAGCCATATTCGCCATGGGAAGGACGGTTAAAATGGCCATAACCGTTAAAATGTTTTTTAACGCCTGGTTATCGGCAAAAAAGCGCCAGGCTAGCTGGGCCAGAATTCCTGCAATCAGAAGCAGAGTAATAAACAGACGGACGCTGCGGTTGTGATTCCGATAGCCGTAATCGCCTTTTTGGGTTTTCATACTGCGCTGCTCTCCTTACTGGTCCGTATTCTGAAACCGTTCTATTACTGTCAGAATCATCTGATGAGGAAGAAGCTTTCCTGCCAGATGAAATGCTTTCATAGGAAGGCCGTAAATTGACAGCGGCTTTCCCATCATGGAATCCCGGATAGCTAATTTTACTACTTTTCTGGGGTCTGCCATGGCAAGCCGTTTGTAGATGGGAACATGTCCGGTTGACTCCGCTATCTGATGGAATTCTGTCCGCACCGGTCCGGGACAGACAGCAGTCACAGCGATGCGCCGATGCTTCAGCTCTGCGCCCAAGGCCCGGCTGTAGCTTAGGACAAAAGCCTTTGTGGCTGCATAGACTGCAAAACCAGGCTGGGGAGAAAAAGCGGCTCCTGAAGCAAACTGTATAATCCGGCTTTCTCTTGTCATATAAGGAAGCACCAGATGAGTAACAGCACAGAGGGCCTCACAGTTTAAGGCCACCATGCCGGTTTCTGCCTCCAGAGAAACACCTCCTACCGGACCGATTTTTCCGTATCCGGCAGCGTTTACCAGAAATTTCACTTCCGGTCTGCTGGTTTTCAGAGCGTCTTCCAACTGTTCCAGTTCTTCCTTTTTGCAAAGATCCAGGACAAAGACGCGCACCGGAACCGGAAGCTCTGCCGAAAGCAGTTCTAACCGGTCCTTCCGGCGGGCAATCAGCCAGATTTCCTGTATCCCGGCAAACCGGTCTGCAATCTGGATAGCAGTTTCCCGGCCCAGGCCGGAGGATGCTCCGGTAATGATGGCAGTTTTCATGGTATGCTCCCTTCTTTCTACGAAATTAAGCCGTTTGTTACTTCTTTTTATGAACATTCCGGATGGTCTTTTTCTTTACTAGTTTCCGGTCTGTCTGGTTTTTCTTTCCTGCGCCCTGGAAACGGCCGTTTGCGCCGGGCTTACTGCTTCTGGCTTTTTCTTTGCAGTGGCTGTAATTTCCGCAGCCGGAGCCAGAACCGCCGTTCATCCCCTGTCTTGGCCGGATCAGGCACTTTTTATCAAATCCAATTAAATCTGTCCGCCCTGCCTTTATCAACGCTTCCTTCACCAACTCGTAGTTTTTCGGATTCCGGTATTGAATCAAGGCCCGCTGCATGGCTTTCTCATGGGGATTTACCGGCACATAAACCGGCTCCATGGTCCGGGGATCCAGACCTGTGTAATACATACAGGTAGAAATGGTGGACGGTGTGGGATAGAAATCCTGCACCTGCTCCGGCATGTATCCTAAATCCCGCAGATACTCTGCCAGCTCCACTGCCTCCTTCAGGGTGGAACCGGGATGGGAGGACATCAGGTAAGGAACCAGGTACTGCTCCTTTCCAATGCGGGCGTTCATCTCCTTATATTCTTTCACAAACTGGTTGTAAACCGCATTCCGGGGCTTGCCCATCCGGGTCAGTACCGGGTCTGCCACATGCTCCGGCGCAACCTTTAGCTGGCCGCTGACATGGTACTGGCAAAGCTCCCGCAGGAAATTCCGGTTCTTATCTGCCAGCAGGTAGTCAAACCGGATACCGGAGCGGATAAACACCTTTTTTACCCTGGGAATAGACCGCAGTTTTCTGAGAAGCGCAATATAGTCGCTGTGATCTGCATTCATATTTTTACAGGGTTCCGGAAACAGGCACTGCTTGTGGGGGCAGGCTCCCTTGGTTAGCTGCTTTTCGCAGGCTGGGAAACGGAAGTTGGCGGTGGGGCCGCCTACATCGTGGATATAGCCCTTAAAATCCGGCTCCTGGGTCAGCAGGGTGGCTTCTTCTACTAAAGATTCATGGCTGCGCACCTGGATGATACGCCCCTGATGGAAGGTCAGGGCGCAGAAGCTGCAGGCGCCGAAGCATCCCCGGTTGCTGATTAAGCTGAACTTGATTTCCCGGATAGCCGGAACGCCTCCTGCTTCCTCGTAGGACGGATGATAGCTCCGCATATAGGGAAGGGCGTAGATTTCGTCCATCTCCTCTGTAGTCAGAGGCTTGGACGGCGGATTCTGCACCACAAACTCCTTGCCGAAGTAAGGCTCTGCCAGCCGTTTTCCGGTAAAGGGGTCTGTATTCTGGTACTGGACATAAAAGCTTTTTGCATACTCTGTCTTATCCCGCTTCATTTTGTCGTAGTCCGGCAGCATCTGGTAATCGTAAACCACATCCAGATTCCGGGTTTTAAATACAGTGCCGTCAATAAAGGTAATGTCCTTTACATCGATGCCGCTGTTTAAGGCGTCTGCAATCTCCACAATGGAATGCTCTCCCATTCCGTAGGAAATCAGGTCTGCCTGAGCATCCAGCAGGATAGACCGTTTCAGCCGGTTGGACCAGTAGTCGTAGTGAGCCAGTCTGCGCAGACTGGCCTCGATGCCGCCAAGAATAATGGGAGAATCCTTATAAACGGAGCGAATCAGATTGGAATACACCACGGCTGCATAATCTGGCCGTTTCCCCATCACGCCGCCGGGGGTATAGGAATCCTGCTGCCGCCGCTTCTTGGACACAGAATAGTGGTTTACCATGGAATCCATATTTCCAGAGGAAACCAAAAATCCAAGACGAGGTTTTCCCAGAAGTTGTACGCTCTCCGGGTCTTTCCAGTCCGGCTGGGAGATAATCCCCACCCGGTAGCCTCTGGATTCTAAGAGACGGCTGATAATGGCCGTGCCAAAGGAGGGATGGTCTACATAGGCATCTCCTGTCACATATACAAAGTCGCACTGTTCCCAGCCCCGCCGGTCCATATCAGCCCGGCAGATCGGCAAATAATCCTGTATCATAATAGCCTCATTTCCAGTATCTGTTCATAGTCCTCAATATAGTAATCTGCCAGCTCCTTCTTCTCCTGACGCATTCCGGCAGAAAATTCATCTTCTATAGCGCATACCGTCATTCCGGCTGCCTTGCCTGCCAAAATTCCGGCGGGTACATCTTCAAACACCAGGCACCGCTCCGGTTTTACCCCTAACTGCTCTGCCACCTTCAGGTAAATATCCGGCTCCGGTTTTCCGGCTGCCACCTCACAGGCAGTTGTTACCACCTGAAAATAGGGAGTGATCTTTAAAGAATTTAACACCACATCCACCATGGCCCGGCCATTGCTGGTAGCGATTCCGGCCCTGACGCCGGACTCTTTTAAATACCTTAGGAATTTTTCTGCCCCAGGCTTTAAAGGCACCTGACTCCGGTATTTTTCAATGCTCATATCGGTCCAGGCCTGCTTGATCTGCTCCAGGGAATCCGGAATCTGGAATTTTTCCTTAAAGTACATGGCGGTCTCGGAAAAACTCATGCCTTCAATCTCCTTCTGCAGCTTTGGCGGACAATCATAACCATAACGGCCTAAATATTCAATGTCAATCTCCTTCCACATCCACATGGAATCTACCAAAGTGCCGTCCAGATCAAAAATCACAGCATCAATCTCTTTTAAGTATTCCTTCAAACCATTGGCATTCATTCTGCTTTCTCTCCGTCTGCTTTTTCCGTTCCTCTGCCCTGCTGTTTCAGACTTGTAATTTCTGCTTCCGACAAAGGACGGTACTCTCCCGGCTGTAAGCGTTCATCCAGTTGTAAGCTGCCCATGGAAAGCCGTTTTAAATAAATAACCTTGCAGCCCAGGACCTCAAACATCCGCTTTACCTGATGGAATTTTCCTTCCTGGATAGTAAGAAGGACTTTGCTGACCGGCTGGCCGCTTTTTCCCAGTTGGTTCCGGGAAAGTATCTCCAGTTGTCCCGGCTTTACGGTCACACCGTCTTTTAAAGTCATTCCCTGCGCCATCTGCTTTATACTGTCTTCCGGCAGCAGCCCTTCCACCAGGGCAAAATATTGCTTATCCACATGCTTTTTCGGCGCCAGAAGCTGGTGGGACAGATCTCCGTCATTTGTCAGAAGTAAAAGCCCTTCTGTGTCGATGTCCAGCCGTCCTACCGGAAACAAATCCCTGCGGCAGCCTTCCCCTAACAAGTCTATGACCGTCTTATGAAGGTTATCCTCTGTGGCGGAAACCACCCCCTGCGGCTTGTTTAACATATAGTATTCAAAGGCCCGGTACGCCACCTCTGCTCCGTCAAAAAGCACTTTATCTGTATCCGGTTCAATTTTTATATCCGTCTGTTTTACAATCTGTCCATTTACCTGGATGCGGCCCTTCTTTGCCGCCTCCTTGATCTGGGAGCGGCTGCCCTTGTCCATTTCCACCAGATACTTATCCAGCCGTATTGCTTTTCCCATGCTTCTCCCTGTCCTTTTTCATAACATACTTAAGCTTCAGTATAGCACAAACTTTACAAAAGTTCCATCCTAAGATACACCATGTCCACCAACTGCTTTCCTGCTTCGTAAATAGGGTGATCGTAGTGGTCGGTGAAGAAATGTTTCACTACATGGGAACGGACAAACCCGCAGGCCTCATAAAAAGGCACAGTCAAAGGGCTGTCTCCGGTTCCCACCAGCAAAGTGGAAAACGATCCTTTACATCGCTCTGCTGCAAACTCCACCATTTTCCGTCCATAGCCTTTTCGCTGATAATCCGGAGCCACCACCAGGCTTTTAAGTTCTGCTGTGCCGCCGCCTTCGTCCGTAATCACGCAGACTGCAACAGGATCATTCTCAACGCCCTCATAAAGGGCAAGCAAAGTGCCGCGCTCTAAATATCGGTCAATCATACTTTCCTGTTCGTCAGCCAAAAGAAGCAGTGGGAGAAAATCCTTTTTCTGCTCCTTGATTTCTCTGATTTGCATATTTTTATTCCTCTGCAACAATCTCTTTTCTCTGCCGAACCGCATATTCCAGTAAAAGCCGATTGGCCTGCTCCAGGGTTCCAAACTCTTTTTTACAGCAGATTACCTGACTGCAGCAGTCCAACACCTGCCTTGCCTCCTGAAGTTTGTCTTCGGTTATGGGTTCAAAGCTGCCTGTTTCTATTATCCGGGAAGCCAGAGCCTTCGCTGCCGGATAGTCTAAATCATTGGGAAATAAGATTCCGGCTGCAAAGGGAACGGCCTGCCGCTGCAGACGGCGGTACACCTGCTTTCCGGTTCCCCCTCCTCCAATGACAAATACCTTCGGCTCTCCCTTTACCGGTTCCAATTCCATGCTTTCGCTGGCTTCGTCATAACTGCCTGAAGTAATGGAAAACAGCCTGGTAAGATACCCTGGCGTAAACACCTTTTCCGGAGCGCCAAACCGATCCACACGGCTTCCATCGATACACAGAATCTTGTCCGAAACCCGGACAGCCAGCTCCAGCTCGTGAAGGGACATAATCACCGTCAGCTTCTTCTTCCGCCTCATTTCCTGCAGGATGGAGAGAAATTCCAGCTTGTACTTAATATCTAAATAGGAGGTTGGCTCGTCCAGAATCAAAATTTCCGGCTCCTGGCACAGACATCTGGCCAACATGACGCGCTGGCGCTGCCCATCGCTGATTCGGGTAAAATCCTGGTCCCGCAGGTAAGTGACCTGCACCAGCTCCATGGCCTCTGCCACAGCCATCCGGTCTGTTTCTGACAGAATGCCGAACCGGCCGGTATAAGGGTATCTGCCGGTAGCCACCACATCCTCACAGGTCATCAACTCTGTCCGCAGTTTTTCCGTCAGTACCACCGCCATATTTCTGGAAAGCTCTGTTCCGGACATGGCATTTACATCCCGCCCATCCAGCCACACGGTTCCTCCCAACAAAGCCAACTGTCTGGCAATGCTTTTTAAAACCGTAGATTTTCCGGCGCCGTTAGGGCCGATAAGGGTCACAATTTCCCCTTTTTCCACGCCTATGGTAATTCTTTCAATCAACGGCCTTTTCTCATAGCCTACAGTCATGTTCTCCGTTTGAAAATAATAGGTACTCATGCAGTTCTCTCCTTTTTCCGTTGAACCATGACCCAAAGCACTACCGGAGCGCCGAAGATGGCAGTCACGGTACTGATTCCCAGCTCTGTCGGAGCAAACATAGTTCTGGCCAACAAATCGCAAAACAGGCAGAAAATACTGCCTCCCAAGAAACAGGCCGGAATCATCAGGATTGGCTTTGCCGTATTTAAGGCGCTCTTTACCAGATGAGGCACTGCAATGCCTACAAAGGAAATGGGGCCGGCAAAGGCTACAATACAGCCGGATAAAATACTGGACAGCACCACCAGAAGTACCCGCAGCAGCCGGATATTAACTCCCATGTTTTTGGCATAGCCTTCTCCCAACTGATAGGCGCTTAAAGGCTTTGTCATCAGAAATACGGCAATAAAAGTGACGGCCACCACCCAGGCCATGACAGCTACATTTTCCCAGGTAATCCCGGAAAAACTGCCTCTGGACCAGTTGTGAAGGTTTACAATCTCTGCGTCGCTGGCGAATGTAACCACCAGCTCCGTAATTGCGGAGCAGATATAGCCGATCATGATGCCACTGACTACCAAAAGAGACATCTGTTCAATGCGGCGGGACATAAGGAGCACAAATCCCATGGAAATCATGGCCCCCACAAATGCAGCGAAAATCATCATGGCAGAGGTAACCGGAAATCTCCGGCCCATTAAAAACACCATAACCAGGGATACGGTCATCTTGGCTCCGGAGGAAATGCCCAGTACAAAAGGACTTGCAATCGGGTTATGGAAAAAGGTCTGCAAAAGATAGCCGGACAGGCCTAAGGCGCCGCCTAAAATCATGGCAGCCATGGCCCTGGGCATCCGGATGTCCCACAAAATCCGGCTCTGCTCCACCTCTTTTCCTCCTATGGATGCCAGAATATCTGCAGCCGGAATCTTTACAGAACCGATACAGACATTCAGGATTAAAAATAAAATCACACCTGCAGCCAGGCTTAGGAAAACAACCGGATACCGGATATGTTTTGTCCGCTGCATACTGCTTCCTCCTCTTATTTCAGCCGGAAAAGATAGTGCATCTCCTCCTCTGGTTTTTCGTGGAACATACTGTAAAAATCCTCTAAGAGATAGCCGACTGACATGGACTGCTGATACACATCCCCTGTGGTACACCAGACATTTCCATCTTTCACAGCCTTAAAATCCGCCAATACCGGGCATTTGTCCAGAAGCTCAGAAAGAGAGGCTACGCCGCCGTCTATAGAGCTGTTGTAAATCAGAAAATCAGAATCTTTCGCTCCATCGTAGAAGGCTTCTACCTGCATATTGACTGTAGAACGGCCTGACTCTGAATCTCCCAGATTTTCAAAGGTGTAGCGGCCTCCTGCCAGACGGAGCATTTTGGGGATATAATCGGCGCTTTGCCGCACCTGTACCTGGCCGTTTGCCGTAATAAAGAAAAATGCCGCCGTCCGGTCTGTGTTTTCCGCCTTGATTATCCTGCTTAAAATATCCGCCTGCTCCTGAAACACAGCCTCCGCCTCCGCTTCTTTCCCCAGCATGGCTCCAAAAAACTTGATCCATTCTACCCGCCCCAGAGGGTGAGGCTCATAGCTGGAATACTCAATCATTACCGGAATGCCGAAGTCTTCCAGCATCTCCTTTACCTCTGGCGTATGGGTAATCATCCGGTTTTCGATGGCAAGGCTGCAGTTCTCTGATACAATCAGCTCGTAATCCGGCTGATTGTACTTTCCTGCATATAAAATATCGCCGGCAGCCATAGCCGCCTTTGCCTTCTCAATGTACCAGCTTTCCTCCTTCTGGCCGGAAAAGCGGATGGCGTCTAAACCATCCAGGCGGCAAAACATATCCATGACCGAGGAAGCCACAAGATACAGATTTTCCACCGGCTGGTCCAGAATAATCACATCTTCCTTAAGGCCCTCCGGCGCTTCCTTCCCCTCCGGCACCACCAGAATTTCCGTGCCGTCCATCGTTGCCAGCTTTCGATAGCCTCCTTCATAATACTCTACGGAAAAATGCTCAGCATACAAAAGCTCCATGCTGCCTTCCGGCTTTAATCCCAATGTATCATCTGCCTCTGACGCAGCAGAAATTTCATTTCCTGCAGAACCAGAAGAAGGACTGCTGCAGCCAGCCAGCCCCAACAGTCCTGACAATAATACGCAGCACATGATCCTTGTTTTTCTTCCTGTCATGAATCCTTCCTCTATTTCGCCTTACTCATTCCGGCAGTGTGAACTGTCAGAGTATACGCTACCTCATGAGGCTTACTCATAGCCACTGTATCTCCGATTACGGAAAAAGGCTTATCCAGCACAGCTACCGGAATCTGAAACACAGAATTTCCCTCTGTATTAACCGGCAGATATTTTTTTCCCTCTACTACCATGTAGTCGTAGTTGGGACTGTTCCAGCAAACCTCCGCTGTCACCACGCCGTCCTTTACAGTCACCTTTGCCGGAGACAGAATTTCAGCCTTTCCGCTTCCCCCTGCAAAGGTTACATCCATGGTGTAAACACCGTCTTCAAGCACAGCAGCCGGATCAGAGACCGATACCTTGTGGTCGTACCATTTCCCCTTTTTTCCGATGAGCGCCAGGTCAAACTCCTGATTCAGGGCCGGAACCGGCACATCAAAGCCGTGAACTTCCTCTGTCAGGCCGTCCGGATAGGTTACTGTATCGATGGTGGGCTGCAAAACATCCGCCCCCTCTTTTGCCGCGTCTGCCGCCAGGCCAGGATACAGGCCTACAATATTTTTTGAACCCAACGAAATATGGATGGTCATCTGTCCGTCTTTTACCGTCAGAGTGCCTTTTCCGTTTAGAGCATCGCTGACCTGGAACATGGAGCTGTCGGTGTTAAAATCCGCCTGGTACACGCCGTCCTCCAAAGACTGACTGACGATACCTGTTTCCCCAGTGCCTTCATAAACCGCTTCCTGGTTTTCCGGCATAGCCTCCATAGCAGCCGCTGTGTGGGCTGCATAAAGATTCTGAATTCCCTTTATAGATCCAAGACCGGTAATCTGGGTTTCTACACTGTCAAAATGACCGGAAGCTTTAAAAACACTTATCCAGGAATCCTCATCCTCTCCCGCCATATCATTGCAGGCATGGTCTCCGGACACCACCATAAAGGGACGGAGTATCACACGGCTGTAACCTGCATCTGCTACCGTTTTTACCAGGGCTTCGCAGGAGGTTTCCTCCGGCTCCCCCTCTACCGTGCCGATAAACACATTGTCATAGCCTAAGGCGTCCATCTGGTTCTGCATCTGGGTGTAGGAAACCTTGGCTGTGTGAGAAGTGCCGTGGCCTAAAAATACAAAGGCAGTTGCAGATTCCTTTGCCTGGTTCAGACTGTCAAAGCCGGCGTCCTGTACTGCCTCTGCAGTCAGGATTTCCGCTACTGCCTTCTTATCTTCGTTTACATCTGCAGCATCGTTTCCCACATCGCCTAACAAAGGCTCTGCCACCTTTACAGTCTCAAACCGGTCCAGACTGGCGTTTACCGTTTCCATCAGCTCATCGTACTCAGCCCCCTTCATCAGATGGGTAGGCTGAATCACCAGATGCTTTACCCCATTTGCGTAAGCCCGCTCCATAGCCTGCTCCATGTTGTCAATATACTGGCTGTCTCTGGCCTGAATGTGGTTGATGATGATCTGGGAAGTAAAGGCGCGGCGCACCGCCCAGTCCGGATTGGCTTCCTGGATAGCGTCCTCAATGCCCTTAATGTCTGACACACGGCTGTCGTTAAAGGATGTGCCAAAGCTGACTACCAGAATCTCCTTTTCTCCGATGTCGTTCTGATTGCGGGAATCGTCCTGTGAGGCGTCCCCTGTATCCCGGCCAAAGTAATCCGGGTCTGCATATTCCCCTTCTACCAGTTCCTTCTGCTTCTCTGTCAAAGCGTCCCAGGCTGCCTTTGCCTCCGTACACTGGCGGTCTGTGTCCATGGTACGCTGCTGTACATAGATGGCGTCAATCAAAGCCGCTGCCTTATCTGCAGCCTTTTGATCTGTATTTTCCTCCGATGCATCTGCAGTTTTCTTGGTTTCTGCTGAGGGTTCTGTTGTAGCTGTCTCGGTGCTTTTACATCCAGACAGAATGGCTGCACTAAACACTGCGGCCATCATCAATGCAGTTGTTTTCTTTCTCATAGTTCCTCCTTCAGCGTTTTTCGCTGTGCTTAAATTTGGATAAACATCCCGGAAACCAGAATCATAAGGTTCAGGCACAACATAAAAAGAGTCCGGTTCACCGGACTCACGCGCCGGAGTGCGTCTGCGTCAGCAGACATTTTCCTTAAGCGCGAAGTGCGCATCCCGCGGAGCGTTTTTGTTTCATAGGGCGAACTTTCCTATGAAACAAAAACGGCCCTTTCCCCTAATGGGTACAGGGTCGTACAAAAGCAGGATTTTCTCTGCTTATGCGTACAACCAGTTACTCGTGGTCTGAAACGAATGTTTCTGTACTGCGCCCAGGCAGGTCTCCCGGCTTACAGATCTCTGCATCCAGCCATCTTCCCAGTTTCCCAGTGATATAGCAGCTTTCAGCTCCCTGATTACGGTGACGAGTTCGTACAGGATTTGCACCTGTTTCCCTTTTCACCGGAGCGGCCGTAAAGCGGCCCTCCGACACCTGACGCCTGTTATTTAACTTTTGTAACTATATCATATTTTGCTTTTCAGTTCAATTCTTTCTTCGCCCTGTTTCATCTTATTTTGTCTCTATTTCTCTGCTCCGGCGCATAAACATGGTATCAAATCCCCTGTACGGAGGCGACTGCCTTATGGAGTGCTGTCCGACGAAGTCCCCGGCTCTTCCCTGTATTCCCATTCTGCTTTTGGCTCTTTTACTGGCCTTTCCGTCTCTTTCCGTAAAAGGAGCTGCAAACGGACTGCTTCTGTGGTTCCAGGTGGTGCTTCCCACTCTGGCTCCCTTTATGATCTGTACCCAGATGATCGTAGCCTTAGGAGGGGTTTCTCTGTTAATCCGCCCCTTTTATCCCTTGATCCACCGGGTTTTTGGCCTGTCTCCCTCCGGCGCCTATGTGCTGCTTTGCGGCCTGCTCTGCGGCTATCCGCTGGGAGCCAAGCTGTGCGCAGATTTTTATGAAAAGGGGGAGCTTTCATCTCGTGAAGCTCAGTATCTTTTCTCCATTTCTAATCACCCAAGCCCTATGTTCCTGCTGGGGTTTGTAAACGGACAGCTTCCATTGACAGTGCCGGCCTTTTTGCTTCCGCTCTGTCTGTACCTTCCCATTCTCCCCATCTCCTGGATTTCCAGACGGGTATACGGCTTTTCCGTTCTTCCAGAAGATGAAACCAAACCCAGGCCTGCTTTTGGAAGCTGTACCTTGGAGACCGTTCTTCTGTCTACTGCAGAAACCATGGTGCTGATTGGCAGCTACATGATGCTGTTTTCCATTCTGGCTGCCTGGATAGGCCGTCTTTCCATGATTCCGGCTCCTTTGCAGGCCATCCTTTCCGGAGCTGCAGAGATTACCACCGGCGTCCACCTGATTTGCCAGGTATTTCCGCCAAATGCAGTTTTATTTCCTGTGGCGGCAGTCACTGCCTTCGGCGGTTTCTCCGGCATTTTCCAGACTAAGGGAGTTGTGGCATCCGGCTCAAAGCAGCAGGATAAAAAAAATGCCGGATTATCCATCCGGCATTATGTACTGTGGAAATTACTGCACGCAGGATTCACCTGCCTGATACTGCTTACTGCTGAGCTTCTTCTTCTCCGGCTTCTCCATCCATAACCGGAGTAACGCTTCCGGCCAGCTCATTGCGGTTTGCAGTAACGATGTCATAGCTGGACTGCATGGAAGCTAAAAATGCGTCAAAACGCCCCTGTGCCCCCTCCATGGAGTGGGTAATGATGGTCTGCAGGCTCTTTAACATGTCGTCTGTGTAGTCGATAGAACCCTGGCGAACGCTGTTGGCCTCCATTACGGCATTATCAATAATGGCCTGGGCCTGAACCTGAGCTTCCTCAATCAACTGATTCGCTGCTGCATAGGCCTGCTGCATGATTTCGTGCTCGTTTACCAGCTCGTTGGTCTGAGCCGTAGCGTCTGCCAGCATGGCGTCTGCCTGGGAGCGGGCCTCGCTTAAGATGGCGTCCTGATTGCTGATGATCTTCTGATATTTCTTTATTTCATCCGGAATCCGAAGGCGAAGCTCCACCAAAAGTTCTTCCAATTCTTCTTTATTTACCAGGATCTTTGTGGTGGACAAAGGCTGAAATTTGCAGCTGTCAATGTACTCCTCAATCTCTCCGATTAACTGTTCAATTCTACTCATAGTTCTTCTCCTTATCTATTCCATGGCAGGCGCCATTATCTTCCAAGTTTTTTCTGCACTTCTCTGGCTACGTCCGGGTGCACAAACCCGCTTATGTCTCCGCCGTAGGAAGCAATTTCCTTTACAATGCTGGAGCTTAAATAAGAATACTTTAAATTGGTAGTCAGAAACACGGTATCAATGTCCGGCGCAATCACCCGGTTAGTCTGCGCCATCTGAAGCTCATAATCAAAATCTGTAATGGCCCGCAGTCCGCGGACAATAATATCCGCCTTATTCTGATGTACAAAATCCACCAGAAGACCATCAAAAGCCTTCACCTCTACATTTTTTAAATGAGAGGTTACACCTAGTAACATCTTAACACGATTTTCTGCAGAAAACAACGGAGTTTTTGAATTATTACACAAAACTCCGATAATTACATGATCCATCATCTGAGCGGTCCGCTCAATAATATCCATATGTCCCAGGGTAACCGGGTCAAAGCTGCCCGGATAAACTGCTACTGCCATATTATTCTCCTCGATAAACAAACACATGACGGTTTGTCTTATATTCCTTATTTTTCTCCAGGACAAAGCTTAAATATTTCAGGTAATCAAAGGAAGTCTCCAGGGACGCCTCGATGATAATGGTACTCTGCTTGTCAATCAGAGACGAGTCCTTCAAATATTCAAGCATCTGCCGCTCCAGTTCCTGGTTATAAGGGGGATCCATGAAAATGTAGTCGAACCGATATTTCCCTTCCAGCCGCTTTAAGGCCGTAAGGGCGTCGCAATTCATAACCAGAGCTTTATCCGAAAGCCTGACAGCTTCCAGATTTTCCCGGACAATCTCTGCTGCTTTGGGATTCTGCTCCACAAATACCGCCTGTCCGGCACCCCGGCTTAAGGCTTCAATTCCGATTCCGCCGCTGCCTGCAAACAAATCCAGAAAGGTACAGTCTGCCAGGTCGTACTGCAGCATATTAAACAGGGTTTCCTTAATCCGGTCCTGGGTAGGACGGGTATCCATACCTTCCAGGGTTTTTAAGGGAATCCTTCTGGCGCTTCCTGCAATAACTCGCATAATTCTCCTCCACAACCACTTTTCCATGTACCATTATAATGGGAAACATCCTGTTGTACAAGCAGTTTATGAGGCAAATGTGGGACTTTTTTGCGTGCAAAACGAAATCTGTTGAAAGAAACGGGGCTGTTGAATACTGCTGCTGCGCACATTTTTTCTGTATCGATGTTCGCAGCTGCAGTATTCAACAGCCCCTGGCTATATCCAGCGATATGATTTTATTTTTTGTATCCAAAATTAGGAATATTCTCCCACCGGTTCCGGAAATAATGGGCGGCCAGCTTGGGACGACGATCCCTGGTCAGCAGGCCTTTCTTGTTTCCGTCTGCCCGCATACAACCCTGTACTGTGCCAAAATCTGCAAACCCCCAAACCTGTTCGCCAGTGAAAAAGGAGCGTTTATCAAATTCTGCGTTCTGGCGGCGGTAGAATTCCATCTGGTATTCCTCGCTGAACATCTCAGGCACTGTGCCGTGGATGCCTGCAATGGCGTCTGCGCCGTACTCGGTCACCATCACCGGCTTGTCCTGCTTCTCCCAGAAGTCCAGTTCCTGGTTCCAGGCATAGCAGGCTGCGTCCAGATTTCCAGATAAATTGTACCAGCCGTAATACCGGTTGATGCAGACCACATCCATGGTTCTGGTTACCAGATCACGCTCGTAGTTGTTCTGGCAGCACACAAAGGTAACCGGCCTGTCCTGGGGATCCAGGGTGTGGGTGTATTCATAAAGAGAATGCCAGTAATCATAGGCAGATTCCGGAAAATGCTCGGTATCCGGCTCATTTCCCATGGACCACATGACTACGCAGGGATGGTTTTTATCCCTGTCAATCATCTCCCTGAGCACCTGTTCGTGATGCTCCCGGATGGGGAAGGTTTTATAGGGATCCTGATGCTCTCCTGCCCCAATGCCTACTGCCGGAGTCTCATCAATGATAACGATACCCTCCCGGTCGCAGAGATCATACATTTCTTCTGCATAAGGATAATGGCTGGTGCGGAAAGAGTTGGCATGAAGCCAGTGAATCAGGTTCACATCCTTCACATCCAGGCAGACATCCAGTCCCCGGCCATGGAAAGCAGAATCCTCGTGTTTTCCAAATCCTTTGAAATAGAAGGGTTCTCCGTTGATCAGGAATCTGGTTCCTTCTACTTTTACTGTGCGGATGCCAAAGGACTGCTCATAAATATCCTCTCCGCAGGTAATCCGGGCTGTATACAGATAGGGGGTTCCCGGCCAGGGCTGCCAGAGCTTTGCATTTGGGATACGGACAGTGCCAAAACTGCCGGATGCAGACGCAGCCAGCATTCCATCTTCCTCCAGGATTTCTATCTGTACCGCCTCCGCCGGATTTTCACCGCCTGTTGTAATTTCATACTTTACCAGACCGTCAGTTCCGTCAATATCCGGCACCAGGGTGATGTCTGCAATATAGGTTTTTGGCGTGGTATACAGCCGCACTGGCCGGTTGATGCCGGCGTAATTGAAAAAGTCAAAGTTTGGGATATTCTGAGGCTTTGCCCACAGCTTGGCTGCTTCCACACTGGGCACTCCCGGATTGTCAGAGCCAAAGAAGGCAATGGTTCCCTCATTTCCCACCGGAAGGGTGCCGTTGTTAATCCGGTTGTCTGCCGCCACAATCAGTTCTCCGCTGGTTCCGGCGGGAATCAAATCGGTGATTTCCACCTCAAAGGGCAGAAAACCTCCCTTGTGCTCCACTGCCAGTTTGCCGTTAACATATACCTTTGCTGCATGGGTCACTGCATCAAACCGCAGCATCATGCGCTGTCCTTTCAAACAGGACGGCACCGTAAGCTTTTTCTGATAGTAAGCCCAGCCGTAATGATTCCGGTATTTGGGATCTTCCTTCTGGTCGTTGTAGGAAGCTGGAACAGCTATACATTCCGGTTTCAGGAGAGACCCGCAGGTCTCTCCCGGTGTATTCTCATCTCCCAGCTGAAACTGCCAGACGCCGGATAAGTCAATTACTGTACGGACTTCATTTTCTCTTGGATAAAGCATGGTTATACTCTCCTTTTTAAGCTGTACTCATTATACCTTATTCCATCAGACTTCCGTCAGACGCCAGATCATACCAGACACCGTTTATCTGAAGTCTTCCGGTGCGCATTTCTCCGTTTGCCGGATCCATGTAGTACCATTTGCCGCCAATCATCTGCCAGCCGGTTGTCATGGCTGCTGTTGCAGCATCAAAGTAATACCATTTGCCATTGATCATCTGCCAGCCAGTTCGGGCATCTCCATTTACAACATCCATAAAATACCAGATGTTGTTTACATGAGCCCATCCCTGAACCATGCTGCCGTTCTGATCAAACAGATACCACTTTCCGTTTAACAGTGCCCACTCGTTTGCAGCTAAAGAACCATCGGTTTTTACAAGTTTCCAGGTTCCATCAGATTCTTTCCGCCAGGTTCCTGTCTGCAGGGAAGAAGGAACTGTTCCATTTAACTCGGTAATCTTTGATACGATCTGATTTCCTCCGCTGGTATAGGAAGCACTGCTTCCGGAATCGTTGTCATCCGGTCTGGAAGGATTATCCGGTTCTTCCGGATTTTCCGGCTCGTCGGGATCAGGCTTATCCGGATTTTCCGGCTCCTCAGGATCCGGTTCTGCCTTTGTCAGACTGTTCATGGCGTCTTTCAGAACTGCTGCCGCCTGATCTGCCGCTTCACTGGTGGCTGTCTCATCTTCCAGAACTGCCTTGGCATCTGCCAGAGCCTTTTCAAATACGGCCCAGCTTTCTACTGTGTAGTCCTCTTTTACCAGATCTTCTGTCAGCTGGATCTGAGCTGCCAGACGGTCTTTTCCAGTCTGAGCTACCAAAGCCTCTTTTGCCGCTGTCAAGTCCGCCTTTGCCTGGATGCGCTGTTCCTCTGTTGCAGATGGGGATTTCAGCACTTCCTTTACTTCACCTAGAACTGTCTCAAATGCATTCCAGCTGTCTGCAGTGTAATCTGCGCTGTTTAATTTCTCTGCCTGTGCTGCTGCATAAGACAGATCCAGTTCTGCTGCACTGCGGGATCGGTTATAAATCTGAATATTGTCAAATGCACCGGCAAAATACTTATCAGCACTGTAGAAAGACTTGCCCAGATATACCACAGGATTCTTTCCTAAATCCGTTACCAGGATGCTCTTATCAATGGTGCTTACCGGCACGCCGTCCATGTAAGTGATCAGCTGCTCCGGACTGAATACCAGATCTATATGTACCCATTTATTTAAGGTGTCTGCCTGAGCGGTTGCACCCTGCTCACTTCCGTAGCTGCCTTTGGTGATCGTTGTATAGGTTTCATGTTCTCTGGTTCGCAGGAACATATAGCGGTTGTTGTCCTGACCGATAGCTACCGTAAAGAAGTTGCCGTCTGCAGTCTCAGATTTTAAGTCAAAGCTCATGGTCATGTTTTCCCGGCCAGTCAGATCAATGGCTTCCGGATCCAGTTGAACATAGGTGGTTCCAGCCGCGTTCATGTGAAGCACTTCCCCCTGTTCCGGATCTTGTTTATTGACTACTGTACCGCGGGTAATCAGCCCATCCCACTGGTTGCTTTCATTCGATGCAAAAATCGGCTCCCACCGGGTCTCATCCTGGCTTCCAATAGCCGCTACGCCAAGCCAGCTGATTACTGGAGCCTGCCCCTGAGTCTTCGTTAAAGTATAGGTGACGGTTGTATCTTCCGGAAGGATAAAGGATACTCCACTGGTAACTCTTTCTTTGCCCTTGAAATTGATGTCATTGCCCTTTACCGTTTTTTCCGTTCCGTCTGCCAGAGTGAAGGAAACCGTCTGACTCATATTTCGGCCATTTCCCCACCACTCGGTAAATCCTGCAGTCAAAGTATAAATGCCTGCTTCCAGCGGAAGCTTGTAGCTGATAAAGGGTTCTCCATCGTTCCAGAGGCCGGTGGCTGTCTTGTCCATGGAATCCACTCCGCTCTTTACAGAACAGGTGCCATTGCGTCCCCAACTGCCCTCTGTGTAAATCTTATCGTTGGTCTCATTTTTCAGCTCCGGGAACATCTCTTTATAAGCAGAGTAGATCGTCTGATCTTCGGTTCCTGCATCGATGAAGTATACTACATCTTCCGGAACCACTTCCACCGGAACGGTTACAGTCAAATTCTTGCCTCCGGTGACAGTTCCCACTGCTGTAGTGCTCTCATATTCTGCGTCTGCAGGGTGGGTCAGCTTCCAGGTGATTTCTGCTGCCGGATTTTCTGTGCCGTCTAAATTCTTTACCGGAACGGTAGACGGAAGTCTGCCGCCTGCTCCGTCTGTCAGATCAGAGCCTGCCGGAATTGCCAGAATCTTCGGAATGTTTTCCTTAGAAGTAATCTCTACTGGAGCATCCTTGCTTAAAAGTATCTCCATCAGCCCCTCATAGTAAGACACGATCTCATTGACTGTTTCCTGATCTGCGCCGTAGGAAACCGGGTCTTCCAGGATCTTCTGAACGGTTTCCGATGTCCAGCGGCTTCCGGATTTTAATGCCTCCTGGTAGTCGTTCCAGGATTCTGTATCATAGTCATCTGGATTCAGGCTGTCTCCTTTGTCGATTACAGTCTGAAGTCCCATTATATCAACTGAGCCGCTTACCTGTTCCCTGGCAGTCATATATCCAACAGAATCCACATTCAGGGTTCCTTCTGCCAGCTCAACAGTGACCGTGTGCTGGCCGTTTTCCAGGCCACGTACAGTTACAAACGGCTGATGGGAACTGGTCTTAATGGTGTTTAAATTCTCATATACCAGACTTCCGTCCACATACACATTCACCTTGGCAGAACCATTGTTTTCTCCAATCAGAGAAAGTCCGGTTCCCGCAAAAGTGTAGCTTACATTTGCACCTTTTTCGCTGGTGCTGGAAAGACTTCTCTGGGAATACTGGGAACCTTTCTGGTTCACATGCTCCCACTTACCGTCATAGACCAGGGCCTCTTTTCCAGCACCTTCGCCAGCCCACTGCTCCATATGCAGGTTATCATGCACCATTTCAAAGTATGGGGTATAGCCCGGTACTGTCTCTACTTTCAGGTTATCAAATCTTCCAGGTGTCCAGCCAGCGCCGGGAAGGCCTACGCCCAGCATGATCCGGCCTTCTGACTGAGGCTGAGGATCTTTGTATGTATAAACTTCCTGTCCGTCTACATATGCTGTAATGGTATCGCCTGCAGCCTGAAGCCCTACATTGCAGGAGGTTAGATCTTTTACATTAACCTGTCCTCTTGTCACTTCCTGGCTGTATCTGCGAAGGATCCACTCACCAGTCTGATTTACTGCGATGTTATAAGCAGACATGGAAACCTTGTTGTCTCCGCCGCCTGCTGCGCCTCTCTGGCGTATGCCCAGAAGCAGATATTCGTTGGTAGAAGTTAAATCAAAATCCACACTGGCCCTGTAGTTGGTCCAGCGATAATCTCCCAGAGTGACAGCCGGTTCACCGCCGTTCCAGGAACCGCCTCCGGTCTGACCGGTCATCTGAAGAACACCGTTTCCCGTCTCATCCATCACGACTTCAAAGGTTCCGTTGGTATCCTGGGTGTAAAGGGGATAGAAACCATCCCTGCCGCCCCGGCTTTCAATAAAGCTCTTATCGGATTCCACAATCTCGCCATCTTCATAGGTAGAGATATTTCCCATATCTTCATAATCAAAGTCATCGGCGTACAGATAGGTATCTTCTGTATTCTGGGTCTTTCCGGTCTCATCTGTATCCAGTACATATCTGCCGTCTTCTGTAGCAGCAGGAAGTTCCAGTTCTTCCTGCATACTATCCATATCCAGAGTGGTAACGGTTACAATAGACCAGGGTTTTACAGCCACATAATAGCTGCCGCCTTCATTGGGAGACAAAGTCTCTACAGCTTTTACATAATTCTCATTGTAGATCTGTCCATCCTCAGCTGCGCGGGTTTCCCATACTGTCAGCTTTGCATCTGCCGGCAGATTTGCCATATCTTTGGGGCTGATGGTAAACTCTTTGGTTTTCGTACTGTCATTACAGATGATTACAGAGAAATCCTTTCCATCCGGTGAAGCCAGGGTCATATAGTTGTCGCCGCCATTCCGTCCGTCAACCGGGTTGGTTCCGGCAGCTTCACTCTTGCTGGCTCCCGGCAGCGCTCTCCATATCACATTTTCATCCGGAGTATCATACTCCCAGCCAGTCACTGCAAATTTACTGAAGTGCTGCATGATGTTTAAAGCGCCGTCATAATTTACATAGCCGGACCAGGGATCTCTGGCTGCCATAACATCCTTGTAGTTGTACTGCATACCTTCGTAGAATGCGCCGAAGGTGGGCTGGTAAACAAAGTGGGTTCTGCGGGAATTTGCAAAGCCCTTGATCATGGTGTTAGCCATTTCCAGCGGTCCGCCGTTTCCGCCGATGCCGCTGCTATTTCCATTGTCCAGGGTATTGTTGGGACGGTCTGCAGTAGATCCAAAGGTTGCCTGCGCTTCACTGTTCCAGATTTCTTTGTCAAACTCCTCTGCCAAACGCTTAAAGCTGCCGGCGCTGTCATCATCTGTATTATAGTGATAACCTACAATATCTACTGCATCCCGCAGCTCCTTATCGGAAGTCAGCTGCGGTCCGCAGGAGGCGATGCCTACCTCATCCGACATAATGATCTGGATCTGATGGAACAGTTCTGCTTCTCCATCACGGAAACCGCTGACAGAAGCATCATCGCTGATCATACCTTCTGTATCAGTCTCTACCCACTCATGAAACTGCTTGATCCAGTTAGGATCGTCTTTCTGCTCGTTGACGCCGGGGCTGACGATGTCGATCATATAACCATATTCCCGGTAAGCAGCGATAGTAGTGTTCTTCAGCCACTTATAAATGTTGTTCCAGTTGTTTCCTACCCATCCCGGCGCGCACCAGTACAGCAGGCTGACCTTCACATTAGGGTTGATCTTCTTTGCGTCTGCTGCCAGCTGGAAGCCGGTTACCCTGTTTACATTCGGGTATTCATCGGAATAACGCATGGTGCAGACCTGAGAACCGGTAGAGGTGTTTTTGTCGTTACCCATTTCAATTTTGATGTGCTGCATAATGGGACGCTCTCCGCCAAAGAGCACCTCCAGCATCTCCCAGTATTTCTCCGGATGCTGAGCCTTATAGTCTAAAAGCAGCGCATTGGTGCTGTTGCAGTCCAGAACGCCGAAGCCTTTAAAAGTCAGACCGTTCATGTTCTCGGCTGCCCAGGCTACCTCATCCCCGTCAATAACGATCCGGCTGCCCTGGATCTTATAAGCGTTCTTTCTCTTTGCCCGCTCCTGGGTTTCTTCCATTGCCTCCATGGAATCCGTCACAGTTTTTAAAACTGTGATATTATCGTATTTTCCAGTACGCATGTAGCCGGTATTATAGGTTATGCCATAACCTGCATTCATGGAAGGCACCTGACTGAGCTTAAAGCCCAACCCAACCTCTTCCAAAGCAGTTTCACCGTCTGCCACCAGCTCTACATAACCCTGGCTGGCATCTTCATGGTAAAGCACCGCCATAGAATGCCAAATATCTTCTTCCAGACGAATATCCAGTATATGATCCGTATCCTTGCCATCTGCCCGCACTCTTAACACGGCAGTTCCGTCCTTCTTTTTGGGAATCAGCCGGAAATGGTCTGTCTCATTTCCCACCAGAAATGCAGAGGTATTATCATTGGCATTTGTATCTGTAAGATTATTCTGGAACAGAAAATCCGTATACCAGGTAAATTCCTCTCTTGCAAAATAGGTTGACGGATTTGCAAGAACCGCACCGCCGTTAGAAGCACTGTTGCTGCCGGAGATCCAGCTTGCCGTAATGTTTACCAGCTTGCCGTCTTCATAGTCAGAACTAAGGGAGGCACCGTTTCTGGCCCGTACTTTATCGTTATCCTCCAGTGCCAGTCCTTCCCACACTTCTACCTCTGACTCCTCTACTGCTACCCAGCTGACTACTGCGCCCTGGTTTCCGGTATTGTTGATCTCGTAGGTAACATCCTGCGCCTCATCCAGAGTAAATACAAATTCATTGATGCCGTTTCCATTTAAAGTACCTGCATCCAGAACTGTATCGCCGTATTTGACACGGATGCTCATGGGACGATCCATATTCCACCAGTCTTTGTGACTGGAAGTGACCTTATAAGTGCCTGCCTCCAGAGGAAGGATATAGGAGACCGGGTTGTTGGGCGGATTTTTGCCGTAAAAACCAGTATCGTTTTTATCAGATATATCCGGATTTGATTGATAATCATTGTCTTTTCCGGTATAACCCCAGCCATTATCTCCGGTGAATTCCTGATCCGCTGCATGGTTTTCCAGCTTCACCAGAGCTGCTACTGCCTCATAAGCCGGGGTAGATTCTCCGGCGCCGCTGTCAATAAAGTATACCAGATCATCTGGTACGACCTCTACCTTGTACTCGTTTCCATCAATGGAGCTGATCGTAACCGTATCATAGGGGTCTTCAAAGTCTTTTTCTGTTACGCCTTCTTCCCATTCTACGCCGTCTACTTCCGGAAGTTCTCCCGGATGGACAGCCAGATGATTGATCTCCTGCATATTTGACGCTGTTGCCAGCAGCGCCTCATCCATATTCAGGTCTTCTTCCAGCTCTGCGTCTGAGGGCGTTGCATTTCCCAGATCATCCTCCAGCAGTTCATCACCAGGAAAAAGCCCTTCCTCATCCAGTTCTGCATCCGATGGTGTGGACAGCTTCTTCCGGCTGTCCTGTTCCATCAATGCTTCCTTCTCTGTTTTGCCATTCATGGCATAAACCGGTACTGTCGGCAATGCGCTGGTGATGGTAACACTAACGCCTAATACTACACTTGTAATCCGTTTTTTCTTCCACATACTTTCTCCTTCTATACTCCCGGCACAGCTGTTCTTTTCTCGAACCCCCATGGTTCTTATCAATACTGCAGTACCGTTCCCACCAACACATCTTTCTTTTTATCAAACACAATTACATTTCCATATCCCATGCATCCGTCAGCTTCTTCTAAATCTGTAGGGGAATTTACCTCCTGGTGACAGAAAATTATTACATACTCTGTATCATGGCAGATAATCTTTACAGCCTCTGCCATAGAGGATGGATAGGTAATTCCTTTAAGCGCAGAATTAACCGGGATTTTTTCTACCTGAATCGGCTTAAGCGCGCCGTTGGGCGCAGCCTGGATTACCGTCATAAAGGAGGCAAAGCCTTCTGCTTTCTGACTGATTCTAAGTCCCTGCCGTTTTTCGTACCGGTTGTAATGGCGGGCGATTTTGCCCTCATAAAGCTCTGCTTCCACACCAGGCGTCAGGAAAAAGAATTGAGCCGCTGCTTTTTCTCCTTGAAACACAGCCTGGCCATTCTGGGGAACCGTTACCTGTCCCCTTTCGCTGAAGTTCCAATACTGCTGATAGGTATGGCTTTCACCGGTATACATTTCATCCATAATGAGGTAGATGTCTGGACGGATGTAGACGATTTTTCGATTCACAAATACTCCGTCTTCTCCATAGCCTAAATGTCCGCCCTGGACATACTCATAATCATCAGTAAACTTAAACTGGCCTTTTACCGGCTGGCAAAGCCTGGAACACTCCCAGGAATCCTTGCAGACTGTAAAGAATTTATTGTCTACCGTAATGGTGTTGTGAGCGGTAGGGTCCTTGAATTCAAACCTGCCTTCGTCTGCCACATAGGTGTATCTTCCGGCGTCAGTCAGCACATCCTCGCCGCCTGCAACCAGATCCACATGCAGCTTGTCGGAGTGGCCGTGGCCGGCTCCCATGGTGCCGCAGTGGAAATGCAGCAGATTGGAAGTCTCCTCCCAGTTTTCCCTCAGGTAATAGTTTCCGCTGTCGGAAAGCGCTCCGGAGACAAAATCCGGCTCCTGAACCTCCAAATTCTGATAGATGTCCGCACACTCGATTCCCAGATCCCACACGCTTTCAAAATCCAACACTGGAAATCCGCCGAATTTCAGCATAGGATCCCGGAACAGGACGGCTGCTGTGCTGATGTAATCCCGGATGTCCATATCGTCGCTGTCTCCCATAAGAAACTGCTTATGATCCGGTTTCTTCCACATCAGGTCTGCATAGGCCATTTTCTGCACTGCATTTAAGATTGAGTCCGGCACATCGATGTCATTGCGGGAGGCTAAAATCAACACATCCTCATAGCAGTGAAGGACCTCGTTGTGATACAGAGGAGACTGTTCCCACTGAACTCCATCCTCCATGATCTGCATTCTGGCTTCTACTTCCAGATGCTCCAGTGCAATGGAGGTGTAACGATTCCGCTTTTCCTCATCCGGCATGGCAATGCCGATCTCAAACAGGCCGTGGTTCTCAATTACGCCCCAGTTGCTCATGTAACGGTAAGGGGAATGCATCTGGATCAGGAACTCTGCATGCTCCACCAGACAGTTATAAAAGGCGTCCACCACCTCATCGGTTACATAGGGGCTGTCCTTAAAATACCGGATAGCCTTTACCCAGAATTCCCCGCGGATACCGGTTTCCAGAATCCGCCAGGTGGTCTGCTCTGTCTTAGGCGTCCGCTTTACATTGGTAATCCAGCTCATTAAAAGCCGTACAAAATGGCGGGCGTACTTATCATCCCCAGTGAGCCAGTAGGCCTGTCCTAAACAGATAAAAAACCGGTGACGGTTAAACTGGAAGGTAAATTCCGGGTCATTTCCCGGCCGGTACTCCCAGTCCACATCTCCCTCCTGGTCAAAGGTAACCGGCTCCCAGGTCCGCTCCATGTCATGCTCCAGGTCAAACAAAAAGTAGTTGCGGCACACCTCGTCTGCCACCCGGATAATATGGGCGCAGTCCTCTGGCCAGTATTTTTTACAGTAGGCTGCCACTGCCTCCGGATTATCAAAGAAAAAATATTCATTTCCTCTGGCAAAAAATTCCTGTTTTGTCACTTCTCTCCTGCCTCCGTTTACCAGTAAATATTCCAGTCTTTGTGAAGCCGCATTAAGGCTTCCATATAGAAATAATCGCCCCAGATATTACACTCGTCCACACCGTAGTGGTTGCAGGTGTTGTAGGGAGAATGGTTGGAATAGGTGCTGTGAAGCACTAATCCGTTCGATTCCTTCGGATCCTTTACTGCATACTTGTCTGCCACAGCCTTTACCAGCTTCTTTGCAATGCCGGTATAGTAAGCAGCTTCCTTTTCCGGAAGATATTTTGCCATCTCCAGCATACCGCAGGCTGCAATGGACGCAGAGGAAGAATCTCTGGGCTGTTCCTCGTCTCCGTCGCCAAACTCCAGATCCCAGTAGGGTACCAGATCCTCCGGCAGATGACGAAGGAAATACTCTGTCACGCCCTTAAACACCGGAATGTAAGATTCCCGTTTCGTATACTTATATCCTACTGCAGTACCATAAACACCCCAGGCCTGTCCTCTGGCCCATGCAGAGCCGTCCCGGTAGCCCTGGCAGGTAGCCCCATGGTCCGGCTTACCAGTTTCCTGATCAAAGAAAAAGGTATGCCATGTAGAGTAATCCGGGCGGATTACATTGGCAAGAGCCGTATGGATATGCTTTTCTGCCACCTGGCGATATGTTTCCTCTCCGGTTTCCTCTGTTGCCCAGTAAAGCAAGGGCAGGTTTAACAGACAGTCGATGATCAGCCGGTAGTTATCCGGCGCGTTTAAGGGACCCCAGGCCTGAATAAACTCCCCTTTTTCATGGAACCGGGTTATCAGCTCATCTGCCGCTTTTAAAGCAGCAGTCCGTCCCACCTGGCTTCCGGTCAGCTTATAGCCGGCCACACAGGAAGGAGAATATAAAAAGCCAAGGTCGTGGGTTTCCACATCGATCTTGTTTTCAATCCGGTTTAAGAAGTCCTTCATCTGTACTTCCCCGGCTGCCTTCAATGCCGGATTCTGGGTGTGCTCGTAGGCCAGCCAGATTTCTCCGGTCCAGAAGCCTGTGGTCCAGTCCCGGTTTTCCGTAGGTTTATAAAATCCATTTTCACTGTAAGCCATCTGGAATTTATCCGTAAATTGCGGCAGATTCCTGATAATCTGAGCAGAGGCCGCATCTAGTGCAGCCTCCACCTCTATATCCGTAATCTCCGGCATCTGTTCCAGTCTTTTTAGTGCAATCCAACTCATGTTTCTCTCTCCTTTTCTAACCCTTCACGCCGGACGCTGCAACGCCCTCTACAAAATACTTCTGCAGGGACAAAAATACTATCAGTACCGGGATTAAGCTCAGCACCGACGCTGCCATAATCAGACCGTACTCAGAACCAAACTGGCTGATAAACATACGAAGTCCTAACTGCAGGGTCTTCTTGGACTCGGTGGTCAGATAAATCAAGGGTCCAAGGAAGTCGTTCCAGGTGTTTACAAAGGTAAAGATTGTCAGGGTAGACAGGGCCGGTTTGGACAGAGGCAGCATTACCTTGTACCAAATCTGATACTCGCTCATGCCGTCAATCCGGGCAGCCTCACACAGCTCTGTGGGAATTCCCTCGTAGAACTGCTTCATCATAAACACGCCGAAGGCGGAAAATGCCTGCAGGCAGATAATAGAAAGATGAGTGTCTGCCAGTCCGAAGGAACGCATCATCATAAACTGAGGAACCATGTATACCTGCCACGGCACTGCAATCGTGGCAATGTAAGCCAAAAACAGTACATTCTTGCCTTTAAACTGCAGTTTGGAGAACGCGTAGGCTGCAAAGCTGCTGGTAAGAAGCTGCAGGAAGGTTACGATGATCGTCAGCTTTACGGTGTTTAACACAAAAGTGGATAAGGGGATCTTGTTCCAGATGTCTACATAGTTCTGCCATCTGGGATTTTTCGGAATCCACTGGATCGGGAAAATAAATACATCTTTATCCAGCTTTAATGATGCAGAAAGCATCCAAACAAAGGGCACCAGCATAATCAAGGCCATGATGATCAGGGCTGCATAAAGGAGTACCCGAAATGCTCTTGTTTTTGTATTTTTGATTTTCATATTCGGCTCCTCCTAGTTTGCATATTTCTTTTCCCCGCGGAACTGAACCAAAGTAATGGCCAGAACAATGAGGAACAGTACCATGGACACAGCGCTTGCATAGCCCAGATTCCAGTTTCGGAACGCTTCTTCGTAAATGTGGTAAACCAAAACCATAGCCGACTCATTCAGTACGCCGGTGTTGCCGCCTGCCAGCATGTAGACAATGTCGTACACCTTGAAGCAGTTAATGGTTAAAATGATAGTAACGAAAAAGGTGGTTGGCTGAAGCTGAGGCCAGGTGATGTAGCGGAACCGCTGCCATGCATTGGCGCCGTCCAGGCTGCAGGCCTCGTAAAGCTCGCCGTTAATGCCCTGCAGGCCAGCCAGGTAGATTACCATGTAGTAGCCCATGTTCTTCCATACAGAGAAGGCTATAAGGGTAAACATTACCCAGTCCTTATCCGCTGACCATTTAGGCAAATCCTTGGCTGCTACGCCCAGGTAGTAAAGAATCATGTTGACGGGGCCGCTTTTGGCAGGGGAAAACAGCATGTTCCACACCGCTGCCACTGCTACCAGGGAAGCTACATAGGGGAAGAAGCTTACCGTACGGAAAAAGTTCCGTCCCTTGATCTTCTGATTCAGGATAACTGCCAGTCCCAGAGCTGCTGCCAGGGTAAAGGGCACCGTAGCCACACAGTAGATGATGGTGTTCTTTAAGGACGCCAGGAATCTCTGGTTTCCAATCATCTTTACAAAGTTATTCAGAGCTGCAAATTCCATGGGGCTGTTGCCGTCCCATTTTAAGAAGGCCAGAATAAATGCAAAGATAACCGGCCCTAAGGTAAAGATTGCAAATCCCAGGAAGTTGGGAGCGATAAAGGTATAGGCCACCAAATCCCGCTTGGTCTGACGGCTGAACCGCTCTCCTGTTTTGGCCTGACGAATCTTGTCTCGTATCTGCTCCGCCTTTTTGCCCAGTTTCAGTTTTTTCTTAGGATCCGTCTCTGCCTCGGCCTGGCTCAGCAGCGTTTCCAACTGCGGCTCCAAAACGGCCAGCCTGCGTTTTACTTCTGCCGGATCCACTGACTTTTTCTGTCCCATAATACCCGCCTTTCTGTTCCTCTTTTCATTGCATAAGGCAGACGATGCGTCTATCGCCTGCCTTATATAGTTTTATACTTTATTTCATAATTTTAGTTTACTGAGCCAAAATTGCTCCGATCTTCTCGTTCATGTCTGCGATACCTTCATCGATGGTCATATTGCCGGTCATGATGTTGTCGTGCGCCTCGTTCAGCACAATCTCCATTTCAGAGCTCTTGTTGCTTACCGGCATCTCCAGATACAGGTTTGCAGTCTGCAGAGCGTCTTTGCTGGTCTCGTCAACCGGGAATCCCTCGATGGAAGCAACCATGTTTGCAATATCATCGGTCATAATAGCCGGGATGGTACCGGTGGAAGCCAGGATGTCAGCACCTTCTTCGCCGCATACAAACTTGATGAAATCCCAGGACATCTCTTTGTCTTCTGCAGTAGTCGGAATAGCCAGAGCGGTAATGGTTGCCAGAGTGGAACCAGGCTCTACGCCTTCAGCGTGAGGATATTTTACCATCCCCCAGTTTGCGCAGTCTGTGTACTCGCCGCTCTTTACCTTCTCGATCAGGGTGGAGATGAACCAGGTACCCATGTTCATCATAGCTACATTGCCCTGGGAGAAGGCGCCGGAGTAATGCAGGTTAGAGGTCTTTAAGGTTGCATAATCCTGGCAAACACCGTCTTCCTGCTGCGCCAGCATCATATCATAGTAGGGTTTCAGGAAATCATAGGTTCCATCGATAATGCTGTTCTTGCCGTCCAGAATACCAAAGAGCTGGATCGCACTTCTCCAGGTGTGGTAATGTGCGCCGTATACTTCCTGACCCGGCTCGGTGTTGGTTAAGCTTCTTGCCAGAGCATCGTAGTCTTCAAAGGTCATATCGTTGGTAGGATATGAAACGCCTGCTGCGTCAAAAATATCTTTGTTGTAGAACATTACCCAGAAGTCACTTCTGAAGGGCAGCTCATACAGCTTGTCATCAATCTTGATCTGATCGGTCAGGCCCTTGAAGGCTGCCAGATCTACGCCGTCTTTTGCAATGTACTCGTCAAGGGGCTCCAATACGCCTTTGTTTACCAGAGTGGTGTAGCCGGGAACATCCTTAACGGTTACCACATCGAAATCAGAGCCGGAACCGGTAAGCTGGGTAGCCAGTACGGTCTGGTAATCAGAGCTTCCAAGGTCTACCAGCTCTACCTTTACATCCGGGTTGGCTGCTTCATAAGCGTCTACGATCGGCTGATAATAAACCGTCAGATCCTTATCCCACATAGCCCATTTTAATACCTTCTGTCCTTCTGCAGGAGCAGCGGTCTCTGCTGCTGCAGTGGTTTCTGCTGCGCCGTTAACTGCGGGAGCAGCGGTAGTCTCTGCAGTCTGGGAACTGCCGCAGGCCACCAGGCTTCCTGTCATGGCTGCCACTAAAGAAAGACTTACAATCCGTTTTTTCATCATAATGTTTTTTCCTCCTGTTTTTTGCGTCTGCATCACGCATCTCGCATCTGATGGGTTCATTATAATTGAAAATCTCCTGATTCAAAATGGAATTTTTACCAGAAAAGATTCATTTTTTTGCTTGCTGCTGCACAATGCCTCTCATATTACCTGTACTTTTTACGGAAAGATGTATTTTTTTATCATTGTATTCATTTGACAAAGATTTCCAATCCCTATAAAATAAGGGAAGACAGAAAAAAGAAGGGTTTCCTATGATAAAACGCATTTTTCCAAAATCCATCCGAAGCAAAATCATTGTAAGCACAGCAGCCGTGACCATGGCTATCGGAGCCATTACCGTGTCCGTCTGCTTTTCTGTGTTTCAGACTTTTTTAAGGAAGGCAGAGATCCAGTCTGCAGAATTCAACATGCAGGTTATCTCCAACAATGTGTCTGCAGACATGGAAAATATTGAATCCTTCATCGACTGGTGCTGTACCAACACAGAGATCAACCACTATCTCCATGTCTTCCGGAACCAGGACAAAATGCCGTCCATCACCTCCGCAGACTATACCCTGCGGGCAGTGGCCTTAAACACCTATGAACGGCTGAAGGAACAGTACAACAATACTCCATCGTCTTCCACATACATATCGCGGGTGCTGATTGCCCCGGAAAACCGGAAAATCTATCTTCAGATTTCCGATACCAGCGCCACCACCACTTCGGCTGCAGCAGACATCCTTTATGAAAACAAAGAATTTCAGAAACTTTTGCATGCGCCGGACTATATGTGGAACGGCTTACAGCCAGATCCCCTTTTGTCCTCCGGCAGCCGGCGGTTTCTTCCCATTGCAAGGCCTATTTACAGCCAGTACAACTCTGACCGGATCGGCTGGGTCTATGTCACTATTCCGGAACGGCTTTTGACAGATTACATCAACACCCTTCCCTTGGAGGCAGATTCTACCCTTTATGTTACCATTGGGGAACACACCTACCAGTACCAGAACGGACGGCTGGAGGATGTAAATTACAAATTTCAGATTACAAAAGATGTAAGCAGGATGACCTTTCACAAAAACAATATAGCCATGCAGGTTCGCCTTTCAAACGGAGACAGGCGGTATGCAGTATCCTGTCCGCTGGGAAACAGCGGATGGCGCATTACCCAGCTTCTGTCCAATCAGAGCCACCTGGCCCAGAGGAATGTCTACAACAGCATCCTTGCCGTTATTATAGTAACCATCTTCATTTCCGGACTGATTCTTTATTTAATCCTAAGCCGTTTGATCAACCGGCCTGTGATGCAGTTAAAAAACCGGGTTCAGTCTATTTCCCAGGGAGACTTTTCCCAAGACGCTGCCATTGAGTGGCAGGATGAATTCGGCATGATCGGCAAAGGCATTAACCAGATGTCGGAAAATGTCAAGTCTCTGATGGACAAAAAGGTAGAGGATGAGAAACAAAAGAAAGATTTGGAATATCAGATTCTGCAAAGCCAGATCAATCCTCACTTCCTCTACAACACCTTAAACTCCATCAAGTGGATGGCAACCATTCAGGGAGCCGGCGGCATTGCGGAGATGACTACTGCCCTTTCCCGGCTTATGAAAAATATTTCCAAGGGCTCCAATGCCCAGATTCCCTTAAAAAAGGAGCTGGAACTGGTACAGGATTATTTCTTAATCCAGCAGTACCGGTACGGCGGCAGCGTCACCCTGGATTTCCAGATTGAACACGATGAGCTTTACCGCTGCCTGATTCATCACTTTTCCCTGCAGCCTATTGTGGAAAACGCCCTGTTCCACGGCATCGAGCCAAAGGGCTGTGCCGGAAGAATCCTGGTGAAAGCCTGGGAAGATGAAGCCGGGGACGGCGCCCGCCTGTTAAAGATTTCCGTCACCGACAACGGCGTCGGCATGACAGAAGAAACCATGAAAAAGGTACTGTCTGGAGAGCTGGACTCCTCTGCAGAGTTTTTCCGCCATGTAGGGGTCAACAATGTCAACAAGCGAATCCAGTATGAATTTGGAGAACAGTACGGCATTACCATTGAAAGTGCCACCGGAGAAGATTCCTACACCACTATGACCATGACCCTCCCCTACCGGACGGAAGAAAGGATGACAGAGCTATGAAAAAACTGCTGATTGTGGACGATGAACCGCTGGTGCAGATTGGCATCAAATCCATGATTAACTGGCAGAAGCTGGATATAGAGGTCTGCGGCACCGCAGTCAACGGACAGGCCGCACTGGAGATGATCCGGGAATATGCCCCGGATCTGGTAATCACAGATATTAAAATGCCCATTATGAACGGACTGGAACTGATCAAGGCTTGCCAGGAGGAAATCGGCCCTATCCCTCTGTTTCTGGTACTGACCAGCTATGAGGAGTTTGAGCTGGTACGGAAGGCCCTTTCCTATCAGGTAGTAGACTATTTAGTCAAACTGGAATTAGAGCCTGACAGCCTGTGCCAGGCAGTGGAGCGTGCTCTGGAGCGGTTAAAACAGATGAAGGAAAGCGCCGCCTACCGTCAGTCTGCAGGACGGCCGCTTCTGCAAAGCTACAACGACAAATTCTTTATGCGGCTGCTTCACAACCTGTTTGACAGCCGGGAACAGTTTGCCATTCAGGCAAAAGATCTGCGGCTGGATTTCTCGGACCAGTGCTACTTAGCCTGTCACGGTGAGATCCACAGCAGTGCGGCGGCTCAAATGAAGCGGGAAAAGCAGATGAACCTGTATTCCAGCAGTCTGCAGATGATTCGGGAAATTTTCAGCAAGCATGCGCCCTGCTATGTGATTTCTTTAGATAAAATCCATTTTGCTGCTGTTTTCCACTTTCCTACTATGGAGTCTGCAGACATCGCCGCGGTTCAAAGCGCTGTCTCCAATGCCTGCAGTATGGTTCACAATTATTTTAATGTGTGGCTTTCCATCGGCATGGGAACAACAGTGGACGACCCGTTAAAAATCAGCGCCTCCTACCAGGAAGCCAGACAGGCCTTTAACCTGAGCAGTCAGACAGAACCGGTCATCCCCTTCTCCCGGATTACCGAGGATTCCATGAAAAATTCCTTTAACATTACCGTGTTTAAGGGCGCGCTTACCAAGGCCTTTGAGGAATTTGACACAGATGTGCTTTACAGCACCCTGACGGAGATTTCGGATTTATTTACTGCCAATCCGCAGAAGTATTTACAGGCAGTGGACGCCGCCTGCAACATTCTCTATCTGGCATTGTCCCTTCTTCCCGGAAGCGAAGAAACCATGGATGAAATCTTTGCCGGTTATCCGGACAGCTACCGTTCCATCTACAAGGCAGCCAGCGTTATGGATGTGGTTCAGTGGCTTTCCACCCTGCGGGACGGACTCTGCGATGTTTTGAAAAACAAGAGGAAAACCTACAAGGATCATGTAATCTCCAATGTGCAGAAATACATTGACAACCACATTGAGGACCGGCTTTCCCTAAACGATGTAGCCGCTGTGTTCGGCTTAAGCCCCAACTATTTAAGCGCCCTCTTTAAAAAAACCTGCAGCATCGGCTTTACAGAATACATTACCCAGAAAAAGATCAGCCGGGCCAAGGTTCTGCTTCTGGAACCGGACTACAAGATTTACGAAGTGGCCGACAAACTGGGCTTTGAGAGCGCGTTTTATTTCAGCAAAGTATTTAAAAAGGTGGAGGGGGTCTCCCCCAGAGATTATATTCAATCTCATATTTCAGCGTCAGACCGCTGACTGTAAGCCAAACTACGCACTGTAAAGGAGGGATTTTTCGTGTTTCAGGAACTTGCCAATACTTATCATCGTCCTTTTTCGCCTTTCTGCCCTTCTGCTCCTGCAAGGGACCGGAATGCCTGGGAAGCTTTGGAAACAAAAATCCGCAACTGTCTCATTGAGGAAGGAGAACAGGGACTTAAGGCGGACTGGCCGGTTATTCAGGCCACTGACTATCTGGATTTTACCAGGACCGGACGGCGCATCCCCTACGAGAACAAGCAGTTTTCCCGCAGAACGCTGCTAAACAGCTTTGCCCTGGCAGAATGCGCTGAACATAAGGGACGGTTTATGGACGCCGCCTTAAACGGCCTCTGGTCCATCTGCGAAGAAACCTCCTGGTGCCTTCCGGCCCACAATTCCTATATCCGGGATACCCCGCAGCTTCCTCTTCCGGACATCTCCCGGCCGGTAATCGACCTGTTTGCTGCAGAAACCGGCGCTGTTCTTGCTATGGCCCGGTATCTCTTAGCAGAGGAATTAGATGCAGTAAGCCCGGCTGTCTCCGCCCTGGTAAATCACGCCTTACAGGAACGGATTTTCAGCCCCTATCTTGAGGAGTATTTCTGGTGGATGGGGGACGGAAAAAGCCCCATGAACAACTGGACGGTATGGTGTACCCAGAACATACTTTTAGCCGCTTTTTTGTCCAATCTGGAGGAGCCGGTAAAGCAGCAGATCTTCCGGAAAGCCTGTCAAAGCATTGATTATTTCCTTGACGAATACGGAGAAGACGGCTGCTGCGATGAAGGCGCCCAGTATTACCGCCATGCAGGCCTCTGCCTCTTTGGCTGTATGGAAATTCTGAACGCAGTGACAGGCGGTCACTTTAAGGCTCTGTATCAGGAACCGAAAATCAAAAATATTGCAGCCTACATCCTGCAGGCCCACGCAGCAGGTCCCTACTACATTAACTTTGCAGACTGCTCTCCTGCAGCCGGACGCTGCGGCGCCAGAGAATTTCTGTTTGGACTGCAAACAGAAAATCCCCGGCTTATGAAACTGGCTGCCGAGGATTTCAAAGTATCAGAAGACCCGCTTTTAAGGGACGAGCACAATCTGTATTACAGGCTTCTGACCGTGTTCCACGCCTGGGAAATGCGCTCCTTTCAGTGTAAGTCCCCTGCCCTTGGAGACGACCTTTACTATCCCAGCGCCGGTCTCTTTATTGCAAGAGACGACCGGTTCTGTCTGGCAGTCAAGGCCGGAGACAATAATGACAGCCATAACCACAACGATACCGGAAGCTTTACAGTCTATCTGGATGGAAACCCTCTGTTTGCCGATATTGGCGTGGAAACTTATCAGAAAAAAACCTTTTCTCCAGATCGGTACTCCATCTGGACCATGCAGTCCCAGTACCACAATCTTCCATCCTTTATTGGCTGCAGTGAAGAAAGTGCATTAAAGCTTCCCTACGGTTATTCCAGAGAATTTCCGGATCCATCCCAAAATGGAAAAAACGTCATAGCCGCCCTGCAGCACAACGGCCCTCAGTATCAGGCCAGAGATGTAATCTGGCAGCTATCAGAGGAGTTTGGAGAAATCTCCATGGAGCTTGCAGACGCCTATCCGGAGGAGCAGGTCCGTTCCTACAAACGGACGGTCCGCCTGGATAAGGGACAGGGAATTACAGTGACAGATACTGCCTCCTGCGGCTCCTTACAGCCTGTGCTGTCTTTGATCACCTATGAGGAACCTTTCTGGGATGAGGCGTCTTTGGTACTGAAGATTGGAAAACTGGGCCAGTGCAGGATTACAGACGCAGGACATGTTTTTAAAGAACGGCTTCCCATTACAGACCCAAGGCTTCAAACTGCCTGGAAGCACGATATGTGGCGGTCTCTGGTGGTATTTGAGAAAAAATGCAGACTGGAAATATTACCGATGTAAAAAAGTTTGCCTATGAATAAGAAAGTCCCGAAGCGCATCTGCTCCGGGGCTTTCCCTGTTTACGGTATTTTGTTTTGATTACCGCAGCTTAGAAAGGCTTTGTCCGATTTACTTACCGGCCATCTGTCTCTCCTGAGCCTCGATCATCTTCTTTACCATGTGACCGCCTACAGAACCGTTCTGTGCGGAAGTCAGGTTGCCGTTGTAACCGTTGCTTAACGGAACGCCCAGCTCGCTGGCTACTTCCATTTTAAAACGATCCATTGCCTCTTTTGCCTCGGGAACCTCAGTTCTGTTAGAAGATTTGCTTGCCATAAGTTTTTCTCCTTTCTGCTGGCCTGCCATGGGGCAGGCCTTTTTCTTTCGTCCTACCTCACGACCGGTTTGTTTTTTGTTACGATGTTAGTATGTGATTCAGAAAGGATATTACACTAGCATCTTCTGCGAAAAATGCCAGATTTTTGAAGACGGTTTTATCAAAGTAAATTTTAATCTAACAGGTCAAAATGATACACGGTAACAGTCCGGTATTCCTCTCCTGCCTTCAGCACAGGAGACGGAAACTGAGGCTTGTTGATGGCATCCGGAAAATACTGGGTTTCAAAGCAGTAACCGCTGCGGGCATTGTAAACTGCTCCCTTTTTTCCCGGTTCTTCATCCAGCCAGTTAGCAGTATAAAACTGTACGCCTGGCAGGTCTGTATAAACCTCCATTACCCGGCCAGAAGCCTCGTCTACTGCCTTTGCAGACAGAGCCAGCTCCCCTGCCTCATGGTTCAGCACCCAGTTATGGTCAAAGCCTTTTGCCCAAATAAGAGGCGCATAATCTGCGTCAATATCCCGGCCAATAGGCTTCAGCTCCGTAAAGTCCATAGGTGTGCCTTTAACAGGAACCAGTTCTCCGGTAGGAATGGACTCCTCATCCGGAATGGTATAGGTATCTGCGTCAATCCAGACCTTCTGATCCAGAATGGTTCCGGCCTTGTGTCCGGCCAGATTAAAGTAGGCATGGTTGGTAAAGTTGGCGATGGTATCCTCGTCCGATGTCATGGTATAGTCCAGCTTCAGGCTGTTGTCCGGCGTCAGGGTATAGCTGACAGCAATATTCGCATTCCCCGGATAGTTCTGGTCTCCGTCCGGGCTGAATAAGGAAAAGGTAATTCTGGTTCCCAGACCAGTTTCCTCTGCCTGGGCGTCCCACAGCCGGTCCCGATAAAAATCCGGGCCGCTGTGAAGGTTGTTTTCCTTACCGGAATTGATAACCAGGGCATAGGTAACGCCGTTTAAGGTAAAGGCTGCCCCACCGATCCGGTTGGCATTTCTTCCTACAATCTCTCCCAGGTGACCGCTTCCGTTTAAAACCCGGTCTGCGCAGTCGTAGCCCAGCAGCACATCCTCAAACTTTCCGTCTTTATCCGGCACCTTCATCTCCAGCCAGACGCCGCCTAAATCCGTAAAGGCAGCAGACACGCCGTTTTCATTGGTCAAAGTGTACTTGCTTACCTCCGCTCCGTTTTTCAAGGTTCCGAATGCTTCTTTTTTCCATGCCATAATAACGAAAATCCCCTCTCCTGAAAAGTTCCTTTATTCAAATACTATTTTGCTGCAATATAACCCTTTGCAGTCAACAGCTCTGCACAAAGCACTGCGCCGCCGGCTGCGCCCCGGACCGTGTTGTGAGACAGGCCTACAAACTTCCAGTCATAAACTGTGTCCTCTCTCAAACGGCCTACGGAAACACCCATGCCCTTTTCAAAGTCTACATCCAGACTTACCTGGGGACGATTATCCTCCTCCAAATACTGAATGAACTGCTTCGGTGCGCTGGGCAGGCCAAGCTCCTGAGGCAGACCGGAAAACTTATTCAGATGTTCAATCAGTTCTTCCTTGGTAGGGTTCTTACGGAATTTTACAAATACGGCGGCAGTATGGCCGTTTAATACCGGAACGCGGATGCACTGGCAAGTGATTTTCGGTTCAGCCGCCTTTACAATTACGCCGTCCTCAATCCTGCCCCAGATCCGGAGCGGCTCCTGCTCGCTCTTTTCTTCTTCTCCGCCGATATAGGGAATAATGTTGCCTTCCATTTCCGGCCAGTCCTTGAAGGTCTTTCCAGCGCCGGAAATAGCCTGGTAAGTAGTCGCTACTACCTCATAGGGTTCAAACTCTTTCCATGCAGTCAGCACCGGTGCATAGCTCTGAATGGAGCAGTTGGGCTTTACGGCAACAAAGCCCTTCTTAGTGCCCAGCCGTTTTTTCTGGAACTCGATCACATCAAAGTGCTCCGGATTGATCTCCGGAACCACCATGGGAACATCCGGGGTCCAGCGATGAGCGCTGTTATTGGAAACTACAGGAGTCTCTGTCTTTGCATAAGCCTCCTCAATGGCCTTGATTTCCTCCTTCGTCATATCCACTGCGCTGAATACAAAATCTACGCTGGCAGCTACCTTTTCTACCTCGTTGACATTCATAACCACCAGCGACTTAACTGCCTCCGGCATGGGAGTAGTCATTTTCCAGCGGCCGCCTACGGCTTCCTCATAGGTCTTTCCAGCAGAACGGGGGCTTGCAGCTACCGTTACTACCTCATACCAGGGATGATTTTCCAAAAGGGAAATAAATCTCTGTCCTACCATTCCAGTTGCACCTAAAACACCGACTTTCAGCTTTTTCTCCATAGTCTTTCTGCTCCTTTGTTTTTCATTCTCCCCATGCTGCCGGACCGGCCGGATCCTGACCGTAATCCCCGACAGCAACATAAGACTTATACTATACCAATTTCAGGAAAAAATCAATAGAAATTCGCGAGAAAAATACATTTGTATCTCTCCCGCGAACATTTCCCTGATTTCTACAGGCGTACCTTGCTGCCTTTTCCATCTCGTTTTGCAATTTTCAGCCGATTTAAATGAACCTCTTTCTTCTTGTAAGTGATAACTGGCTCCTGGCTTACAAAGTAAACCTGTTCCAGCTCCTCGTCCTTGCCTAATTTCATGCCCCGAACGCCTTTTGAGGCCTTTTTCATCTCCGGAATTTCCTCCATAGTAAAGCGCAGGAACATGTCTCCGGTAGTCTGCAGCGCCACATCCGTCTCTGCGCCAATCACCCGGATGACAGCTACACGGTCGCCGTCCTGCAGCTTGGTAGCAGCCACAGTCCGGTTGTTGGTGACAAACTCCTCTGCCGGAACCTGCTTCAGCATTGCCTTCTTTGTGGCAAACAGAAGCATCTGGCCGGTAAGACGGCTGAAGTTAGTCAGGAACACAATTTCCTCTTTGCTTCCATCGTATTTGCTTACATTGTCAATGGGCGTACCCTTGTCCCGCAGCTTTCCGGCGGGAATCTCCAGCAGCTTGGTCTGGTGCAGACTGCCGGTATTGGTAAAGATGCAGAGCTTATCTGTATTTAAGCAGGGAATTACATACTTGTATTCCTGCTCCACTGTCTCCTGGTTCCGCTCATAGGTCTGCCGGTCTAATACCTTGCAGTAGCCAAACCGATCCATAACAAAGACAACCTCCTGCACCTCCATGGGAGCTTCCTCATAGACAGCTTCTTTGCCGTCCTCGATCAGGGTGCGGCGGGGAAGGCTGAATTCTTCCTTAATATGAGCCAGATCCTCCTTGATCACCTGGTTCATGTTCTTCCGGCTTTTTAAGATTTTTTCATACTGGGCAATCTTTTTCAGACACTCCCTGTACTCCTTCTCCAGCGCCAGAATCTCCAGGCCAATCAGCTTGTAAAGCCGCATCTCCAGAATTGCCGCCGCCTGCTTCTCTGTGAAACGAAGCTGTCTTGCGTCCTCCTCAAAGCCGGGATGCTTAAAATGGATATTGGAGATGTCGCCGTTCATTAAGCATGCCTTTGCATCTTTCAGATTTTTAGAGCCGCGAAGAATGGCAATGATCAGGTCGATGACATCGCAGGCTTTCATCAGGCCTTCCCGGATTTCCTTTCTCTCCAGTTCCTTATCTAACAGAACCTGATACTTGCGGGTAGCGTTCTCATACTGGAATTCCAGGTAATTGGACAGTATTCCTTTTAAATTCAGGGTCTCTGGCCGCCCATGGGCAATCGCCAGCATGTTTACGCCAAAGGTGTCCTCCAGCTTGGTCTTCTTATATAAAATATTGCGGATTTTCTCAATGTCAGCGTCCTTTTTCAGCTCCAGAACAATACGGATGCCCTCTTTGTTGGACTGGTTGGAAATATCCACCACATCCGGCAGCTTTTTGCTCTCCACCAGGTCTGCCACATCCATCAGAAACTTGTTGATGCCGGCGCCAATCATGGTGTAGGGAATCTCACTGATAATCAGCTTGTCCTTGTCTGCCTTTCTGCGGCCCAGCTCCACTTCCAGCTTGCCCCGCAGCTTAATCTTTCCCACACCGGTCTCATAAATCTCCGGCAAATCCTTTTTGTTGGCGATGATGCCGCCGGTAGGGAAATCCGGCCCCGGCAGATATTCCATCATCTCTGCTGTAGTCATGTCCGGATTGTCGATATAGGCCATTACCAGATCGATTACTTCCCCTAAATTATGAGGGGGGATGCTGGTGCTCATGCCTACGGCGATGCCCTCTGAGCCGTTGATCAAAAGGTTTGGCACCCGGACCGGAAGCACCTCCGGCTCCTTCTCCGATTCATCGTAGTTGGAGACAAAGCTGACGGTCTTGTCCAGGTCTTTTAAGTACACTTCCTCTGCAAACTTCTGAAGTCTTGCCTCTGTGTAACGCATGGCAGCAGCCCCATCGCCCTCAATAGAACCAAAGTTTCCGTGTCCGTCTACCAGAGCCATTCCCTTTTTAAAATCCTGGGACATTACCACCAGAGTCTCGTAAATGGAGCTGTCGCCATGGGGATGGTATTTACCCATGGTATCGCCTACAATACGGGCTGACTTCCTGTGGGGCTTGTCATGGCCCAGCTTTAACTCGCTCATATCGTAGAGGACCCGGCGCTGCACCGGCTTTAAGCCGTCCCTGGCATCGGGAATGGCCCTGGCAGTAATTACGCTCATGGAATAATTTAAGTAGCTGCGCTGCATTTCCTCCGAAAATTCTGTTGTCAGTATCTTCTCAGCCATAATTCCTCTCCTTCTTATGCGTCAATCTCAGCTTCGTCCGCATGGTCGTAGATAAACTTTCTGCGGGGCGGCACTTCACTGCCCATCAGCATTTCCGTCACCTCAGAGGCCATACGGGCATCCTCGATTTCCACCCGCTTTAATACCCGGCGTTCCGGGTCCAGAGTAGTCTCCCAAAGCTGATCCGGGTCCATCTCACCCAGGCCTTTGTAGCGCTGCAGCCGGAAATCTCCTGTGTGGCTCTTACGATACCGCTCCAGCTCCTTGTCATCGTATAAATACTGTTCCTGGCCTCTGGAAGGAATTACCTTGTAAAGAGGCGGCATTGCGATAAACACATGGCCGTTGTAAATCAGCTCCGGCATGAACCGGTATAAAAAAGTCAAAAGCAGAGTGTCGATGTGGCTGCCGTCTACATCCGCATCCGTCATTAGAATAATCTTGTGATAGCGCAGCCTGGAAATGTCAAAATCATTTCCGTAGCCCTCGGAAAAACCGCAGCCAAAGGCATTGATCATGGTTTTAATCTCTGCATTGGCCAGCACCTTATCCATGGAAGCTTTCTCTACATTTAAGATTTTTCCCCGGATTGGCAGAATGGCCTGATACTGACGGTTTCTGGCAGTTTTGGCAGAACCGCCTGCAGAATCTCCCTCTACAATGAAAATTTCGCATTTTTCCGCTTCCCGGCTTTCGCAGTTAGCCAGCTTTCCGTTGCTGTCAAAGGAAAATCTGGATTTGGTAAGCATGTTGGTTTTGGCCTTTTCCTCAGCCTTCCGAATCTTGGCAGACTTTTCGGCACAGGCGATAACCGATTTCAGCACCTCCAAGTTCCGGTCAAAATAGTGCTGCAAAAAATCTCCGCTGATGGAGAACACTGCCTTGGTAGCGTCGGCACTGGCCAGCTTCGTCTTGGTCTGGCCCTCAAAAATAGGATCAGGATGCTTTACTGCCACAATAGCCGTCATGCCGTTTCGGGTATCTGCGCCGGTAAAATTAGGGTCTTTCTCCTTTAAGATTCCCAGCTCTTTTGCATAAGTATTGATCAACTGCGTAAACCGGGTCTTAAAGCCTACCAGGTGGGTGCCTCCCTCCTGGGTGAAAATGTTGTTGCAGAAGCCTAAAATATTCTCCTCAAAGGTGTCTACAAACTGGATAGCCACCTCCACCTCGATTTTATCAATCTCGCTTTTAAAGTAGATCGGCTCGTGGACAGAATTCTTTCCGTTGTTCAGCTCCTTTACATAAGCTACGATTCCCTCCGGCTCGTGGAAGATAATTTCCTCCTCCTCGCCGGCACGGCGGTTAGCATAGTAGATGGTAAGTCCCGGATTTAAGTAAGCAGTCTCATGAAGCCGGCTTTTCAGCCAGTCTGCCTTAAAACGAGTCTTCTCAAAAATTTCTCCGTCCGGCAGGAAGTTAATCTGGGTTCCGGTCTCCTTCGTCCGTCCCAAAGTAGGCAAAAGGCCTTTTTCCAAGGAAATCACCGGCACGCCCCGCTCGTAACCGTCGTGATGGATATATCCGTTTTTGTAGATTTTAATATCCATCCGGGCAGACAGAGCATTTACTACGGAAGATCCTACACCGTGAAGGCCGCCGCTGGTCTTATAGGCGTCGTTATCAAATTTTCCGCCGGCGTGAAGGGTAGACAGTACCACACGGGCTGCGGAAACGCCTTTTTTATGCATCTCAACAGGAATACCACGGCCGCTGTCCCGCACGGTACAGGAGCCGTCTGCCTCCAAGGACACCCAGACCTCATTACAGAAGCCTGCCAAATGCTCGTCCACTGCATTGTCCACAATCTCATAAATCAGGTGGTTGAGCCCCTTGGTGCCTACGCCTCCAATATACATTCCGGGCCGCTTGCGGACTGCCTCCAGCCCTTCCAGCACGGTGATACTGTCTGCATTGTACTGTGTCTTAGCCATGATATTCCTCCATATCTAGTATAATCCCATGCTATTATATACAAAAACTGGTTAAAAAAGCAAGCAAAAAGAAGTGTTCTGTGCGATTTGCGCAAAACACTTCACTTATTTCCCTCTCTATATGGTGTTTTCCGGCTGGAAAAACCAGGAAAAAGCAGTTTCCGTCCTCTAAAGCCTCCACGCCATGGTTCCTTTGTGGCAGCGGACAATTCTTTCCGCTATGGAAACTGCCATGCTGAAAAACACCGGCTCAAATACCAGAATTCTCCGAAGAAAAGTATTTTTCTTTTTGTGAGAATGCTTTATAATGAAGAATAGATTTGTTTTTATCACATACATATAGCATTTGCAGGAAACAAAACAGGGAGGAATTGGGAATGATTATCACATCCAACATTGCAGAACAGGAAACCGTATTGTCCGCTGCCAAGGCCATGTGTGCTGCCGCCAGAACCGCTCCGAAAACCAAAGGCATTGACCGGATTGACAGCATGGTTGTTACCGGGGAAGAAAAGGACGCCCTGGCAGATAAAATGGATCAACTGGCCGATGAGCTTTCCATGGGCTTTTTTCACCGGGACGCCAACAATGTGCGGGCCAGCCAGGCTGTAGTGCTGATTGGCTGTGTAAGCGCTGTCAACGGCCTTAACGAGGCCTGTCAGTTCTGCGGCTTTGAAAACTGCAAAGCCACCACAGAAGCCGGAGGCCGCTGCTTCTTCAATACCGTGGATTTAGGCATCGCCGTAGGCTCCGCTGTCAGCATTGCCGCCGATTACCACATCGACAACCGGATCATGTTCTCTGTAGGCCGCACTGCCATGGAGATGAAGCTGATGGGAGATAAAATCTGCCAGATTCTGGGAATTCCTTTAAGTGTGTCTGGCAAGTCGCCGTTTTTTGACAGAACAAAGTGAAAATAGGGTGAATGGCAACAGGGGCATCTTCCGAAAAATGGGAAGACACCCCTGCTGCTGTTCATTATTTAAAAATACTTTATTATCTCTGAATAAGGCTTTACAGCCGGCTGGTTGAAATGATAGGTTCCGATGATTTTTTCCATCCAGATCATATCGTACCAGCGGCAAAATTTGTATCCGCATTTGTGGAACCGGCCAATTATCTCAAAGCCCAGATGAGCATGAAAATCAGCACTGTTTTTTGTCAGATACTCATCTTCCTGATCCAGATAACCGATACAGGCGTACAGGTTTAATACCCCCATCTTCTTCAGCCGTTCTTCCATTGCTTCATAAAGCATTCTGCCCATCCCGCATTTTCTGGCGTCCGGGTCAAGATAAATCGTCAGTTCACAGCACCAGTCATAGGCAGCTCTGCCGATAAACGGCCCTGCATAGGCATAGCCTTCAATGCGTCCGTTCCTTTCCGCCACCAGATAGGGATAACGCTCCAAAATCCGCTCCATCCGGCCTTTAAATTCTTCCAAAGACGGAGTGTTCCATTCAAAGGAAATGGCTGTGCAGGTTGTATAATAATCGTATATTTCCAAGATGCGTTCTGCGTCTTTTATCACTGCTTCACGAATTGTTATCATCTTTTCACTCCAATGTTTTCAGCTCCTGCTTATTCATAAATTTTTCTTTACCATTCCATCTGCGTATCCGGATCAGCCTCAAAACCTCCTGATACAGCTTGTCCTTATCTTCCATGTCAATCATCAGCCATCGCTGACTGTTCCATTCCCTGGTCTGATGATAAATTTCCCGCAACTGTTCCGTACAGCCCGGCAGCATCTCCTCCACCGCTTCCTTTTCTTTTTTACCAACCACCACCAGAACGGTTATATAGCCTTCTCTTGGATAGATGGTGCACAGAGACTTTCCAGCCTTTTTAAATTTCACATTCCACCCACGCTCCATGCTGCACATGCTGAATTCAATCTGCTCTTTGCATTGATAAGCCGTCATGATTTCCGTACATAAATCCATAAAAACCGGATTGCGAACCCAGGTTCCAATGTCTTCCAGGTCCGGGCGAATGGTTTTGTCCTGCATATCCATGTGATGGATCACTCCTTTCCTGTAAATACTCAATAATTGAAACGACATTCCTTAAAAGCATATTTCATCCGGTTTCCTGATTGTGAAAGATATGAATTGTGTATTTCATTTCTTTTCCTTATGTGCTGTGATAATCGTATAACTATATTTATTTACTGTTATAATACAATTATCTATATTCACATACCAATTTTTTCCAGCTCTTGTAATAATGGAATTGGCAGAACTAATTTTAGTTTTACACCAATCAACCACATCATTTGTACCTAAATCTAAGGACAGATTTCTTTTTATGCGTAATGCACCTAATTCAGCTGTATGTAATTTGTCCAGATTTTCCAGTAATTCATTGTCTGTAATCATTTTACAACTATCCCTTTACTTTTAGAAATGTCCAATTTGTCAATTTGTGTCTAAATGTAGAAAGCACAGGTATCTTTCAATGGACTTGCATAGATTGTGATATAAATCAGTGTAATCCAAGGTTGATAATCAATATAAAACTCCTCACTCCGCGCAGGCTCAAATGCCTTCAAGAAATCCCAGTTTCTTTTATAGTAATCAACAACAGCTTCTGCAAGGGATATATCCGCCGGTATAAGTTGTATGTATTGATTTTTCATGTTCTGTACCTCCATGTAATTAAATTCATATAGGTAAAAAACACGCTCCATCAAACTGCCTGGCATGAAATACGATACGCCATTCTACAGGGTAAGGTCAGCCTCACATCATTCTAACACAGTTCCGTCCGGCAAAATAATATCACCGTCATCCTCACTTACATCAAAAAAACCGACATTGTGCTTTTGGGCTAATATCCGCATAAGCTCATAGGCTTCTTCCGCTACTGACCAAGCAAATTCCGCATATATCACTTCACATCCTATACTATAATCTGTCAAATACCTTTCTAACTTTTCATCTTTGTCAATCAAATCTTCATCTGGTGCATAGTCGCCATTCATTGGCGGAAATGTATCTTTCATTTCCATAAACCAATTTTGTAAAGCAGGAGAGGACACACTGATCGTTTGATAATCGTGTTCCTCACTCCATTCGCATTGTTTTTCATACCATGCCAGAAATTCCTTTTTGGTAGTAGGTGCTTTCGTTCTCTCAAAAACCATTAAATCATAACTCATAGCCATCTTCCTTTCATAATTTTTTGTGTTTTCTATTCTGCTTACAAAGAGAAAAATAGTCTTTCGTTCTCGATAACTTAATTATACTCATATTTGCTGAAATTTCAATAATTTTCAGAAAGTTCAAAAAAGGGGATGCCCGCAGGCATCACCCTCCAAGTGATACATATATTATGCCAAAATCTTTGCGTAACGCTCAGATTGTAAAATCTCCATCATAACGGTGTACGGAGACAGTTCACCGCCTGCAACCATGGAGAACAAACGAGGAGTACATCCAGAAACTAAAGCAACACCTTGTTCATTCTTGGTTACCGGCTGGTTGCTATTGCGACTTGCCACATTCCAGAAGACGATCTGAGGCAATTTGTATCCATGCTCTGCAAATCTACGCTTTGCATTTTCAAAGTTTGACAGAGATGCATTTTTAACACAAGAATTGAATTCCATATCGGAAATCAGGTACAAAGTCTCCGGAAGTTCCTCTTGAGGCACATGGTTACGCACTGCAGCATCCAGAATCAGGTTAAAAACCGCTTCAACATTGGTATCTGCAACTTTGTTGAAAGAACACAAATACTTCAGGCGCTCAGCAAATGTTTTGCCTTTGATTTTAATCAGCTTAGGACGGGCAGAAAACTCTATAAAATGATTATGGAATATGCCGGTATTGCGCTCTCCAAAATACAATCCCAAAGACATAGCTACTGCAGCCGGGAGTGCATTGTTATAGTAGTACATAGATCCAGATGTATCAACAACTGCCAAAGCATTTCTCCCATGGCAAAAATTAGGAAGACTCTCCCAGGACGCATTGAGAGATGCTTTCTCTCCAGCACTTAAATGGGCGTTAAATCCGCAACGGCTTATATTAAGAGCTGCTCGAACGATCTCATAGGGTGCAAGCGTGTCTGCATGCAACTGCTTCTCACCGTTGCTAACATCCTCCAAGAACGCATTGTAACGCTCACTGTCATTTCGCAGAAATGCTTTCCGGTACTTAAACATTGCCTTTGAAGGCTGCTTGGAATAGTCGAAAGAATAATCCTTCTCTCGGAGATTATTCTCGATAATACAAATCTTCTTTCTCAATTCAACCAAGGTTTTACGGTATACCGCATCGGTCATGCCAAGGTACCGAGCAACGCATTTTCCTTTTCGAACTGTTTCACTATTTGATGCATTTACAGAAGGCAACCACTTTGCAAGCAAAGACACCTCTGCATCGGAAGCAAGATCAGCTTCTAATTGCTTACGAATGGTGCGTAAGACATCCTTTTCGCATGCAGTGCCGAGCAAAGATACTAAGTCGTCAAAGCGACCAAACTCAGGGATAAGTTCGATGTTTTTTCGCAAAGACTCAGACCTGTTTTCAGCCAGCCAACTGATAATGACCCGGAATACGCGACGCTCACCCAAACCGCCACGAACATCGCGTCCGAAGAACAATATCTTCATTGCAATATCCGCATCCTCCGTATACGCACGAACAAACCGTTTAATGATTTCCTGATCATCTGCAGCTCTGATTGCGCCGATCGTTGCGAACAAATCTAAGCAATCCGACATTGTACTTGCATTAGTAACTGCGCCGTTTTCTGTGTAGGCGATATTCGCCTCATTTTTTAAATGATTCAACATTTCAATTCCTCCAATCAGACGGCGCAGGAGTGTTACATCACTCAGACGCCTTAAAGTTATAAATAGGTTTTAGTATCTCAATTACATCGACGGACTCTCTAATCACATCGATAATATCTTCAAGCGACTTATAGGCCATAGGCGCTTCGTCAATAGTAGACTCATTTACCGATGTGGTGTAGATACCTTCCATCGTCTTCTTATATGCATCCAAATCCAGCGTTTCACGCGCCTTGGTACGGGACATCAGACGCCCGGCACCATGAGGTGCAGAGAAATTCCACTCCGGATTTCCTTTTCCACGAGCCAACACACTACCATCGCGCATATTGATAGGAATCAAAACAAGCTCCCCATCATGCGCAGCAATAGAGCCCTTACGAAGAATCATCTCCTTCGTATCAATATAATTATGAATCGTGTGAAAAGAAGAAATTGCAGACATACCGGTCTGTTCCAGAATAATCTCAGCCATTCTTTCACGACTACGCTTGGCAAACTGTTGGCAAATCTCTACATCATGGAGATAATCCTCCAAGTAAGAACCATACAGATAGCAGAGATCTGCGGGAATAGCCGGTTCTTTTGCTTCCCACTCTTTTTCCATAGCCTTTAACGCCGCCTGGATTTCGGCTCTACGGCCTTGCTCTTTATATGTACGAATCACCTCATCGCGACGCTTATAAAAATCTGCTTTACCAGCACTCAGATTAATTGCCAAAGTCTGATAAAGTTCCGCAACTTGTTTGCCCAAATTACGGCTGCCGGAATGGATAACCAAATATTTGTTTCCATCAGAGGCAACATCTATCTCTATGAAATGGTTGCCGCCACCCAGCGTTCCAAGACTTCTTTCCAGGCGCTTGGCTTGCTTCAGGTTTCTATAGCAACGAAGGTTGGTCAGATCAAAGCGTTCCATGCGGCCTTCCCAGACATTTCTTCCGCTGGGAATATAATGAGCAGCAGCATCGACCTTTTCAAAATCAATATCCACTTTGCCAAGCTTAACCGTATACATACCACAGCCAATATCAACACCGACAATATTAGGAACCACTTTGTCGGTAATAGTCATTGTGGTGCCAATCGTACAACCCTTTCCAGCATGGACATCAGGCATAATCCGAATCTGAGATCCAGCCGTAAACTCATGGTCACACATTCTTCTGATCTGTTCAATCGCCTCATCCTCTACAACTGTTGCATAACAGATAGCTGTATTTACCTTTCCTCTGATTTCAATCATTGTGCTACTCCTTCGTTTTAGTAACAAGGCACCATTTGAAGCAGGATTCGGATCCGCGAACGGCAATTTTTAGTCACCTGCTATAACCACTTAGCTATTTGTCCTTGCTGTAGGTGCCTTTTCAAGATGCAGTCTTTCGGCAAACCATCTCTCCAACTCAAAGAGAGGCGCTCCATAAGGGAATTTTAATTGCTGTATACATCTTTGTAAACAAGGTACATCTTTTATCCGAATGATTGCTGAATGATTGCTGTAAGTACCTTTCGTAAGAGGCAGTTGTTTATCATCTGCACCTTACAACCATATTATACAAATCAAGAACCATCTTTTCACGGAAAAAAAGCTGCGAACTCACTTGAGTTCACAGCTTTTCTGAGAAATTAGTCGTTCTTTTATTAAATTCACAAAGCTTTGTGGCTCCAAAACCTTGACATACGGTCCAAAAGATAATACACGGATCACAATCTCGGTCTCATCATTCTCATAATACTTCAATCGCAAGATGTACTTACCATCTTCTAAGTGTTCTGCCTGCTTTTCAAAATGTGCAAAGTGCATCATGACTCTTTCCAGTGCATTGCGCTCATCTGTTATCAGCAAAGTGAGAGCTTTTCTTCGTTCCACCTGGGGTTTTTGTCTCCAAGAGCCATCCCCATTATAGAAATCGCAGTTCACGATTCTTCCAAGATTGAATTGCTTAAACCTACATCCGGTTGCTATAATCCGAATCTTGTCATCCTTTACCGAATATTCGAATCCTTTTGGGTAAAAACGAACCCGCATTTCCTTGCCATGGCGATTTACCATGGTAATTCCAACGGGACGATTATTCTGAATAGCAGCAAGCATCAGCCTGAAATGTTTTATGTATTTCTCGTCTTCAAAAGGATCTCCATCACCATATTGATCATAGATTTTATAGTCTTCCCTTGTGAACATAGGATCTACCTGGTCAAGGTCGGGAAACTCTATACCAAACAATTTAACACGCGGATCTTCTGCGATTGCCTTCAACCATCTCTTTTCAAGATTGGTTAGCGGCATTGTTGGCTTATGCATTAGTGCCGGAGAAAGATCTTCATTAAGCAACGGCCATTTTCCTGATTTTAGCGCCGGAAGAATTGTGAAGACACTCTCAGAAAATGCTGCTTCCACAATACAACGCTGTAGATCTTTCTCTGTTGTTTCAGGATCAAACGCTGCTTCAATAATCTTAGCAACTGTATGGTAATAAACAGAGTACAATTCACTAAATATCATGCTTGTCACCTCCGCTAATTCCATACATCCGGTACATTTCCTGTATATCTACCTTGAACTTATTCTCTGCAGTGCGGTTAGAGAAGTTCAGCCTTGTGATGCGAGAAATGAATGTGCGAATCCAAGGTAACATTTCTGTCGTATCAAACACATCTGCAATATATCGATAATGATTTTTATCGATTTTCTCAACGCGACCGCAGCGCTTTTCTCTCTCCAGCCGGTGAACAATAAACTGCTCATCGTCTTCGATCTTTATCTCAAACTCTACATGCTCTACATGCTTGATGTTCCATTTGCAATTCACGCCCCACATATGTGCTTCTGCCTTACTTAGTGCGTCACGCAATGCATCAAACTTCTCGCAGGTTTCATCCTCAATCTGGATTTTAGATATATAGTCCAGACGATAGGAGTTCAAACGATTTGCTTTTTCATGGAATGCCAAGAGGTTTTGCCTCCCATTTTGAGCACTTATGTATATCTTGAGTGGAACCAAACGAATGGATCTAATCTCGTTTGAATGTTTACCCAAGTTATCAATAATGATGTAATAATGTCCGCGAATAGCCTCAAACAGTGTAGCCATTATATCACTATCCATTGCCTGAGTGATATAGTGGTGCTTGAAAGAAAACAATTCCGGGTGCTCCTGCTGCCTGTCCTGCAGAAACGAGCCAACGACACCGCACGGAGCAACCTCACTAAAGAAGTCAATGATGTCTGTCAAAGAAGAAATTTCTGTATCAGGACTTCTTCTATACAGAACTTTTCGTCCTTCTTTTTCAATTTGTATAATGCCTTCCTCTGCATATTCCTTTAATTTTTTTCTCAGTGTTGACTCATCAAAGGTTACAGTGGAGGACAGGCGTTCGTCAATTTCATTGATCAATTCTGCAAGCGTCTTTCTCGTTTCAGGATCATGGAGAATATCAAAGATCGCAAAATGCAAGGTAATGTCTCCATCTGTAAAACTCTTAGCCTTCCATGCCTTATAAAAAGGATTTTTCCTGGTTATACGACTATCTACCGACAAAAAGACATTTTTTCCTTCCGGCGTCTGGGTGAAGCGCATATAGTCTCCCAGCCAGCTCTCCAGCCGGCGACGCTCATCATCATAGGTGCGTGCACTTTTGGCATCATATTCAGTTCTGCTCTTAAAACCATACACATAAAACTCACGCATATATGCTCTGACTTTTTCAAAGTTCTTTATGAGCTCGTTATAAGCCATATAGCCACACTCCTTTCATGATAATCAATTATATTGGCGCTGCTTTCCCCCTACAGTAATTTAACATCGCTTCTTATACATAATAATTTCCGAATTGCTCCCATTGCAGCCATACCGGCATACCAGCAGATAAGCCTCATCCGCCACAATACCATAACACAGGTCGCTGCCCGGTATTTCAATCTGATTACCCAGATATACCTTATTGTCTTCCAGCAGTTTTACCTTCTGTCCATTGCTCATACAGTATTCCAAATTGACAAAAAAACCATTTAACAAATTAAGGTCACTGACTTCAAGATTCTCTACTCCAAGCGCATTAAACTCGGAAATCAACTTACTTTTTAACTCTAAAAACCCTTCCATTCCGCCTCTCTCAATACATTCTGCAGCAATACAAGTTCCTCCAAAAGGATGACCGTTCACCGCCTGACATCCGCCGCAGTCTTCCTTGCGACTGCATTCTTCACAACAGTAAGCACCACAAATTGACAGCATAAATCCACCTCTAAGTTTTATTTATAAAATTGTTTCCTCATACTCATCCGCCAAAATCCCATACACACAGGCATCCACAATCCCTTTGTTATTCCAGTCTGCCTTACGCAGCACCCCTTCTTTTTTCATACCGCATTTTTCCATTACCTTACCGGAGTTCGGATTATTGGGGTCGTGCTGGGACTCAATGCGGCTGGCTTTCACCTCCCGGAAGAAGAAGGAAATAACAGCGGCAAGGGCTTCGCTTGTATAGCCTTTCCTCCACCATCTGCTTCCGATACAATATCCAATGTGAACCATGCCAACCTGTTCATCCATTCCTACAGCGGAAATGCACCCAATGGGTTCGCCAAGCTCCTTCAAAACAATAGCCCACTGATAAAAAGCCGGGTCTCTGTAATGTTCAATCCAGTCTTCTAAGACCTTCTCTGTAACAGCCAGTTCCCTATGAGCCGGCCACCGCAAAAATTCCGTCACTTTACTGTCATTGGTCCAGTTTGCAAACGCCGGTTTACTGTCCTGCTCTGTAAATGCTCTTAAAAGCAATCGCTCTGTCTCGATTTTTACGGTTCCCTTGTGTTCCATACGCCAGCCTCCTTATCCTTCCCGCCCCGCTTTATCATTACAAAATTGGTAAGCTGCACCCCTGCCCGCTCTACCCGCTGTTCCTTAACCACCTGATAGCCCCGCTTTTCAAAAAACGGTCTTGCTGTAATAGAGGCGTGGGTCTCAATCGGGCCGGAAACTGCCTGTTCCAATTTGTCACAGATTGCTGTGGCAATGCCTCTCCCCTGATACTCTGCATGGACATACAGATGATCCAGATAGCCGGTCTCATCTATATCTCCAAAGCCAACCAAACATTCTCCTTCTGCTGCCACAAGGCTGTAGTGGGATCCAAACCCCTGATCCCATTTTTCCAGATCCGGTTTTCCATCTGCCCACGCATTTAACTGTTCTTTGGTGTAATCTCTGGCATTTACGGTATGGACGGTATGATAAAACAGTTCTGTCAGTTCCTTGCAGTCCAAAGACCGATACTTCCGAATTTTCATCTGCCCACCTCCCAGCCATAACATAAAACACGAAAATAATATGAACTGATTATAGCACAAAGAACGAGAAAAAGACATGCTTCTCACATGTCTTCTTCCTGCTCTTTTCTTAATTGTTCCAGATACTGCTGCTCTTTTTTTGATAAATTTGCATCTTCCAAAAGATCTGGCCGCCGCTCCAGGGTCCGTTTAATGGACTGCTGACGCCGCCAGGTTTCAATATTCTTATGATGACCGGACAAGAGAACCTCCGGCACCTGCATTCCCTCGTAAACCTCTGGCCGGGTGTACTGGGGATACTCTAAAAGATTGTCATGGAAAGACTCGATTTCCGCCGATGCATCGTTATTAAGTACCCCCGGCACCAGACGGGAAATGCAGTCGATCATCACCATGGCCGGCAGTTCTCCGCCAGTCAGCACATAATCTCCCACAGACAGATAATCTGTCACTATCAGCTCCAGGGCCCGCTCATCAATCCCCTCATAGTGACCGCAGAGGAACACCAAATCTTCTTCCTGCGCCAGTTCCTGGGCAATCTTCTGGTTAAACACCTGCCCCTGGGGCGTCATGTATAGGACGCGAGGCCGCTTTCCCAGCTTATCACACAGAGCTGCATAAGCATCGCAAACCGGGGCTGCCTGCATCACCATGCCTGCGCCGCCGCCATAGGGAGCATCATCCACATGGCCGTGCTTTTCCTTGGTGTAATCCCGGATATTGATGGCCTCAATAGAAATCAGCCCTTTTCCAGCCGCCCGCCCAATAATGCTGGTATTCAGTCCGTCCAAAACCATCTCTGGAAATAAAGTCAGAATATGATAATTCATCCGTCTCTCTCCTGCTTCAAGCTTACAGTTCTAAAAGCCCATCTAAAATGTGGACTGTCATTACCTGGGTGTCCAGATCTACATCCAGAATACACTGTTTAATGGCAGGGAACAGATACTCTTTTCCGTCCTGTCCCTCGATAACATAAACATCGTTGGCGCCGGTCTGCAGCACATCCTTCATAACGCCGAACTCCTGACCCTCATCGGTTACCACCTTCAGGCCAATCAGGTCTACAATAAAGTTTTCGTCCTTTCCCAGCTTAACTGCCTGATCTCTGTGAATCAGCAGATCCCGGCCCTTGTATTTCTCAATCTCATTTATATCATTAAATTCCCTGAACTTTAAAATGACCATGTTTTTGAAGAACTTGACGCTTTCTATTGTCAGCGTCATCTGCTCTCCCCGGCCCTTGTCCAGGATCACAGTTTTCAGTTTTTTAAAACGGTTTGCATCGTCTGTGGTGGGATACACCTTCACTTCCCCTCGCACTCCATGGGTGGAAGAAATCACGCCTACCCGCAATGTATTATCCATGGTTTTAACCTCGATTTCATATTTAAAAGGCTGCCGCAGGAAAATCCCGGCGACAGCCCTTACTGGCTATTGAATATCTACAACAACCTTTTTGTCTTCTTTGGAAGCAGCCGCTTTGACAACAGAACGGATTGCTTTCGCAATGCGGCCCTGTTTGCCAATTACCTTGCCCATGTCAGACGGTGCCACCTTCAGTTCAACGAAGATGCCGCCTTCTTTTTCGGTCTCGGTGACAACCACTTCAGCAGGATTGTCAACCAATGCCCGTGCAATTACCTCAACTAATTCCTTCATAGCCATCACCCCTCTGATTACTGAATGCCAGCGGTTTTCAGAAGCTTTGCTACTCGGTCGGTCGGCTGAGCACCAGTTGCTAACCATTTCTTGGTTACTTCTTCGTTGAACTTGATGCCGCTGGGCTCCAGGTTCGGATCATAAGTACCAACCTCCTCGATGAATCTGCCATCTCTCGGAGATCTGGAATCTGCAACTACGATTCTATAGAAAGGTTTTTTCTTAGCACCCATTCTTTTTAATCTCATCTTTACTGCCATGTCGTTTCACCTCCTTAAACTAAACTGAAATATCAACAAATACAGAAATCTGTATTGTTACCAAATGGAAAACAGACTCAGAATGGCATCTTCATCTTGCCGAACATTCCGCCTAAAGCTCCACGGCCTTTCTTGCCGCCCATCATGCCGGGAAGCTGCTTCATCATCTTTTTCATCTGATCAAACTGCTTCACAATCCGGTTTACCTCACTGATGTCCACACCGGCGCCTTTGGCGATCCGCTGCTTTCTGGAGGGATTTAAAATTCCAGGATTGGCCCGTTCTTCCTGCGTCATGGAAAGGATGATGGCCTCCACACGGTCCATAGACTTTTCATCTATCTCCGGAATTCCGCCTTTCATCTGTCCCATGCCAGGCATCATGTTTAAGATGCTCCCCAAGCCGCCCATCTTCTTGATCTGACGCATCTGGTCCAGAAAATCATTGAAGTCAAACTCTGCTTTCCGCAGCTTTTGGCTCATTTCCCTGGCCTTTTCCTCGTCCATTTCAAGCTCTGCCTTCTCAATCAGGGTAAGAATATCTCCCATACCCAAAATTCGGGAAGCCATTCGGTCCGGATAGAACTGCTCCAAATCCGAAAGCTTTTCTCCCATACCGATATATAAAATCGGCTTTCCGGTCACGGCCCGGATGGAAAGGGCTGCGCCGCCTCTGGTGTCACCGTCTAACTTGGTTAAGATGACCCCGTCAATACCGACTTTTTCCTGGAAATTGGAAGCTACATTGACTGCGTCCTGACCGGTCATAGCGTCTACCACCAGAATGGTCTGGTCTACATGCACCGCTTCCTTGATATTTACCAGTTCCTCCATCATGCTCTCATCCACATGGAGACGGCCTGCCGTATCCAGGATAACCACCTGAAAACCATTTTTAGAGGCATGCTCCACAGCCGCCCTGGCGATATTCACCGGATTCTGGTTTTCACCCATGGCAAATACCGGAACGCCCTGTTTCTCACCGTTAATCTGAAGCTGCTGGATAGCAGCCGGACGATAAACATCACAGGCTACCAGCAAGGGCTTCTTGCCCTTTGCCTTTAATTTTCCTGCAATCTTGGCTGTTGTGGTGGTTTTACCTGCGCCCTGAAGACCTGCCATCATAATGACAGTAATCTCGCTGCCTGGCTTTATGGCAATTTCCGTGGTTTCAGAGCCCATCAGACGAATCATTTCTTCATTTACGATTTTGATAACCATCTGTCCTGGCTGCAGGGAACCTAAGACTTCCTCGCCTACGGCCCGCTCCTGTACGGAACTGATAAACTGTTTTACTACTTTGAAACTGACATCGGCTTCCAGAAGCGCCATCTTAACTTCCTTAAGGGCAGCTTTTACATCTGCCTCAGTCAGACGCCCCTTGCCGCGAAGCCCCTTAAATACATTCTGCAACTTCTCGGATAAGCTTTCAAAAGCCATATATCATCCTCCTACTTGGCGCTGTTTTCCCTGTACGGTCACAGCTCCAGGATGTCATTGGAAATCTGTTCAATCTGGGCAATCAGATCTGCTTCCTGCGTCTCTTTAAACTGCCTGGTCCGTTTCTGAATCTCCTCCACCATACATCTGGTCTGCTGAAACTTGCTTACCAGGTGGAGCTTGTCCTCATATCCGCTTAGTATCTTGTCACAACGCTTAATCAGGTCGTGAACTCCCTGCCGGCTGATTCCCTGTTCTTCAGCAATCTCCGCCAGAGACATGTCATTAAACACCACATCCTCATATACATTCCGCTGGTGTTCTGTCAGAAGCTCCCCGTAAAAATCATACAGGAGACTCTGTTTTACAATGCTTTCCATAACATCACCTTGGTTATCATACACGAAAGACGGATGGGTGTCAAGTATTTTTTCTTGACACCTATAAAATTTATTTTTCAAGCCAAAGAACTTCCCAAAGCGTAGATACAGATCTGGAACAAAACATCAACTTTTCCCAGGTTCTTTAAAAAAGAGTCCGGTTCACCGGACTCTCGCGCCGGAGCGCGTCTGCGTCAGCAGACATTTTCCTTAAGCGCGAAGTGCGCATCCCGCGGAACATTTTTGTTTCATAGGGCGAACTTTCCTATGAACTTCCATGCTTCGGTTCTTAGCACCACCATAAATGAAACAAGTTAATGCATACATTTATTTTTCCGTCATTTTCATGTATATTAATTATGACGGC